>JAKFVN010000017.1 GCA_021732145.1 Alphaproteobacteria bacterium
GCCCGTGGGTTATCCGCGTATTCACTTTCGGAAAAAGGCACAGATAAATTTGCGCGCGAGTTGGCAGACCGTGAAAACAGCGTTGATGAGATTGGCGGCGTGGATTTAAAAGGCACTGAGCCGGATGTTGCCGCCATTCTTATGGATTTAACCGCGCGCCATACGCGCAATGCGGCGTTAAAAGCCAAAAAGCAAATTGTGCGCGGCATGCGCGGCAAATGGCAATTGCTGGATAACCCCATGCGTGCCGCCAATTTTGCGGTGCTGCGCGCGCCCGATATTCCGTCCATCCTTTTGGAAACCGGGTTTCTTTCCAGCATCAAGGATGAAGCGTTATTGCGTGATGCCGCCCAGCGCCAGCGCATTGCGGGTCTATTGTCCAAGGAGATGACCTCGCTGCTATCCAGCCCGCCTTTTGCGTGAGGACAGCGTAACAGATACGGTCTTTTAAGGCTTTTTCCCTTCGCCCCTTGCCTTTGCCTGTGGAAAACCTTAATTTGGCTAGGTTCCTCAATTCATTAGCCCCAAGCTCGCTGGTTATATCTTGTTCCGGTTTTTCCTCCTGTTTTGCTTAACTGCGCTTTTGGCATCGTCTGTGATGGCCCCCGCCTTTGCAGACGATCCAAACCAACAGGCGAACCGCACCTTTACCGAAGCGATGCAGCTTATCCGCCGTGCCGGCGCGACCTATGACACACGCGAAGCAGTACGCTTGCTGCGCGGCGCTGATAAATCCCTGAAAAAGATTGTGAACGATTATCCTGAAAGCACGATTGCGGTGCAATTGATTACCAATCAGTTCATTGGCGATTTCGATATTCTGGATTTCCGCAGCCGCATCCGCAGCCTGTCATGCGAGCGCGGCAATTATGTTGAAGACTTCCTGGCTGAACATGGCATTGCAACCGCAACCGGCCCATCAACCGATGCCTGCTTCCTGTACCGTATTGAAACGCTGCTGCCTGCGCTGGAGCACCCGATTATAAGCGCGCGCTGGGATTGGCTATCGCTGGGGGTTGCCTATCATTTGCTGGGCCAGCCAGATCGTGCGCGCGATATTATCCTGCCGTTTCTCAATGCGCTCATGACCAAGAGCAAAGTGAATGACAATCAAGAGTCACTCATGTTCCTTGCGCGCGCGATGATGCTGATTGGCGAAAAGGATCAATCATTCAAGATTTCACAGCGCATCAGCGATTGCTCCTCCAAGCTCTATAACCTGATGGATATGACCAAGCAGGCCATATGGAACAATAATGCGGTGGAAGCCCGCCAATATGCAGACCAGGCCCGCGATTATGTCGAAGATAATCAATGCAGCTGGCAAAAGAGCATCGTTGCGCAGGCACTCAAGATCACCGATCGCGAAGGGGAAGGTAAGAAGATTTATGATGCGATTGAAAGCGAGCAATTCATCAATGTGAAAACCGAAAACCGCGATGAAAGCACGCCGCCCGAACTGGCTGTTGCGGCGGCGGCGATGGGTGACCCAGAAACTGCCTTGAATATGCTGCGCGTGGTTATGGAACAAAACCCATGGACGATTTCAGCGGCGATTGAAGAACTGGGCAAGCGCGGGGAATATGATATGACCGAAAACTTCATCAACGATTTAAAGGGCCTTGATCAAAAGGCTGAAGCCTATGCCACGCTGGTTGAAACGGCAATGCGCCGCAATGATGCCAAGCGTGCAACCGCTATCATGACGAAGCTGATTAATCTGCGCGCAAGCCCAAGCCAGCCAGAACAGCAAGCGTTGATATTGGCGATGCGCGCACGTGCTGAAAAAGATCTGTACAGGGACGAGCGCTGGCGCGATACGATGCAAACCGCACTGAACACCGCTGACCTTGTTGACGAAAGCAAGCGCAGCCAGGTTGCCTTGCCGCTGATTGCAACGCTGGGTTACATCAAAACCAGCCACGCATTATTGGATTAACAGGCTTGATTGATAATCAGTAGCAGGTGTGTTTTTCATGCTAGCTTGGTTAGCGCACCAGAAAATCCTCTTGAAAATCAAAAAGCTAAGAACCCCTTTATTTTAAGTATGTTTCTTAATCCATACTTAACCAGTATGGATTATAGTCGGAACCATAAAAACTATAAAAAATTTTATGTATGTTTGGAGGGGCCATGTATATCGGAGATAACAAGACAGGGCTTGAGAAGGCGCTCATGAGCGTGAACGCAGCCTGTGCAGCATTCTTCCGCGTATCAGGCAAAACCCTGCGCAGCGTAGCGCGCTTTCTTGCGGGAGAAGCCAACCAGAACCGTCGCTGCCATCGGGAAGTGAATTCTTAAAGGCCAATTCATAGGTATAATAAAAAACCCTGCCAGCGTCTGCGGCAGGGTTTTGTGTTTTTGGGTTTTTTCGTTTTTTACTGGGGCGATTGCTTAGTGCAAGTCACGCCACAGGCTACGCTTCGCAGCATAGAAAATGCCAGCCATCACCAGAAGGAAGATAATGGCGCGGGCACCCATGCGCTTTCTGTCTTCCATGTGCGGTTCGGCTGCCCATGCAAGGAATTGGGTTACATCCTTGGCCATTTGTTCCTTGGTTGCCTTGGTGCCATCGCTGTAGGAAACCAGATCATCGCCCGATAGTGGCGATGGCATCGCAATTTGATGGCCAGGATAGGTGTCGTTGTAGTTCATGCCCGGCATCATTTTCATATCTTCGGGCGCGGCAGTGTAACCGGTCAGAATGGAATAGAGATAATCCTCGCCATTAAGGCGCGCCTTTACAATCAAGGATAAATCAGGCGGATATGCGCCATTGTTTGCTGCGCGCGCGGCTTTTTCATTCGGGAATGGTGCATGGAAACGGTCGGACGGCATTGCGGGGCGCTCAAACATCGCGCCTTCATCGTTCGGGCCATCGGTTACCGTGTATTCCGAAGCAATCGCTTTTACCTCGTCTTCGTTATAGCCGATGGATGCAAGGTTGCGGAAACTGAGCAGGTTCATGGAATGGCAGGCTGCGCAAACCTGTTTATAAACCAGGAATCCGCGCTGCAATGCGCCACGGTCATATGTTCCAAAAATGCCTGATTGCGGCCAGCCGCCCTGTGGCGTGCGAAGTTGACTTTCCGCTTCATTGGCCCCTGCGGGGAACGCCAGTAGTATTGTCGCTAATGTAAGAGCTGCAAAAAAACGGTTCATAGGCATAAAACTCCGGATTTATCTTTAATCTTATTTCTTTTGGGCAAGAATGGCTTCGTGGATGCTGGGTGGCAGCGGCAACGGCTTTTCATACTTGTTCAGCAAAGGCAGCACGATGAGATAATGCGCGAAGTACAGGAACGTGCAAATCTGGCTGATAACCGTGTAGATGCCTTCAGGCGGCTTTGCGCCCATGAAGCCCAGCGTGATGCACACCGCCAAGTGCAACCAGAAGAATTTCTGATAAAGCGGGCGGAAACGCGCCGAGCGGACAGGTGATGTGTCAAGCCAAGGCAGGATGAACATCATCGCAATCGATCCAAACATCAATAGCACGCCGCCAAGCTTGGAGGAGATGATGATAATATCCGTGAACGGGATGACGATATCGATGGTGAAGGAACGCAAAATTGCATAGAAGGGCAGGAAGTACCATTCAGGGACGATATGCGGTGGCGTGACCATCGGGTTAGCCGGGGTGTAGTTATCTGGGTGACCCATATAGTTCGGTGCATAGAACACGAACGCTGCGTAGATAATCAGGAACACGCAAACGCCGAACAAATCCTTTACGGTGTAATAAGGGCTGAATGGAACCGTGTCCTTATCCGATTTTGGTTCAATGCCCAGCGGGTTGTTGGAGCCCGATACGTGCAGTGCCGCGATATGCAGGAACACAACGCCAAGGATCACGAATGGCAACAGGAAGTGCAGCGCAAAGAAGCGGGTAAGGGTTGGATTATCAACCGAGAAACCGCCCCACAGCCATGTCACGATGGTATCGCCAATCAGCGGAATGGCACTGAACAGGTTGGTAATAACGGTTGCGCCCCAGAAGCTCATTTGGCCCCAAGGAAGCACATAGCCCATGAATGCGGTTGCCATCATCAGCAGCAGAATGAGTACGCCCAAAATCCATAGCAATTCGCGTGGTTGCTTGTAGGAACCGTAGTAAAGGCCGCGGAAGATGTGAACATAAACGGCGATAAAGAACATGGATGCGCCGTTCATGTGGATGTAGCGCACAAGCCAGCCGTAATCGACATCGCGCATGATGCGTTCAACAACGTTGAATGACAGTTTGGTGTCTGCGGTGTAGTGCATCGCCAGCACAAGGCCGGATGCAATCATCACCATCAGCATCACCATGGCAATCGCGCCAAAGTTCCACAGGTAATTGAAATTACGCGGGGTCGGGAATACGCCGTATTCCTTTTGCATCATCGTGAATACTGGCAGGCGCTTATCAATCCAGTTGATAACGGGGTTGCCAAAATCGGTTGGGGTGGTGTTGCCGGCCATAGAAAAAATCCTTGTAGTGAATTGGTATATTAACTGGCCTATTAGCCAATGCGAATGCGGTTTTCGGAAAGGAAGGTATAGGTAGGGACAGCAAGATTATGCGGTGCTGGGCCTTTGCGGATGCGGCCTGCGCTATCATAGTGCGACCCATGACATGGGCAGAACCAGCCATCAAAATCGCCACGCATATCGGTTGGTTTCTGGCCCATTGGCACGCAGCCCAAATGAGTGCACACGCCAACCATTACCAGCCATTGCGGCATTTCTTTTCCGCCAAAGGTGGATTGCTTGACGCGGTCAGTATCCTTTTGCTTATCGCGCAGGCTGTTGAATGCTGTGGCATCGCCATCCACCTTGCGGGCAAGTTCAATATCTTGCGCGGTGCGGCGGCGGATGAATACAGGCTTGCCGCGCCACATCACAGTGACGGCTTGACCCTCTTGAATAGGCGATAAATCGATTTCGGTGGTGGAAAGCGCCAGCGTATCTTTTGCAGGGCCTAAGGTTGCAACAAACGGCCATGCGACCACGCCTGTTCCAACGGCTGCCATCGATGCGGCTGAAATAAAGATAAAATCCCGTTTGCTTTCATCATGTCCATTATCTGGGCATTCTTCTTGGCCATGTTTCTGCGGTGCATCATGGCTGCATTGCGCGCCATGTGAATGTGGGTTACCCATAACTCTTTAACTCCAACAAAGCTTAAATAATTGATGCGGATTATTAGCACGGGGCATGCGACAATTCCAAGCGACTCACGCTGCTTATCAGTAAATAAAGCATTTTTTGCACCCCTGTCGCTGATATGAAACAACTAGCCTAACGAAAGACCTGAAAATGGCTTCCACCATCGACCTTGAGATTGCCCAGAAAACCCCGCTTGCCCCGATTGAAGCGATTGCCGCCAAACTAGGCATACCAGAGGGTGTATTGTTCCGTTATGGGCATACCAAGGCCAAAATCGACCTTGGCTGGCTCAAAAAAACACCGCCGCGCAAACATCCCAAACTTATCCTCGTCACCGCCATCAACCCGACCGCAGCGGGCGAAGGAAAGACGACCACGACGATTGGCCTTGGCGATGCGTTGACGCTGATTGGAAAAAAAACCGTCATCGCGCTTCGTGAACCGTCGCTTGGCCCATGCTTTGGGATGAAGGGCGGCGCAACCGGTGGTGGCTATGCGCAAGTCGGCCCGATGGAAGATATTAATTTGCATTTCACGGGTGACTTTCATGCCATCACGGCGGCGCATAATTTGCTCGCGGCGCTTTTGGATAATCACATGTATTGGGGCAATGCGCTCAACATCGACACGCGCAAAATAAATTTAAAACGCGCGATGGATATGAATGACCGCGCGCTTCGTCAAACGATTGTGGGCTTAGGCAATAACGGAATTCCGCGTGAAGACGGGTTTGATATTACCGTTGCATCGGAAGTGATGGCAATTTTCTGTTTGGCCAAAGACAGCGATGATTTGAAAGCGCGTCTTGATAAAATGGTGATTGCGCAAAAGCAAGGCGGCGGCGTTGTAACTGCGGCGGATATCAAAGCAACAGGCGCAATGGCAGCGCTGTTAAAAGACGCAATTAACCCCAATTTGGTGCAGACATTGGAAGGTACGCCAGCCTTCATTCATGGCGGCCCGTTCGCAAATATTGCGCATGGTTGCAACAGCGTGATTGCAACAAATGCGGCGCTGAAACTAGGCGATTATGTCGTGACCGAAGCGGGCTTTGGCGCGGATTTGGGCGCAGAAAAATTCCTTGATATCAAATGCAGACAATCGGGTTTGAAACCGGATGCGGCTGTTGTGGTTGCAACCATTCGCGCACTCAAACTTCATGGCGGCGTTTCGAAAACCGATTTAAACCGCGAGGATACGGATGCGGTAAAGTGCGGCCTCACCAATTTACAGCGCCATGTGGAGAATATGAAAAAATATGGCCTGCCCGTGGTGGTTGCCATCAACCATTTTTCATCGGATACGCAAGCCGAAGGCAAAGTGGTCATCGATGCGTGTATCGATATGGGCGTGCCTGTGCATATGTGCACCCATTGGGGTGAAGGCGGTAAGGGCGCGAAGGCCTTGGCGGAAACGGTTGTGAAACTGGCGGAAGGCGGCACGGCCAATTTCAAGCCGATTTACGAAGAAAGCCTATCATTAAAGGATAAAATCAAAACCATCGCACAGACCATTTACCGCGCGAAGGATGTGGCGATTGATGCAAAGGCCGAGAAGAAGCTGGAGCAATTTGAAAAAGATGGCTACGGCAAACTTTCTATCTGCATTGCCAAAACGCAATATAGTTTTTCAAGCGACCCTGCATTGATGGGCGCGCCGGAAAATTTTGTATTTCCAATCCGTGATGTGCGGTTAAGCGCAGGTGCGGGATTTGTGGTGGCATTAGCGGGCGATATTATGACGATGCCCGGTCTGCCGCGTGAACCAGCGGCCGAAAAAATCGGCGTCAATATGGACGGAAAGATTTTCGGGCTTTTTTAAATTGCCATTCGCTCTGTTCCGCTACGCGGAACAACCGCTCGGGCTGTTTTAATAACGAGTTTTAAAAAGGAGAGACCATGCCATTTGTAAATGTTAAAATCACCAAGACAGGTGTGACCAAAGAACAAAAACGCGAAATCGTGGAAGGTATCACGGATACGTTGTCACGCGTTTTAAACAAGCGCCCTGAAGCCACGCATATTGTTATCGAGGAAATCGAGCTCGAAAACTGGGGCGTTAGCCGTAAGCTGGTTGCGGATAAGTAATGGATTAAAGAAAGTTATTTGCAATTAGCCTTGATCCAAGTTCTATCACCATCAATCGTTGTCAGTGTCGTGGATATTGTCCAGCCATTTCTAATTGCATCAAGAAACGGGCCTTTGCAATAAATCTCATTCCACTGTGCGTTTTTTCTTTCTTTCCAACCTTCACGCATTGCTGTTGAAGGTGCTTTGAGAAACTTTTTATAGTCGACTATTTTAGAATTACATAAGACAGCGCCACCATCGTTTCTTGTGGTGGCATCTACCATTTGCCCGGCATCTTTATTTATGTTTGTCATTAAATCAGTCATGGCCTTGCAGAATTCTTTATCACTAAACTCTGCTGCATATGACGATGGGGATAGCAATACCCCTCCAAGAATAAATATGGATAAACAAAGCAACCAAGCAACTTTTTTCATGTCGACTACCTCGTGAGTTACAAGGTTAGTATACTCGGTTCGTTATATAACTCAATTAAGCGGCCATCATGCTGCGTAGAACGAAGGGCAGAATGCCACCGTTTTGGTAGTATTCAACTTCATCGGCTGTATCGATGCGGCATTTCAGCGGAACCTGACGGTCTGGTGTTCCAGCTTTGGAGATGGTGAGGAATAATTCCATACCCGCCTTCAAGCCTTTTTCAATACCAACGATGGATAAGTCTTCGCTGCCATCCAGTTTCAAATCAGCACGTGTCATGCCGTTTTTGAATTCCAGTGGAAGAACGCCCATGCCTACCAGATTGCTTCTGTGAATACGCTCGAAGCTTTCGGCGATTACAGCGCGCACACCTAGCAGCTTAGTACCCTTTGCTGCCCAGTCACGGCTTGAACCTGTGCCGTATTCTTTACCGGCGATAATCATCAATGGAACATTCGCTGCAATATAACGCATCGCTGCATCATAAATTGGCATGGTTTCACCTGTTGGCAGATATTTGGTAATACCGCCTTCAGTGCCCGGCAATAATTCATTCTTGATGCGGATGTTGGCAAATGTACCGCGCATCATGATTTCGTGATTACCGCGGCGTGCGCCGTAGGAATTGAAATCTTCCTTGGTTACTTTGTGTTCAACCAAATAGGTGCCAGCAGGGCTCTTCGCGCTGATATCGCCAGCAGGAGAGATGTGGTCGGTGGTGATGCTGTCTGCAAACACGGCTAATGGTTTTGCGCGCAGAATATCAGTCACCTTGGTTGGTTGCTTTTGCATGCCTTCAAACAATGGCGGATGTTTCACGTATGTTGAAACAGGATCCCATTGATAGGTCAGACCCGTTGCGGTCTTGACCTTCTGCCATTCGGTTGGGCCTTTGAACACATCGGCGTAGCGGTCATGGAACATTTTTGGTGTCAGGCATTTTTCAACGGTCGCCGCAACTTCCTGATTGCTTGGCCAGATGTCCTTGAGGAACACAGGCTTGCCATCACGGCCAGTGCCGATTGGGTCTTTTTCAAAATCAATCGTCACAGTGCCGGTCAATGCATACACAACGCATAATGGCGGTGATGCCAAATAGTTTGCTTTGGTTTGTGGATTTACGCGGCCTTCGAAATTGCGGTTACCGGAAAGTACCGCGGCAACGGCTAGGTTACCTTTGGTAACGGCAGCCGAAACAGCTTCAGGCAATGGGCCGGAGTTACCGATGCAGGTTGTGCAACCATAACCAACCAAGTTAAAGCCCAGCATATCGAGCGGCATATCAAGGCCAGCGGAGTGCAGATAATCGGTCACAACTTGGCTGCCAGGAGCAAGGGATGTCTTCACCCAAGGCTTCACGGTCAACCCTTTTTCAACCGCTTTCTTTGCAACAAGACCCGCTGCAACCATCACGCTTGGGTTTGATGTGTTGGTGCATGAGGTGATGGCGGCAATAACAACGTCACCATGAGTAACGGTGTAGTTGGTGCCTTCCACTTGTGTTTTGGTATTACGTGCATCGCCTTCGATTTTGTATTTCTTCAAATCTTCTTCAAACGCCGACGCAACCTTTGACAATGCCACGCGGTCTTGCGGCAGGCGCGGGCCAGCAAGGGATGGTTCAACGCTGGATAAATCAAGCTCAAGTGTATCGGTGAATACAGGATCTGGCGTATGTGCATCGCGCCACATGCCTTGTTCTTTTGCATAAGCTTCAACCAATGCAACGCGGTCAGCATCGCGGCAGGTGAAGTTCAAATAGCGAATGGTTTCCGCATCAATCGGGAAGATACCGCAGGTTGCGCCGTATTCCGGTGCCATATTGGCAATCGTCGCGCGGTCAGCAAGCGGAAGTGTATCAAGGCCAGGGCCAAAAAATTCTACGAATTTATTCACCACGCCTTTTTTGCGCAGCATGTTGGTGACGGTGAGCACAAGGTCAGTTGCCGTGCAACCTTCCTTGAGCTTGCCCTTGAGCTTGAAACCAATCACTTCGGGAATGAGCATCGATGTTGGCTGGCCGAGCATGCACGCTTCCGCTTCAATACCGCCAACGCCCCAACCCAGAACGGCCATGCCGTTCACCATAGTCGTGTGGCTATCAGTGCCCACCAGCGTATCAGGATATGCAATTTGTTTGCCTGTTTGATCCTTATCGGTCCACACAACTTGTGCGAGATATTCAACGTTTACCTGGTGGCAAATGCCGGTGCCTGGCGGAACCACGCGGAAATTTTCAAATGCCTGCTGGCCCCAGCGAAGGAATGCATAACGTTCGCCGTTGCGTTCAAATTCCTTGGCAACGTTATAAGCAAACGCATTCTTATCGCCGAATTTATCAACCATCACGGAGTGGTCGATAACCAAATCAACAGCGCATAACGGGTTTACGGATTCAACATTACCGCCAAAGCTTTTCACGGCTTCACGCATTGCGGCCAAATCAACCACGGCTGGAACACCGGTGAAATCCTGCATCAATACGCGGGCAGGGCGGTATGCAATTTCGCGATCGCTCTTTTTGGTCTTGAGCCATTCAGCAATCGCCTTGATGTCATCGACATTCACGGTGGTGCCGTTTTCAAAACGCAGCAAGTTTTCCAAAAGGATTTTCAAGGAATAGGGAAGGCCAGCGATGCTGCCAATTTTCTGCTCTGCGGCTTTGAGACTATAATAGTCGTAGGATTTGCCGTTGGCGGTCAGGGTGCGGCGTGTGCCGAGCGTGTCGTTTCCGGTGCGAAGAGCCATGGGGGAGTGCCTTTTTGTGAGATGGGCAGGAGAAATCTAAGCTTCCACATATAAGGGAGCGATGTTAAAGAGAGGTGAATAGCCCTCATATCCTCATGAAATCGCTGGTATTCATTCCGTTTGCGGTATTGGCTAGGCTTCCTGAAACCTTTTTAGGAATCTATTGCAGTTTTAGTTTCAATGCCCTATATCAGTATCGCAACTGATTAGAAGGTTTTTAATTGCATGGCTGCTGGTGATCCAGAAGATAACAGCAAAGATTTGGGGGGTGACGGTGGTTTCCGTAATACCCAGCCGACCATGACTCTATCCTGGACTGAACAGGATGAGATTTTGACTAACCTGTGGTCAAAGGGCGAAAAGCCAGAATCAATTGCTGTTACCCTGAACCGTTCTGTTGCTGCCGTGATGACCAGAGCTGCGCGCCTTGGCTTGCAACGTCGTTTCGCTCCCGGACGCAAACCCAAGAAAACAGGCGATGCAGAATCCGGTCTTGCCAATTTACGCAATGCAGCCCGTCTTTCCGCGCAATTGCAAACCACACCTGCACAGCTTTCACACCGCATTTGCCTGATGTGCCTAAGCCGTTTCCAATCGCAAGGCCGCCATAACCGCATTTGCGGCAATTGCAAAGGCTCTCCTGAGTATCGTTCCGCATCCGGACTGCCGGATGTTGATGTTTCATCGGGCGGCATCTGATTAAGGGCAAATCACTCCTTAAGTTTTCTTAAACGAAGCATCTTTAAATTTTATTCATGTACTGCGCGCTGGATGATTTCAACCATTGCGGCGTTTCACTCGCTCTGCGCTACTTCTTGTAAAAGAGGGCGCGCAATCGCTCGTGATAGCAAAAGTCGTATCGTAGGGTCGCTGGTAATATGAATAAACAAGATGCCGTTCAAACCGTTTTAATCCGCAATAGCTTTTACCGCGACGGTTACCGTTCGCTTTTAAAAGTAGCGCTCGTGCAGGGCGGGGTCATCATCGCGCTGATTGCCGCGATTGTGTATCTGGTTTTATCCAGTGATGTGAAGCATGTGTTCTTTGCGACCAACGTCGATGGCCGCATCATGCCGATTGAACCGATTGCCGAACCATACTTCCAGGATGACCAGGTCATTACATGGGTTGCCAAAACAGCGCGCGAAGTCATGCAGATGGATTACCTGAATTACCGCACCAGTCTGGATAAAGCGAACAGCAAATTCACGCAGGCAGGCCGCATCGACTTTCACGCCGCGCTTAAGGATTCGCGCCTGATTGAAGCGATTGAAAAAAACAAGCTGGTTGTGCAGTTGAAGGTTGAAGGCGCGCCGCAAATCCTGAAGAAAGCGATGACGAAGGAGGGCGCGTATGTGTGGTTCCTTTCCATGCCCATCAGCATTGTGTATGACGGCCAGGATCCGCCGCAACCGTTTCATGGCAAATTGCAAGTGCGCGTTGACCGCATCGATTTCCTTGAAAATCCCGATGGCATTGCATTTGGCCAATGGGTAGTGGGCGAAGAAAATATTCTGAGCCGCGTGCAAAAAAGTCCGTAACCAGTCGCGAGAGCGTATGGCAACAAAACGCCCCACCACCGCCATTAAACCCGAACAGGTTTATAAGGTCGTCTTTCATCCGTCCGAGCCCGCGCCCGTTGGCTCATCGGCGCAGTTCCGTTTTGCGCGCGGCCTTGTCACGATTTTATCGTACGTCATCGCCATGCTGGTGTTCTGCGTGTTTCTCGTTTACTTCATGTTCGCGGATACGTATTTTTATCACTTCAGCGTGCTTGACCGTGAACGTATTCCTGAACGCCTTGCGACAATGAAGCCGCTTGATTACCCGAACCTCACGCGCACGGGTATCACCAACATGGCGATGAATGTCGCAACCGAAGTATTGACCTTCGGGTTTAACAATGCCGATGAACGGTTGCTCAAATCACGCCGCCTGTTCACCGAAGAAGCATGGCTGCGTTTTGCAAAAGCGTATTTGAAAGAAGGCCGTCTTGACAAAATCAAGGTCAACCAGCAGGTGCTGACCAATGTCGCGGTTGAAAATGCCGTGATTGTGGAAGAGGGGCCGAATGCCGTTGGCGAACAGCAATGGGTTGTTCAGGTTCCAACCATTACCACCTATCAGGCTGGTAAGCGCATTGTGCCCGTGCGCAGCGTCCTGCAAATTACCTTCATTAAGGCATCTACCCTTGAACATCCCGAAGGCGTTGCCATTGATGGGTGGCAGCAAATCTAACACAGCGATTCTGTGAACCGGCATCCGGTACCCCCGCAAATCGGGCATCTTTACTTCTCGTTAACATTCCACTCTCTACTCTCGTGATGTTTGATTCTTTCATGCCATAGGGGCGGGAAAAATAGAATCTGATGTGGGTTGGAGCATTGACGGGAGTCTTGAAGAAGATTCTAGTGAAAAAAGATGACGATTCGTGCGTTTAAATCATTGTTCAGCAAACCATTACGGTCTTCAACCGTTTGCGGTAAGGCATTGCTTGTCGGACTTCTCGCCGCATCTCTATGCACAGACATTTCCACAGCTTATGCACAGACCATTTTACCAGCCGCACTTGCTTCGCCACTAACCCTTCCTGAACCCGCAACGGCGTTACCGCCAGCATCGATTGTTGCATCCGCTTCGCCATCCGTCGCAGCATTGCCTTTACCATCCGCGATGTCGTCAACCGAAGCAAATCTTGCGCCGCCACCGATGGACACGCCAGCGCTTGCAATGCCGATTGCATCGGAAAGCGCTGCGCCGCTTCCAACTTCTTCAACCACCACAACGACAACCACTACAACGATGGATGTGCCAACGGCAGCGCCTCCGCTGACCATTTCAACGGACACATCAGCACCAGTTGCGCCAATCACAACGACAACCACTACAACGGCACCTGCGCCAGAACCTGAAGCAATGGGAAGAAAAGCAAGCGTGGATCGCCCCGGTTCAAGCATGATGCCGCTTGATCCGCCGCCCTTGCCGCAGGAAAGCCGTTTGGATACAGCCATTCGCAATGAAGCAGAGCGCTCATTTTACGATGCAAAAAAGCAAAGATACCAAACAACATTCGAACGCGCTTACGAAGGTCTTGTGCCGCTTGGCCCCAATGAAGTGCGTGACACGATGAGCCGTTATGAACGCACGCAGCGTGCATCCGTTCCACCATCTTCCGGACAGCCACGCGGCCAGGTGCGCATTAAAACATTATCGCTCGAACCGGGTTCGGAGCCGCCCACCATCAACATCTCATCGGGCTATGTGACCACCATCACGATTCTTGATGCGACGGGCGAGCCATGGCCCATTCTTGATTTAGGCATTGGCGGAAATTTTGAAGTAAGCAAGACAGGTGGCGGCAACCATGTCATTCGCGTGATGCCGCTGACACGTTTTGGTTACGGTAATCTTTCGGTGCTGCTGCAAGATTTATCGACACCGATTATTTTCAAGCTCGCTTCCGGCGGCGCGACGGTGGATTACCGTTTTGATGCGCGCGTTCCGCGCCTTGGCCCGAACGCCAAGCTTTCACTGATTGACAAGAAAAACAGGTTGCAAGCAGGATCTGCCGAAATCATGGGCTTCCTTGATAATGCGCCGCCGCCAGAAGCAAAGCGCGTTCGCATCAATGGCGCTGACAGTCGCACCATGGCATGGACGGTGAATAGCCGCATGTTTGTACGCACCCCTTTGACCATGTTATCACCGGCTTGGGATTCAAGCGTGTCATCTGCCGATGGCACAACGGTATACGAATTGACCGAAACGCCTGTTCTTATCATGTCGGATAATGGTGTGCTGGTTCGCGCGCGCGTGGCACCCAAGGAAGAAGAATAATCATGACGAATGCACCTGATGATTTTGACCAAGACTTTTCAGAAGCCACGGTACAGCGTGCGTCTGCCGCCAAGCCCACTATGGCGAATAATATTGCCGCCGCATGGCAGGGCAGTCCATTGTTCAAGATGTTTGTGCTGGTGGTAATTGTTGGCGCGCTGGCTGCTGCGGCCATCGCGATTTTCTCGGGCAATGAAAAGGATATTCCGGGAACATCCGTGCGCTCCGCGCCGGGCCTGACCGAAGCGCCCGGTGCCAAAGCGCCGCCTGCGTATGTTGACGCGGTGAACGATGCATCCATCAAGCGCGCGGAAGAAGCACTGCAACAAGGCAAGAGCGCTATCCCAACGCCTGTGTCGGGCGATGAAACAAAGGCAGGGTTAGGCGATCAAGGCGATGAATCGCAATATGACCCATTGGCGGAATTCCGTCCCAATACGCCGCAAGATGCGGCGCCAGCAGCCCAGCAAGACCAGACGCCCGTTGAAACGGTGGACAGTGAATTGCTGAGCAAGATGCAATCGCAAATGACCAATCTGTTTGACAGCTGGCGACCTGCCGGAATCAAAACCATTCAAATTCAGGAAGCATCCGCGCATCAGGCGACGCCTGTCAATGCCACAACAGCGCCAAATGCAAAAGTCATCGTGGCATCCGGAAGCATTTATTACGGCGAATTGCTGATGGAAGCGAATTCCGATGCGCCAGGCCCGATTGTTGCGCAAATTTTATCCGGCCCATTTGCAGGCGGCCGCGCGATTGGTGCGTTTGAAATAAGGCGCGAATACCTCATCATCCATTTTACCAAAATCAGCTATAAGAAAAAAGATTATGCGGCTGATATTCTGGCGGTTGATCCTAACACAACCTTGGGCGCGCTGGTCACCGAAAAAGATAATAGATATTTTACGCGCGTTATTTTACCAGCTGCTGCTGGATTCCTTGAAGGATTTGGCCAGGCACTGGGTACGCCATCGAACAGCATTGTCAGCAATAATGGGCAAACAGTCGTGTTGCAGCAATCCAGGCAAGGGATTGCAAATGGGCTCTATCGCGGCCTGGCGCAAGGCTCAATGACCGTAGGCGGCTTTTTCAGGGAGGAAGCGGCGGCAACCAAGCCGCTTATCCGCGTTGCGGTTGGAACGCCTATGGGATTATTTTTCGTGAATTCCGTGACCGATGGAAGCCAGGCTGGCCGCAGCGCTAATGTCATTGAAACGCCTATGCAGATACCGCAGCAACAACCCACGCCTAGCTACCCCTCTTCGGATGGCTTTATTAATAACAGTAATGTTATCCCTAATACGGGGTTAACCACGGTTCCTGCTTCATCTCTTGCGAACAGTGGCATCAACATTATACAATCGGCTCCCCGTTATTAGTACCCCGTTACACGCAACCGATATCAGGCTCTAAGAGGCAGTTCTATGGATAAAGACGACCCATTTCGTCATGGCGCGAACCCCGGAAACAATCAGGGCAACGAAAATGATTTCGATGATGATGCGCGTTACGATGATGCGGTGACCCCTTCCGTGCGTGAAGAAGAATACGCCGCAGGACAGGAAGAATGGGATCAGCCGATTGACGAGCTTGCTGAAGACGACCAGCAGCTGGAAGCCGAGCCGCAACCCAAGCGCGACCCATTTGCTGAAGAAGGCCCGCTTGAAGATGATTATGCAGAACATGGCCAACATGCGGATGGGGATGATAACGGCGAACAGAATCATGAAGAAGACCATGATCAGGAACATGATTTAGAGCATGACCCAGAAGTGGATGACCCGCAGCAAGCCGCGCCAGGCAGCGCATCGCCTCTGTCTGGCATGCAAGCGCCCGCAGGGTTGATGAAGCAATTGCCGCTGATTGGCGGCGGTATCGCCGCGTTAGTCATCGCGTTTTTTGGATATCAGCAATTTTTTGCTAGCGATGCATCAACCCCCACCACGCCGTCACTTGAAAATCAGAACACGTGGGATTTGCAGCCTGGCCATTCATCAACCCCGCACGCATCAAATGAATTCCAGCAACCCGCGCCAACACCAGCGCAACCGGATCCAGCCGCAACTAATCCTGCGCCGTCAACTGCGATGATTACGCCGGTTGTAGCCCCGGTTGCTGAACCTGCGCCGCAACAGCAGGCACCATTGCCAGTGGCAGCTGCGCCGAACCCACTTGAGGGCCGCATCGCAGAATTAACCGCGCAGCTTGAGCAGATGAAGCAAACGCAAGACCAGCTCAACCAGAAACTGGCGGCCGCAACTGCCGCCCCGCCATCGATGGATGAAAACTCCAAAGCAGCAACGCAGGCATTGAATGACCGGATTGCCCAGCTGGAGCAAAAACTGGCGGCGCAGCCAACGCCTGCACCAGCGCCAGTATCGCAAGCCGTAGATGCGCCAACCAAGCCATCGCACACCAAAGCAACCCGCACGGTTGACCAAGACCAGCCAGCGCCAACCACCCGCAAGAGCAAGCGCGGCAGCACCGATTTCATGGCAGTGAAAAAAAGCAAAGCTGCCAAGAAGCGCCGCGTCGAACCAGCGGATGATGGGTTTGAACCTGTTGCCAGCCGCCCATCCTTCCAAGGCTGGATTTTGCGTTCCGCGCAACCAGGATCTGCATGGCTGTCACAGGGCCCTTATAGCAGCGATCTTCGCCGCGTCGTGCCGGGTGATAAGGTACAGGGACTCGGAACGGTTACCTCTATCCATCAGATTGCGGGCCGCTGGGTAGTAGAAGGCACGCAAGGCGCTGTTCGCTAGAATGCCTAACGGCGGACGTTGGCTTTTTGGCGCTTTCTGCCTGTCCTCCTTTGGATGACATTATAAAATCACCGCAAAGCGGTGGCGGTGCTCACGTACTTAAATGTACGCTGCGCTCCGGTTCTCGAAACCACCAAAAATCCTTAGCCGCAGCAAAATTTTGCATAGGTTCCAATTCCTCATATATAACGTAAGACACGGTTAATCATTTTTAACCAATGATATTTTCTTCCTTTGAAATCAAAGAAAGAAAGTAATTTTTTATATACTTTTAATGAATCCTTGGAATACTCGGATGATGGGGAAAAGCCTTTTTATGTCATCCGATCGCGTGGGATGTAATCCATCCGGTTGGGTTGCTTTGGGAACTTGCGCATGAAGCATGCCAAAAAACAAAACCTGTTTGCCTCACTGTTTAACGGCCTTGATATGCCGCGCATCGCGCTGGCCGCGCTTACGGTTTTTTTATATCCGAGTTTCGGTCTTGCAGCCAGCCAGCAAATCGCAGGGGATGCAACGGTTGGAACCATGTTCTGTAATGTGCTGCAAAACTCTGGCTCATTCCCGCCGCTTTTCTCAGGCATAGCTTACATCACTGGTGCATGGATTGTGGTGCGCGGGTTGTTCGATATGATGAAGCGCAGCTCTGATCCAACCAACAAGCCATTTAAAGACGGCATTCTTGGCGTGATGATGGGCGGCATGGTGGCCGCGCTGCCAAGCCTTATCAACTGGCTGCATAAAACACTGCTGCGTGACACCGTGAAAGGCGAAGGCATTCGCTGCACTGGCGCTGCATCGGTTGGCACATCAAGCGCAGTGCCGCTTGATGTTATGCTCAGCAATTTCGTTGGCAATATCACACCAGGCATTCTCGCGCTGATCAGCGGCATGGCGGTCATCTTTGGCATTGTGATGATTTTCTATAACATGGTGAAGCTGTCGAAATTCGGTACTGATGCAAAAACCAGCACGCTGACCCCCATTCTTGGCAGCTTGATTATCGGCGCGCTTCTGGTCGCGGTGGGCCAAACGATGGATATCAGCCTGACGACCCTGTTTGGCAACAACACCACCATGAATACGCTGACCAAATACAAGGAGCTTGCTTACGTTCCAGGCGGCAGCTTTGATATGTCACGCTTCAATAATGCGATGAACGCTGTATTCACGTTCCTTCGAATTGTCGGCAGTCTTGCATTCGTACGTGGATTCTTCGTGATGAAAAACGCGTTGGAAGGCCAAGGCCAAGCAACCAAGGGTCAGGCATACACTCATATTATTGGCGGTGCCTTGCTGGTGAACATGCCGGGCTTCATCCAATACATTGAACAGTCAGTCGGATTTAAGGTGATTAATCCATAACCGTTTAGCTTTACCTAAAAGGATGGTTAACAAAGGGTAAATAGCTAAACCTTTATATAATTTTTAATAATTGCTTTGTTATTATTACTTACATCCAAAGGCCAATATTTTTGATACACTGATAAGCGTTCATCAGTGAATGATGTGAGTTTTATAGGGAAGTTCAAGAATGACGTTTGGTAGCGTAATGAATACTACAGTGAAGAGCGCCGTATTGGCGGGTATTCTTGCAGCGGCATGGCCTGAATTGGCCCATGCACAGAATTTCCAGGCAACATCCGCGGCGTTGGTTGATGCCTTAAAAGATATGCCGGTGATTATTTCGGGCATCTCTTACATGTTTGGCGGCTTGCTGGTGTTGGGCGGTGCAAACAAATTGAAGATGCATGCGGAAAATCCGCAGCAGACCCCGATGTCGCACGGCCTTGTTCGTATTGGCGTGGGCGGGATGATTGCAGGTCTGCCACCGTTTATGGGTTGGGTGAATAATTCATTGTCGATTGGCGGTGGAACTATGAAGTTCAAGAAACTTGATAGAATTTCTGACCTAATTACTTTCAGTGGTGTGTGTTAGAATTTAACTAAGAAGTTTAACAGCGAAGGAGAGGGAAAATATGAAACGTGAATTGTTTGAAAATGTACTTAAGACCGGTCTCGTTGCAGCGGTAATTGCAGTTGCTTTCCCAGACGCATCAATGGCGCAAGCACTTCAAAACTCTGTGACCGAAGTGAAAGCCGGTATTGCAAACATGCCAATGCTCGTATCGGGCTTTGCATATATTGCAGGCGGTGCTGCGATGTTAAGCGGTGCTGGTATGCTCAAGAAACATGCTGATAATCCTCAGCAAAACCCGCTCGCACCAGGGGTTACCCGTATGGCGCTTGGCGGTATTGTAGCCGCGATGCCTTCCTTCCTCAGCTACGTAAACGGTACGCTGAAGAGCAACACCGAAGGCCCATTGCAGTACAAAGGACTTCAAACCGTTGGTGAATTGAAGATGAACTTGATGCATCAAATTACCAGCCTGTTCTCATAAGACTGGATTTGATGAACTAAATGTCTCTCCTCCCGATTACGCTGGGCGTCAAGCGCAACCTTGATGCCCAGCAATCCGTGCCAAAGGATGGGGCAGCCGGTAAACCAAAACGTCGTAAGCCCCTTTCGAAGTCCGAACTTTCCAAACTCGTCCAACACACCTTCGAAAAAAATTCCTTCACCTGCTGCTATTGCGGATTTCAAGCTAAACAATTCCAAAGAGCGATACCCAAGGATTGGGCGGTCAATGACCCGCGTGATTCCGAAATGGTCACCGCCTGCATTTTCTGCGAACAATGTTTCAACCTTGAAAGCGTCGGGCCGATGGCTTCCGGCACGCTCATCTGGCTTCCCGAGATTAGCCAGGCGACGCTGCACCACATCATGCGCGCCGTGTATGCTTCCCGTGCGCAGATGGATATTGCGCCTGAAAATATCCGTAATTGCGCTGATAGGACGTTTGAAGTTCTGTTTAACCGCCGCGGCGAAGCCAAACGCCGTATTGGCACGGATGACCCTATGGTTCTGGCCGCAGCCCTGCTTGAAAACGTGAATGAGGAAACGTTTCGAAAGCGCGAAGAAAAATTCAGCGGGATTCGCCTTATGCCGCTCGATAAACGCATGATTCCCAGTGCTTCGGGCAAGGATAACGACCAATTCCCGCGAATTATCGAGTACTGGGTCTCGGATGAAGGGCCTTTGGGCAAAATGCCCCCAGCTACCTGGGAAGCCATGCAACGTGGCATCACCAAAGCGGCTAGCTAAGCGCTTTGTTCATTTTCAGTTAAGGCTTTGTCTTTACTCTAGATTCTGGCTCTAACTAATCTATCTCAAGAAGGGCCGGGCAGGGGGGATAACCACTACCTTTCTGTTCATGCCACCCCTAATTCTGATGTAGCACATGCTGGGTTTACTCGATGAATTTTTTGCCGGAATCTTGCTGCTGTTCAAGCAGCCGGTGGAATCGTTCATCAATCTTGAAACCGCAGATGATGAAACCACGTTGGTGTCCAACGATGGTTCGCTGCTGACCTATCTGAAAATCAGTGGCGCGCGCCAGATGATTGGCGGCGAAGAGTATAACTGGATTATCGATCAGGCGACCTTGAAACTCGGCGCGCGCTTTGACCGTCCTGGCCAAGCAATGCAATTTTATTTCTATCGCGATCCTGACCGCATTGGCCGTACATTGCACAAAATGATGACACCGAACCGCATGTCGGCAGGTGCCATTGGCATTGATCTGGACGACTTGCTTAAAGAACGCCAGCGCAATTTATCGAACTATCTTGCTTTGGAAGAAATGTATTTGGTGCTGTGGACACGCCCATCAGGTCTTACGCCAAACGAATACAAACGCGCGCAGGAAACACGCAAAGACCAGAAGTGGCATGCCGCAAAAAATGCGCAAATGCCGTTTGCGGCGCTGGAACCATTGCGCTTAAAACACAAGGCGTTCGTTTCCAATATTTCTGAATCCTTATTTGAGCTTGGGATTGTTTCCAACGTCATGGAAGTGCATGACGCGTTGCGTGCGGTGCGTGCCAGCATCTATCCAAATCTCGATAACGATAAATGGAAAGCCTGCCTGCCGGGCGACCCGATTGCGCCGCGCCGTCCGCGCTATAAACGCGACTGGTCAGATTTGCTATGGCCACCGATTTCGCAGCAGCTTTGCCCGATGGATGCCGAAGTGCTTGGCCCCAGCACGGTGCGCGTAGGTGATCTTGCATGGGCCGCAACCGATATGTCGCTTGGCCCGTCCGATGCATCGCCATTCCCGCAATTGCTGAACCGTTTGATTGAAGCGAATATGCCGTTCCGCATTTCGTTTATGATTGAATCAGGCGGCGCAACGGGTGAAAATTTCCGTAAGCTTGCGGCATCACTGCTTGCATTTTCCAACGGTATTAACCGGCAGATTAAGGAAACGCTGAACGAGCTTATCGCGCTGTCGCAAAGCGATCCGGTTGTGAAGCTGCGTATTTCCTACGCGACCTATGCGCCAGCTGGCGATAAGAAATTGATTGAAACGCGTCTTGCGAATTTGATGCAGGCCGCTGAATCATGGGGCTATTGCCAGGTTGCCAATATTTGCGGCGACCCTTTGGAAGCTGTGATGTCATCCGTGCTTGGCATTTCATGTTCGGCAACTGCGCCCCCGGGCGTTGCGCCGCTGCGCGAAGTCGTGAAAATGTTGCCGTGGCAGCGCTCCTGCTCGCCGTTCAATGATGGCGCTGTTATTTTGCGCTCACCCGATGGCCGTATCTGGCCATACCAGATGGGCACGGCGTTGACCACCACATGGTTCGATTTGATTTTCGCGCAGCCGGGTTCGGGTAAATCGGTCTTGATGAACGCGAAGAATCTCGGCTGCTGTTTATCAGCGGGTATGAGCAAATTGCCGTTCATCGCGATTTTGGATATTGGCCCGTCATCATCGGGCCTTATCTCACTTTTAAAAGACGCGCTGCCTGCTGACCGCCGTCAGGAAGTTTTGCATTTCAAATTATTGATGACGCCGGAATACGCGGTGAACCCGTTTGATACGCAACTCGGTTGCCGTTATGCATTGCCCGACGAACGCGCGTATTTGTGTGAATTGCTTACCCTTATTTGCACGCCGCCCGGCCAAGACACGCCGTATGACGGCATGACGCAGCTGGTTGGTTTCTGCGTCGATGAAATGTATCGCTGGCGCGATGACGCGGAAGCGAACGCCGAAGCGCGCCCTTATCTTGAACTCATCGAACCACGCGTCGATGATGCGATTAAGAAAATGAATTTGGTGCTGCCGCCTGAACCCTATTGGTGGGAAGTTGTGGATGCGCTGTATGATGCCGGCGCAAAACATGAAGCGATGCTCGCGCAGCGTCATGCTGTTCCAACACTGGTGGATGCCGTTACGGCCGCGCGCCGCCCGCAAATTCGCGCATTCCTCGATGAAACCGCCATCGGCCCCAGCGCGGAAGGCGTTATCCACGCGTTTGAACGTATGATTGCATCCGCCATTCGTGAATTCCCGATTTTGGCTGGCGTTACCCGTTTTGATACAGGCACCGCGCGCGTCGCATCGGTTGATTTGCAGGAAGTTTCCCCGCAAGGCGATGCCTCCGCTGACCGTCAAACCGCTATTATGTACATGCTTGCGCGCCACACGCTGATCCGTTCATGGTGGCTCAACCCCGATAGCTTGCGTAACGTAAGTGCGCGTTACCGTCCGCACCATGATGAACGCTTGAAGGAAATCCGCGAAATTCCAAAACGTCTTTGCTATGACGAATTCCATCGCACCGCGAACAGCTTTGCAGTGCGTGCGCAACTTATTCGCGATGTTCGCGAAGGCCGTAAATGGGGTGTGCAAATCGTGCTTGCTTCCCAATTGCTCAACGACTTTACCGCAGACATGATTGACTTGGCGACAGGTATTTGGGTGTGCGGTTCAACCGCATCGGAACGCGCGATTGCCGATTTGGGTGAAAAATTCTCGCTCTCGGAAACGGCGCGCTGGGTCGTGCGGTATCGCCTGACGGGGCCTAAGCCCAGTGGTTCGCCCGTGCTGCTTATTCTGTCAACGACCGAAGGCCGTTATGAGCAGCATCTTGTCAACACGCTTGGCCCGATTGAACTCTGGGCGCTATCCACATCTGCGGAAGACGTGGTTATCCGTACCAAGCTTTATGAAAAGGTGGGCGCGGTGAAAGCCCGGCGTTTGCTTGCCACATTGTTTCCTGGCGGCACTGCCCGCCATGAAATCCGCCGCCGCGTCGTTATCCGCACCGAACGCGGTGAGTTAACAACCAACGCGCAACAGGCCGTTATGCAGGAAATGGTAGATGAATTGGCAGCTTACGTAACCCGTGAGGTGCTGGATGGTGTGCTGGAGGTTGAAAAACGCGCCGCCGCCGAGAAAGCCAAGGAAGCGGAAGCAAATAAAGTTACTAAAAAACGTGATTTTTCCGGTTCAAGTTCACGTGCATCCGGAACGCCACGTTGACATAATGTGTGATATACTGATTAGCTAAGAGGACACGAGAAGGTTCATGGCCCAACAACCCAAAGCAGATGATGTCGAAATCACAATGGTACTGATTGTTGCCATGGGTTTTCTGTTCATGTGGGGAATGTGGTCTTATGCCAAGCAGCCGATTGTTGAAGTGATACGCTGGGTAAAGTGGGGGGAAGTATGCGTCTTCCAGCTGATTGATCCGAAGCTGGCGCGTGACCGCGAATTGCTGGAAAATCTGAAAAACGATCAAGCGCTCATTAAGCAAATGGGTGAAGAAATGGATTTGCAGAAAAAGAAATACACTGTCGATGGCTGGATTGCGAACAAGCTGCTGGCACCGGAAGTATTGTGGGATATTTCAAACCGCGTTGGCGTTTATACCCGTGTTCCGATTATTATGGGCCTGATGGCGGGCGCATTCTTTTATATGTTCTTCTCCTTCCGCACCAAATATAAGACAGCTTATGATCTGGAAGGACTTATCCGCATTCAATCCAAGCAATGGCCGGTTATCTCGCCCATCGCCGATTTCAGCCCGACCGATGCTAATGCGCGCAAGCCCGGTGAGCCGGTTCCTGCTGATTTACCGCCATTTGCCGAGGCTTTATCACCTGAAGAATGGGTTGCGCATCAACGCATTCCCATCGTGAATAAGATTCCCGACAAAGATGCATTGCGCCGCGCCTATCTGGCGCAGCTTGGCCCGCGCTGGGCGGGCATCGGTTGCATGACCCCTGCGCAGCGCTGCCTGATGGCATGCTTTGCATTAAAGGGCGCGCAAAAGCGCCGCGACAGCGACAACATGCTTGGCCGTGTTGCGCAACACTGGAATCATAAGACAGATTTTACGCCAACACTCGAGTTGATGGCGGAAGTGGATAAGGTGCTGGCCGATCCGAAAGTGGGCGGCGAAGCGATGAAGGTTGCAAACCGTTTTGCCTATCGCACCACTGCGCTGATTGGCGTTTTGAAATGGGCGCGCGAACGTGGCGGCGTGCTTGCGCCTGCAACCTTCTTGTGGTTGCGCGCGCATGACCGCGGTTTGTGGTATCCCTTGAATAATTTTGGGCGCCGCGCTTACCATGCGGAAGCTGCCGGCGCGATGGCACATTTCATGGCTGAAAAAATTGCTGGCAAGCCATTGCCAATCCCGCGCCTTGAAACCGCCATTTTGACCATCACCCAGTATTGGGGCATTAACAATCCGGTAGTCCCAGATCTTGAGGAAAACCGCAAGAAAATAACGAAAGCATAGGACAAGCAATGATCAAGAAGCATAAAGAGCATCATTTTGTAGTTGTCAGCGATGATGTGCTGGTAGCGGATTTAAGCCTTTCAAAAACAGCGGGCGTTGTGCGCCTGAAACTTTCTGACCTTACCTTTGCGCATTTCCATGTGCGCAGCGATGGCGATGGCGCGAAACTTGGTTTTACCACGGGCCGCGAGGATTTTGTGGTGCTCGGCAACTTTGCAAATAAAACAGATGCCGATAATCTTTTAAAAGAAATCCGCCACGAAATGCTGAAGATTGAATTGCTGCACCGGATATTCAGCCTGCGCACATTCCTGATTACGATGTCGGTCATCATCACATTGATATTTATCGTATGGTTTGTTGGAAAAGCAACGCAGCAAAACCTTCCTGAGCTCAATGAGCCATTGGCGCTCGAAGATATGCATGAACCAGCGCCAACGCGCCTTGAGCCCGGCCGCCCGATTGACGCAGATAGCAAATTGAACGCACCTGATTAATGTTTTGAAAGCGAACGATACGTAACCCATGGCAGTTATTCCTGTAAAATACCGAGTACACAGGTCGCGGCGTTATCGCGATGCGCGCCCCACGGGCGAGCGTATTGCGGAGTCGATGGGTAATACAAATACCATCAGCTATGTGTATTTTTCCATGGCAATGGGAATGATTATTCTGCCGATGGTGGGTTTGCACTTCGCGCTTGCCATCGCCGATGTGATTGCCATTCTTGCATGGCTGTATGCGCGCTGGTTTAACGCGCAGAAATTCACGCTGCCACTTAAGATGCCAGCCTATTCGGAACGCAAAGATCCCAAGAACCCTATTCCAGGTACTGACGGCGTTGCCGGCAAGTCAGACGGCATTTTGTTTTTGGGTAATGAACGTGATCCCAAGACAGGCAAGGAATTGTGGCTCACGAATAGCGACGCGCGTACCCATACATTGTTCCTTGGTACAACAGGTACCGGTAAAACTGAAGGCCTGAAATCATTGGTCAGCAATGCGCTTGCCTGGGGTTCTGGCTTCGTATACGTGGATGGTAAAGCCGATACCGATTTGTGGGCTGGCCTTTATGGTCTTGCGCGCCGTTTTGGCCGCGAAGATGATTTGCTGGTGCTGAACTATATTACCGGAAACTCCGATGATGCGTCGGTTTCTAACACCATGAACCCGTTTGCCAACGGTTCGTCATCCTTCCTTTCCAACATGATTACCAGCCTGATGCCGGATGCCGGCGGCGATAACGCCATGTGGAAAGAACGTGCGGTGGCGTTGATGTTTGCGTTGATGCCCGCGCTGACCTTCAAACGCGATAAGCAGGGCCTGCTGATGGATATTGGCACGGTGCGCGAATTCATCGAATTAAAACCAATCGTGAAATTATCACGCGACACCACCATGCCGGAACGCATCATTCGCGGTTTGCAGGGTTATCTTTCAACTTTGCCCGGTTACGTGGATGAAGCGTTTGATGATGACGGTAATGAAAAACCGCCAAGCCCCGATGCGCCAATGTACGATTTGCAGATTGCGCGTCAGCAACACGGCTATCTTTCGATGCAGTTCACGCGTGCGTTCCAATCGCTCGCAGACGAATACGGCTTCATCTTTCGCGCGCAGCTTGCGGATATTGACACCATCGATGTGGTGCTGAACCGCCGCATGCTCATCGGTCTTATTCCGTCGCTTGAAAAGTCAGGTGATGAAGCAGCGAACTTGGGTAAAATCATTGCTGCGTCATTAAAAGGCATGATGGGTTCGACCCTTGGTGCATCCGTGGAAGGTTCATGGGAAGACACCATTGAAAGCAAGCAGACTCGTTCGCCGTCACCTTATATGACTGTATTCGACGAGGTTGGTTACTATACCGCGCAAGGCATGGCGGTTATGGCCGCGCAGGCCCGTTCGCTCGGTTTCGCGCTCGTGTTCGCCGCGCAGGATATTCCCGCGATGGAAAAGCGCGTGAAGCAGGAAGCCCACTCCATCTTGGGTAACTGCAACTTGAAAATTTTCGGTAAGCTTGAAGATCCTTTGGAAACCAAGAAATTCTTCGACGACCATGTGGGTACAGTTTGGCTCTATGAAAGTACCGGTTTTAATGCGCCAACCAATTTGATGTCATCGTTCTTCGTCAACAATCCATATATCGATAACCGCCAGACAGGTACCTTGCAGGAACGCAAACGCACCAACTATGACTGGCTTCGCGAAATGCGAGAAGGCCAGGTTATCATGATGTTCCATGATTTCATTGTGTCCGCGCAGCTCTACCACGCTGAACCTAAGAAAGTTCGCGCGATGCGCGTGCAACGTTTGCTTCCTGTACCGGGATTTACGACCAGCACGCAAGCCAAAGAACGTATGGTCACCGATTTATCGCGCAAGCTGGATGATCCAGAATGGATTGCAGCAAAGGCGATGTCGCCTGCGCAGATGCAGCCGGAAATCAAGGCGCTTAGCGTTGGTTATGAAGAAGCGCAGCAGTCAGGGCTTGATCCGATTAAAGCGGCGATGGCTGCGCTTGCCGGATTGTCGGAAATGGCAGAAAAAGCCAAGGAAGAAGAAAAAGCAGCAGGCGGCAATACAGGCCGCGGTAAGATTAATATGGATGAGCTGGATAGCGTGGAAGAAGTGCAGGAACAAGCGCCGCAGCAGCAACAGCAGCACGTTTCGCAAGGTGGGGTATTTCCGCAAACATCATCACCCTCTGCTGATACAGGAACATCCCAAGCGAGTGGTAATGGCCAGCAACAGCGCCCAGGATTTGGCGATGACTTTGATTACCGTCCGCGCGCAACGAGCAAGCTCAAGAAAATGGGTGTTGGTCTCGAAGACATTGCCGCGATCAAAGCCAAGGATCTGGCCGACAAGAGCGACGTGGGTGCAGCGCTTAAAGACATGCCGCCGGAAATCGCCGCGCTGCTGCAAAAAGGCGCGCAGAACATTTCGCAGACATTGTTCCACGATGTGCGCGGCACTGGCAGCGATGCCGAATAATGCTTATAGGAGCGTTTAATGGATCCGAGTAAATGGCTTAATAAACATGGCCCACTTGCCGGCTTACACAAATTCATTGGCACAGAAGATCATCAAAAAAGTGAAAACCCTGGTTGCCTCAATTCAATCAGGCCAATTGTGTGGATTGTCATGGCATCGTTTGGTATGGGCGCTTTGACGATGTGCATGGGCAACTGATCGTTTTCATAAAAAACTTCTGCACTTAATCGCAGACATTAACTATTCCTTATCGGAATTTTAAGTTTTGCTTCATATAATCTTAAAGGTGTTTTTACTATAATAATGCTTCTAATAGCTTGAATGGTATTAGGTTTTTTTGAGCGCTGTTGAGCGCCATTAACCACAAGGATTTTACCAAGAGGATTTGAAAGCGTGACAAACCAGACAGCTTTTTTTGAACGCAAATCCACTCAAACACACATTGCATGCGCGCTGTTTTTCCTGATTTCGTTGTTTGTCGCATCAACCGCTTCCGCTGAACTGTATTGCGATCCAAAAATTAAAGCGCGCTCCGAGCAAATGCGCCAAAACGCCATCATGAAAGACATTGCGCGTTTTGAAGGCGGCTATGGTCAACCTAATAGCTTTGATAGCTTGTTCTGCGGCGCGCAAATTACCTCCGGTTTTGACCAAATCGGTCAAAGTCTGGTTGGCAGCTTGACCAGCCAAGTGAATAACCTGATTAATCAGCTATTCCAGAAAGCCTGCAAGGCAGCGATTGCGCCCATTCAAAACCTGGCTGCTCAAACCTGTATTCCCAATTTCTCGAATGTGTATTTCGATACCAGCTTCCTGAACTTTAATCTGAATAAGAATAATTACTGCCCTGGTACGCAGCTTATTCAGGTAACCCCCGTGATGGGTGGCTCCAGTTTCTCCGGCGGCGGCAATTACAGCAGCCCTCAATTATATTGGTGATGATGATGAAATCCATTTTGCCATCACAGCTGATTTTAAAGACCCTTGTGCTTGCAATAGTGCTGATTGTTTCCACGCCTGCGTCGTCGCGTGCCGATGCGTTGACCAGTTTGTTAAGCGCGTTGTTTGGCCAAGGATTAGGTGGTGGCAACAGCGGATTTGTGAATGGCGATCCGGCCAATCAGGTTATCCCTTTGCTGCAGCAGATATACCGTCAAAACGTCGATAACGGCGGAACGAATTTAAGCACGGAGCGTTTGCAAAACCGAACCGATATTCAACGTTCAACCTATGAACAGCAAACTGCATGGGAACGTGAACGCCGCCTGCGCGATGATGAAATCGCGCGCAGCTATCCGGAAATGTCGAACCTTTCTTGCGCGATTGCCACCGCCAACCAAAGCGCAGGCGTGATTGAAGTTTCAGCATCCAACGCCACCGGTCAGGCGATGGATATCGTCACCAACGGAATGTATAAAAGCGTGTTTCTAGCAACCACGGTTTCAGCAAAATACAAATCGCAAATCTGGTGCAAGCTGGGCGCGACCGGCAAGGACGTTGGCAGTTGCGATACAGAAGCCGACAAGCTGATTGAAGGCGCGCATATCAATCCTTACAAGGCTATCGGCATTAAGCTGAGCATTCCATGCGATATGCAATCAGTTAATCAGGAATTCGAGCAGATGAAGACTCCGGCATCCTGGACACCCAACCAGCGCAATAAGGAATGCATTGCTGCGCTGCTGTCGATTGCAAACCAATATCCGATTGCCAGCTCCTTTCCGACCAAGGAAGAAGCATCGAATGATAACGGCATCAATCTTCTTGATAGAAAGGTAAATGATGTCGGTATGGTCGGTGGCACCAAAGGCGGATTATGGGAAGAGTTCAGAGACCGCGTATCGGTTCCTGTTGCTTCAACAAATTGCATGACAGGTATTCAAGGCGGCGCAGGCAGTGTTTACACATTGTTGCAACAAAAATACTCAGGCACCACGCGCGATAACAAAACACCACCATATGGGTTGCCGCCATCAGGCTTTTGCCTCAGCAAGATGTTGTTCAGGGAAGGTAAGATTTTGCAGCTGCGCTATAATAAGGAACAACAAGCGAGCAATCGCGATTTGAAGCGTGTTCTAGAAGATTTGGAAAGCGCGACCATTGAAGGTGTTGATTACAACAACATGCAAATGGCCAGCTTAGGCAGTGGTAGAAACACAACCGGCATGACCGAATTGGATAGGGATTTAGCAGCCCGCAAAGTGGCCTCCGACGATGCCGATAGCCGGGAATTGCTCAGCGCCATCCGCCAATTGACCAGCGCCATTCAAGTGATGAATGCAGGTGTCTATTCCACCAAGCCGCAGGAAGTGCGTCTTGATGGCAAATCGAAGAAAAAAATGATGCCAGCCATATCCGATAAAGCAGCGGAAGTGACCGATGCCTTGAAAGAAATGGGGCTGAAGGTGAGCGCACCTAAAGCATCATCTAATGGAGTCCTTGGGCCATTGACCCAGGAATTTCCGGTTCTTCCGCCACAATAATTCACACTAGAAAATGTGATTCATTTTGCTTTTCCAGTTTACCTTGGTTAAGCGAAAATTACTTTTGTGCGCACTGCATCAGATAACAAAAGCATTATACCGATACTGAAATATTCACAGCTATTTCATGCATACAAACACGAATCATCGCGTACCGTGATGAAAGTAAATTAAGCCTCTGTTAAGAATCTAGGAGCAAATTAGGCTAAATTTATTAAGAATTTTAGGGAGATATCTTATGCGCATTGATTTTCGCAAGTTTTTCATGGTTTCCCTGCTAGCTGCCATAGCATTTGTTACACCCTGCACACAGTCATTTGCTGCCGATAGCTGGGACACAGAAGACGAAACAGGCGCAACAGAGGCGTTTAGGCAAAAGCTGCAAGATGAAGCCAAGGACAAAATGGCTGATGCATTTAAGCAGATACGTTGTTACCAAAAACGCATGAATGCTGATCAAGTGCGCCAGAAGCAAAAAGAAGCTGGTAAGAAAGCAACACCATTTACCGATGATACGTGGCCAGATTTGGAAGCGGCAAAGGGTATGACCGATAAGCTGGGCAGCGATTTGTTTGATGGCTGCAATAACTAATTAGGAGAGTGCAGATGAAAAAAATTCACTATTTAACATTGGCTGCATGTTTTTCATTGTTCATGGCAATTGAACGCCCCGTGATTGTGCATGCAACCGGGCTATCGCCTGAAGAAGCCGGACAGGAAGAAGAAAAAGAGAAAAAGCTTGTTGATCAGAAAAAAGCCGGAAAAACTGATAAGAAAAAAGGTCAAGGCAAGCAAAACCAGAAGCCGAAAGAGCCTGATAAATGCAATGCTACTTGGAAAAACTTGAAATGCTAGGAGGACTACATGAAAAACTTTAAATCATTTTTCACAAGTGTAGCAAAGGGCGCAACGGTTGCAGGGGTGGTATTTACTATCGGCTTGTTCTCGGCTGGCCTTTATGCCGCGGTCGAAACACAGGCAACACCGGTTCCAAAAGGTCTTGGCGGTCCCCCGGCTTCCGATATCGGTTTGCTGAAAATTCAGGAAGGCTTGCAAGTGCTTTCCAACAACATCACCAATGTTGAAAAGCGCCTTGAAAAGATTTCCGGTGCGTTGACATCGCAGCAAGCGCAAAGCGACCAGTTGAATATGCGCTTGGCTGAAGCGCAGGCACGCGATGCCCGTGCAGGCGCAATGCAATCTGCAAACTTGGCAATTGGCATGGCCAATGAAGCGCCAAAAGTTGCAGCCGTGTATGAATTAATGGGTTCCACCGGTTGGTCGGAAGCCGATACGTCTGCTACCCGTTTGTGGAAAAAACAAACGTCACAAATGAGTGATCAGTTGATCCCTATGGGCGATGATATGACCAAGAACGAGATCATGGAAAGAGTTGTTGCCGCGGGATGCGAAGCCCAAACGATGAACGCTGTTGAAGCAAGGCGCGCAGGATGTTCATCCGGTGGTAAATATGAGGGTACATTCTGCAATCCTTCACGCTTGGCCACGGTTCAGGGGATTGAAACAAAACCAGGCAGCCGTGGTGCAGACGCAGCCCTTTCAATAGTGGCCTGTATTGGAACGCGTTATGCTGAGGCGCTGCCGACAGGCGACTTACTGCGTGATCCTTCACGCACCAGTGAATTGAACAAAAAAGGCCTCAAGCAATTGGCTAAATATATTCAGGTAGACCCTGAATATCTTGAAAAAGTGGCCTATGGCAATTTCGTGAGCGGTGTTACCAGAGCAACATCTAATCATGCTGCTATTGGTTGTATGGCAGACGGTTCTGCTTCGCGTACATCACGCCCTGATGCTGATTGGGGTACAGATTATAAGGCATGCCGTGAAATTCTACAGCAGGAAAATAAGGCAACACCGCAATCCGGCGAAATGTCGCGCGATGATGTATTGAAATGCCGTGAAATGGTAGCGCGCAGAACGATGAAAGATGCGCCAAAACAACCCGGCGTAAATGGCAGTAACATGCTACAGCTTGGTCTTGCTGCCAACGCATCCAGCCGCGGCGAACGTGACCAGCTTGGCTCAAGCCAAGGCTCATCGAATTGCCAGGGTGATGCCGCGATGCAGGAAAGCATCACTCAGGTTTCGCTATATATGCAAAGCCCGATTTTCCTTGCCCACGTTAAAGACGGCACATTTATGAAAACGCGTTTGGCTTGGCGTGAAGAATTGAAGGGCATCAACAAGCAATTGGATATCCAGTACGCCGAGATGATCAGAGAGAACAAGCTTGGTGCTGCCTATTCCATGTATGCGTTCAATGCGCCAGAACCTGGTCCAACAACTCTTGCAGAATTATTTTCTGATGTGGGTGTGGACATGAAGACGCTTATCCCAACCAAGGGTGATATGCGTTTCTCCGGTATGACCGCACTGCTGTCACCTGAACAGATTGATTCAGTGGCCGGTGCTGCTGTTCAACTGGCATTGCGTGAAGCGATGCCGTTGCAAGGCAACTCGGTTGATGCGTCATCTGTCCTTACTGCGCCAGTACTTGTTTCAGCGAAGTAGGGTCATTTAAGAATTAAACCCGCCCCAATCCGCACGGTTGGGGCGGGTTTTTTATTTATGAGCTTGTTTTTTGGGTCGAAATTGTCCATTCATGTCGAAATTTTGAGATTAGGGCAGGCTAAGGGCTTGATTGATAAGGTTCTATCAATCAATACCTCTTATCATTTATGTCTCGCCCCCATGTCAATCCGTGACTTTAGAGTAATTTTAACGAATTTTTTAACCCTTAGGGCCGTACCTTAGTATTTAGATGAGTGAATCCGCCGCCCAAAAAATAGGTGCTCAAACCACGAGCACTGCCGCGCAACCAAGCGGTAACCGCATGAAGTTGCATGCGCGGGTTGCTGTGCTTAAGCATGTGGTTACGCCGCTTTTGCAGGCGATGGCGGAAGTTAAAAACGCCAATAAAGAAAACCCGCAAACTCCGACACCTGAAGAAGAAGCCCAAACCCTTGGCACCTTGGTCGAGGGCGCGATGGCGCTTTCCAAAGCAACCACTGAAAATTTCAATGAAAGCGGCGGTGCAATTGAAGACAGCGTGCGCTGGATGATTGTGCATGCCGCAACCCAGACGGTTGCCGCGCGTTACCGTGCAACGGGCGCAGTAATTGCTGCTGAAGAAGCGGTGAATATTGCCAAGACCACCTTTGAAATAAAAGAAAAATTCCAAAGCCAGGCGGTTGCGCAGGGCGAGTCTGTTCCCAACACATTGGGTGTGTTTCGTGCCAGGATGCTGGAAGCATTAGTTCCAGTTGTTAACGCCGTTGCCCAATACTCCTTTGGCCGCGCCGAGCATTTGCTTTTGGCACAGGTTGCCGAGCGTCTGCTAAAGACTGCTGACCATGTGACGCGCAGCCTTGCGCCAGCAGGATGTACCCCAAAAGACTGGCGTTTACTGTGCTGGAGCGTGCTTTTGGCTGCTGGGTATTTGTATTCCGATTGCCACTTTGCAGAAGCCGATCGTTTGCTTTATATGGATAAGGAAGAACGCGACGTTTATTTCAAAGAGCACGATAATATGCCTCCGCTGCATTTTGTATGGCAATCCTTCGACCAACGCATGGCGATGCTTGCTACCCTCATTACTTATCTTGATGTGCCGGAATCGGCGCGCCTTGATGAACAGCAGATGGAGTAACGCGCAATGACTCCGTTACAGATTTTTGCTTCCTGCCTCATGCTCTCGGCGCAAACCTATTCGGTTCCACCGCAAGTGATGGTTGGCATCTTGCATGTGGAAGGCGGAAAAGTCGGGCAGGAAGTCGGCCCGAATGTAAACGGCACGTATGATTTGGGGCCAATGCAGGTCAACACATTATGGATTCCGCAACTGGCCAAATACTGGCAGGTCGATAACAAGACCGCGCATAAATGGGTGCGTGATAATTCATGCGTGAACCTGCATGTGTCGGCATGGATTCTTCGCCAGAAACTCGATCAAGCCGGCGGGAATTTGTTCCAGGGCATTGCGCGCTATCATTCCGCGACTCCGCAGTTTGGCCATAATTATGCGTATAAAGTTATCAAAGCTATGGATAGGCAGGGTCTGATTGACTATTCTAACAATGGCAACGGATCGGTAAATGCTTCAAGCGGTGACACTGGAAACCGCAAGGGAAAAACCATTCGCGTTGCGGATGTAAACTAGTCTCTTACCTGAGTTCTTTTTAAGGCGCTTTGATGAAACTTGCACCCACGAAATCTATATATGTGAAATCTGTTTTGGCCGCATTGCTTTTCGGCGCATGTTTCATAACCCCGGCCTTTGCCGCCAAAAAAGAAGCCGTCAAAGAAGCAGTTGTACCTTTAGCGCCCACGCCAAGCGGCGCGCCTGTAACTGAACCATCACCGGAAGCTGCTGTTCCAGCGCCTGTTGCAGACCCAGCCCTGACCAATGTTCCTGACACATCAAACATCTTGTTTATGCAGAACATGCGCAAGATTGGCGCGACCATTTATTATCTTGGTGAAAACCTTGGTCTGCATGGATGGTTTGTGGTGAAGGATGGCCAAGTGCAAATCATCTACACAACGCCAGATCAAAAAGCGTTGTTAGTTGGTGCACTGCTATCACCTGAAGGCGCGAATGTATCGCAGCAACAAGTCATGGTGCTGGCAAACAATAATCCTGAAATTCAAAAGATTTTGAAGGGTTCAGCCGCCGTTACCGGACAACCGCCTAAACCAGCATCCGCCGCAACAAATGATGTGCTGCATGCGACAACCGGCGTTGCGCCAGCGCCTGCAAAACCCGTTGCTGAATCGCCCAGCGAAAAGTTTTATGGCGAACTTTTAAAGGCAACCAATGTGACCTTCGGCAAGGAAAGCGCGCCGCAACTCATCATGATTATGGATGTGAATTGTCCGCATTGCCACGAGGCATGGAAGAATTTGCAGCCATTTGTTGATGGCGGAAAATTGCGCGTAACCATGGTTCCGATTAAAGCGCTTGGCCCGCAATCCGAATTGGAAGCTGCAAACTGGCTTTCCAAAAAAGATCCCTATGAAGCATGGAAAAAACGAATTGCTGGCGATAAAAATGTTTTCAGAATTGGCCCGCAAGATACCGACAAAGAAAAAGGTGTGTTTGCAAACACATCCCTGGTCAAGGGATGGGGCGTCAATCAAACGCCTTATATTTTGTACCACGGTAAAAATGGCAAGGTTCGTTTGATTATGGGTGAACCAAAAAGCGCTGATGAAATTATGTCGGACATTAAATAGGTTGAACACGAACTGGAGTAACACATGGGCAATATGCTAGATTTGTTTAAAGGCAAACCATCGGCTTCAGCTCCAAAGCCAAAAAGCGGCATTTCTGTCTATACCTCTGGCCCGCTTGCACAGCCAATCCAGCGTCCTACTGCGCCGGAATCCAGACTGCCACGCGCCGCGGCAATTTATGGTGCGGCTGCCGCCATATTTGCGGTGTTGACTGTTTTCTACCTGATTAAGGGCATTTGGTTCACCGGTATCGTGATGATCCTGCCAACCTTGTGTTTGGGCGGATTTGCTTATTACAACATGAAACCTTAAGCAGGTTTTCCTCTTATAGTTTTTCTGCCCGTTTTTACCGTCGCAAATATGACACAGGCTTTGGGCTGATTCAGTGCAGACTCTTGTAACGATTCACCGACCCAGTCATAGTTTTTCATTAAGCGAATCAGTTGGTTAGAGTTTTGCCTCAAAGGCTAGCCAACGGGTTTGCTGCGAATTGACCACGCATATGCGGAACTTAGACCGGAACACACATGGCGATAAAACGCGCTTCATATTCCAAGATGACGGATAACTTTTTACGGGTTGGGTTCTTGCTTGGTGTTGCAGCGGTTGCACTCAGCCTGACGGCATGCGCTGATGATGATATTCAAAATCCGTCTTTGCTTCCTGTTTATGCAACGCCTGTTGACCCTGATCCTGTTGGGTTGCGTTTAGCGCAGGCAGCGGAACGTGCAACCCAAGCGCAGAATAAAATGGCACAAATTGAATCGTTCCGCACGCCGCTTCCAACACAAGACGGTCTTGGCACATCGTTGCCTGGCACATCGCAAATCACATCCGTGACCTGGACGGGCCCAATTGACCAGATTACCCGCACGCTTTCAGAAATGGCTGGCTTAAGCTTTAAAGTGACCGGTAAGGAACCGCCGTTGCCAATGGTGGTCAGTGTTGATGCGCACCAAGAGCCCATAAGCAAAATTCTTCAGGATATTGGTGCGCAGGCTGGGCGGCGGGCTGACTTGATTATCGACCCAACGAATAGAACGCTTGATCTGCATTACGCACCGACCGATGGACTCAACTATTACTAATCATCGTGCTTATTTGAAAAAGCCGCGCAGTTTGTTTGCTGCGTTATTGCTGTGCGCGTTATTGATTGGGTTCAGCCATGCGGCTTTTGCCGATAATGAAGAAAATCGCGATGCGCCTGCCCCGCCGCCGCCAAATTTCAACCAGATGCAATCATGGCTCAAAATCAAGGATGATGACACCGATAAACAGGAAGAAGAAGCCAAGAAAAAAATCGGCGTGCAAATCCGCGTTGATGCATTGAAGGAAGCTGCGCTGTCATATGGCGCACGTGGCGGTCTTGCATGGCGCACATTCCAAATCCAGCGCCGTCTTGCGGAAAACGAAGGAAACATTTCCAAGATTTTCAACTTCGGCAATTTACTGATTGCTGCGCCATCGGGCTTGATGATTGAACCTCCCGTGATTACCGAAGCGCAAAAAGCAGTGATTATCAATTCTGGCGGGCAAAATGCTGCGGTGGCTGACCGCGTTTACCGTATCAACCGCAATGCACGCATTGTCACCGCGCCAAAAAACTGGCGCGCTTATCTGGAACGCGATTGGGGCAGGGTCGAGCCGCCCCCTAACGCATTAGTACCTAAAAATGAACAAGAATTGACCCATTGGCGCCGCCAGCTGGCTTTAGGCTGGGAAGAGGGTATTAAGCAGGCTGATGACATATTTCAGGCGGATTTAGACCGTTTGAATACGGATTATTTAGGAATGGTGAGGTATCGTGAACTGTTGGCCCAGGGCATTATCACGCCGCCCTATGCCACGCAGGAAGACAGAGGCGTAACCGGTGGTGGCAGCGAAATGCGGATTGGCGATCGCGGCCTCGTCATTACTGGCCCCTCGCAATTTAACCCGAAGAGTGAACGATGGATCACGGCTCCGCGCTAGCACAAGGTCAAGGTCTTGTCGTCGGCTCCCAGGAAATGGATTTTTGGCCGGATGAGCCTCCACGTATTCGCGTCGAGCTTGTGGATGATTTAATTTTGTGGTGCGTGATGCAGCGTGCCAGCGATATCACCATTCAATCCGACCGCCCTACGTATATTGAAGTCGACGGAAAATTATTTCCTGTCACGCGCCGTTCGATTGACAGCGCCGATATCGCCGCATTCGTGACCAAGATGTATGGTCTAGACGCGATGGCTGCGTTGACCGCCGGCAAAGATTTGGATTTGTCCTACGAAATCCGTGTTGACAGGAATACGCGCTTTCGCTTCCGCGTGAACATCACCGCGATTTTAAGCAAGGGACGTGACGGCGTTTCCATCACCATGCGCGTGCTTCCCAACATTCCGCCGCGCATGAGCGATTTGGGAATTGAAAAGGAATTGATTGATGCGTGGTCGCCGCGCCAGGGCCTTGTATTCGTGACGGGCCCAACGGGTTCGGGTAAAACAACGCTGTTAGCCGCTGGTACGCGCATGCTTATTGAACGCCCTGAAGGTGCCGGCAAAATGCTGACCTATGAAGCGCCGATTGAATACGTGTATGACCAGATTATCGGCCCGCACAGCGTCATCGCGCAAAGTGAAATTCCGCGCAACTTGCCAAGCTTTGCGGCGGGCGTTCGTAACTCCCTTCGCCGTAAACCGAATATCATTCTGGTGGGTGAAGCGCGTGACCGTGAAACCGTTTCCGCGGCGATTGAAGCGGGGCAAACGGGCCACTTGGTTTATGCCACAACCCATACCATCGGCGTGGCGGCAACTGTTCGCCGTCTTGTATCCGTGTTTGAATCGGGCGAGCGTCTGGAACGTGCCTATGCGCTGATTGAAACAACGCGGCTGATCGTGACGCAGGCGCTGGTGCCGCGCGTGGGCGGCGGACGTATTGCGCTGCGCGAATATCTGATTTTCGATGAGCATGTGCGCGAGCATCTTTTAGAAACGCCACTGGAAAACTGGACGGCTGAAACCCAGAACATGCTCGAAAAATACGGTCGCACCATGCAGAAATCGGCGAATGCGATTTACAGCCAGGGCTTGATTGACCGCCGCCATTATCTGTTGCTGTCGCGCGGCTTTGGCGAAGAAAACATTGATGAAAAACCGGCTGGCCACGCCCAGTAAGGCTGCCGCATTAAAGCCCGTTTTTGTTGCATAAGCAGCATGGTAATTAGTCGTTAGCAAATAGACTTTATGCTTGGTTTAGCCGTAACCGTTAACACCTCATCTTGGAATCCCTTCATTGGATACACACTGGCGAAATAGTATGAAGCCCGCTCGCTTCTTTATGCTGGATGCCCGTGCAGCATGGCCAGTGCTTGTCATGCTTTTGCACATGCGCATCTATACGATGATATTCGCCGTGTTCGTGATGGTGGTGTTTTATTTTCTTGAGCAGCGCGGCTTGAGTTTCTTTGCCGCGTTGCGCGCCTTCCGAGTTTGGATTGTCACCAAGAAGCGCCCGAATTACCGACCCAGCGATTTAACACGCATGGTCGATTTTGCATTTGAGCCTTTGCCAGAAAGGTTCGTTAACGAGAAGCCGATTCCCAAGAATGGAGTCGCGCCTGGTAGAAAAAATAATCCAGCCGAATCAGTCAGTCGTGCACAGAATAAGGCAACTGTGCCTCCTGCCAAAAATTCTCAATAGAAAATCAACCAAAAGTTAATACATTCGAAACTATTTAGGCTCCGCTTTGCCTGTAAGGGGAGAAAATTGTTGCACAAGCATCACACTTGCTATTCTCTCGCTTTCGCGACGCGGCTAAACATTTGGTGAATAAGAATCTTCTTCCCTAAGATGCGTAAGCCAATTGAGTACCCTCACGATAGTCGTGCGTCGATTTTTTGGTGCAAGAGGGGATTTTTTAAAGGCAGGAATGAACATGAAAAGAAGTCAAATGGGACTATTTTATAAGGCTATTACCATCGTTTCATTTTTATCGATTGCGTTAATTGCTCACGACTTGAAAGCTGTAACGCTAGGGTCTTCAACAGCACAACAAATCGGTTTCAGGGTTGCAAATTCAGGTACGAATGCTGACGCTGCGCCAAGCCAAGGCATCATAGATCAACCACCTGTTGTTATTCAGGGCCGTTCCGGAAATGCAAATGCACCATCCGTGCCGCGCGTACCGCAAACACCGGCGCGTGCGCCAGATGGGTATGCGGCGGCACCATCTTCGCCATCGATGGCGATGGAACCCGTGGTCGAAGGCTTTGGCGACAAGGTTCCGCTTACCGTTGCTATCCAGCAAATCCTTCCACAAGGGTATGGCTATACACTGGGTGATGGTGTTGATGCCGGTCAATTGGTGAGCTGGCGCGGTGGCCGCCCATGGTCAACCGTATTGCAAGACATGCTTGGTCAGGCGGGGTTGAGCTATTCCGTGAATGGCCGTTCGGTTGCAATTAATGGCACTGGTGCATCGCCGGCTATCATCAGCGGCACGCCGCGCGTAATGACGCAGCCTGCGCCCGTTGCCGTAAAGCAGCCGCCTGTTGCAATTGATCCGCAGCCCATGCCAATGGATGCGCCGCCCGTTATGCAGCCGCAAACGCAAATGGTAATGCAGCAGCCACAGCCGCAGATCATTATGCAGCAACCCGTTATGCAACAGCAGCCTGTAATGATGCAGCCGCAACCGCAAATGCAGCCGATGATGATGCAGCAGCCTGTGATGCAGCCGATGATGATGCAGCCACAGCCGCAGATGCAGGCCCAAATGCAACCCATGATGATGCCGCAGCCCATGATGCAGGCTGCGCCCGCGCCAGCAGTAGGCCCGCAACCGTTGCAAATCGAAAATCCATTGGTGTTCCAGTCGCAAACATGGGAAGCGCGCCCCGGCCAAACGCTTCGCCAATTGCTCCAAGAATGGTGTACGCGTGTTGGTGTTGAACTGAATTGGACCGCTGAATTCGACTACCCGATTATGGCATCCATGAACATGACGGGCACTTTTGAAGAAGCGGTACGCGTATTGCTCATCGGATTTGATGGCGCAAAGCCAACGCCGCGCGGACGTTTGCATTATAACCCGGCAGCGGGACAATCAATCTTGGTTGTTGAAGCTAACGGTAATCACTATGGGGACTAGACTATGGCGTTGACGTTACTGCCACCACTGTTTCGTAACATGGCATTTCGCGGAAAAGCAGTTTCCTTTTTTAGCGCCCTGGTTTTAGTTGCTGCCCTGGGCGGCTGCCAGTCCGAAGATTACCGCAATGCTATTAGTGAACGTGAGCAAGTAGCTGAGCAACGCGTTGATGAAGCCCGCCAGCCCGCTGCCGCCAAACGCTATAACCCGCTTACCGTAACTGATAGCATCTGGACGGGTGGTCGCGCCGTTCGCATGCGTCACGGCATTCCATTGCCGCCCCGCGTTGAAAACAACCGTGCTGTTGCATTGATTTCGCCAGTCCCGATGTCTATCCGCGCGATTGCCAATTCGGTTTCACAGCAAACAGGCATTCCCATTCGCTTTGGAAAAGACGTGGATGATGGCAGCGGTGATGACGATGATACGATGTCATCAAGCTCAGGCTCAAGCAGTGCTGCCTCGGCTGCCAAAAAACCCGCCACCCCTGCCAAGGCAGCTGCAAAATATCCGCAGGCAGGCATGCGGGTTGCCTATGAAGGCCCGCTTTCCGGATTGCTTGACCGCGTTGCAAGCCATTTTGGCGTGAACTGGAAATATGACGGCAGTGCGCTGGTTATGGCACGTTATGAAACGCGCACCTTCTTGATGGATGTGTTGCCCGGCACGCAAAAGGTCACAGACGGCATGAAGGAGCAAACCAATAACAACGCATCGGCTTCCGGCAATACGCAGGTTACCACCGTCAATCAGCAGGCTGGATCACAGACATCCAGCATGGATATTGATTTCAAGTTCTGGGATGAAGTTGGTAAAACGCTTGAAACCATCCTGTCCGGTGTGGGCAGTTATTCGATGTCACCATCTTCCGGTACAATTACAGTTATGACGACACCTGAAGTAATGCGCAGTGTTGCGGAATACATCAATCAGGAAAACGAACGCCTTGGTCGCCAGGTTGCCATCAATGTGGAAGTCTATACGGTCGATATGAATGAAGGCGAGGACTTCAATCTGAAGTTCGATACTGTGTTGCGCCGTTTCACCAACTTTGGTGCTAACCTGACGGGCGCTGGCGGGCCTGCATCAACCAGTACAGGTCTTGGCCAGTTAGCTGTTTCGGTTTTAAATCCTGAAACCATCGGTTCGGTAAGCGGTATCTTCAACCTGCTTTCCAGCGTGGGTAAGACCGCGCGTGTTGCGCAATTCCCGCTGACTACCTTGAACAACCGTCCGGTATCACGTCGTATCGGCCGTGATATTGCATATCTTGCATCGGTTCAAACCAATACCAGCCAGACCTTCCAGAATACCACGCTTACACCGGGTATTATTAAGGATGGTTTTTCCATTCAGGTAACGCCGCGCTTGCTCGGTGATGGCCGCATCCTGCTGCAATACTCCCTGTCCTTGATTGACTTGGTGGGTGCGCCCAAGACCTTTACGTCAGGTACCAACCAAATCCAGCTCCCTGAAACCGCAACACGCTTCTTTGTGCAGCAGTCGATGCTGCGCAGCGGATCAACCCTTATCCTTGCCGGGTTTGACCAGGATCAGGTCACGCAAAGTTCACAAGGTGTAGGCAATCCATATAACTATTTGCTTGGTGGGGGCGTAACCAATAAACGTGTGCGTCAAATCCTGTTTATTGCGATGACACCGCAGGAGATTACCCTACCGAGGACGGAGAATGAGTAATGGTAGCTGGCGTTGTCAAAGTTGGCAGGCAAACATATGCTGTAGGCCTGTTATGGCAGCCATCGCCTAGCGGTCGTGTTGCGCAGGCAGCCCGCGAAGCCGCGGCGCAGCCCGGGCAACAATCCGATTTCTATTGCGTACGCGCTGCAAGCAAATCCGTAGCTATTCCCCAATATGGTCTGGCGCAAAGCGCCCAAGGCCATAAGTCAGGCATGCCGACATTGGCCGCATCCCTTGCAAACGCGCAGCCAGGCTCATGGGCAGGCGCGTTCCGTTTGCGCGAAGGCACATGGCTTGTTGTCGTTCGCGACGATCTGATTGCGCCGGATGGCGATATTATCTTTGATAATGATGAAGCGGCGCGTGACCGCCTGCTGCAAGAAGTAAGCCTTGGCGGTGTCCAGCGTATTTATGCCCCAGATGGCTGGGCTGTTCCTGGTTCTGACCCGACTCCGCTGCCTTTATTGCTTCAAGACAAGGCCGAATGCCGTTTGCAGCCTGTGCGCCTACCAATGCGCCTTATTATATATGGGGCTGCGGCTGGTGCTGTGGTGCTACTGGTTATTTTTCTTGCCTTGCAATGGCAGGCCGAGCAGGAGCGCATTGAGGCGGAGCAAACCGCCGCCCAGATTAAGGCACAGCAGGAGGCCATCAAGAATGGCCCTGTCAGCAAAATGATGAACAAGTGGGAATGGCCGCCCGCCGACCAATGCTATGAGCGCAGATGGGAAAAGGCCGCAAGAAGTACCGAGGTTGTAGAAGCCTGCCGCGCCATGATCTCCAAGGTTCAGGCTGCCCAGCTGGGCTGGAAGCGCAGCACGACCATCTGCACCGATAACAAGCTCAATATCACCTGGCAACGCGATAAGAATTTTAGTGGTCTTGTCCCGACCGATTCATCTGTTAAAGAAGATTTAAGTATGGCGACGCAAAATAGCACCGGCCCTGCGCTGACCCCGCGCGGAGCCGAGCCGTTAATGCGTGAAACTGATCTTTCGGCTTTAATGGTTCACGACAGATGGCCGGTAAGTGTTATTCGTCTTCTGGATGATCCCCCGATTGTTCAGCCGCCGCCAGACATGAAGGATCCGCCACCGCCACCGCCACCACCATGGCGCAAGCGCGGTGTGAAATACACGGGTAAGGTACCGCCATGGGAAATGTGGCGTTACTTTCAGGATGTAAATGGTTTGATGGTTGATAAGATTACGTGGGATGGTGGAACTACGTGGACGTTAGAAATAACTATTTATGAAAAGAGAGGTGGGTGACATGAGAACCAACGCCCTGATCACAGTAGCCTTTAGCGCTTTGCTACTTGGCTTATCATTTGCCGGGCAAGCGGTTGCGCAAGATGCGCTCGCCGATACCTTGCCTGCGCCTGCTTCTTCAACCACGCCGCCTGCTGCCGCGCCAGCTCCAACGCCTGCGCCAGCAAGCAGCACGTTACCAACCGCATCAACCACTACATCAACAACATCAACAACTGCGCCTGTATTTACACCTGCCGCTGGCGCAACCACCACCAGCACCATTACAACGGCAACCACTGGCACAGCGCCAGCAACCACTTCGTCAGCGATTGTTCCCGTGCCATCACCAAGCACCACGCTTCCAATCAGCGGTGCTGCGGCAGCGGCAGCGGGCGGTGGGTTGAATATGTCGCCGCAAACGCCGTCGGCCGTAACTGATGCGATGGCGCGGTTGCAAAAAGTGGATCAAATCAATCTTGATGATATGGTTCGTGCACAAGATGCGATTAACCGTCTTGACCTGTTATTGGAAATTGAAAAGCGTCAAACCGAATTGAAGAAAGTGCGTGATGAACGCAATAAGCCATCGGTCGCTTCAGCGACCGCTGCTGCGGCAGGATTGTTAGGATCCGCCATTCCTGCGGCGGCACTCAATCTTCCGAAAATTCCTGTAGCAGATACGCCTGCGGTTACCCCAAGCTTTACGCCAAAAGCATCTGCATCATCATCTTCTTCGTCATCATCTTCTTCCAAGAGCAGCAGTGGTCCTTCAGAAAAGTTGTCGATTAGACGTATCTCTGGAACGGATGGTCGTTACTTTGCCGTTATAAATTTGGAAGATAATTCGACCCAAACCGTACATGCGGGCGATAAATTACCAGATGGAAGCTTGGTAAAATCAATTACTTTGACCAGTGTGTCCCTAATTAAGGACAAAAAAAGTAAAAATTTAACCATTCCGACGGATTCTTATATCGTTAGGGAATCTACCGGTGCTTCATTACAATAAATGTCTGACTCAGTATTTTCGCGGTTCAAGGATCTTGTTGGGGGTAGTAGTCCGAAAGACGGCCCAGCAGATGCCTCACATGCTGGTGGGCAACAGCCGTTGCCTGAACAAGTAGCTCGTCCGCGTAAACCCCCCGAACCAAATGGTTTAGCCCCTCCCAATCCTGCACAGCGTGAACGTCCTCCTGTCCAATCGCGCGGCGCGACCTTAAAAGATAATGCGGAAGAAAAACCCCCCATAGGGCAGCAAGCAACCGTAAAAAAGCCGGGTGAAGAAAAACGGCCGCGCGGGCCAATGGCCGCTGCTGTGCAATCGCCCACCGGCGCAGATAAAAAAGCATCATCAGAAGAAGGCGAAACACATAGCGAAGAAGATGCACCAATTGTATTCGAAGGCAATTTGCTGACCGCGGTTGGCAGCAATATTAAAATTCCGCAGGAATCCAGAAATCTTTGCGCACTGTTTGATACAGGCCTATGGCTTGTTTCAGCAAGCCACAGGAATTCGCCGCTTGTCACATCGGTTGCCGCCACCGCGCGGCGCATGGGCTTTCAGGTTGGCCCGGCGCGGCTTGTAACCCCGGACGTTATTAAGGCTGCCTATAATTATTTTGAACGTCAGGTTTCAACCCTGCGCCTTGATGAAAACTCCGTTCGCCGTCAAATCGTGCGTACGCTTGCGGCAGGCGCAGAAAGTGGCGCAAACGATATTCATATTGAAGCCAGCGGCGGCCGCACCAAGGTTGAATTCCGTATTGATGGCACGCTGCGCCTTTGGGAAACATGGACGCAAAAAGAAGGCGAGCAATATCTTTCTGCCGTTTATTCGCACTCATCCGGACAATCAGGCGCAACGGCAAACTGGCTTGAGCCCCAAGCGGCCATGCTAACACATGGTTCAGGCCCTGATACCATTGCATTGCCGGATGGCGTGTTGGCAGTTCGCTGTCAATGGGTTCCGCTTGCTGATGGTGGCCGTTATCTGAATATGCGTTTGCAATATGATAGCTCGCGCATCTTTGGGGAGAATTTTATTCAATCCGATGTGGATAGCCTTGGTTTCAATCAGGAACAAACGGATATCATCCGTTACTTGCGCCGCGTTCCGGGCGGCATGCGTATTTTCTCAGGGCCCGTGAACCAAGGTAAAACGACAACGCTTCGCGTGGTGCTCAATCGCCATATGGCCGAAACCAACATGGAGCAGAAATGCTATATGATTGAAGATCCGCCCGAAGGCGGTGTTATCGGGGCCAGCCAAATCGGCGTGTCGGCAACGGTAAAAGACGAACAACGCGATAGAAGTTTTGCAGAAATCATGCGGTGCATTTTGCGTCTCGATCCAAACATCGTGATGCTTGGCGAAACCCGCGACTTGCAGACCGCCAAGTTCATTTTCCGTCTGGCGCTAACGGGTCGCCAGGTTTACACAACCATCCACGTTTACGCTGCGATTGCCATTCCACAGCGTCTGCGCGACTTAGGCGCAGAGCCTTATCTGGTCTATGATCACCATTTGCTGGTGGGCTTAATCTGTCAGCGCTTGCTGCGCGGCCTTTGCCCGCATTGTCGTATTCCAGCCAGCACCAAGATGAATGACACAGCGCATGAAACTGTTTTGCGCCGTGTACGCGCTGGCCTTGCAATCATGAAAGCATCGCGCCATCTGATACGCGAAGATGCTGACCCGTTTGATTACATTGAAGAACCCGATATGCGCGGCGTTTACTTCGTCAACCCGCAAGGATGCCGTCATTGCTTTCAAGGCCGCCAGGGCCGCAGCATTGTTGCGGAAACTGTTGCAACAGATGCGCGTTTGATGGCGCTGCTGTCGGAAAACAAGCTTGAGGAAGCAGCTAAATACTGGCTATCACCATTTGGCCTTAACGGTATTTCAATGCTGTGGCATGGCCTTGAAAAAATCCGTGATGGCGTTGTATCGCCTTTTGACTCGGAACAGGAAGTCGGGCCTTGCGCAACGGATCGCGAAATACGAATGGTAGAAGAACGTTTAGGAAAAAAAGATAAATGGATGACCTAAGACGCAAATTTAATATGTGGATGCTGCGCAATAATCGTAAATTGCGTTTCCGCATTTATCGCAAGCTGCAAGGCATGCTTGCAATGAATGAAGCGCTGTCACGCGCGCTTGAACGCCTTTGGTACAACTCATCCGATATGGGCCGCCACCCGGAGCGCCCATCTGCGATGGCATTGCAAGAATGGCTAAAGCGCGATAGGGCAGGGGAAACACTTTCCGAAGCGATGAATGACTGGGTGCCATCGGCCGAACTGTACATGATCCGCGCAGGTGAAGAATCCGGACAGGTATCAAATGCCATGCTCGCGATTATGCATGTGGGCGATAGCGCGCAGCGAATGCGCAGCGCGATTATTCAAGCGGTTTCATATCCTTTATTTATGATGGCGTTGCTGGCAGGTGTGTTCTGGCTGTTCGGCGTGAACCTGATTGAAAACATGCGCAAGGCCGCGCCTAAAAAAGTGCTTGATGCGATGAGCGGTATTGCGGATGTGTCTGATTTTGTGATGCAAAACGGCATTCTTTTAGTCATCATAATTGTCGGCACCATATTTTTTATCGCCGGCAGCATGCCGTATTGGAAAGGCAGCCTGCGGGTCAAGTTTGATAAATATCCGCCTTGGGCATGGTATCGCGTCTGGCAGGGCAGCTCGTTCCTCTTGGGCCTCTCCGCGCTTCTTAAAGCGCAAGTGCCATTGAAGCGCGCAGTAGAAATTCTGGAGGAGGAAGCAACGCCGTGGCTGCGTGAGCGCTTGCACTCCGCGCGTGAAGAAATTTTGCGTGGCCGCAATATGGGTGAAGCATTGCGTGCCGGCGGTTTTGAATTTCCTGATCCGCAAGTGGCGCTTGACTTGGAGATTTTATCCGAGCGTTCTGACGTGGGTTCGATTATCGACGTTGTGACCAAGGAGTGGATTGAAGAGCAAATTGAAGTGCTCACTATTCAGGCAGGATTCGTCCGTACTGGTGGCTTGATCTGTGTCGGTGGCGTTATTGCTTGGGCCATGATGTCTATTTTGCGAATCACTACCATCCTCAGCGATATGCAAAATTCAGGCAGTACAGCCTTTTAAAAAGCGGTTTTTTACCCGGTTCCACCCCCCGGTATGGCTACCAAGCTATTAACCCTATTTAGTTTTTAATAGAGACAATCAGCGCCTAAATTGGTAACACTAAATTAATAAGCGTTGGGTAGGCTCGCTTATGGCTTATAAAACCCCCACCTGCCTATCATTATGTCCCTTGCGGAGGAATTAATGCAAACGACTGTCACCACACATGAAACCCGTGCTTCTCAGCAAGCTGGTTTTAACTTAATCGAAGCCGCGATTGTTCTTGGGATTGTTGGTCTTATCGTGGGTGGTATTTGGGCTGCTGCTGCATCGGCTTATGAAAACATGCGCCAGCAAACCGCATCAAAGAATTTGCTTTCATTTGCACAAAATGTCCGCGGCTTTTATTCAAATAGCGGTGCAACCGCTATTGATACCAGCGTAACCAACGCAATTACCCAAGGCCTTGTTCCTTCCGATATGCGTTCAGGTACAACCGCTGCTGTCAGTCCTTGGGCAACCCCCGTTACCATTAACACTGGCGCCATCAATGGCATCAATGTATTCGGCGTATTATTTTCTGGCCTTAACCGCCAGACCTGCATCAACCTCATCTTGCGTAATACCAACGCATCAAATGGTTCGGGCCTGATTGCGGTGGGTGGTACTGCAACCATTCCTACAACAGAATCCACATTCCCGCTGACATCCGCAGCGGCAACAACGCTTTGCGCTACCACTACGGGTAATGCGCCAAGCTTCTGGTTCAGCATCAACTAATGATTGCCAATACATGGAAAACAACATGCAAGCATCTACTGCTGAATACACCCGCACATCTCCTGCCAGGGAAGCCGGCTTTAACTTAATCGAAGCTGCGATTGTTCTTGGGATTGTTGGTCTTATCGTGGGTGGCATTTGGGCTGCTGCTGCATCTGCTTATGAAAACATGCGCCAGCAAAGTGCATCCAAAAACATGCTGGCATTCGCGCAGAATGTTCGCAATTTTTATTCCAACGGCGGCGCGACATCGATTGACACCAGCATGACCAATGCAATCACGCAGGGCCTAGTTCCGCCTGACATGCGTGTTGGAACGACGGCTGCCATAAGTTCATGGGCAACGCCGGTTACCATCGACACGGGCGCTATTAACAGCATCAACGTGTTTGGCATCATCTTCACTGGCCTCAACCGTCAAACCTGCATTAACCTTATTGTACGTAACACCAACGCATCACAAGGCTCAGGCCTTATCTCGGTGGGCAGTAGCTCAACGATTCCAACAACGGAAGGTACGTTCCCAATAACGACTGCTGCTGCAACGACATTGTGCGCCACAGCAACGGGTAATAACCCCAGCTTCTGGTTCAGCATCAACTAGGTTTTTTTCAGATTTAAGGTAAACAGATAAGGGCACTTGTTGCGTGGCAGCTCCCTATTTTCATGCCGCATGCGCTTTTTTATTTCAATGTTAAGGCAAATAAAACATAATCAAGCTGCATGTTTATGTTCACCTTTTCAGTGATTACAATTTCGATTGTCGGTCTGTTTCTCCAGATTGTTACGACGCTTACATCCTATTTACTAAGCGTGCAAATGGGGCTCGGCCAACAACTGCTTGCATGGCATTCCATGGCATTTGCCTATGCCTGCACAACGGCCGGGCTTGCCGAGCCCGATGGCGGCACGGTGACGATTAACGAGGTTGCCCGCGCCAGCCAGCTTGCGGGCAGTTATCAATGGAACACTGTATTTTTTACGGGAACCTATGCAGGTGCCACGCGGCGCATGATTGTGACGTATGTTACCCCGGCAGAAAAACCACTTGGCTTTTCATCCTATGATGTCGCGCGCCAGCTGACCAAGGTCACCATCAAGCAAAATTTCACTTATGGCCGCAGTACGGCCGGGCAAACGACCACATTCACAACCTATGATGGCAATGTGCCCTCTGCGATTATCATTGGCGGATTACCAGCGGCTGTGGTGGCCAATTCTGTCGTGCTTGTCAGTGATGCAACCTGTAACTAAAGTAGTCTCATAAACCAAAAAAGGGTGTTGCCATGAAACCATTCATTCAAACACAACGCGCGATGCGTAATTTCAATCGTGGTTTTACGCTGATTGAATTGGTCATTGTCCTAGGTATTACCGGTTTGATCTTTTCAGGGCTTTGGGGCCTGCTTACCAGTGGCAGCACGGCGCTGCAAGCGCAATCGGCGGCGCAGCAATACCGTCAGGTCATTGAAGCGATGCGCAAATATGTGGCAAGTGGCGTGTATGCTGCTGAAGCGGATGGCACTTTTGTTGCCGTGCCGCCAACAATCGCAGATTTGAAAACCGCCAATTTGCTGCCTGCCAATTTCAATACAACTGATGCATATGGCAACGCAATTACTACCGCTGTAAACACGATTTCTGCTTCACGCATGCAATGGCGCTTTGTGGTGTATTCAGGTACCAGAGCGGCTACGCCAACCGTACTGCTCCCTGATAAGGTGGGGGCACAAATTTCATCGCTGATTGGTAGTGAAGGCGGCTTTGTGTACGCCAACGCAACCGATGGTTGCGCTGCATCTGCGGCTGCAGCAATTATCACTGCCTGCGGCGCGTTTAACTCGTTTGCCATGCCTCTGGCTGATTTCAACATTCTGGCAGGTAGAGGCCGTATTGTTGCACAGGCCTATACTGTAGATAGCAATACCGGTACGGCGCCTTGGCTCTACCGCAAGGCATCCACCAGTGCCGAACAGCGTACCATGCAGGAAAACATGTTGTTCAACGCGGGTCTTTCGCTCTCCATGCAAACCAGTAACATCCTGATGGGCAATGGCAACATCATCATGGGTGGCACAGGCAGCATATCGATGGGTGCAGCAAACGGCGCAACATCCGGCGCGACGGGTGCTCTCTACATGGGCGGCGCTGGCATACGAAACGTAACCCAAATCAATCAAGGCCCTGCTTCGGGCCAACCCAATTTGTCGATTTTCGCCAACAATCTTGCCATGACATCCAATACCAGCATCGACGTGGTCAGTGGATCCACGTTCAACGTCAGCACGACTTCGGGTTCAGCAGCGACACTTTCAATTGTTGGTCGAGGCACGGCGGATACGTTTGAAGCCGGTAAGTTCATTTATACGTCTGATGTCAATACAAAGGAAAATCTGCGGCCAATTGAAAATGCATTAAGCCGCGTGTTGCAGCTTCGCGGCATGAATTATGATTGGAAAGGAACGCACGGTTCCGATATGGGCCTGATAGCGCAGGATGTGCAAAAGGTCTTCCCCGAACTTGTTACCAGAATTTCGGATAAACGATTGGGTGTGGATTATCCCAAGATGATTGCGCCAATCGTTGAAGCCATCCGCCAGCTTAAGATGGAAAACGATGCCCTGCGCGCCAAGGTGGACGAGCTGGAGAAGCAGAAGGCCAAGTAGCCCTTATAATACAAGAGTATTCAGGCATAAAAAAACACCGACATTTTGGATGACGGTGTTTTTTGATTCGCGATAAAAACGCTTAGTTTTGCTTCTGGTCAACATAGCGCGTGCAGTTCATTTCGCACTTGTTGCCTTCATCGCCTGATTTCTTCACGCAGCAAACTGCCCATACGTTAAAGCCGCTTTGGTTTTTAACGGCACGGTCTGACAATACGCAATTTTCGTATTCGCCGCTTAAGCGGAAATTCGACATCACATTTTCATTGATATTAAAGCGCTGAGCAATGCATGAATTTGCAGCAGCAATGATTTCGGACTGGCTGGTTTTTAATTGGTCGCACTCAAAGCTTGCTTCCGTGCAATAGGATGTACCCATTTGGATGGCAGATTTTGTAAAGTCGCCATCAGCCTTCGCAGTGTTTGAAAGACCAACAATCAATGCAAGAGCTAGTAATAGATGTGTGAAGCGCATAGGGATCTCCAGAAAAGTTCTAATACTATCTATAAGAACAGTTTCTTAACAAAATATAAAGGCCAAATGAGGGCGAAAACAGGCGGTTTCGTGAGGCATTGCCTATTCCTTATGCGTTATTTTATCAAGACTCCGCGATAGAAGTCAGGCCGAGTAGTTTATTTGCGGGTGGATTGCCCGATTTATATCAGGGTTTTGACAGATGTTTTTACGGACAAAAATCCGGAAAACTGCAAAGAAGTTGCAGCCAATGTTTTATTCAAAATGAATCGTTAAGTACGTTGCGTGGTGCATTGCATTTTAGGCGTCATTTCAAACTAACCGGTCTAATGCATGGCCGCGAACAGGCACTTTTGCAAATGCTGGAATTACAGCTGACTAGGCAATTTTGGGTGCAAAGCACACCAAGATTGCATCAAGTTTTATCAAAAAATCCAATCAATCTGCCGCTAGTTTTCATCGAAAACTGCTTGGGTACTAACCAGTTTCATTTACTGATGCTTAAACGAAGAAGCGCTAAATTTAGTCCATCGCCGGAATACCCCGGTATGTTTTACGGAGGAAGTATATTATGAAAAATTTAATCGCACGCTTTATTAAAAATGAATCTGGCGCAACCGCTATCGAATACGGCCTGATTGCAGCCCTCATTTCAGTTGTGATGGTAAGCGTTCTCGTAGCCCTTGGACCTGAAATCAAAGCAACATTCCAAGACGTGCAAACCAATCTCGCAAGCCGCTCATCGCTCTAAACAGGCGAGAAAGCTCTTCCCCGTGTATCCAAGTGGGCACCCGTCAAGGGTGCCCGCAGGATGCAAGGAGCGAAATCCTAAACGGGAAGCTAGCTTATTTCTTGAAAGGTTTGTTGGGTTATGTCTGATCCACTCATCATCGATAAAAGTTTCCTGCACGATGGTGTTCTCATCATTGCCGCGATTGCCATGTTGGTTGCCGCGCTCAGTGATATCAAGAAGCTGATTATCTCTAACCGGATATGCTTGTTTCTTGTCGGATTGTTTCCGCTTTACGTGTTGACGGCGCCGCATGAAATCATGTGGTTGCATCATGTACTCATCGCGGGTGCGGTTTTGGTCATTGGCTTTGCCATGTTTACGATGAATTTTCTTGGCGGCGGCGATGTGAAAATGCTGGCTGCTGTATCGCTGTGGGCGGGCCCGAAAATGATAGCAACGTTGTTGCTGTTTACATCTTTTGCCGGCGGATTGCTTGCGCTGGCGTTTGCGGTGGCGGCATTATACCGTTCGCGCATTTTAAAGATTGAAGCGAAAACCGAGACGAATGAATTAATTCCCTGGCATAAAACCCCAGTTCCTTATGGCGTAGCAATAGCATGCGGCGGAGTGACCGCATTATTTATGATGTCCCAAGCTGTCTAGCTTTTAGGGCCATCGATTTTTATAAAACGAGGATGCTATGACCAGTCGTCGCACGATATTTCTTGCGCTTGCTATTATTATGGGCCTGGGCACCATGATGATGATGCGCAGCGCCATGAGCAACAAAACCGTTGCCGTCAACAATACAAATCAGATTTTGGTAGCTGCTGCCGATGTGCCAGCTGGCCAGTTCATTCAGCAGCAGCATGTGCGCTGGCAGGCATGGGCACCTGAACACACCACCCAAGCTTTCATCAAAAATGCACCAACCGAAAAACTGGATAGTTATATCGGCGCGGTGGTGCGCCAAGGCATTCGTGCAGGCGAACCGATTTTGAAAGGCCAGTTGGTCAAGCCGCAAGAACGCGGATTTTTGGCCGCGGTATTAGATGGCGGTAAGCGCGCCATTGCCGTGCCCATTACCAACGTCACGGGCATTGCAGGCTTTGTGTTCCCCGGCGACCGCATCGATTTAATCCTGACACACTCCATCCGTTCACAAGATGATGACAAGGTCAATCAACGCCGCGCGAGTATGACGGTGGTAAAAGATGTGCGCGTATTGGCGCTTGACCAAGACGCCAATGATCAAGGTGAAGCCAAAGCCAAAGTTGCCAAGGTTGCAACATTGGAAGTAACGCCAAAGCAGGCTGAAGTACTGACCCTTGCGCTACAGCTTGGAACGATCTCGCTCTCCTTGCGCAGCATTGCACAAGACACCACACCAGATGGAAAACCATTGGCGGAGTCCGTTGCGTTTGAAAAAGACCAGCTTACGCTGGACAGTGAAGTGAGCCAGATTATCCCGCGCCCGGATGATCATTCGCTGGTATCGGGTCAAATCGTGCAGGTCTTGCGCGGTAGCAAAGCCAGAACCGAAGAAAACTTCGACGATTCTAAAAAGAATTAGTTTCTGAAAATTTGTTTCACCCATGGAGTGGTTTGTGCGCGGTTTTTTCGCGCGCAAACCATAGTCATGCAGCGTATCATTTTTATCTCAAGGATACACAAGGTTTGTTTCGTATCAAGAACAATGCTGCCGCAATATTAGTAATGAATTCTAGAGGAACTGGCTTTACATTAGCGACCCATGAAATCTGCGCTTCTATCCTTATTGCTCGCTTTTGCTTTCATCATGTCGCCCATTACGGGCGTGCGTGCCGAGGAAGAGCCATTGGTCCTCAGCATCGACCACAGCGAGAATATTAAGCTGCAGGAACCCGCAGACACCGTATTTATTGCCAGCCCCGATATTGCTGATGTGCAGGTGGTTGCGCCAACCGTTATCACCATTTATGGCCGCAAGCAGGGCGAAACCTCGGTTACCGCCAGCAAGAAAGACGGCACCATTTTGCTGAAACGCCGCATTGTGGTGGATCAGGATTTGGGCAAATTGCAAAACGTGCTGGGCAGCATGCCAAAGATAAAGGCATTGCCGGTTCCGGGCGGTATCGTATTAAAGGGTGAGGCATCGTCATCTAGAGAAGCAGCGGATGCGCAGCGCATCGCCAGAAAATTCCTTGGCAATGATAAGGAAGAAGTTATCAATCATCTGCGCCTGAAGAATGATGAGCAAATTCAATTACGCGTACGCGTTGCTGAGGTTAGCAAAAACATCAGCAAGACATTTGGCATCAACTGGGACACCATCAGCCTTGCTGGTGGCATTACGTTGGGTTTAAAGAGCGGCGCAAGTTTCCTTTCCGATGCTATTTTGCGTAACAGTAATGTAAGCAATGCCGCAGACCGTTATGCCCGCTCCAATGTCAATAACGGTATTTATGCCGGCTATAATGGCAATGGCTATGCGATGAACGGCTTGATTGATGCGCTGGCGCAAGATGGCCTAGTGACGCTGCTTGCCGAGCCAAATCTCACTGCAAAATCAGGTGAAACCGCAACCTTCCTTGCGGGGGGTGAATTTCCTGTTCCAGTGCCGCAGCAGAATGGTGCAATTACCATTACATTTAAACCATATGGCGTATCGCTGGCCTTTACCCCAACCGTGCTGGGCAAAGACCGCATCTCCATCCAAGTTCGCCCGGAAGTGAGCGAGCTGACCACATCCGGTTCCATCTCGCTTAATAACATTGCAATTCCTGCGCTGCTGACACGCCGCGCGGAAACGACGGTTGAACTTGGCAGTGGTCAAAGCTTTGCCATCGGCGGCCTTATCCGCAGCTATCAGAATAACGACGTTTCCAAATATCCATTCCTTGGCGATATACCCGTGCTGGGTGCCTTATTCACGTCCACGCGCTTTCGCAACAGCGAAACCGAGCTTGTGATTATCGTAACGCCATATCTTGTGAAACCATCATCTGAACAATTGGCCGCCCCAACCGATGGTTATGCGCCAGCAAACGATGTTGATCGCATCCTGCTTGGCAAGACCTATTCCAACAGTGTTCCTAACGAGCCAAGAAACATGGGCGAGATTTTGCAAGGCCCAGTTGGCTATAGCGCGGAGTAGGCATGATGAAATCATATCTCTCATCTGTTTTACTGGCTTTATGCCTCATGCTTGGCGGCTGCTTTGATGCAACCCAGGCGCGTCCCAACCACGCGGTTTCCGTGATTGCCAACCCCGAAAAAGGCGGCAAGCTGGTTGCGGTTTCAAAGCCATGCCCGGCGTGGAACAAGAATACGCTGGATGGTTTGGATAATCAGTTCGCGTCGAACTTTGGCTGTGCGGATATGTATAACCTTGGCAAGATGATTGCCGATCCAAAAGACCTGCTGCATGGCCAGCCGCTGGGCGAGGCCGATGCGGCATCCGGCGTTCTTGGCATTGAGCGTTATCGCTCTGACAAGAAAAAAGAATTAATCAATCCTAAAGAAATCAACGCCACCGGTAAGTAATGCGGTGTGTTTTGACGGATTATGGCGGCCTAGCTTCCGATAGTGATAACGCACGCGGAATGATAACGCAGGGCTAAGTGTTTATTAGCAAAACTGTGGTGTTTTAAAGGGATAGGACTCGTTTTCCCTTTCCAGAGCAGATCGCAATTAGGAGTTCAATACCAAAAGTTTAGTTGCGTTTGCCTGCTTGGTACAAATTTGGTGGTTTGTTTTTTATCATGCATGAAGAATTTATGGGCTTCGTAAGTGACGAAGCCTCCTATCGCATCGCGCGCAGCGTTGCAGAAGCACGGGGATGGCCTGCCGCTGTTGTACAGCAGGGTGGTCTCGACATGCTTGCTGACATGCTGGAAAACCATGCGCCGCCAAAAATCCTGCTGCTGGATTTAGATGCCGAGCCTGATGTGCTGCAGGCAGCCAACCGTGCAATCAATCTGTGCGGCCCGGATTCGCAGATTATCTTTTTAGCCAAGCATAACGACATCACGCTGTACCGCCAATTCATCCAATTGGGCGCTGCCGATTATCTGGTAAAACCGCTTAGCGAAGATGTGCTGGTTCAGGCCATCATCAATACCTCCAAACCAAAGCGCAGCGCAGAGCCGGTTGATAAGGAATTGCATAGCAGCAAAATTGTTGCGGTGATTGGAACGCGTGGCGGTGTTGGCGTGACAACCGTGGCTGTAAACCTGTCATGGATTTTATCGCAGCAACTCAATCAGCAAGTTGGCCTTGTTGATTTGGATATGCAATTTGGCAGCACGGCGCTTGCACTTGACCGTGAACCCGGCCGCGGCATGCGTTCCGCACTTGAAAACCCAGAACGTTTGGATGGCTTGCTGATTGCCAGCTCTATGGTGCAGCATAATGACAAATTCTCGATTTTATGCGCGGAAGATACGCTTGATACGCCTTTCCATTTTGATGGCGATGCAACGCTGGGCCTTTTAAAGCCTATTCGCGGCGATTTTGATATGCTGCTGGTGGATATGCCGCGCCACCATATCTCCGCGCAAAAGACATTGCTTAACGAAGCGCATGCGGTGCTGATTGTTGCTGATTTAACCTTGGCATCGCTGCGTGATGCACGCCGCATTCGTGCCTATCTAAAAAACCTTCGCCCTGATTTGATGCCTATCCTCATCGTCAACCATGTGGGTGACAGCCCGTATTCAACCATCGACCAGCCAACCTTTGAAAAAAATCTGGAAGCTAAGATTGATCTGGTATTGCCGGAAGATATTAAAACCGCAAAACAGGCCGCGAATTTAGGAAAGCCATTTGTTTCGGTTGCTGCCGAAGCGCCGATTACCAAGGCGCTGATTATGCTGGCGCGCAATTTATCGGGCCAGAAAGAAACCAGAAAGCAAGACACAAAAGGCAAATCATTATTCCAGGGGTTGCTTGGCAACAAACCAACCAAACCCGCAACCAAATAGGCTAGGCTGATATGGTTCAACCACCGCACACCATGCCAAGTTTACGGGACAAGTATATGCCCGAACTGGTTGCGCGCATCAGCCATACCGATGCACAGAAAATGAAGCGCGGTGATTTGGCGCTGGCGGTGCGTTCATTCGTTGGCGAATGGCTGGCACGTGATGGCGAAAATGTTGATTTGCTGTTGCAGCGCGATTTAGTCACAGCGCTTATCAATACGATTTTATCAAGGCAAGGTGCCAGCATCATGCCGCATGAAGCTTTGCATGCGCCTGTTTCAGCGCCGATAGCTACATCGGTGCCTGCCAACGTGCCAACGGAAACGATGGCATATGAAAGGCCAGCGGTTTTAGAAACGCCGCGTTCTACATCGCTGCGTGCAACCGTGCAGGTCATTAAGGACAGCATTCAGCCGTTGTTGATGGATAGAATAGACGCGTCCGCAGCTGCAAAGATGACGCGCGATGATTTGAGCCGTGATTTAACCGGCGTTGTCAGCGAATTATTGACTGAACAGAAAACGCCATTATCCGGCAGCGAACGCCAAGAACTGGTTACCAGTTTGCTTGATGACATGTTGGGTCTTGGCCCGCTTGAACCATTGCTGGCTGATGAAACCATCAGCGAAGTCATGGTGAATGGCGCAAAACAGATCTGGATTGAGCAAAAAGGCCGTCTGACTTTAACCGATGTGCATTTCCGCGATAATGCGCATGTGCTGTCGGTGGCACAGCGTATTGTGAATGCGATTGGCCGCCGTGTAGATGAATCAAGCCCGTTATGCGATGCGCGTTTGGCGGATGGCAGCCGTGTAAACATCATCATCCCGCCGCTGGCAATTGATGGCCCGGCGATTACCATTCGTAAGTTCTCCAAGAAAAAGATTACGCTGGATGTAATGGAAAAATTTGGCTCCATCAGCCCGCAAATGAAGAAGGTGCTGGAAATCGCTGGCCGCTGCCGCCTGAACATTCTTATTTCCGGTGGCACGGGTTCCGGTAAAACCACGCTGCTGAATGCTATCTCAAAAATGATTGATAACAGCGAACGTATTGTCACGATTGAAGATGCGGCAGAACTGCAACTGCAACAGCCGCACGTCGTGCGCCTTGAAACGCGTCCTGCGAATTTGGAAGGGCACGGCGAAATCAGCATGCGTGATTTGCTAAAAAACTCGCTGCGCATGCGCCCGGATCGCATCATCGTGGGTGAAACCCGCGGCGGTGAAGCGATTGATATGTTGCAAGCGATGAATACGGGCCATGACGGTTCGTTTTCCACGGTTCACGCCAACCGCCCGCGCGAAGCGCTGATGCGCCTTGAAAACATGGTGGGCCTGGCGGGTGTAAACTTGGCACCGCGCGCCATTCGTATGCAAATTGCCTCAGCGCTCGATATGATTGTGCAGGTCAGCCGCATGCGCGATGGTTCGCGCCGCGTGACCTATATTAGCGAAGTATTGGGCATGGAAGGCGATGTCGTCACCATGCAGGATTTATTCACCTGCGAGACCAAAGGTGAAGCGCCGGATGGCAAATTGAACGTTGAATTCATCAATCACGGCCTGCGACCGCACTTCCTACCCAAAGCGGCTTACTTCAATCTCGATAAGCAATTATTGGAGATTTTATGAATCCGGATATGCTGATGATGCTGGGCGGCGGGGTTATCACCATCATTGTGCTGATAGTCGCATTGATGCCGGGCGGTGATAGCCAAACATTGGAAAAACGTATCAAGCGTGTTTCCGGCATGGAAGAAAAGCCAGAAAAAAAACAAGCAGCAGGGCCAAAAGTTGAACTAAAACGCAGCGTTAAGGACAGCGGCATTCCGTTTTTTGATAATTTTATCAAAACCGCGCTGCCAAATCCTGAAAAATTGCGTAACCGCCTTGCGCGCACGGGCATGCGCATGACCATCAGCGAGTATTTGCTGGTGACCGGATTGATGATTGGCATTTTCTTCATGCTGTTTCATGTCATTTTTGGCCAAAAGCTTTTGCCATCCACCTTGCTGTCGCTGATGCTGGGTATCTGGCTGCCGCATGTGTTTATTGGCATGAAGGGCAAGAAACGCTGCAAGGAATTCATCAAATTTTTCCCTGAATCGATTGATGCGATGGTACGCGGCATCCGTTCCGGTCTTCCCATCAGCGAATCCATCAATGTGGTGGGCGACGAAATGCCAGATCCTATTGGTTATGAATTCCGCACGATTAAGGATGCCGTGCGCATGGGTCGCAGCCTTGAAGATGCAATGTGGGATGTGGCAAAGCGGGTGGATGTTCCGGAATACCGTTATCTGATTATTGCGCTCGCCATTCAAAAGGAAACCGGCGGTAATTTAGGCGAAACGCTGGCCAATGTGAGCGAGGTATTGCGCAAGCGCCGCCAGATTAAGCTAAAAATCAAGGCTATGTCATCGGAAGCAAAAGCCAGTGCGATGATTTTAGGCGCATTGCCATTTATTGTATCCATTGTGCTTGGCCTGGTTGCAACCGAGTACATCATGCTTTTGTTCAATGACCCCCGCGGCAATATCCTGCTTGGCATCGCCTTTGGCATGCTTGGCTTTGGTATCTGGATTATGGCGCAGATGATTAATTTCGAAATCTGATATCAGGATGACGTGCCATGATTGATACCGGAACAGCCGATTGGATGAATTTCATGAATAACGACATGCTCATTTATGCCGCAGGGCTGGGCGCGTTTATTGTTGTGATGCTGGTATGGCAGGCCTTGTCGGGAACCGAAGTCAGTGAAAAGCGCCTTAAATCGGTAATGCAGCGCCGCGATGATTTGCGCGCTGAACTGAAATCGCAATCCACGCGCCGCGAAGGCGTGCTGCAAAAAGATTTTTTCAAGCAGCTTGCAGCCAAACTGAAGAACACGCCGTGGCTTTATTCGGTGGAGCTTCGAAAAAACCTTGCGCGCGCGGGCATACGCAACAAGGAAGCAGTTGGCTACTTTGCCATGATGAAGGTTGGCATGCCGCTGGTTCTGTTTGTGCTGGCTTTATTTTTAACAGCTGGCCTTGGCATTGCCGAGAAAAAGCCGCTTATCAAGCTGCTGCTGATGCTGGGACTGCCTACCATCGCATTCATGCTGCCCGATATGTGGCTAAAAAATACCATTCAAAAGCGCGAAGAAGTATTGCGCAAATCGCTTCCCGACGCGTTTGACCTGCTGGTGATATGCGCAGAAGCGGGCCTTGGGCTTGATGCTGCGCTTGACCGTGTTGCGCGTGAAATTACCCAAAGTACCCCCATTCTGGCTGAAGAAATTGGCATCACGGCCGTGGAGCTTGGCTTTTTGCCTGACCGTAAAGTTGCGCTGGCAGGCTTTGCAGAACGCGTGCAATTGGTATCTGTTCGCGCGTTGGTGAACACACTTACCCAAAGCGAGCGTTACGGTACGCCGCTCGCACAGGCCTTGCGCGTGTTATCCGCTGAATTGCGTGAGGAGCGCATGATGAAGGCGGAAGAGAAGGCTGCAAAATTGCCGGCAACATTAACCGTGCCGATGATTTTATTCATCCTGCCCACGCTGTTTATTGTGCTGCTTGGCCCCGCGATTATCCGCGTATTTGACCTTAACAAATAACCTTATTGCTTTGCTGGCTCTGGCGGGGCTAATGGCGCCACGGCATCGGCTGCGGGCATGGTTGGTGCAGCAACTGGCGCAGTCTCGGCTTTTGGCTTTTCTTTCTTTGCTTCCGCTGGCGATGCCTTTTTAACGGGTGCTTTTTTCAGCACAATCTTTGGTTCATCCGGCATGATGCCTAATGCTTTTTGGCGCATCTTGCGGTAGCTGGCGATGTTTTTTTCAACAGCGGCACGCGGCAAATCCTGTAGCGCGATTTTGCGCGCATCGTTTTCGCGTCCTGCCATGCCATAGGCAAGGGCAAGATTTTGGCGGTGCTGAATGGTTACGCGCGGGTCATCGACCAGTTTTTCAAATATCGCAATCGCTTCATCCAAGCGTCCGGCCAGAATATAGGTAAAGCCAAGATTGTTCTGGGTGGTCAGGCGATCCGGGTCGATGGAAATCGATGTTTTAAAGCTTTCAATCGCTTTTTCATAATGGCCAGGGATTTCCTCGGCGCGTGTATAGGCCATGCCCAGCATGTTTAAAATTTCAGGGCTATCACCTTTTATGTCGCGGAATTTATTAAGCTGATCAATCGCCTTGTCATGCAGGCCAAGCGTCATAAGGTTCTTGGCAACACCCATATGCGCGGCTTCGTTTTCATTATCAAGGCGAATGATTTCACGGTAAGCCTGCAATGCTTCCTGCGGTTTTTCACGAAGCTCCGCAATGCGTGCCAGGCCTTTTAACGCGGCAATGGAATCAGGGTTGGTGCTCAGCGCGCGTTGATACAGCATGCCGGCACTGGTCAAATCATTACTTGCCATCATTTTCTCTGCGGTGCGCAGCAGCGTTGCAGTTGCATCATCCTCATCATCGATTTCCTTTTCAGGCTCACGCGATGATGTGGGCGTGTATAATTTTCGTTCAATCTGCGGGCCAGATGCCTTGCTTTTTATGTTTGATGAAGATGCCTGTGGTTTTACTGGCGCTTCCACGCTGACGGAATCCGCGCACCCACTGAGGCAAAGTCCCAGTAAAACAACTGAAAAAACGCTGTAAAAGCTGCGGGTTAGGTGTGTCATGGAATGCCTATAATGAAGGTAAAAGTTTATCAAAGCTTAACCCAATTTTATAAGTAATGAAATATGCTGAAAGCTCGTTCCCACTAACCAATGAATCAGGCTGCATATGTCAAACGCACTTCCTATGTCGACCTTAATGCTTGAGCTGCCCCAGCTGATGGAGCGCTTACACCGCCGTTTTTTAGATGTGGTTCGCCTTGAGATGACCCGCGTGGGCATCCGCGATATCAACCCCGTGCAGATCATGATGCTTGCCACCATTGGCAATCAGGATATGGCCGTTCGCGATTTAATCGAACGCGGCTATTATCTTGGATCAAATGCATCCTATAACATCAAAAATCTTGCGGAAGGTGGTTATCTTGACCGCCTGACGGATGAGCATGACAGGCGTTCAGCCCGCGTGCGTATCACGCCAAAGGGCCAAAAAGTTATCGACCAGTTGAATCTGCTTGGTGACAAAATCGGCCGCGATTTGCTGCCGAATGAAAAAGACAAGGATGATTACCAGATCAGCCTGCGTCTGATGCGCCGTTTTGAGCGTGAATGCTCGACCTTAATCCACGCATCTGAATAAGCGCGGCTATACCACCCAGCGCCATAATTAAACAGCCAAACCATATCCACGGGATAAGCGGATGCGCGGTTGCGCGCACGGTCCATCCCTTCACGCTGTTATCTGGATTTTTTTGCGGGTCGCCCAGTACCAGATATACATCCGAAAAGCCGTTGGTATAAATCGCCACATCACTGAGCATTTTTTTGCCAACCGGATAAAAACGCCGTTCGGGGTTAAGGGTGGTAATCAGCCCCTTGGCATCGGTCACATGGAATGTGGCGCGCTCTGACACATAATTGGGGCCGGTTGAATGCTCCACCTTGTCAAAATAAAAAGTCATCTGGTTCAGCTTCAATTCACTGCCCGGCTTCATTAAATCAATCGCTTCGGCGGAAAGATGGCTGCTCGCTACCATGCCGCACAGCGCAATTGCGAACCCGCCATGCGCAAGGCTGATAGGAAGTTTTTGAAGTAAGTTTTGCTTCTGGTTTTTCATGAAACCCAGAACCGTGGATGACAGCAGCCATGTGGCAAAGCCAATGCCCAAATAGAAACGCAGGGCCTGTTGCTGGTCACTTAACACGCCTAATATCACCATCGCGCAGCTAGTCAGAAAGCAAACCTGCAAGCGCGGGAAGATGCGCTTTAATTCGTCATGCCGCCATGCAAGGAACGGCGCAAAGCCCATCAGGAATACCAGCGGCATCATCAGTGGCGTAAAGCTTGCTTCGAAATAGGGTGGCCCAACCGAAATCTGCGCATCATTGATGAGTTCGTAAATGAGCGGGTAAAGCGTGCCGAGCAATACAGTGGCAGCAGCCGTAACCAGAAACAGATTATTCAAAACCAGAAAAGATTCACGGCTGATGGGCGCAAAATGCTGTTCACTCGTAAATGTGTGTCCGCGCAATGCAAACAGTAATAGCCCAAAGCCAGCGCTAAGCCCAATCAGCAACAGCACAAACACGCCGCGTTCAGGGTCGAGCGCAAATGCGTGAACCGATGTCACAATGCCGGAGCGCACAAGGAATGTGCCAATCATGGAGAAGGTGAAGGTGATAAGGCCAAGCAGCACTGTCCATGTTTTGAGGGTGCCGCGCTTTTCAACCACGATGAGAGAGTGGAGAAGGGCCGTGCCTGAAAGCCACGGAATGAAGGATGCGTTTTCAACGGGATCCCAGAACCACCAGCCGCCCCAGCCCAGTTCATAATAGGCCCACCATGAACCCATCGCGATGCCAATAGTGAGTGCGCACCATGCAACCATCACGAATGGGCGCAATGCGCGCGCCCATTCACGCGTCACTTGCCCGGTCAGCAGCGCGGCAATCGCGAACGAAAATGCCAGCGAAAAGCCCACATAACCAAGATACAGCATCGGCGGATGAAAGGCGAGCGCAGGGTCTTGCAATAACGGGTTTAATCCCAGCCCTTGCGCTGGCGCAGGCGATAATTGAATAAACGGGTTTGATGTAAAGACGATGAAGGCAAGAAAGCCTGTAACCATCAGTGCCTGCGTTGCCAAAATGCGCGTGACCATGGTGGTGGAAAGGCCAGTGCGCACAATGGATAACACCGCGCCAAAAAAACTGGCGACCAGCACCCATAAAATCATCGAGCCTTCATGGTTACCCCACACGCCCGTGATTTTATAGAGGAGGGGTTTGAGCGTATGGCTGTTTTGATAAACGGTGATAACCGAGAAATCAGAAAGAACGAATGCAAGAATAAGCAGGCCAAACGAAATGCCAATTGCAGCACATATGGTAATGCTGCCGTAACGTGTGATGCGGTTCAGCAGCGCGTGTTGTTCCTTGGCAATAAATCCGCACACAGATGTTGTCAGCGCCAATAGCAGCGTCACAAACAACAGGTCTTGTCCGATTTGTGCTATCATTTTTTATGAGCCATTACGCGAAGCTTGCTTCGATAGGGATAGCCAGAAAACTTTTAAACATCGATGATTTGAACATCTGCGCTTTGCCGCACAAAATTGCGCCGCTGGCCATTTTCCAAACCTGTAAATCTGCAAAACTGTCACCGGCATATACAAATCCACGTGCAATATGCTCGCGAATAAACTTGGCTTTATTGCGGCCCTTCAGGTTATGGATGCCATTGCTGCCATAGGCCGCATCAAACAAGCCAAGGGTGGATGCGACATGTTTAACAATGCGTTCATCGGCTGCGCTGACCAGATAAAGCTTGCGTCCTGATGCCTTTTGGGTTTTGAGGTAGTCCAGCAATTCACCGCGGTAGGGGAAAGTTGCAACATCAAGCTCAAACTCCTTAGCAAGCCATGCCTTGGCGGCTGCCCGCTTGATGCACAGCCAGACCAGAAACCACGGCAATAGCCATGATTTTGTAAGCACCAATTGCTTTAGTCCCAGCACCAGTACATCGGTATGGATGAGTGTTTCATCAAGATCCACGCATAAGGGTAGCGATAAATGGGAGTCACTCATTTGGTTTTGATATACAGATTTTCTGGGCCAGGAAAGCGCCGCGCTTTTACGTCGGCTTCAAGGGTTTGCAGCGCGGCTTCAGCATCCTGGTATAAATTGGCGTATGGTTTCACAAATTTCGCTTTTGCGCCTGCAACCAGACCCAGCACGTCTTCCGTGACCAGAATTTGCCCATCGCATGCAGGTGATGCGCCAATGCCGATGGTTGGGATATTGACGCTAGCGGTGATTTCGCGGCTCACATGTTCCATTGTGCCTTCAACAACAATCGCAAATGCACCGGCTTCTTCAACGGCCTTTGCGTCTGCTTTCAGCATTTCAATCTGGTCTTCGGTTTTGCCCTGTACCTTATAGCCGCCCATGACATGAACCTGCTGCGGGCGAAGGCCAATATGGCCAAGTACCGGGATGCCGCGTTCCACCAGAAAGCGGATGGTATGCGCCATTTCTGCGCCGCCTTCCAGCTTGATAGCGCCAGCGCCGGTTTTTTTCATGATGCGCGCGCTGTTTTTAAAGGCCTGCGCGGGCGATGCTTGGTACGTTCCAAACGGCATATCAACGACGCATAAGGCGCGCTGGCAAAATTGCGCAACGCATCGGCCATGCGTCATCATCATTTCTAGCGTCACACCCAATGTGTTGGGCATGCCGTATAGCACCATGCCAACGCTATCGCCCACTAAAACCACGTCGGCATGCTTATCGGCTAATTGCGCGATGGGCGCGGTATAGGCGGTGAGTGCTAAGAAAGGTTCGGTGCGGTTCTTTGCAGCGCGAATATCCTGCACGGTCAGTTTTTTAATAGGTGGGGGCGTGTGTATGCTCATATAGTGCTCCGGCGCGCATTTTTACCTGCTTGCCATGCAACCTGCAAAGTGTATTTAAAACCTTATTGTTTAGAGCAGCTTGTAGAGCAACTGGGGCAGGCGGGGTTTTGCTCAACGCGAATGCTTTTGCTTGCCATATTTTGACTATCCAGCATGAAAAGGCGGGTTTGCGTGCCGCCAATTCCTGCTAATTCCTTTAACGCTTCGGCGGCCTGCATCACGCCAAGAATGCCGACAATCGGGCCGAACACGCCTGCTTCCGGGCAGGATGGCACCATGCCCTTGGGCGGGGTTTCAGGAAACAGGCAACGGTAACAGGCATGGCCTTTGCCCAAATAGGGCTTAAAGGTTGCAAGCTGCCCTGCAAAGCCCTGCACGGATGCGCTAACCAGTGGCTTCTTCAATTTGATGCATGTGTCGTTCAATAAAAATCGCGCGGCAAAATTATCGGTGCAATCCATAACCACATCGGCTGTGCTCAAAATTGTCGCTGCATTTATTTCATCAAGCCTCGTGCTGTGCGTTTCAATCTGAACGTGGGAGTTCAGGGCGTGCAGGCGTTTTTGCGATGCGGTGACTTTCAGTTCGCCAATATCGCTTTCGGTATAAATAACCTGCCGCTGCAAATTGCTTTCTTCAACTTTGTCATTATCAATGAGAATGAGTTTTTTAACGCCGGCACCCGCAAGGTATAATGCCGCGCTGGCACCAAGCCCGCCCATGCCGACAATCGCGGCAGTGCCCGCGCAAATCCGTTCCTGCCCGTCAAAGCCAAGCCCGGGCAAGTCGATGTGACGCAGATAACGTAGGTTATTCAGTTTGGACATAAGGTTTTAGGTGGCCGCGCCCGTCATAGGGCCATTCAGGGAAATCATGCGCTGGGCTTCCTGCACAATGGTGTTTCCGGTAGTGCCGCCATCACCCACGATTTTGCGCTCAAAAATGATTTTTAGAATGCTGACGAAGCAGGAAATGATGTTGGTGTCCTTAATCGTCAATTGCTTTTCCAAAAGCGTTTCACAAAACAGGTGCATGAAACGCGCTAGCGATGATGCAAGGGAGTAATTGCAGAAACCTGCCTTTGATTTAATCGCAAACCCTTTTTCAATCAACGTTTTCAATTCAGCCGTGGCGGTGGTGTTGGGTTTTAAATGCGATGCGATGCTTTCAAGTTCGGAAAACTCGGCAAGGATTTCCTTGATGATTTCCGGTTCAAAATTGGCGACGACTTTTTCAGTTTGCTCAACCTTGGAAGGGGTAATAATCGCGCCAAGTGATTTGCCGGGCCCAAGCTTCTTCTTCATGCTTAAATCGGGGGCATGAACTACAACGCCATCATCTTCTTGAGCTTCGGACATGATGCACCTTCTTATCGTTTGACTTTTCGGGGTTTTCTGCGGTCAGGGCCCTTGGGTGGCACATTCTTCCTGCGGCGGCATGGCCCGGTGTATTTTGGCGAAGCAATAAATTCACGCGGGTTATCCACCAGTTCAATAATACGCTTGGTAATCTGTTTAACGGTAAAAGGTTTAATCAGGTAGTCATTTGCGCCAATGTTGCGCGCTTCAATCACTTGATGCACCTCGGCATTACCGGTGAGCATGATGATGGGAATGAACGGGTTAATACGAGTTTTACCGCTGCGGATTTGTTTGATGAATTCAAGCCCGCTCATTTGCGGCATGCGCCAGTCACAGAAAATGAAATCAACCTGATTGCCATCCAGCATCTGAATGGCAGCCTTGCCATCATCGGCGCGAAGGGTTTTTCCAAATCCGAGGTTTTTGAGAACGTCCACGACAAGCTTCTGTACGAGGCGGTCGTCATCCACAATCATGACGCTGAAATTTCTTAACTGGGGATCCATAGGCGAAGGCTTTAGTGACGTTAGGTTTGAAGCGCGTATGATAACAAGAATAGCGCCATGAACGCACTAAGAATTATTTTACGCTGTTACTATCTTTCTTGTAGGCAAGAAAGTGTTTTAAAATCAAACATAAACCCAAACATAAACCAATGTTCAGCGATTCAAGCCGATGCACATTATGGCATGTGTAACGTTATTTCGGGGTAGCGTTTAACAACGCTTGCATACTTTCTTTTGGTGTTGCGCTGCGCATGATGCTGCCCATGACCGCGATGCCTTTTGCGCCTGCATTCAAACACGTGGCCGCATTATCCACATCAATCCCGCCAAGCGCGATGACGGGCAGTGATGTTTGCTTGCACAATGGTGCAAGGTTTTGAATGCCAAGCGTGGGGCCATATCCCGGCTTGCTGATGGTTTCAAAAATGGGGCTAAGGCTGATGTAATCCAAACTGGTTTTTTGCGCGGCCATCAAATCATCTGCATTATGGCATGACTGGCCAATGATGATATCGCCGCAAATGGAACGCGCTTCATCCACGCTTTGCGATGATGATAAATGGAGACCATCTGCTTCAATCGTTTTTGCAATTTTTGCATTACGGCCAATGAACAGTTTTGCTTTATGTTTGCTGCACAGATATTTGACGGGAATGGCCTGCTTCAATAGTTGGTTATCACTGGCGCTTAAATCGCGCAGTACAATCCATTTGCATCCGCCGGCTAATGCGCCGGCGATGATGTCTTCCAATGGCAAAACCGCCTGTGTGATATCGGTAATCAACATGACAGGTGGTTGCGGCAGTGGTTTCTTCATCAGCTTTTGTTTGTTTTGGTTGCAATCCCGCCAACAGGGCTCGATGCTTCGGCATGGGTTTTCTTGGCAATGCGACCTGCCAAATACGCTTCGCGGCCCGCGATCATGCCATGGCGCATCGCGCTGGCCATCAATACCGGATTGTTGGACTTGGCAATGGCGGTGTTCAGCAAAATGCCATCGCAGCCATGTTCCATGGCAATCGCAGCATCGGATGCCGTGCCAAGGCCAGCATCCAGAATAATCGGCAGGCTGATGCGTGCACGGATGATATCGAGATTATACAAATTCAAAATGCCTTGCCCTGAACCAATCGGCGAACCCAGTGGCATCACAGCGGCGCAGCCTGCATCCACCAAACGCTGGCATGCAACCGGGTCATCACTGCAGTAAGGCAGAACCACAAAACCTTTTTTCACCAGCGTTTCAGCGGCGCGGATAAGTTCAACCGCATCGGGCAGCAATGTTTCACGGTCGCCAATGATTTCCAGTTTTACCCAATTGGTTTGCAACGCTTCGCGCGCAAGTTCTGCGGTAAATACGGCATCTTCGGCGGTATAACAGCCAGCGGTGTTGGGTAGTAGCGTCAAATTGCGCTGCGTCAGTAATTGTTGAACGGATAAATGCTGGCCTTGCAAATTGATGCGGCGAATGGCAACGGTCACAATTTCTGCGCCGCTTGCGGTAATGCTGTCCAGCATCACTTGCTGGTTGGGGTACATGCTGCTGCCAATCAGCAACCGCGATGAAAATGATTTATCGGCAATCTTCAGATTATCGTTCATTACCCGCCCACAAATGGTTTTACGATTTCAATCGCATCGCCATCATTCAATTGAGTTTGTGCCCATGCGCTGCGTGTTACCACCTTGCCATTGCATGCTACGGCAATCGCTTGCCAATGTGCTTGCGGCAATTTTTCATTCTGCAAAAGTTCGGGAATGGTTTGCGCGGCTGTTTCGCGTTTTTCCCCATTCACAATTAAATTCAACATGTAATTACCTATATAAGGTGGCCTACTTAAAACGTTGCATCGTAAAAGGCGCGGCAATCTCCGGCAGCTTTCCTTTTATAATATACTCGCTCATCGCGGCTGCGAGTAGGGGGGTCATTAAAATCCCGTGGCGGTGCTGTCCGGTCATAAAACTGAGGTTTTTTATGGCGCTTTCGCCCAAAATCGGCGCGTCATCGCGGCTGGTGGGGCGGAACCCCGCCCATGTTTCCAATAATGGCAATTCTTCCATGCCCGGCAAGGCTTCCCATGTTTTGCGCAGCAAATGCAGGATACCGCCCGCGGTCAGCGATGCATCGAACCCTTTATCTTCCAAGGTTGCGCCGACAATCAAACGGCCATCGCTGCGTGGCACCATATAAATCTGTGGTGTCCATACCACATGCTTTAACAATGGCTGGTACACATCCATTTGCATGGCAACCAGTTGCCCCTTCATCGGGAACACCGGCGGCAATGCTTCCAGCGGCACGCCTTTAATGCTGCCCGACCATGCACCCGCAGCCAGTACCAGGTTTTCAACCGCAATAATTCCATCATTAATAACAATATGCGTTGCCTGGCCATTGGAAATTTTTATTTCACTGACATCGGCATTGGCGTGTAATTCAACACCTGCTTTTTTGCATGCGGCATGCAGCGCATCAACCAGTGCGCGGTTATCCACCTGATGGTCGCCGGCGCTGTAAAACCCATGTGTGACGCGCGGTGAAAAGTATGGCTCGCGCTTGCGCAGCTCACTGCGTTCTAGCCATTCAACGGGCAGGCTGCGCGCTTTTAAAAAATCAAAGCGTTGCTTGAGCAAGCCCTCATCGTCGCGCTCGGCTGCTACAAATAAGGTGCCGGTTTCGCGGTAGCCAACATCAAGCCCTGTATAGGCTTGTAGTTCTTTTGCAAATTCCGGCCACATGCTTTGTGATTCAAGAACAAAGGGAATAAGCGCATCTTCACCGGGCTCGGCTTCAATCACGGCGGCCAGCATGCCTGCTGCTGCCCAGCTTGCGCTGCGGCCAATCGCGCCTTTATCGAAGACGATAGCGCGCCTGCCTGCCTGTGCCAGCCGCCAGGCAAGGCCAAGCCCAGCAACGCCGCCGCCAATAATGTGGATGGATTTCCGCGTCATGATACAAGTACTATCGACTTATATCCTTAAACGCAAACGAGTGTAATAAATATAGATGCTGATGCAGGTGGCGACCCCCAAGAGCCGCCACCTGCACGCATCTTCCGGCGCATTAATTAAAACGCAGCGGGAAGATTAGACTAAGGCCAGATGGTGCTGGCGGGTAATACACAACGGGTGGCGGCGCATAAACCCGTTCACGGTAACGTTCTGCATATACAGGACGGCCGCGGTAATAAGAGCGGTCACGGTAATAGCGCCGGTTGTCATAATAGGCACGCCGTTCCGCATAACCGTCATTGTAGTAAGTGGTGCGGTCACGGTAGGGGGCGGCATTTGCTTCCGGCATAAAGATTACTTGCGGGGCAATAATTCCAAGCAGCGCAGCAAAAGTGATGGTGCGCACTGTGTTGAGTATCTCCTGTTGCATGGCGTATTCCTTTTTCAAAGTTACTTAACGCTCTTATACAATTTGAAATTGTCGCTGTTGTGCTTGCCTTTCATGTGGCCGCCCGGCATGGTTTTTTCCCATTGACCTTTGTAAGTATTGAACACGCGGTCAGCATTTTCCTGCTGGTCTGGCGACATGGAGTTGTAAAGCACCTCGAATGCAGGGATGAGCGAACGCATGCCCTGAACATGCGATGATGCAACGCGCTCATAGGATTTGAAATCCTCAATCGCATTACGGCTGTTGCGGTTTGCCATGTGGTCGCGCAGCAAGCGGAATGTCGCCATTTCATTATCACGCATGATATCGGCAACCTCGTTCCATTGCGCTTCCTGCGCTGGCGTGATGTCTAGCGCGTCATGCAAATTGGCGATGCGCTCTTCAATCCGGTCTTGGCGTTCTTGCGCAGTGCGCGGGTAATAACGGCTGTCATCGCGTGCATCATCATGGGAATTGTTGTCGCGCGCTCCTCTCATATCGTCACTTGGCTCATAGCTTGGATTTGGGTCGCGATAGCTGTTCTTGCTGTAGAGTCCTGATGAACTGAGGCCTGCTTGGTTGCGCATATGGCCGTTTTCATCATAGTCGCGGTCGCTGGTACATGCGGATGTGACGGCCATCGCTCCAATCAGTGCGGTGGCAGCGATGCCTGAGCGAAACTTTGCAATTGCGTTTGACATGATACGCCTCATTTAGAATGGAAGGAATGGCGGGAGCGGCAAGAGCGCAAACCTTGCCAAATTCTGGATAAGGAAGCGATGGCGACATCTGCCATCATCATTAAAACTTCATAAGTGATTTAAATGTGCTTTAAATTAATTCACAAAGAATTTTGAAAAACCGCATCGCTTCTTTATGCCCATCTTGGTTAGATGGAGATGGTCAAGGGGTATCACCTACACTGGCATTTAGAAGCGCTGCCAGTGTAGGTGTCCTTGTTTTTGGGCCCCTTAAATCCCTTTCCCCTGACGGAGTTTCCCCATGCAGCACACATTCAATACATTATCTGAAAACATTCGCGCGCAATCGATTGCGTTGCTTAACAAAAACCTTGCAACCGCCATTGATTTACATGCGCAGGTCAAGCAGGCGCACTGGAATGTGCGTGGCCCCGGCTTTATCGCTGCCCATGAACTGTTTGATAAGGTCGCCACGGAAGTTGAAAACACCTATGATGCGATTGCCGAACGCATTGGCGCATTAGGTGGCACAGCGCAAGGCACTGTTGCCGTTGCCGCAAAACAATCCGTGCTTGTTCCATATAATCTCGGCCTTGCAGATACGCAGGAACATTTGTTTGCAGTTGCCGCCAGCCTTGCGGCGTTTGGGCAATCGCTGCGCGAAGGCATCAAGCACACCGAGAATTCCGGCGACCCGATTACCACTGATTTACTGACGCAGCATGCTGGCGAACTTGATAAGTTACTGTGGTTTGTGGAATCGCACATCCCGGTGCAGCATGAGCAGCAGAAAAAACGCGCCTGATTTTCTGGAAAAATCATTATGCCCAATACGGTTGTTCCGCCACTGAAGCGGTGGAATAGAGCGAGTGGCATTCAGCGCAGTCGCGGTTGGGCGAAGCCCAGAGCATTCGCGCCAATTAACCAGCGCAGTCGCGCCAATAAAAAATGGCGGACCCAAGTGGATTCGAACCACCAACCTCTGCCTTCGGAGGGCAACACTCTATCCAGTTGAGCTATGGGTCCCGCTGACTTAAATTACCATAAACCAGCCTTGCTTAAAAAGCAGATAATCGCTTAATGGGGCAGGTAAGCGGCCAATAACGTCATGATAATGATGGATATCACAAGGCCAGTGCCGGCAACCCAATCGGCTTCTTCCTTTTCGCCGCGCAGTTTTAGGTATAGCGAAATCCAGAATGGCGCGGTGAGCGTAATGGCGGTGACATAGGCCGGGTTTGGCGTGAGCATCATCGCCAAATTTTTGCTGCTCATGGAACACACAACAATCGCGCCAAGCAACACGCCTTGCTTTGCGATACCCGTCATGTCCTTGATGTGTGCGCCTGCATTTTTTCCGGCCATCGCCATCGATACCAAAATGGGCGCGCCGCTGACCGTGAACACATAATAAAGCGAGTTATTGGGATAGATGGCATGGTCCATTGCGGTTTTGTTGGTCACTTCAAAAATAATTCCCGTTAGGATGACCGGAATCATTTCATAAAACGCCGCTTTCGTAATAACGCATTTATTGAGGCGCATCAGGAAATAGGTTGCGGCCGCAAGGCAAGCCACAATGCTGGATGCAATAACAGGGCTGGCCAGCAATGCGGTGAATTGCTGCGGGCGAAGGAATAGCCACACAATAAACACGGCGGGTAATACGAGCGGGCGCAGGCGGAATGCGACCTGCGCGCCATATTTGGCGGAGACATTATACATGGTCATGTCATGCAAACTGACCATCGCCGCGCTGATGAACGTCGCAATCCAGTAAATAGGGTCAATCGGCGGCGGAACAAAAAAGGTAGCCGGCAATAAAATCAGCGCAGGAATAAAAATGCGCCAGCGGATAAGACGCTGCCCCGGAATTTGCCAGTGGCGGTTCATCTGGTTGACCGAACTCCACAGCCATGTGTGGCATAATGCCCAAAATGCAAAAAACATGCTCATGGATTTCTAGGCAGCTGCCTTGCTGCTGGTCAGTTGCAGGAAAATATCTTCCAGATCCGCTTCTTTTGATGAGACATCAACAATGCCGAGGCCTGCTTTTTGCACGGCGTCAATCACCTGTCCTGCGGTTGCGCCGCTGGGTGGGTAACGTAAACATAATTTGCGTGGTTCGCTGATGGTGCAATTGTATTGCAACAAGGTAACCGGGATATCGATCACATCCTTATCCACCGTGATATGCAATTCCTTGCTATCCAACCGTTTCAGCAATTGCGATTTGGGTTCGTTTGCTACCAATTGCCCGCGATTGATAATGGCAATCCGGTCGCATAATTCCTCGGCTTCTTCCAGATAGTGTGTGGTTAGCAATACGGTGGTGCCGCGGCGGTTAAGTTCGCGCACGTAATCCCATAATGCGCGGCGCAATTCCACATCAACGCCTGCGGTCGGTTCATCCAAAACCAATACGGGCGGTGTATGCACCATCGCCTTTGCCACCATCAAACGGCGGCGCATCCCGCCCGATAATGTGCGTGCGTATGAATTGGCTTGCTTGGTCAGGCCCACAGCGTCCAGCAATTCTGCCGTGCGGCGTTCTTTTTGCGGAACGCCGTAAAGCCCCGCCTGAATTTCCAGCAAGGCACGCGGCGTAAAAAATGCATCAAGGTTTAATTCCTGCGGCACGATGCCGATGGCGGATTTTGCCATGCGTTGGTCGGTGTCAATCGAATAGTTCCAGATTCTGGCAGTGCCCGATGTTTTGATGACAAGTCCAGCCAGAATGTTGATGAGTGTGGATTTGCCCGCGCCATTTGGGCCAAGCAATGCAAACATGCTGCCCTTTTCAATGGTAAGGTTGATGCCCTTGAGCGCCTCCTTTTCAGGGGATTTTTTGCCGGCCTTATAGGTTTTGCGTAAATCGTTCAATTCGATGGCATAAGGCCCATCATTACTATGTGTGCTGTTTTGCTGCATGATAACTATAAGGTGGACAGAAAAGAGGATAGCGCTAAAATGGAAGCTGCTTATATAAACTAAGCATCCAGCCCGTTAAAGTCCACCGTAAGCGCATAAAAAATCATGCAAAAATTTTCCCATAAAAAGTCTGTTGCCCCAATTGAAGTGATTGAAACCGATGCGCCGCAACTGAATTGCGATGGCGGCAAGGGGCCCTTAGGCCATCCGCGTGTTTTCCTAACGGTGAATAAGGAAGGCTTTGTCGATTGCCCTTATTGCGGCAAGCATTACCAGCTCGCCAAGGGCGCTTCTGCTTCTTCTGCCCACTAATGTCAGATACAAAACCCATCCTTTACCTGATTGATGGCTCCGGCTTTATCTTTCGGGCGTTTTACGCCATTCAAATGATGAATAGGCCGGACGGCACCCCCGTGAACGCGGTGTTTGGTTTTTGCAATATGCTCAACCGGCTGCAAAGCGATGTGAAGGCTGTGCACGCCGCCGTTATTTTCGATGCGGCGCGCAAAACCTTCCGCAATGATATTTATCCGGAATATAAAGCGCATCGCCCCGAAGCACCCGAAGAACTGCGCCCGCAATTTGCCCTGGTGCGCGAAGCCGCTCGCGCATTCGGCTTCCCGTCCATCGAAAGCGAAGGCTATGAAGCTGATGATTTAATCGCAACCTATGCCAAGGTTGCGCGCGAAAAAGACTGGAATGTGGTGGTTGTGTCATCGGACAAAGATTTGATGCAGCTGATACGTGACGGCGTTGCATTGCACGACCCCTTAAAGAACAAACCGATCACCGATGCCGAAGTGCTTGAAAAATTCGGCGTGCCGCCATCGCAGGTGATTGATGTGCAGGCGCTGGCGGGCGATTCAACCGATAACATTCCGGGCGCGCCGGGCATTGGCGTGAAAACCGCCGCGCAGCTGATTACCGAATATGGTTCGCTGGAGCAATTGCTGGAACGCGCTGGCGAGATTAAGCAACCCAAACGCCGCGAAGTATTACAGAATTTTGCCGAGCAAATCCGCATTTCCAAAAAACTGGTCACGCTGGATGATGCCGTGCCATTACCGCAACCGCTGGATACCTTGCTGGTTGATGCCAATCACCGCGCCGGGCTTATCAGCTTTCTTGAAGCGCAGAATTTCAAATCATTGCTTGCACGCTTTGGCGCAAAGCCATCTGAAAGCCCTCCAGCGCCGCCACCTGCCGCGCCAGTTGCTGCATCCGCGCCAAAGGCCGAAATCAAACCAGCATCCGCTGACCTTGTTGGCGCAAAACAGGAATACGCACTTATCCAGGATATCCGCCATTTGGAACCGTGGCTGGAAGCCGCAAAGAAGCAAGGCTTCATCGCGGTAGATACTGAAACAGACAGTCTAATGCCCAGTACCGCAACGCTGGTGGGTGTGTCGCTTGCGCTTAGTCCTGGCAAGGCATGCTACATACCCCTCAACCATGTTGACCCGAAGGGTGCAGCCAAGGCGGGCGAGTTGGATTTGGGCGGCGAAAACCGGCCCAAGCAAATGCCGCTGCGCATTGCGATTGAAGCGCTGAAAACAGTTTTGAACGATGATGCGATTTTAAAAATCGGCCATAACCTGAAGTTTGATGCGCAGGTGCTTGCGCAGCATGGCATCACCATCAGCACGCTGGATGATACGATGTTGATGAGCTTTGTATTGGATGCTGGCGCGCATGGCCACGGGCTTGATGAATTGGCTGAATTGCATTTGAAACATAAAATGATTTCATTCAGCGAAGTGACGGGCACGGGCGCAAAGAAAATCAGTTTCGCACAGGTGGAACTGGAAAAGGCGTGTAATTACGCGGCGGAAGATGCGGACTTCACGTTGCGTTTATATCAATTGCTGAAACCGCGTTTGATAGCCGAAAAAATGCAAACCGTTTATGAGCGCATTGAAAAACCGATGGTACGCACGGTTGCGCTGATGGAAAGCACGGGCATCCGCATTGATAGCGAATTTTTGCATGACCTAAGCCGTGATTTCGAACAGCGGTTGCAGGTATTGGAAAAACACATCGTGGAAGAAGCGGGCATTTCATTTAATATCGCATCACCCAAACAATTGGGCGAAGTGCTGTTTGAAAAACTGGGTTTGCCGGGCGGTAAAAAAAGCAAGCTTGGCGCGTATTCCACCAGTTCCGATGTGCTGGAGCCATTGGCCGAGCAAGGCCACACGATTGTCGAAAAAATTCTCGATTGGCGCGGGCTTTCCAAACTCAAATCAACATATACCGATTCATTGCCTGAATCGGTTTCGCCGCGCACGGGCCGTGTGCATACATCGTTTAATCTGGTTGGCGCGGCAACGGGGCGCTTATCGTCAACCGACCCCAATTTGCAAAATATTCCCATTCGAACGGAAGATGGCAAATCCATCCGCCGCGCATTCATCGCCGATAAAGGCTGTGTTTTATTATCGGTCGATTATTCGCAAATCGAATTACGTCTCGTTGCTGAAATCGCCAATATCACGGCGATGAAGCAGGCATTCTTGGATGGGCTGGATATTCACGCGGCCACGGCAGCGCAGGTATTTGGCCTGCAAGTGGCGCATGTGTCGCCCGAACAGCGCCGCCAGGCCAAGGCCATTAACTTCGGCATTATCTACGGTATCAGCGGGTTTGGCTTGGCAAAGCAAATTGGCTGCACGCCGTCCGAAGCCAATGCATTTATCAAGGATTACCTTAACCGCTTTTCCGAACTGCGCGTGTTCATGGAAAAATGCAAAGAGGAAGCGCGGGAGAAAGGTTACGTGACGACACTATTCGGTCGCCGTTGCCATATTCGCGGGATTAATGAGAAAAACGGGCCAATGCGCAATTTTGCCGAGCGCCAGGCGATTAACGCGCCCATTCAGGGCACAGCAGCAGACATCATGAAAAAAGCCATGACGCATATGCATGATGCGCTGGCAGCACGTAAGCTTTCCGCGCGCATGATGCTGCAAGTACATGATGAATTATTATTCGAAGTCCCCGACAGCCAGCGCGAAGACACCGCCGAAGTAGTGCGCAGCGTGATGGAAGGCGCAGCAGGTTTAAGCATACCGCTGGTTGCCGAAGCAGGGTTTGGGCGTAACTGGAAAGAAGCGCATTAGGCGCATTGTTTAAACGTTGTTTAGGGGCATTGTGGTGTGATATTCTGTAACTCACGATCCCGTAGCTCAGCTGGATAGAGCGTCAGTTTCCTAAACTGTAGGTCGGAAGTTCGAATCTTCTCGGGGTCACCACTTTATGCCTGAACATGGCAACGGGAGCATTGCGCTGCACCTGTCGCGTTGACTAGCACAGGAATGCCACATGCCTGCCAAGGCAAGCAGGCTTAATTCAGCCTAAATAAGGCATTTCAACTTGAATAAAACTGCTTTATAACCATCGCCGGAAGGTTGGCATGGACGAGTAACGCTTGCCAATCCGGCCAGATCCGAAAGGAAGCACCCGTAACGAGATGCATCGGGTCATGTTTCAACCTTCCACTTGATTATTTTGGGCGATGCCTCTGCGCCACCTAAAAAAGTGTCGCAACCGGCTCTGCCCTTTTACGCCATTCGCTCTTAAGATAACCGCATATGCAAGTCACCATCTGGATCACAGAGCATCCGTATTCACAGCGTGTTGGTATGTCGCTGAAAATGGGCTTCAAGAATGACGGGGTGCTGGCCACGCCGCTGGATGGTTCAGACGAAAAAATAAATGCAACCGATGTGCATATTGGCTATGGCATTTTGCGTGGCATGGCGGATGTGTATCGCCGCATCGAAAAGGCTGGCAAGCACTGGTTTAACGTTGATTTAGGCTATGTTGATCCCGGTCATTTTGATGGCCAGTACCGCATTGCGTATAAAAATACGCAAAGCCTGTTTGATGAAAAAATCCAATCAGAGAAGTGCCCAAAGATTTCGCCGTGGAAAAACGGCGGCGATGTTGCGCTGCTTTGCCCGCCAACCGACCATACCGCGGCATTTTTTCATATAGATGATGCGGCATGGATCGCAGCGGCAGAAGCAAAAGCAAGGCAATTCGGCTTAACCCCGAAAATCCGCCGCAAGGATGACCCTGAAAATCTGGAAGATGCGCTTGCGCAGGCAGGTGCGGTGATTGCGTTTAATTCATCCGTCGCATGGAAAGCGTTGCAGCAAGGCGTTCCTGCATTCAGTGATGTACGCTACAGCACGGTCGGTTCATGGCATGGAAATGTGGACAGCATGGATGCCTTGAAAAAACTGGAGCGCGAAAGCCTGTTCCGTTTTATGTGCGCGAACCAACTATCCTTGCTGGATATTCAGCAAGGCAAGCTTTTACCAATGTTAAAACGCAGCCTTGGATAGCCTAAACCCTAATGATTGAGCCATTTTTTAAGCCATAAAGAATCCCTTTATTCATGTGTCCTGCATCCCTATTCTAAAAAATTATGAGCATGCTTTTTGCCGAAATGACTGAAGAAGACACGAATGCGCCAACCGCGTACCGTGTGCTTGCGCGCAAATACCGCCCCACCAATTTTGATGAATTGATCGGGCAGGATATTCTGGTGCGCACGCTGACCAACGCAATTGAAAGCGGGCGTTTGGCGCAGGCCTATATGCTGACGGGTGTGCGCGGCGTGGGTAAAACGACAACTGCACGTATTATTGCGCGCTCCTTGAATTGCATTGGCCCGGATGGGAAGGGCGGCCCCACCATCGCGCCATGCGGGGTTTGCGCGAATTGCGAAGCGATTACCCAAGACCGCCATGTTGATGTATTGGAAATGGACGCTGCATCACGCACCGGTGTTGATGATATCCGCGATATTATTGACGGAGTGCGCTATGGCCCTGTTAGCGCGCGATATAAAGTATACATCATCGACGAAGTCCACATGCTGTCGAAGAACGCATTTAATGCGCTGCTGAAGACATTGGAAGAGCCGCCCCCGCACACCAAGTTCATTTTTGCCACCACGGAAATCCGCAAGGTGCCGGTAACCGTTTTATCACGCTGCCAGCGCTTTGATTTGCGCCGTGTCGATGCCGCTGTGTTGCAAGGCCATTTCAAGCGCGTTTCGCAAGCCGAGAAAATGGATACCGAAGATGAAGCGCTTGCGCTTATTGCGCGCGCGGCTGATGGTTCGGTTCGCGATGGGTTAAGCTTGCTTGACCAGGCAATCGCCCGCGCACAAAGCAACACGGTTTCAGCCGAGGATGTGCGCACCATGCTGGGGCTTGCTGATCGCGCGAAACTTATTGCGCTGTTTGAAAGTTTGCATACGGGCGCGCCTGCAAAGGCATTGGATATCGCAAGCGAACTGCGTGCGCTTGGCGCTGACCCGCTGGTTATTCTTCATGACCTTGCCGATATTGCACACACGCTAACCCGCGCAAAAATCTCCCCAAAGTTGACGGAAGGCCAGGCATTACCGGAACTGGAACGTAATCTTGCCGGGACGCTGGGTGCAAAGCTGGGCATGCCCGCGCTGACCCGCACATGGCAGATGTTGCTAAAGGGCATGAGCGAAGTGCAGCAAGCGCCCGATAGCTTTTCGGCGCTTGAAATGGTGCTAATCCGTTTAAGCTATGCTGCGGATTTACCACCGCCTGGCGATTTGATTAAGAAGATTCAAGAAACAGGGGTGAGTGAATATGCCGCGCCGCGCCAAAACGGCAACGGTCACGGCAACGGCAATGGTGCGCATGCGATGCGTAGCCAAGGTAATCTTGCGGTGGCAGCGTCAAGCCCGCAGCCCATAGCAGTACGCGCACAAGCAGTGCCGCAAGTGCAAGCTGTGGTTGCGTATTCACCCATGCCAGAAAATTTTGAAGCGCTGGTGAATTTGTTTGAAGAAAAAAAAGAAATCACGCTATTCAGCCATCTATATTCCGAAGTGCATGTCGTGAATTTTGCGCCAGGAGTATTGGATATTCGCGTAACGGGCCGCGCCCCCCAAAATTTTGCGGGCAAGGTAACCCAGTTTTTATCCGAATGGACTGGCAAGCGCTGGATCGTCGGCTTATCTAATGAAACGGGCGCGCCAACCTTAAGCGAAACGGTAAAGCAGCGTAAAGCCAGCCGCATGCAGAACGCTGAAAGCCACCCGTTGGTGCGAGCAGTGCTGGATGGTTTTCCAGATGCCAAGCTGACCGCTTTGCGTACCAAGGTAAAAGAAGTTGAAGTGGCCGAAGTGTCTGCAGCCAAGGACACCGAGCTTGCTGATATCAGTTTTGATGACGACGAATAAAAACTAAAGACAGGGAAAAAGATGAAAAATATCGGTAACATGATGCGCCAGGCGCAAGAAATGCAAACCCGCCTTGCCAATATGCAAAATGATTTGGCCGCAGCCGAACTGCAAGGCGCATCGGGCGGTGGATTGGTGACTGTTATTTTAAACGGCCGCGGTGAAGCCAAGACGATTACGCTGGATCCAAAGGTGGTTGACCCGAATGACATCGGCATGCTCGAAGATTTGATTGTTGCCGCCTATAACGATGCGCGCAAAAAAATCGAACAACATGTGGAATCCGAAACGCAAAAAATCATGGGCGGCATGGCATTGCCACCCGGTTTTAAACTGCCATTTTCCTGATAATTAAATGCTCGGCACGGATAATCCGCTTCAGCGTTTAATCGCATTGCTGGCAAAGCTGCCTGGTCTTGGCCCGCGCTCCGCGCGCCGCGTCGCGCTTAGCTTGATGAAAAAGCCAGAAACATTGCTCAAGCCGCTTGCCGAAGCGATGCTGGAAACCGCCCGCACCATGCGCCTGTGCGAAGCCTGCGGAAATCTTGATACGCAAAATCCATGTGCGGTATGCAGTGATACGCGGCGTGATCGTTCGATGGTCTGTGTCGTTGAAGATGTCAGCGATTTATGGGCGATGGAACGCAGTGGAATTTACAAAGGCCTCTATCACATTCTGGGCGGCACGCTGTCCGCGCTGGATGGTGTTGGCCCTGACCAATTGCGCATCGGTGGTTTATTGCAACGCGTGGCCGCATCACGCGGCACCGCGCAGCCTGTACGTGAAGTTATCCTTGCGCTCAATGCAACGCTGGAAGGGCAAACCACCGCGCATGTGGTGGCCGAGCAATTGGAAAGTACAGGCGTATCGCTTACACGCCTTGCACATGGCCTGCCGATTGGCGGGGAGCTTGATTATCTCGATGATGGTACGCTCATCGCTGCGTTCCATGCACGGGCTAAAGCGGGCTAATAAAAACCGCGGATAGCTCTTTTGGTGCGTATTTTGAGCTAAAATAATCCTCAACTGGCCGGTCAAATCGATTAATCGATTTTTAACCTTAAAAACCTTGTTGCTCTGCAAAATAAGGCATAGGCTTTCTTAAGGCACATACAGGAGAGCATGTTTGTATAAGCCTTTATTCTTTCATTCAGCGCTTGTTAAACATTTTGTAAGCATCATGGAACGTGCCGCGCCCCCGCGTAGGGAGGCGTTTGGCTTAACGAGCCCGAGGGATAAGGGCCTAAACCGTGGATAAAAACGAAGTGCATACGGCAGCGGTAGCAACCACAACCAAAGGTGCAGAATCTGCTTATGAATACGTAACGGCGATTACGTTAACCGTTAACGCGCGTGGCCGCGCCTGCCTGATTCACGATGGTTTGTTTGAAGCGACCCCAGTATGGGTTAAGTATTTGGTTTCAAAAAGAAAAATCCAGCTAGTCTATGATAACGGCACCAGCCGCATATTTGACTACATTATGAACGACAAAATGCACAAAGAACTGTTAAATATCAGTAAGTTATTCCTTATTCGCACCGATAAAGGCAAGCCGATTGAGGCATTTGATACCACCTTGCTAAAAGAATAGTTTTTGCAAGCAAATATTCATAGTATAGTAACTTTATAGGAATTATTATTAGGGTACAGATTAAGAAGGGTCTAATCGATGATTAGAGCAAACATAGAGCAAGCAATGGGTGCATTTCAGGCATCCCACCTTAGTGCAGATATTTGGACCGCAGGTGCGACTGTGAGCGCAGGTGAAGTTGCGATTATTTATGCAATGAAAAATCCTCATGAGCCAGCTCAGTCACATGCTCCGCGAGTGGCTGCTCAAAAATACGAAATGTAATTTTTGAAAAACCGTTTCAACAAAGCCGCCTCTTCAGGCGGCTTTTTTATTACCCAAAATTTTTAAAATTATTCTGATTTGGAAAGGGGAAGTTCCACGACGAACAATGCGCCCTTTACCGTGCCTGCTGCATCCTTGATGTTATGCGCGGTAATTTTTCCTTGGTGCGCTTCGATGATTTGCTTGGCGATGCTTAAGCCAAGGCCGGAGTGCTTGCCGAATTCCTCATGTTCCGGGCGCTCGGAATAAAAGCGCTCAAAAACGGCTTCCAGCTTGTTTTCCGGTATGCCTGGGCCATCATCGGCAACGCTTACACGCGCTATCCCGCGCTCCGTTACAAGGCTTACGCGCACGGTGCCGTTCGTGGGCGAGAATGACAGCGCATTGCCGATTAAATTCTGGAATACCTGCACAAGGCGTGTTTCCGAACCATCAATCACTGCATGAACATCCTTGCCTGTTTCAAGCACCACGTTGGGTTTGGGTGTGTCGTCAATCGGTTCATATAACGCAACGACCATTTCCAGCATGCGCTCCAGAGCAATGGGTTTGGTTTTGGCGCGGCTCAGCTCTGCTTCAATGCGCGATGCTTGTGAAATATCGGTAATCAATCGGTCAAGGCGTTTCACGTCATCGGCAATAACCAGCATTAATTTCTGCTGGCGTTCCGGGTCTTTGATTTTTAGCGCGGTTTCAACCGCCGAATGCAGGGAGGTAAGCGGGTTCTTGATTTCGTGCGCCACATCAGCGGCAAAGTTTTCCGTTGCGTGCAACCGTTCGCCAAGCGCCTTCACCATTGCGCGTAATGCAATGGATAAATCGCCGATTTCATCATCGCGGCTGCTGAAATCGGGCAGGGTAGATTGCAGTTTTAAAGCGCCCATCTGCGCGCTTTGCCCTGACTTCAACCCTTCGGCGGCGATTGATAATTGCTGCAATGGCTTTGCAATCGTACGCGCAAGGTAGAGTGATAATAAAATGGTGAGCACAAGGGTGAGGGAGAATAGCCGGACGATATCAATGCGCACGCCCATTACGGCCTGTTCAATCTTTACGCCCGCGCGGCTAAGAAACACCGCGCCCAAAACACCCTTGTAGCGTTGCACCGGAACAGCCACGCCTAATAAAATATGACCATTAGGCATCAGCCAAACTTCGCCGTCTTCATCGCCATCCAGTGCATGCTCAACAATCATGTAATCTTCGGAAGACGGGTCGGTTTCTTCCTTGTAAGACGGGTATTTCTTCGACCATGAATTTAAGCGAAACCATGCAATCGCATTTTCAAGGCATTCCAGTAAATGGTGATTGGTGGACGCGCCCGGCGGCGGGAGGATTTCGCTTTGCACCATATGGGTATGGCCGGGCATGTGCTGCGAGTCGCTGAACAGCGTGCCGCGAATATCGTAAAGGCGCGTACGCGTTTCAGTGGTTTCCATCAAACGGCGCAGCATGGATTGCGCAAGTTCCGGTGATAGCAAATCGCGCTCGTCTTCGCTGCTGATGACCGCGCCTTCGCCCAAGGCCGCTGCAAATTGCCGCGCCTCCTTGGTCATGCTGTCCAGCTCGTTTTGTACCAGACGGTTTTGATAGCCGTCGAAATACAGAATACTAACCACCAACAAAATCAGTGGCATCGCATTAACAGCAAGGATGCGGGCGGTAAGGGGTGAAAGCCGTGAGAACATGGGTGAAGTTTTACAGACAATCACCCATTACTCAAGCAGCATCATTACTCTTTGTAACGATAGCCAACGCCATACAGCGTTTCGATGTGCGAGAATTCCGCATCAACTTCCTTGAATTTTTTGCGCAGACGTTTCACGTGGCTATCAATCGTGCGGTCATCCACGTAAATGGATTCGCCGTATGCGCTGTCCAAAAGTTGATCACGGTTTTTCACATGGCCCGGGCGAACCGCCAATGCCTTCACGAGCAAGAATTCGGTCACGGTTAAATTCACCGGCTTGCCTTTCCATGTGCAGCTATGGCGTGAACCATCCAGCACCAGTTCGCCGCGCACGATAACGTTCGCTGCATCGGGTGTATCATCGCCGCTGCTGTTTGCAACGTTGCGGCGCAGCAGCGCGCGAATGCGTTCAATCAGCAAGCGCTGTGAGAAAGGTTTGCGGATATAGTCATCCGCGCCCATGCGCAGACCCATCAATTCATCCACTTCTTCATCTTTTGATGTCAGGAAAATAACCGGCATATTCGTGCTTTGGCGCAGCTTGGTCAGCAATTCCATGCCGTTCAGGCGCGGCATCTTGATATCCAGCACGGCTAAATCGACTGGCTTGTCGCGAAGGCCTCTGAATGCCTCATCACCGTCGGCGAAGGTACGAACATCAAAACCTTCAGCTTCCAAAGCCATGGACACAGAGGTCAGAATGTTACGGTCATCATCAACAAGGGCGATCGTCTGGCGCATATTTAATTAACTCCTAGGTAAGGTTGTTATAGCAGCAAATGTGGCAGCGCTATAGGGCGTAAAAAAGAAGGAATTGCGCCCAAAATAAGATGCGTTGCACATCAACGCCTTAAGCATCTAATGCCCTGATAATACATCAAATTTTACACATAATATTGAACTCTTTAAGCATGACGCGCGACAATCATTGCCATGTTACGTTTTATTTTATGCATTTTTTATGTCGGTTTATTCCTGACCTCCGCGCCGCTTCGCGCCGAGCAATCCGTTGTGCCTGCGCCATTTGTTGCCCCATTGATGCAATGGGTAGCCGTGCGCATGAGCGTTCCTGTGACCTCGCTTCCTGCTGTGTATGTTAGCCGTGAGCGCATGGTTGCCAAAATCGGCGATCCCATGCGCCAATCCGCCTTGGCCCGCGCATTATATGTGCCTGGCGAAGTGGTGATTGATGACCAATTCTGGGATGCGAGCGATACACGTACCGTCAGTTTCCTGGTGCATGAGTTGGTGCATCATGCCCAGTTAACCAGCGGCCGTTCTTATTCCTGCCATAATGCCAAGGAATGGGAAGCCTATAAGATGCAAAATATGTGGCTTGCCGAACATGGCCTGCCGCCTGCTGTTGAAGATAAATGGATTGCGCGCATGGCGGATTGCAATCTTCCTACAATCGTTCAGCGCCTGCACTAACCCGTCGTGCTTAAAAAGCGCTGATCCGTTCCCTGCAATACAATGCAAGTAAGATGCCCTGTGGCATAAGCGCCTGTATCAATCCCAATGCGGTTGATGCGCATTTCCGGTTTCAAACGAATGCTGTGACCATGCACCACCATCACATCCAAACATTTATCGGACGATAAAAACGGTTCGCGCATCCACATGTAATGATGCGGATCTTGTTGTTCAAGCGGGCGGTCAGGGTGAATGCCCGCATGCACGAATAAATAATCGCCGTAACGCGCGGTATAGGGCAGCGTTTCAAGGAATGTTTTATGCGCGGCGGGCAGCTTTTCCTCGAACAGCTTTCTTAAATGAAAAAGCTCATCAAAATCCTGCGTGGCTGATTGAATGGGAATGCCATAGCTACGCAGCGTTTGCAGACCGCCATAATGAAACCAGCCGGGTGCAACGCTGTGGTCTTTAAACAAACGCAAAATAATGTCTTCGTGATTGCCGCGGATGCACTGGAATTTCAAACGCCCGTAACTGCCACGGTTCAGGATTTCAATCACGTCCTTGCTGCTGGGGCCGCGGTCTACATAATCGCCAAGGAAAACCACAACACTTTCGCCGCGATAGCCAAGGTGGTCGGCATCGATCATGCGCAGCATTTTTTCGAGCAAATCAGCCCGCCCATGAATATCCCCTACCGCGTAAATCCGCAGGTTTTTGGGAATAGTTGGCGTAAATGAGGAAGGCTCCATAGCGTCAAACTAAACATCATTGTGAAAACGTGCAACCTCATGCTATCTCATTAGTGATGCAAGAAAAAAAAGAAACATTTACCGACACGATTCAAGGTTTTCATCTCGTTAAAAGTGGCATTCGCGGGCGCGTTGTGCGCCTAGGGCCAGAGCTGTCAAAAATCATTAGCCGTCACGGCTATCCTGTCGAAGTAGCGGCGCTGCTTGCGGAAACACTTGCGCTGACGGCGGTGCTGGCATTTGCATTGAAGTATGAAGGCATGTTCACGCTGCAAACCAAAGGTGATGGCCCCGTTAGCATCAGCGTGGCTGATTTGGGGCGTGATGGCGCAATGCGCGGCTATGCGCAATATGATGCGGAGAAACTGAAATATGCTGGCGTACGCAGCGCGTTGTTGTTGGGCAAGGGGCATTTGGCATTCACCGTTGACCCCGGTGGCGGCGGCCAGCGTTACCAAGGCATTGTCGATTTAATCGGCCGCGATATGGCGGCATGCGTGCAGAATTATTTCCGTCAATCCGAACAGCTGGATACCGCGTTCCGCATTCACACGCGAGAGGATAGTGACGGCAATTGGCAAGCCGCCGCCATCATGCTGCAACGGATACCGGATGGCGGTGGTTACGCCGCCAATAATAATGAGGAAGGCGGCACGCCTGCATCCATCGAACGGGCGGAAGATTGGAACCGCAGCAATATCCTGCTGGGCACCACTACTGATTCTGAAATGTTGGACACGGCACTACCATTGCCACAATTACTGCATAGATTATTCCACGAAGAAGGGCTGGAATGCGGGGATGTCTATGCCCTTAAAGACCAATGCCGTTGTTCGCGCCAGCGCGTTGCGATGGTGTTAAGTACCTTGCCATCGGTCGAATTGCAAGACATGATGGTCGAAGACAAGGTGGAAGTGACTTGCGAATTCTGTAGTACCAGTTATGAATTCGATAAGGAACAGCTCGCAAAACTTGCAGCCGGCCCTGGCATTAAAAACTAGGGGCGTAAAGAATTAGGTTCAAATTTTCTAAAGAGGTTCTCCTATGACGAATTCGGTTCAAAAAGCATCACTGGTGGTCGCCGTTGTTTCTGTGCTTGCCCTTGCCGGATGCGCGGGCAGCGCCCCGACTGAATTCACGATTCCAAACGGCGCATTGGAAGCAAAAGAAATTCCAATGGATAATTTTTCGCGCACCACGCTGGCATCCCGCGTGTTTGATGTCGTGAACCAGGATACATCATCTGAAACCAGCACCGGCATTGCGGGCAAGGTTGACCCAAGCGCGGTTGATATTCTGTCAGCCTATGCTGCCAAGAAATTCCGCGCAGGCGGCGGTTCCAACACCACGCGCCTTGTTATTCAAAAAGCTGAATTCACCGTGACGCCTGTTGAAACAAAGGAAACAGGCTGGCTGTGGGATAACACCGTTTATAAGGCTGAAATGGCCACGAACCTCAGCGTGATGCTGGTTGCCAGCCGTCCGGATGGCTTAACCGCGCATATCAACGCCACCACATCGCAAACCCAGCAAACTAGCTTGGATAGCTCACCTGATCATCGCCGCGAAGTTTATATGCAGTTGATGACCCGCGCTGTTGAAGCGATTGACGGCGAATTGAACAAGCAGCTGCCGCAATGGTTCGGCGACGTAGTTGTTCGCTAATCTAAAAAGCTAAATTATTATTTGTGCCGTCTTATTTATGGCGGTGCGCGCCGCTCAGCAATGCGGTGATGCGTTCTTGCGCCTGTAAATCAGTCTTGAAGCAGCCGGTAAAAAACTGCGTTACCAAATGCGCATCAGGCTTGTTTGCGCCTCTGGTGGTCATGCAGGCATGTTCAGCTTCGATAATCACGGCAACGCCTTTAGGTGATAGACCATTATGCAATGCTTCGGCAATTTGCTTGGTCATGGTTTCCTGGCTTTGCAGACGTTTTGCAAATACATCAACGACACGTGCAAGCTTGCTGATGCCAACAACCTTCTTGTCCGGCCAATAGGCAACATGGGCTGTGCCCGGCATGCTGGCCATGTGATGCTCGCAATGCGATACGAAATCGATGTTACGCATAATCACGGGTTGGTCATAACCCTGAATATCGTCGAAAAATTTGCCAACCAGTTCGGATGCATCTTCCTTGTAGCCATCGCACCATTCTTCCCATGCGCGAACAACACGGGCAGGGGTTTCAATCAGGCCAGGGCGGGTCACGTCTTCACCAAGATATGCCAGAAGCGTACGTACGCTTTCTTCGGCCTCCTCACGGGTGGGGCGGGCATTTATGTCTTTTTTGTTCATCTTGACCAGCATATCGAATTATCCTGCTTTAAATTTTATAGGTTCAGGTGTTAGTGTATTGAACTAGTTCGTTTCCTGTATTTTTCAATCCCGCCTAGCTCGCATCCATGCCAGAAACCAAATCACCCGAACATTTCATTCCCACCATCGCGGTGATTATTCCTTGCTATAACGAGGAAGCCACCATCTCCAATGTGGTGCGTGATTTTGCCACTGTTTTACCGAGCGCTCAGGTTTATGTCTATGACAATAATTCCAGCGATAAAACCATTGAAAACGCTAAAAAAGCGGGGGCTTTGGTGCGCACCGAAAAGCAGCAGGGCAAGGGCAATGTGGTGCGCCGTGCCTTTGCTGATGTGGACGCGGATATTTACGTTTTGGTCGATGGCGATGATACCTATGACGCGCAATCTGCGCCGCGCCTCGTTGCGCAATTATTAAATGGCCCCTATGACATGATTAACGCGTCGCGCGTTGAAAAAAGCGAGCTTGCCTACCGCAAAGGTCACCGTTTCGGCAACTGGGCGATCAGCACCATGATCGGCGTGTTATTTGGAAAATCCTGCAATGATGTGCTTTCAGGCTACCGCGTTTTTTCAAAACGGTTTGTAAAATCATTCCCTGCGCTGGCGCGCGGATTTGAAATTGAAACGGAGCTGACCGTGCATGCCTTGCAATTGCGCATGCCGGTTGCAGAAACGCAAACACCATATAAGGAGCGCCCTGAAGGTTCGGTGAGCAAGCTTTCCACCTTTAAAGATGGCTTTCGCATTCTGTTCACGATTATGTATTTGCTGAAGGAAGAAAAGCCGTTGATGTTTTTCTCCGTCATCAGTTTTGTGTTGCTGCTCGGTGCGCTTATTTTGGGCGTGCCGGTGATTGAAGATTTTATGAAAACCGGTTTGGTGCCGCGCCTTCCATCTGCCGTTCTGGCAACAGGCTTGGTTATCTTGTCATCGCTCAGCGTTGCATGCGGCATGATTTTGGATAGCTTGACGCGCGCGCGCCTTGAACTAAAACGCCTGACCTATTTGCGTCATTCCGCGCCTCACTACCATGATTAATCGGGAAACGCTGCTGCGGATGTTCAAATTCGGTTTCATCGGTGTGGTTGGGTTTTGCGTCGATTACGGCGTTTTGAAATTCGGCATCGGTATTCTGGGTCTCGATCCCTATACCGCGCGGCTTATTTCCTATATCTGCGCTGCCACCACCACATGGTTTGGCAACCGCATGCTGACCTTTGCGGATAGGCCAAAAACACCGCCCGCGAAACAATGGGTATCGTTTCTTGCGCTCAATGCGGTTGGGTTTGTCGTCAATTATTCAACCTATGCGCTGCTGATTACGCAGTTTCCTTATATCTATGCAAATCCGGGTTGGGCGGTGGCGGCGGGTTCGCTGGCTGGAATGTGCATCAATTATATGTCATCCACGCACTATGTTTTTCCAAAAACTTGAGAATTCCCGGAAGAATAGCCATATAATAGGCACTGGAGAAAATGATGGATATCAACAAATACTCAGACCGTGCCAAGGAAATTATTTCAGCTGCGCAAGGCATTGCGCTTCGGCTTCATAACCAACGCTTTGTGCCGGAACATCTTTTAAAGGCATTACTGGAAGACCGCGAAGGTTTGGTGAATAACCTTATCCGCTCGTCGGGTGGTGATCCCGGCGCGGTGATGATGATTGTGGATGTTGAATTGGCGAAGCTTCCAAAAATCACCGGCAGCGAAGAACTCTATATGGCGCCGGATGTAGCGCGCATTTTAACAGGCGCTGAAGATATCGCGACCAAGGGCGGCGATAGCTTTGTAACGGCGGAGCGTTTGTTTCAGGCATTGCTGGCATCGCCTTCCGCCATGTCGCGCAAATTGAATGAAGCAGGCGTAACGCTACAAAACATCAACGGCGCAGTGGAAGGCATGCGCAAGGGCCGCAAGGCTGACAGTGCAGGCGCAGAGCAAGGTTATCAGGCGCTTAAAAAATACACGCGCGATTTAACGGCAGCGGCACGCGAAAACAAGCTGGATCCCGTCATTGGCCGTGATGATGAAATCCGCCGCACCATGCAGGTGCTGGCACGCCGCACGAAGAATAACCCCGTGCTAATCGGTGAACCTGGCGTGGGTAAAACCGCGATTGTTGAAGGCCTTGCGCAGCGCATTATCAAAGGCGATATCCCCGAAAACTTGAAAGACAAGCGCGTGCTATCGCTTGATTTGGGTTCGCTGATTGCGGGCGCAAAATTCCGCGGCGAATTTGAAGAACGGTTAAAGGCCGTATTGCAGGAAATTAGTGCGGCAGCCGGTGAAATCATCGTGTTCATTGATGAATTGCACACGCTGGTTGGCGCGGGCAAAGGCGATGGCGCGATGGATGCATCAAACATGCTGAAACCTGCGCTTGCGCGCGGCGAATTGCACTGTGTTGGCGCAACCACGCTGGATGAATACCGAAAACATATTGAAAAAGACGCGGCGCTGGCGCGGCGCTTTCAGCCTGTGTTTGTTTCTGAGCCGACGGTGGAAGATACCATTTCCATTTTGCGCGGCCTCAAGGAACGCTATGAACTGCACCACGGTGTGCGCATTACCGATAACGCATTGGTGGCAGCAGCAACGCTTTCCAACCGCTATATCGCTGACCGCTTTTTACCGGATAAAGCCATCGACTTAATCGATGAAGCGGCATCACGCCTGCGCATGCAGGTGGATAGCAAGCCTGAAGCCATTGATGAAATGGATCGCAAAATCATGCAATTGCGCATTGAACGCGAAGCATTGAAAAAAGAAACCGATGCGGCATCCAAGGAACGCCTGGCGAAGCTGGATGCCGAGCTTGGTACGCTGGAACAGCAATCCTCCGAATTAACCTCGCGCTGGAAAGCGGAAAAAGACAAGCTGAAATCATCGCAGCGCATTAAAGAAGAAATTGAACGCGCGAAGAATGAATTGGAACAAGCGCAGCGCAAGGGCGATTACAACCGCGCTGGCGAGTTGACGTATAGCGTGTTGCCCGATTTGGAGCGCCGCCTGAAAACAGCCGAGCATACCGAAGACAATGCGATGCTGAAGGAAGAAGTGCATGAAGAAAACATCGCCGAAGTCGTAAGCAAGTGGACAGGCATTCCCGTTGATAAAATGATGACGGGGGAGCGCGAAAAACTCCTGAAAATGGAAGATAAGCTGAAACTGCGCGTGATTGGTCAGGATGAAGCAGTGGCTGCTGTTTCAAGCGCCGTGCGCCGTGCGCGTGCTGGGTTGCAAGACCCGCAGCGCCCCATTGGTTCCTTCCTATTCCTTGGGCCAACAGGCGTTGGCAAGACCGAGCTTTGCAAAGCCTTGGCTGAATTCATGTTCGATGATGATACCGCCATGGTGCGCATCGATATGTCGGAATATATGGAAAAGCATGCCGTCGCGCGGTTGATTGGCGCACCGCCAGGCTATGTCGGGTATGAAGAAGGCGGTGTGCTTACCGAAGCCGTGCGTCGCAGACCGTATCAAGTGCTGCTATTCGATGAGGTTGAAAAAGCCCATGCGGATGTCTTCAATATTTTATTGCAAGTGCTTGATGATGGCCGCCTGACCGATGGCCAAGGCCGCACGGTTGATTTCAGAAATACCATTATCATCCTCACCAGTAATCTTGGTTCTGAATTCCTCGCTGTGCATGAAAGCGAAGAACATGAAGGCATTTCTGGCAAGGTACGCGATGCGGTGATGAACGCTGTGCGCAAGCATTTCCGCCCTGAATTTCTCAACCGCCTTGATGAAATCCTGCTGTTCCGTCGCCTTACGCGCGATAACATGGCGGGTATCGTTCACGTGCAATTGCAACGCCTGCACAAGCTTCTGGCTGACCGTAACATCACGCTGCAACTGGATGACAGGGCCAAAACATGGCTTGCCGATACAGGCTATGACAGCGTCTATGGTGCAAGGCCCCTTAAACGTGTTATCCAGCGCAGCCTGCAAGATCCGCTGGCGCAACTGTTATTGCAGGGTCAAATCAGGGACGGGCAGCAATTAAAAGTCACAGCCGATGACAATGGCCTTGTAATTCAAGGTTAATTGGCGTTTGACGGGTTTTGGTAAGTTTCTATTAGCAATTGGTCATTTAGATTCGTCTGTCACCTTTCAAAAGGCAGAACCCAATGCTGCAATCCCGTTCCAACGTTTCCCAGCGCCCATCATCCGAAGCTGGCATCGCGATTGGCGTAATCTTATTTGTCGTCGCCTTGCTTGCCGTGATTGGCGTTTCCCTGTCGGCTGGAAGTAATACGGTGGGCAGCACGATTGTGTCTGATACCGTGCGCAACAATATCAAAAGCCAGGCCAACCTTATCCGCAGCAAAATTCTGGAATGCAATCAATACTCCTTCGACCGCGGTGAGCTTGGCGATAAATATCCCTATGCTGGCCCGAACGGTGTCAGCTTTGGCGTAACTCCGCAACTGGTCGAAGATTTGCATTGCATGGCGTTTGTTGCGGAAGGCACCGCGCTGCCTGATACACGCACCAGTTTGTGGTCTGGCGCCCATGCCGCAACGCTTCCTGCGCCAAGCCCCGGTTTTGATAAATGGGTTTATGTGAATGCTGGCCCATCAGGCGGCCGGTGCATTCGCGTGCAACCCAATCCCGGCAATGCGAATGATGTGGGCATTAAAACCGGCCTTGCGCAAGTTCAAGGTGCGTTTTCCAGCCAGGAAGTTGTCTATGACTCCAACAGTTCATCACAGCGCTTCATTCTTTGGATAACCGCGCCATCGGGAACGGTTAGCGCCGATTGCTCTAGCTAAGGTAAGGTTTTATGGAAAAGCGCTTATCACATGACTCCGGCATTGCAATTGGAATGGTCTTATTCGGCCTTGCGCTGCTTGCGGTTGTATCCGTTGCAATGGGAGTAGGCGGCAATAATAATCTTAGCTCCGTTATTTCCATTGACCGCTCAACGGCGGATTTAAAATCCCAAGGATTGCTGATTGCGACTAAAATCCGTGATTGCTTCAGCAATGGCATTGATAACAAAAAACTGGATTGCTCGAATAATACCTATATCCCAGGCACGGGCTGGTCACGCCCGGGATGCAGCCCGATTGACCCAGCCGCCTTTTATCCAGCAAGCTCAGGTTCCGGCACGCCGGTTGAAAACTTGAACTGCCCATCGTTTGGCGCGGGCATTCAGAATTTATGGACAGGGCAAGTGCCGGCCTTATTGCCGCCGCCATCATCCGGGTTTGATATCTGGTATTATGTGAATGCGGGTGATGGCGGCGGGCGTTGCATCCGGACGCAGCCACTTGCATCAACGGTTGATGATTCTTCCATGCGCGCTGGTTTGCTGGAAGCATCAGCATCCTTTTCAGCGAATGAAGTGAGCTATGTGCCAACCAGCACATCGCAGCGCTTTATTCTGTGGATTACCAAGCCAGCCGTCATAGCCAGTCCGGATTGCGCCCCTTAATGGAACAGCTAACTTCATCAGAAATGATGTCGACCATCTTGAACACGATGCTTTCCGGGCCATTCGCACCGTGGCTGCCGCTGGGCATCATGGTGATTTTGTTTGCCACGGCAGCATGGGATGCGCGCACAGGCATTGTTCCCAATATCCCGCTGCTAATTGGCGCGATTGCAATTATCGCCGGACGCTTTCTTGCCAAGGGTTATAGCGATGCGATTATCAATCTTGCCTTGGGGCTTGGGCTATGGGCGCTGTTATGGGCGTTTAATGAGTTCTGGTATCGCTTTTTCAAAAAAGATGCCATCGGCATGGGCGATGCGAAATGGACAGCATTGGCCGCTGTCACCTTTGGCGCACTGCCCGCAGTGCTGGCATGGTTCATCGGTTCATGGCTTGCGATACTCTGGATCGGGCTTTGCTATCTGTTCAGAAAACGCATCAGCAAGGTTTACTTCGCGCCGTTTTTGTTTTTTGGCCTGAACATCGGCATGCTGTTTACCAAAAAAATCATCGAGCTGCCTTATCCGTATAATATATTCTAAACAGCAGCTTCGGTTGCCTTGCCAATTCCCGATGGAATGCCGCGCAGCGGCTTCATGTACAGCAGCAAGGCAGCTGCAACATAAATGGACGAGAACGTTCCAACCACGATACCCCATGTGATGGCAACCGAGAATCCGTGCAGCGCCGGGCCGCCAAACAGCACCAGCGGCACAATGGCCAGCAAGGTGGTCAGCGATGTCATCAAGGTACGCGACAGGGTTTGGTTCACCGCATCATTGATGATGGTTTTCAGCGTTGCGTTCTTGTGCTTGCGCAGGTTTTCACGGATACGGTCGAATACCACCACGGTATCGTTCAGCGAATAACCGGCCAGCGTCAGCAACGCAGCAACGGCCGTTAAATCGAATTCAAGGCCCAGCGCGGCATAAAGCCCAACAGTCACGAATACGTCATGGAAGGTTGCGATAACCGCAGCAACACCAAACTGCCATTCAAAGCGGACTGCCACATATACGCCGATAAACAGCATGGCAAGGCCAAGTGCAAGGATGGCGGCATGGCGTAATTCTTCACCCACGCGCGGGCCAACCACTTCCACGCGGCGGTATTCATAATTCGTGCCCATGGTTTCACGCACTTTGGCAATGGCTTTGTTTTGCGCTTCTTCGCCGCCATCCTGGCGTTCCATGCGGATAAGCACATCTTTATTGGTGCCAAACTCCTGCAACTCCACGCCGCCCAGCTCAAGGCTATCCAGTGTCTTGCGTAAGCCTGCAACATCCACGGCTTCGTTGGAGCGCGCTTCAATCAAAATACCGCCTTTGAAATCGGTGCCGAAGTTGAGACCCGGAACAAACAGCAACACAATAGCGCCAACCACCATCAATGCGGTGATGACAATTGCAATGTGGCGCTTTGATACAAAGTCGATATTGGTGTTTTCAGGGAAAAGGCGGATAGGGAATTTCATGGGTTTATCGCTTAAATGATGTGAAATAAGTGATAAATGGGATAACGGCTTTTGAGTTTTCCATCAACCCGTATATTGCGGCGGTTGAATCAGTGCGGTTTTAAGCCCATTTCCGGCTGGTTTTTAAATCACGGCGGATTTCCACAATGCGGTGATTATTGGTATCTGCGACTAAAAGGCGATTTTCGCCATCCGCCCAAATGCCCGCAGGTTCGTTAAACGGCAGGCACACATCATCGGTACAGTTCCATTCGTGATTATCCACATCACTCACGCTGCGGTCGTTCATGTCAATCAAGCGCAACGCATCATTATAACTATCCGCCACCAGAATACGGTCATCATCCAGCAAGCAAATACCCAGCGGGTGCTGCATGCTGGCATCCTGTATCTGGCCATTGGCGTGGCCGAATTCGAATAATCCCTTGCCGATGATGCTGCGGATTTTAATCTCGTGCATGTCGATGAAGCGGATGGCGGATGTTTCGCTATCGGTGAAAAACAATTTGCTCATGTCACTGTTCAGCACAAGGCCGGATGGTTGCGCCATATCTGCAACCAATGGTTCGCCGTCGCGTATGCCTTCGATACCGCTGCCGGCAACAACGCGCACAACGCCCTCCACCAAATCAATCGCGCCAATCTGGTGCGTTCCGGCATTGCTGAAAAACAGAATGTTGTTTTTGATTTCCAAATCCCAGGGGGAGGCAAGGGCGCGCCCAAACGCCTTCTCAAATTTGTTAATCAGCATCATGCCGCGCATGCCAGTGCCCGATAGCGTCGTTACGTCGCCCGTATGGCGGTCAATGCGGCGTATGGCGTGATTGCCTGTATCTGCGACATAAATGGAATCATTATTGGCAATCAGCCCTTGCGGGGAATTGAACGTGGCATGGGTTTTATCGCCATCATCGCAGCCCGCGCGCCCCGCGCCATAACGTTCGATTTCATTGGCATTATCATCAAACAGCACAATCTGGTGGTGTCCGCTATCGGCGACCATCCATTGCTTTATCTGGCCGGGCATTTTTTTGATTTTTCCGGGGAAACGCAGCGTGCTTGGCTTCACCTCCGGTTTTGTCCATGAAAAGGGCGATGGTCTTAAAACGGCCTTCTCATCATACGTATCCAGCGCATCGCGCACCGTGTTCAAAAGGTGCAATGGTTCAGGCTCACCCGTATTCACGTAAGCGATGTAACCCAGCGGGTCGATGAACACCATAGTGGGCCATGCATGCACATTATAATGCCCCCATAAAATATGCTTGGGGTCATGGATAACCGGATGGCGAATGTCATAACGCGCAATCGCCTGTTTGACTTTTTCAATGTCTTTTTCGGCTGAGAATTTAGGAGAGTGAACACCAATCACCATCACTTCATGGCCGAAGGCGGCTTCGATTTTTTGCAAGGTTGGAAGGATATGGATGCAGTTAATGCAGCAGAACGTCCAGAAATCCAGTATCACCAGTTTGCCACGTAAATCGGATAGCGAAAACGGCTTATCGGTATTGAGCCATGTCAGGCCCCCTTTTTCAAATTCCGGGCGGTTGATTTCTGGCGCATGGAGGGGGGATTCGGATGGTTCCATGAGAGGTAAGATAAACAACAAACCTCATAAAACAAGCTTGTTTTTGGCAGGTTTTTGGCTCTTTACCAATCATCAAGCTTGTTTTGCAAAACTATCCTGCCCTTTGTACTTTTGTGGCACGAATTATTGGGCAGCTATGGAAAATATTCTCAACGACCCCCGTATTAAGCGGGTCGTCACCATCACCAACCGCAGCGTTGATTTAAAGCATTTGCTTTCGGCAGAGCGCGCCGCGCGCGGCAGTTTTTATGCGACCCGTGTCGGCTTTGTCGCGATTAACCCGAAGGGGCACCGCATTGCACGTTCGCATAACGGGTTCCCTATCGGCATCACGGAAACCCGTGAACGGTGGAGCAAAGGCCAAAAAGATTTCTATCATCTGCATGCGGAATGTGCCGGCGTTTTCCATGCGCTGCGCGATGGGTATGCATGCAACAAGGCAACGGCTTATATCACGCACCCGCCATGCCCCGGCTGTATGCGTGTGTTGATTGCAACCGGATTTAAGCGCGTAGTGTTCAGCGAGCAGGCATTATTGGAACGCCAGGATTGGCGCGATGATATGCTGCGCAGTTTTGATTTGGCGCATGCTCATAAATTGGAACTCAGCATCTACCGCGATAATGAACGTAGCATGAAAAATGCTGATATTACCCGCACCGAATTGCAGCTGAAGAAAATCTATGATGAATTGGTGCCGCAGGCGCGCTGGTCATCGGGTGATGTCAGTGAAATTTCTAGAGCCACCAAGCCCGAAAGCGGTGATTGGGTTGAACAGCCCGTTGTTAAGGCGTTATTGCACTGTGCGAAGCAAGGCATTGCGCTGGGCGGCAAGCGCGTATTGATGGATGCGTCGCCGGAATGCCGTGCGGCAACTGCGATGATACAGGCCGGCATAACCGAGATTATTATTTGCGATAATAAAAAAACCGGCGATGCGCGCTGGGCCGTGCCGCTGGAACTGGAGCGCGCCAAGGACATGCTGCTGAACGATGCAAAAATAAAAATGCATGTTGTTAACGCGCAAGAAGCGGAGCGTTTGGTGAATACCAGCGCGGTCGGCGTGTTGAACGCAGGCAGCCTTGCATTAAAATCCAGAAAATTTATGCAGCTTTAAGTTTTTTGAATAATCCTTTGCCTTCCTGAATTTGCCAAATTAGCAATCCTGGTGCCATCACCAATATATCGCGCGTGCGGCGGATAAGCGCGAGCGCCATGCATATCTCGGTTGGAATGCCCAGCATTTGCCCGAATACCAGAAAGGTTCCTTCCTGAACGCCAACGCTGGCGGGCACAAAAAATGCAGCGCTGCCGGTGGCCATAATCATTGCTTCCAGGATAATTCCATCGCTGAATACGGCGTTATAGCCAAGGAATTTAAGCGCCGCCCAGATTTCCAGCGCGCCAATAAACCATGCAAGGAATGACCAAAGGGCGCAGCCGAATACGCGTTCGGGCCGCGCATAAAACGCCATCACTGCGCGATCCAGTTTCGCGCCGGATTGATTGAAGGTTTTGAATTTATCCTGCGCAACCTTGTTAATCAGCTTGGCAATGATTTGAAACCCCCCGGCATGCTGTAAAATCACTAGGCCGAATAAAATCAGTGCCGATACGCCAAGGCCCAAGGCCCATTGCAGGAACATGCCATGCTCCGGCACGCGCAAGGAAAAAACCCATAATCCCATGACGATAAAGATGAACGTGGTAAGTACCGATAAGGTTGTTTCAACCACAAGGCTGCCAACGCTGGATGCAACGGGCATTCCCGATTTTCTCATGATGCCCAGCGATGCAACCTCGCCGCCAATGCGTGCAACGGGCAGCAATGCGTTCACAGCTTCACGTATCCACAATACCCAGATGAACAATGATAATTTTGGACGGCGAGATTTTGGCCACAATAATTGCCAGCCGCGTCCTGCCATTGCCATATGCAGGAAGTGGATAAGGCTTACAACTACTACGCCCCAGCCGGCGGCAGCGAAGGTTCTAAAAATAAGTTCCGGCCCTTCGTTAATCACAAGCCATGTGGCAAAGCCGAGCCCAAGCAAGCCAATGATGATGGTAATGATTTTCATTTCAGGAGTGCGAGTGCTTGCTTATGCAAGGTTTGATTGCCGGTTGCCAGAACGCAGCCATGCTGTGTTTCTACGCTGTCAAAATCCAATGTGCCGCCGCGCCAATCGGTCACCACACCGCCTGCACCTTCAATCACGGGAACCAGCGCCGCGTAATCATATAATTTCAGGCTGGTATCAATCTGGATATCGATGAACCCGCTGGCAACCAGCCCAAACGCATAGGCATCCCCCCCCCACAGGGAGTATTTGGCCGCATCTTCCAGAGGTTTGAATTTTTTGCCAAAGGCTTCGTTCTTGCCAGAGAACATGCCGGGCGCGGTTGCGTTTAATACGGCCTTTGAAACATCGGTGCAGTTGCGCGTGGTCACGCGTTCGCCATTAAACGTGGTCGGGTGGCCATTGCCGCCAATCCAGCGCTCTTTTAAAACGGGCTGGTCAATCACGCCCATGACAAATTTCTTGTTATGGGTCAGGGCGATCAGCGTTGCAAAAACCGGCATGCCGCGGATGAACGCTTTGGTGCCGTCAATCGGGTCAATGACCCAGCTCCATTCGGCATCCATATTGCTGCTGCCGAATTCTTCGCCAAAAATGCCATCATCAGGGCGTTCGGCTTTCAACATTTTACGAATGGCTTCTTCTGCGCCTTTATCGGCAACGGTCACGGGCGTTTCATCTTCCTTGTTTTCAAAACCAACCTTGCGGAAATAGGGGCGAATGACATCGCCGCTGGCATCGGCCAGTTTGTGAAGGAGGGGAATGAAATCGACAGGGTTTTTTTGCATAGGTGAATTTATCATCATTGTTGAGCGGTTGTCTTATGTTTATTATAAAAATCTTGTTTCGAGTAGCGTTAAGTTGCAAGATTAATATGCATGACAACCCAGCATTTTCCTTTTTATCAATCCATCAAATCCTTAAGCCAGTTTCAGCAAACGCCATTTGTGTTGCTGGATGTGGGATGTCATGGCGGGTTGCATCCATTAGGCCGGCATTTTGCAGGCAACCTTGTGGGGGTTGGCTTTGATTTGGAAAAGGATGAAATTGCGCGGCTAAATGCCGCAGCGGATAAACCGCGCGGCGCAGGATTTTTTCATATCAAACTGGTTGGCCCGAAGCACGCGGTTGAGCCAGCCGATGCGCCAAGCAGCGATATCATAGAGCGCAGCTCAGGTTACAAGGCCTGCACCATGCTGGGCGTTTATTCAGCGCAGCACATTAAGCAATCAACGGTCGCTGAAATAACCATGCTACAGGAAATGACACTCGATGAATTTACAAAACAAAAGAACCTGACCCATGTCGATTTCATCAAAACCGATACGGATGGATTTGATTTCCCGATTTTAAAAGGCGCAGAAGATTTGCTTTCTAAAACCGTATTGGGCTTGCAGGTGGAATGCGCCATTAACGGTTCGCAAAGCGACCAGTCCAACCTATGGCGCAATACCGATAAATTAATGCAGATGAACGGGTTCTCGCTATTCGATATGCGCGTGTTCCGCTACAGCCGCGCGGTGATGCCGCGCGCCTTTGAAGGGCATGATCCCGCGCAAACCGAAAAAGGCCAAATCAGCTGGTGCGATGCATTTTATTTCCGTGATTTGGGTGCGCCGGATTATGAAACCCGCACAGGTTTTGTTCCAACGGTTGAGCAAATGTTAAAGCAGGCGGCCCTGTTTGAATATTTCGGTTTTCCGGATTGCGCAGCGGAAGTGTTGATTAAATACAAAACCAGGCTTGCCGCGTTTATGGATGTGGATGCAGCGCTGAATGCGCTCACGCCCCAGGATATGGGCAATTTAAACTACAAAGAATATATGGGTGTTTTCGACCGCATGGTGAATACAAAGCAGATTTACCCGTTTGGCAGAATTAAGCTCCAAAAATAATTAAGAAAAATAACAAATTTCGGGTCTTGAAATCTGTCTTACCGAAATTATATTTAATGGTGATGCTGCAATGCCCATGATGGGGTTGCAGCACGAACTAACATAGAGGCCGGCCATTCCCGGTGGCTTCAACCGCATATCGCTTTCAGGAGGATATTATGCGCACCTACGACTTAACGCCCTTATTCCGTTCAACCATTGGCTTTGACAATCTCTCGCGTCTTATCGACAGCGCGATGAAGGTGGATGAAGCCGTTCCCGCTTACCCGCCCTATAACATTGAAAAACTCAATGACGATGCCTATCGCATCACGATGGCTGTTGCGGGCTTTAACGAAAACGAGCTTAACCTTGTAACGCAGGACAATGTTCTTCTGGTTACAGGCAAACAAACCAGTGATGACGCGGGTGAAGCCAAAGTATATCTCCATCGTGGTATCGCTGCCCGCAGTTTCGAGCGCCGCTTCCAGCTTGCTGACCATGTAAAGGTCACTAGCGCAAGTTTGAGGGACGGCCTGCTTCACGTTGAACTAAAACGTGAAGTGCCGGAAGCCAAAAAGCCTCGCGCCATTAAAATTGAAAGTGGCGATGGTGGCGGTAAAGTTATCGACCAAACCGCTAATTAAAACACGTGCAATAAAAAAACCCCCGGTTCATCGCCGGGGGTTTCTTGTGCACGGCGTCCCGCGCGCGAATGGCTTTAAGTCCTGATATCTACCTTGCCACCACGGTCTGGTGTCACAGGTGAACTCGTGTCGATAATTGGCGGTTTTGGCGGCGGCGCAGCTTGCGGCGGCGGCAAAACGGTTTTAGGTGGCGTGACAATCTTCGATGATGTTGCTGAAACGCTCACGGCAAATCCCCTTTAAAATAAATTTCAATATGCCAGCACTATAGCACAGGCGTGCTTAGGGATTTTTTAAGAAATCATCAAATGTGACGTATTCACCATGTTGTTTTGCTGCTGGTTCAACCAAACCGCTAACGATGCGTAAAGATTGGCTAAACAGTTGATTAAGGCCCGATGCAAAGACGCTGCTTTTAACCACCTTTTTGATTTTATTAAACGTTTTTGGGCTAATCTGTTGGCCTTCTTGTGTTTATTCCGTTTTTTCGAGTGGTCTTCCTTGTCGCTTTATCTTGGCATTGATCTTGGCACTTCCAACAGTGTCGTCACAGGATTGCTGGATTCTAAAATCCGCATTTTCCGTCCGGCTGACGGCGGTGAAACGCTGCCTTCAATGATTTACATTGATAAGCGTGGCCACCGTTTATTTGGCCGTCGCGCGCATGACCAGGCATTTATCGCGCCGGAAAATGTTGCGGCTGGTTTTAAGCGCCTGATGGGTACCAACACCAAGATTGAAGTTCCCGGCGCAGAGGTTTCGCTCACGCCTGAAGAATGCAGCGCGGAAATCATCAAGCAATTGATTGGCCAGGTATTCACCGAAATCGGCCAGCAGGAAATTGATGGCGTTGTCATCACCATTCCTGCCGCCTTCAACCAGATGCAGTCAGAAGCGACATTGCGCGCTGCCGAAATGGCAGGTATTAAACGCGTAGCGCTATTGCAGGAACCCGTTGCGGCTGCGATGGCTGCAATGGCCGGTACGCCGCGTGAAGGGCATTTTCTGGTTTATGATTTGGGCGGCGGCACGTTTGATTTGGCGCTCGCGCATAGCAAAGACGGCGAAGTAAAAATCGTATCGCATCAGGGCATCAACATGCTGGGCGGCCGCGATTTTGACCGCATGATTGTGCATGAAGTGGTACGCCCTTGGCTCAAGGAAACCTATAATCTTCCCGAGGATTTTTTCCGCAACAAGGAATACTCCCGTTTAATGCGCATTGCATCGCTGGCGGCTGAACGCGCCAAGATTGATTTAAGCCTGGTTGAGGAAACGCAAGTATTTGCCAGCGAAGAAGAAGTGCGCATGAAAGATTTGGCAGGCACTGATATTTTTATCGATGCAACACTGACTCGCACGGTATTCGAAGGGCTGATTAAAACACCCGTGAACAACACCATCGATTTAATCCGCAGTGTTCTGGAAGAAGCCGAGCTTAAAACCGAAGATTTGGATTCGATTGTGTTTATCGGCGGCCCATCGCGCATTCCGCTCATTAAGGAAATGGTAAGCGAAGCATTGAAAGTGCCGGTGGATTTGAAGATTGACCCGATGACCGCCGTGGCGATTGGCGCGGCATATCACGCCGAAAGCTTAACATGGGAAAGTGTTGCATCTGTCGCACCTGCAAAAGACAGTGAAGCAAAACCAGCCGAAGAAAAATTGCAAGCGAAGCCAAAACCCAAAGAAGCGCGGGTGGAAGTTGATAAAAAGCAAACCGGCCTTGATTTGGCATTTGATTATTCGGCGCGTACCGGCGCGGATAAAGCCAGTGTGCGCGTGGTGCTGCGCGCTAAGCCAGCCAAGGCGCGCTGGATGCGCGCATTCCGAAATGATGACAACGAAGAATGGCAATCGCCGCTTTATAAATTGGAAGATGGCTTAACGCTTACACTGCCATTGCCGCATATCGGCAAAAATGATTTTACGATTTCAGTGTTCGATGAACAGCGCGACCCGCTGCCGCATGGCGACCGCAAGATTACCGTAACGCGCACGGCTGCATCGGCCGCGCAAATTCCTGCCGCGCAAACCATTGCAGTGAAGTTGATTGACCGCAAGGCTGGCGAGAATGTTCTCGACCCGCTTATTACCAAGGGCACGCAATTGCCCGCCGAAGGCAAGGCCATTTTCCGCGCCGCGCGCGATTTGAAATCTGGCTCGCAAAACGCTTTGGCGCTTGAACTATTCCAGTTGGAATATCCGGAAAAGGTTGAATTGAACCTTTGCATCGGCACTTTCTTTATTACCGGCAATGATTTGCCGGAAGGCTATATCATCCGCAAAGGTGAGCCTGTGACCTTTAACTGGCAAATGGATGAAAGCGGCATTTTGCGCTCCACCGTGCGCTTGCCTGCGCATAAAGACGATGGCAAAGAACATGAAGAAGGCGAGGCATTCGATGATGAAGAAGACCCCATCGAGCTTATCACGCCGCGTTTCTATTCGCCGCAATCGGCCGCGATTGCCTATGATGCAAAACACGGAACACCTTTTTCCAAGGCAATGTTGAAGCAGGCCGAAGAAGATTGGGGCGATTTGGCCGCGGCGATTGGCCCGGCTGCAGGCGCGGATATTCAATTATTGAAAGATAGAATTGATGATCAAAAAGAAATCCTCAAAGATAGCCTTGATGATAGCGAAGTTATTCGCCAGGTATCTGAAGAAGCGCGTTTTTTAAGGCAGGATATCGCCCGCACCAGCCGCAAGCATCTTATTCCGTTATTGCAGCGCCGCTTGGGCCGCTTGCAGGCCATCTTTAACCGTGTGGCGCGTGCGTTTGCGAATGCCGAAGAACTGGAACGCTTTGAAAAGACAATTGCCGATATTAACGGCGTGCTGGATGAAAAGCGCGAAGCGGAATTGAATTACGCCGAACGCCGCCTTGAAGATTTAACCGATGATTTCTTTGATTTGTCATGGCGCGACCGCAATTTTGTGCGCTTATGGTTCAATCGCCTGAAGACCGAAAGCTATCTGTTCCCCGATTTGGAAGAGTTTCAATCGATGGTTGATGCCGGCGCGGTGCATGACCGCGAAAATGATGACGAAGCCTTGCGTGACCTTGTAAAGCGCATGTTTGATATTCGCGTGCGCCTTTCGGCCAGCGATACGGTTAGCGAACCTGCCACATTAATGCGCGGCGAATAATCACATCAATAAAGCTAGACCTCCACCCCCAACCCTCTATAATAACAAGCATGTCGAAAATTCATCCTGTCATTATGTCTGGTGGGTCGGGCACACGCCTTTGGCCTATTTCCCGTGCCCTGTTTCCCAAGCAGTTTTTAAAGCTGACAACCGAGCACACATTGCTGCAAGACGCTGTCTTGCGCGTGAGTGACGCATCGGTTTTCGCTGCGCCCATTATCATCTGCGCGGAAGAGCACCGCTTCATGATTGCCGAGCAATTGCGCGAATTGAATATCAAGCCGCATGCCATTTTGCTGGAACCATCGCCGCGCAGCACGGCTGCGGTTGCGGCGGCTGCGGCGCAATTCCTTGCGCCAACCAAGGAAGACCCGGATCCCTTGTTCCTTTTAATGCCAACCGATCATGCGGTGGGCAATGTGCCTGCCTTTGTAAAGGCGTGCAAGGATGCTGCGCTGGCAGCATCCGATGGTTATCTGACAACCTTTGGCGTGCTGCCGCAACGCGCGGAAACGGGGTATGGCTACATCAAGCCCGGCGATGGTGTTGGCGCTGGAACCGTGCGCAGCATTTCATTATTTGTTGAAAAGCCGGATATGGCGAAAGCTGAAACCTTCGTGAAGCAGGGCTATTTATGGAATAGCGGCATGTTCCTGTTTTCCGTGCGCAGCGTTGTGGAAGAACTCACCCGCTTGCAGCCAGAAATCATGGCGAAGGTGCATGACTCACTGACCAAAGCAGTGCGCGATTTGGATTTCATTCGTTTGGATAAAGATTCATTCGCCAAAGTGCCATCGGTTTCAATTGACGTTGGCATTATGGAAAAAACCCGAAAAGCCGCCGTGGTTCCGGTCGATATGGCATGGAATGATATCGGTTCATGGCAAAGCATGTGGGATATCGCCAAAAAAGACGGGCAGGGAAATGTCGCAACGGGTGATACGCTGCTCGAAGACTCCAAAAACTGCTATGTGCACAGCGATGGGCGCTTAACCGTTACCCTTGGCACTGAAAATCTTGTTGTCATTACCATGGATGATGTGGTGATGGTCACGGATATGAAGCGCGCGCAGGATGTGAAGCTGGTGGTTGATAAACTCAAAGCCAAGAAGCGCCAAGAAGTACAACATGCCCGCCGCGTCTATCGCCCGTGGGGCTGGTATGAAAGCCTTGGCGAAGGCGAACGCTTTCAGGTCAAGCGCATCATGGTCAATCCCGGCAGCAAGCTGTCGTTGCAAAGCCATCACCACCGTAGCGAGCATTGGGTCGTTGTTAACGGCACTGCCTTAGTTACTAAAGGTGACGAAGAGATTGCCATTCATGAAAATGAATCTATTTATTTACCTGTTGGCACAAAACACCGTTTGCAAAATCCCGGGAAACTGCCTTTGATGGTAGTGGAAGTGCAGTCTGGTTCCTATCTTGGGGAAGACGATATTATCCGGTTCGAAGACACGTATGGCCGTTCATAAATCCCATTCATAATAAAATGCGTCGTAAGCTTTCGCTTTTAGTATTAGGTTTCATTTTTTGTTTTGCCCCACTGCTTCATGCAACTGAAACAGGCGGCGGGTTATCTTCGGCTGTCAAGCGCACTGGGCTGCCCGTGCCGCGTTTTGCAAGCCTGCGCAGCAATGATGTGAATATGCGTTCAGGCCCCGGTCAGCGTTATCCCATTGTGTGGGTTTATAAACGCAAAGCCATGCCGGTTGAAATTACGGCGGAGTTTGATATCTGGCGCCGCATCCGCGATGTGCATGGCGCAGAAGGCTGGGTTAATCAGGCAACCCTTTCGGGTAAGCGCATGGTGCTGGTGGTAGGCAAGACCATGCAGCCGGTTTTTAAGAAAAACGAAGCCAATTCAACGCTTCGCGGGCAGGCAGAGCCCGGCGTTCAAGGCAGGGCTTTGAAATGCGATGAGCAATGGTGTAAAATCGAATTCGATAGCGTAAAAGGCTATATGAAGCGGGAGAGCCTATGGGGCTTATATCCCGGCGAGAAAATTGACTAAGGCATTATGTCGTTAAAGCACAAAACCATTCTGCTGATTGTGACGGGCAGTATTGCTGCCTATAAAGCGCCGGAACTTATCCGCCTGCTGGTGAAAGATGGCGCGCGCGTTATCCCCGTGCTGACCAAAGGCGGCGCGCAATTTGTAACGCCGCTTACGTTGCAAACCCTCGCCGAAGAAAAATCATATTCTGAATTATTCTCACTGACCGATGAAGCGGAAATGGGGCACATTAAGTTAAGCCGCATTTCTGATTTGGTGGTGGTTGCACCAGCATCCGCTGATTTCATGGCAAAGATGGCCTATGGATTAGCTGATGATTTGGCGAGCACATTGGTTTTAGCAAACACCAAACCCGTTTTATGTGCGCCAGCCATGAACCCGCAAATGTGGGCTGCTGCACCAACGCAGGATAATGTCAAGACGCTGACAAAGCGCGGTGTTGAATTTATTGGCCCGGCGTCGGGTGATGTTGCATGCCATGAAGATGGTGTTGGCCGGATGAGTGAACCAACCGAAATTTTCGAAGCGATTAAAAAAAAACTGGCACAAAGCAACGCGCTAAAGGGTAGGCGCGTGATTATCACCGCTGGCCCGACGGTGGAGGCGATTGACCCCGTGCGTTTCATTTCCAACCATTCATCCGGCAAGCAGGGCTTTGCGATTGCGCAGGCATTGGCATCAGCCGGCGCAGACGTCACGCTTATTCACGGGCCAACGGCGTTAACGCCGTCCGGTGGCATTAAGAAAACCGTGCCAGTGACATCGGCCGATGATATGAATAAAGCCGTGCAGGCAGCCTTGCCAGCCGATATTGCAATTTGCGCCGCTGCTGTTGCCGATTGGCGCGTGAAAGAAGCAAACACCAATAAGATAAAGAAGGGTACGAAAACACCCACGCTAACCTTGGAAGAAAACACCGATATTCTGTTATCGCTTAGCCAAAATAAAAAACGCCCCAAATTAGTCATCGGCTTTGCCGCAGAAACTGAAAGCCTTGAAAAAAATGCTGCCGCTAAGTTAGCGCGCAAGAAATGTGACTGGTTATTAGCCAATGATGTTTCAAATGGCGTTTTTGGCGCAGATACTAACCAGATTCTGTTTTTAAGCAGTGGCAAGAAGCCGGAAAAATGGGATAAGCTGACCAAGTCAGATGTTGCTGAAAAACTGACACAGAAAATTGTATCCTATTTTAAATGAGGCCTATATGACCCAAGCTATTCCATTACAGATTCAACGTCTGCCGCATGCTGCTGATTTAGCGCTGCCTGCTTATGCAACCGATCAATCAGCGGGGATGGATTTATTGGCTGCCGTTGAAACTGATACCATTTTGGCACCCATGCAACGCACGCTTATTCCAACCGGAATTGCGATTGCATTGCCAGCAGGTTACGAAGCGCAGGTTCGCGCGCGTTCAGGCCTGACGATTAAAAACGGATTATGCGTGCTCAATGGCCCCGGCACGGTGGATGCCGATTACCGCGGCGAGATCAAAGTGATTTTGGCAAATATGGGCAGCGAGCCCTTTGTGATTACCAGAGGCATGCGCATTGCGCAGTTGGTGATTGCATCTTATACGCGCATCAACTGGCAAGAAGTGCCGGAACTTACCGCATCAAGCAGGGGTGCTGGCGGGTTTGGATCCACCGGAACCTAACGTCATTACGCGTTCCAGTTCAGGAAGCGCGCTGCGACGTACCCAGCCCATCGTCATTTCATCACAGCGTTTATTAGACAGGTTGAATAGCGTTTCCAATATTGCGCCATAGCTGCGGCCATGCGCTTGAATAAAGTTAGGCCAGCCAATAAGGCGCTGATGATATGCTTCAAGCGTCGGTTGATCCAAACGCGGATTAAGAATGATGTTGCCGAGCGCATTATTTAAATTGCCCATGCATGACATGGTCGCGCAGCCACTATCATCACGCATGTTGTCAATTTCAGATAAGATAACGAGCGCCATGCGCCGTGTTTCCGCATTGGCTTCTACAACCGTTTTGCCTTTTGGCAGTAAAGCGGGCGTTGCAATCTCCGCCTTTTCTGGGTTGAGGCAATCAATCAACACCCGTATCAGTTTGTCTTGCGCGGCATAGCCTGCTTCAACGAATGGGTTTTGGCTTAGCTTGCGTTGGATGAATATCAGATGCTTGATATTGTCCATCTTCATCTGGAAACGGGTGATAGGGCCGGTTTTGATGTCGTGTTGTAGATCATCAATAGCGGTCACCAACAACGCAGTGTTGGAAAACATGCCATAGGCTTGGGGCGGTTTGGGACGTGATTGGTGCATAGGCTTATTCAGTCACTAAAAACGTGACCATGCCATTTGAAAAATACTTTCAAACGTAGTTATTGGATTAGGAGGCTTTTTTAACAGCTTCCAGCGCAACAACGATGTCTGCGGCGGTGTTTTTCTTAACTTCTTCCAATGTTACGCCTTCGGCGAGTTCACGAAGAATAAAGCCCGGCTTACCGTCGGTTGGAATATCAAAAATGCCGAGTTCGGTAATGATGCGATCGACAACGCCTTGGCCAGTTAACGGGAGGCTGCAACGCTTCACCATTTTGGCTTCGCCCTTGGCGGTATGTTCCATCACGATAACCACGCGCTTCACGCCAGCTACCAAATCCATTGCGCCGCCTGGGCCTTTCACCATCTTGCCGGGCACAAGCCAGTTCGCAAGGTCGCCGTTTTCAGCAACCTGCAATGCGCCAAGAATGGATAAGTCGATATGACCGCCGCGAACCATTGCGAATGATGTTGCGCTATCAAAGTAGGATGAGCGTGGCAGTGATGTAATGGTTTGCTTGCCTGCGTTGATTAGGTCTGGGTCTTCTTCACCTTCATAAGGGAAGGGGCCAACGCCCAACATGCCATTTTCACTTTGCAGTGAAACATCAACGCCCTTTGGAATATAATTCGCCACAAGGGTTGGAATACCAATGCCAAGGTTCACATAGAAACCGTCTTGCAATTCTTGTGCGGCTTTTTCAGCCATTTGTTCTCTTGTCCATGCCATGATTTATGCAGCCTTTTTTCTGGTGGTGCGTTGTTCAATGCGTTTTTCAAAACTCTTGCCTTGGAAAATGCGCTTCACGAAAATACCCGGTGTGTGGATTTCATCGGGATTTAAGTCGCCGGTTTCCACAAGGATTTCAACTTCGGCAACCGTTGCCGTCGCACACATCGCGCAAAGCGGGTTAAAGTTGCGCGCGGTCTTGTTGTAAATAAGGTTGCCTTCTTTGTCGCCCTTCCATGCTTTGACAATCGCAAGGTCAGCGCGAATGCCGCGTTCCATCACATAGGTTTCGCCGTCAAATTCACGGGTTTCTTTTCCTTCGGCAAGCGGTGTGCCAACAGCCGTCTTGGTATAGAATGCGGGAATACCTGCGCCGCCTGCGCGCATACGTTCCGCAAGCGTGCCCTGCGGGTTAAACTCCAATTCCAGTTTTCCGGAAAGATAAAGTTCAGCGAATAATTTGTTTTCACCCACATAAGACGAAACCATTCGGCGGATTTGACCCTTTTCCATCAAAAGGCCAAGCCCGAAACCATCCACGCCCGCATTATTGGATACGATGGTAAGTCCTGTCACGCCGCTTTCGCGAATGGCGGCAATGCAATTTTCGGGAATTCCGCATAAGCCAAAACCGCCCGCGGCGATGGTCATGTTGTCTTTCAAAAGGCCTTTGAGGGCGCTGGCGGCATCGGTGTTCACTTTATTCATAAATGAGCAATCCTAGTTGCGAGTTGTTCTTAAAAACGGAATCGCACTATAAAAAACAATGCGCGGTTTAACAAGCAAATGGTTTCAATGTGATTGACATATTTTATCAAGGCTTTAAGTATAATGCCCATCCTCTAACTCCTTAAAAGTCCAGCAAAAATGAGTGATAATTCTGCAAAGTCCAGTGCGCCAAAAGCGACACGGCCGCGCCCGCTTTCTCCGCATCTTCAAGTCTATCGTTTGCCATTGGCGGCGATTACATCCATCACCCACCGTGCAACCGGCATTGCATTGACGGGCGGCGCTGTTGTTCTGGTGGCCTGGCTTTATGCAGCCGCAAATGACGCTGCATATTTCAAATGGTGGCAAAGCGCGCTGATGTCACCTGTTGGGTTGGTGTGCATGGCAGGCTGGAGCCTTGCGCTGTTTTATCATTTGTGCGCCGGTATTCGCCATTTGCTGTGGGATGCAGGCGTTGGTCTTAAAAAAGAAACCGTCAATACCACCAACCTTTTGGTGATTGCATGCGCGTTGCTTCTCACCGGCATGGCATGGTTCTTCGCCTTGCCAAAACTGCCTTTCACGTTCTGAGGTTTTTATGAACACAAAATCACAATCCTACCGCAGTGATCTTGGCCGCGTTCGCGGTCTTGGCTCGGCTAAAGACGGTACGCATCACTGGTGGGTAATGAAAATCTCATCCTTTGCGCTTATCCCGTTGACGCTTTGGTTTGTTATTTCCGTATTAAACCTTGTGGGCGGTGACCAGGTTGCAATCCAGCAATGGCTGAAGCACCCGCTGCAAGCGATTATGCTGCTGTTGTTCATCGGTTTTTCCCTGCATCACAGCGCCAATGGTCTGCAAACCGTGATGGAAGATTATATCCACTCACCCCTTTATAAAACTGTCCTGCTGGTTTTGAACAAACTGGTTCATGTTGTGCTTGCGGCGGTTGCCGCATTCTCGATTATCACTCTCGCCCTTAAAAACTAACTTGTGAAAGCCTAAAGCCATGCCTGCTTACGATATTATTGATCATCATTATGACGTTGTGGTTGTGGGTGCTGGCGGCGCAGGTCTGCGTGCAACATTCGGCATGGCTGAAAAAGGTTTGAAAACCGCATGCATCACCAAAGTATTCCCAACGCGTTCACACACCGTTGCAGCGCAGGGCGGTATTTCCGCTGCGCTTGGCAATATGGGTGAAGATGATTGGCGCTTTCACATGTATGATACCGTAAAGGGCTCCGATTGGCTCGGTGACCAGGACGCGATTGAATACATGTGCAAGGAAGCTATTCCTGCGATTGTTGAATTGGAACATTACGGCGTTCCTTTCTCCCGCACACCGGAAGGCAAGATTTATCAACGCGCATTCGGCGGTATGACCACCAATTACGGCAAGGGCATTGCGTATCGCACCTGCGCCGCTGCTGACCGCACGGGTCATGCGATTTTGCACACGCTGTATCAACAATCATTGAAGCACAGTGCTGAATTCTTCATCGAATACTTCGCCATGGATTTAATCATGGACGACGAAGGTGTGTGCCGCGGCGTGATGGCTTGGAATTTAGATGATGGCACGATGCATCGCTTCCGCGCGCAAACTGTTGTGCTCGCAACCGGTGGTTATGGCCGTGCGTATTTCTCATGCACATCCGCGCATACCTGCACGGGCGATGGTAACGCCATGGCGGTTCGTGCTGGCTTGCCATTACAAGATATGGAATTCATTCAATTCCACCCAACAGGTGTTTACGGCGCGGGTTGCTTGATTACCGAAGGCGCGCGCGGCGAAGGTGGCTATGTCACCAACGGCAATGGCGAACGCTTCATGGAACGTTATGCGCCATCTGCAAAAGATTTGGCAAGCCGCGACGTAGTCAGCCGTTCCATGACCATTGAAATTCGCGAAGGCCGTGGTTGCGGCCCCAAGAAAGATCACATCCATTTGCATCTTGAACATCTGGATCCGAAAATCTTGCATGAACGTCTGCCGGGTATTTCCGAAACAGCGAAGGTGTTCGCCGGCGTTGATGTGACCAAGGAACCGATACCCATCTTGCCGACTGTGCATTACAATATGGGCGGTATTCCAACCAATTATCACGGCGAAGTTATCCGCCCAACCAAAGACAACCCCGATGCCATCGTGCCGGGCTTGATGGCGATTGGCGAAGCGGCATGCGTTTCCGTTCACGGCGCGAACCGTTTGGGTTCAAATTCATTGCTCGATTTGGTGGTGTTTGGCCGCGCGGCTGCGATTAAAGCAGCGCAGGTTATTAAGCCCAATTCACCGCACAAGGTTCTGCCTGCATCCAGCGTGGATGGCATCATGGCGCGCTTTGATAAATTGCGTAACGCCAATGGCGGTACCAAGACCGCCGATATACGCGATAAGATGCAGCATGTGATGCAAACCAATTGCGCCGTGTTCCGCACCGAAGAAACATTGAAAGCAGGCGTGGATGGCATCAACGAATTGCTGAAGCAACGCGCGGACGTGAAGGTTTCCGATCGCTCACTGATCTGGAATTCCGATTTAGTGGAAACGCTGGAGCTGGATAATTTGCTGGTTCAGGCGGCCGCATCGGTGGTATCGGGCCATGCCCGCAAGGAATCCAGAGGCGCGCATGCACGCGAAGATTACAAAGAACGCGACGATGTAAACTGGATGAAGCACAGCATTGCCTATGTGGATGATGCAACCGGCAAAGTGACGCTGGATTATCGCCCCGTGCATTTGTATACAATGAGCAAAGATGTGGAAGTTGTTCCGCCGAAGCCCCGCGTATACTAATCGCGATTAAGCTGGATCGTTCTCGTTGCCTTCGCGGCGTTTAACCAGAAAATCTGGCGCAACTGCCTGATGTTGCTGTTCCATGCGATAGGTTGCCAGCGCGGATGGATTAGGCGGCTTTTTCATTCTGAGTTTGATTTTTTCAACGGCTTTGCGGCTGATGCTGTCAATCACCGCAATCGGGCCATGTTCCAGATCGTGGAAAAATTCCTTCACCACTGGCAGCAGCATTACCTGATCATAATTCACAATGCGGTCGGAGATATCGCTTACCGGCACGCGGCCTGTGATGGAATAGACCAATAATTTGAAACTTCCGGGCCTGATTTTGCCACCGGTTTTGATAAGGCTTTCAATTTCCTTGCTGGAATGCACCATCGTATATACCGGCACGCCCAATTCGCGATCATATGCCTTGGCAACAATCAGCGCAACGTGCTCATGTTCCGATGGTTCGCGCGGGTCAAGGCGCATATGCGGAAAATTACAACGCACAAAATCGCCTACGCGCAGATGTTTGTAATGCTTACGGCTCATATGTCTTTTAAAAAAAGTCTTAAAATAGCTGAGCTATTTTACTGCATTGGCGTTGGTTAATGCGTTGCGTAATTACTTTCGCGCAAGCACAAAAAACCCGCAAAACCCGAGGTTTGGCGGGGTTTTAATGAACGTGTTAAAGCTTAAGCGGCTTTTTGCGCGTTAAAGATATCAAGGATTATGCCGATCATATTCGTATCCAGCTGGCCGTTTGGTGAAAGCTTATCCACCAGCTTTGGCAAAATCTGCGCCAGTTGCTGCGTTGTTTCCTGCGGCGTTAAGTTTGCAGCCGTTGCAATTTGCTGAACATGCGCTTCCCCCAGGCCTTGCCGAACCTGTTCGGGTGTCACTGGCAAATTCTGTCCGGTTGAAATCCATGACTGCACGATTTGGCCAAGGCCGTTCTTTTCAAAATTCTGGATGAGGGTTGCAATGCCCTGCTCGCCGCCATTTTGCTGTACGTAATCAATGACGGCATTCACCAGCGGGCCTTGCTGTCCATTGCCGATCGATTTGATGGCTTGTTCCAAAATCATGTTCATAAAGCTCATAGCTTGTCCTTCCACGGTGAATAATGGGCCGAATGTAGCCAAGAGTGTCTGCGCTGTCGAATCATGCCTAATTGCTCAACAAAAACGCTGCATTTCATGCTTAACTGGGCAAGAAAACCGTTGAAGTCATGGTGCGTAATTTATATTATAAAGCCACTTCGTTTCCTGCCCCTTACCCTACGAAATCTCATGGTTGAACTTACACTCCCCGCGCATTCCAAAGTCCAAACCGGCGTGACGCACCCCGCAGTTGCTGGCACAAAAAATCCGCGCAAATTCAAAATCTACCGTTTCAATCCGGATAATAACGAAAATCCGACGCTTGATACCTATACGGTTGATATGGATGATTGCGGCCCGATGGTGCTTGATGCGCTGTTCTATATCAAAAACAAAATCGACCCGACGCTAACCTTTCGCCGTTCCTGCCGTGAAGGCATTTGCGGTTCATGCGCCATGAATATTGATGGGCAAAATACATTGGCCTGCTTAAAGGCAACCGAAGATTGCCACGGCGATGTCGCCATTTACCCATTGCCGCATCGTCCGGTCGTCAAAGATTTAATTCCCGATGTCACGCAGCTTTACGCGCAATACGCATCCATCCAGCCTTGGCTGCAAACGCAAACCCTGCCGCCACCGGATAAGGAACGTCTGCAATCGCAAGATGAACGCAAGAAGCTTGATGGTTTGTATGAATGCATTTTATGCTTCTGCTGCTCCACTTCATGCCCCAGCTATTGGTGGAATGAAGAACGCTATCTGGGCCCTGCGATTTTGCTGCAAGCCTATCGCTGGATTGCCGATAGCCGCGATGAAATGACCGGCGAACGTCTCGATAACCTCGAAGATCCGTTTCGTTTATACCGCTGCCATACCATCATGAACTGCACCAATGCGTGCCCCAAGGGGCTTAACCCCGCGAAAGCCATTGCGGAAATTAAGCAGTTAATGGTTGAACGCCGCGCCTAATAATTGCGCAATTTAAAAACGAATACGAAAAGAATGCCGATTGACCACTTATGCGCGGTATGAAAAACTATTCCCATATTCATTTTATATTTTCTCAATTGGAGGCGTTCATGGGTGCACCAGTTCTTGATGCAGAAGCAAAACCAGCCATTTTAGTGTGGTTCGATTGGGCCGAACGCATGACCACGGGCCTTGGCACGCAGCGTGAATTCAGCGCGCAAGATGAGAACAATGTTGATGCTGTGCTCTTATCCGCAGTTGCTGCGCTTCACGCCAATAAACCCGGCATTCATTTGCCAGCGCATCTTCAGGGTGATTTGGAGAGAACCGGCCTTGAAGCGCCCGAACGCCTCGTTGTGAATTCAGGTTCCGCGATTGCGGTTGAAACCATCACCTTGTTCATGCTGGAGCGGCTGGCCACGCGTGATGATGAACGTGCATTTGATATTGCCGAAGATTTACGGATGATTTCACGCAACAGCGTATTTGCAAACCAGCTTGCGTTATTTCAAATGAGCCTTGCCGATATCAATCCGAAATTGAACGCGCGCAATTTTGAATCATGGGGCGATAAGACGGCGCATCTTAAGGCGGCCAGTGTTCGGCGCTCTGTTAAGCCTGATAGTTTTGAAGGCCAAGTGGTGCAAAGCGCCAACCGCGTCATGCACAGCTATTTTAAAGCAACTGCGCCAAGCCTTGATGCGGCTTAAGACGGATCGTTTGGATTACGCGGCAAACCGCCCGGAATAACATCAAAGCCATGCAGTGTGCGGATGGGGATCTCTTTGATGATCACTCTGCCTCTTCTATCGCGTTCTGGCTCACCAGCAGCATAGAAATCAGGATCCGTCGGCGGTTGCGGCGTATTCGGATCATATGGAACTTCATCATAGGTGTTCGAATGCGCGTAATTCGCTGGCAAGCGTTCTTGATCATGCTGCTGGTTGTGTTGTAGCGGACGAAGGCTACCCATATGTGCAGCATTGCTTACCTGAATTCTGCCGGTTGGGCTGAATTCCAACTGGAACTCAACGCGCTCACCTTCTCTGAAAGTTTCAGCTTCTGGCACTTGGTTGAAATGAACAAATGCGTCTTTGCCTTCAAGCTCAGGAATGGTTGTATCCGGACGAATATGTCTGAACTGCGCATTTTCATTATTAATGCGCGCAACTGTTCCTTTGAACACCTGTAATTCCAAATCTTCGGTTACAGGCGCAAGATTATCTAATAGATCATCATGTTGATCTGCGGTTGCTTGCACAGCTGCACGCGGGCGTGGCTGACCGAATAATTGAACTTCATCAATCTGGGTTTGACCCTTATTTTCCCAAAGGCTGAAGCGAATGCGCGAACCGGCCCGTAATGTGGTGTTTTCCGGATATCCGGAAATACCAATTCTGGAAATATGAAAAAACGCATCGCGGCCACCCAGCTCAGGAATATTTTGGTTTGGGTCTGGCATAACAAATGTAAAGCCGCGCTCGAAATCTTTTTTCAATTCTCCTGAATATGGCAAGTCATCCGATTCCGGAACGCCTGCAACGCCCTGTTCATCAAAATTGTGGTCTGAAGAATAGCTTCGCTGTTGCGTGGGGCGCTCGCCAACTTCACGGGCGGCTCCGCCTAAAATGCTTGTGCGTTCCGGTGGACGTGCGGGTTGTGCGGGCTCTTGAATAACTGCAGGTGCTGCTGGCTTTGGCGTTACTTCCCATTTGCCAATATGCTTTTCGATTTCAAGGCATAATGCGCCAATGGTCATGGAACGGTCGCGGCGGCGTGTTTTTTGCTGTGAACCCTCATTATCGAACAGATGCTTGTTTTCCACCCACTGGGTCAGGTTCTCGCGCAAATCCTTGGGCAATTTTTTGCCCGGCAGGCTGATGATGAAAAGTTCTGAACCCTTATACTTGCCAGCAATGCGCAAGCCGGTTGTGCCTGCGGCTGCGACTTGCTCATCGCCTTCTTGGGTCAATTCGAAGTAAATGGATGTAAATGCCTTGGTATCTTTATTCCATAAAACAGCAATCGCTTGCTTTTCATCTGGCGTACGAAGGATGGGCTGGCGTGGTTTTGCGGTTTGACCGCTGAAGGAAGTTTGCCCATTCCATAGCGTATATTCGCTATCGCCATTCAGCTTGAATTCTGTAGGTATGCCCATAAAAAATTCCTTGCATGTTATAATCCGCAATTTACCATGCCGTTTTGAAAGTAATTTCGGCTTTGTTACTGTTATCCCTTCAACACCCGCTCGACAGATTAATAAAACCCTATATTCTACGCCCGTTAGTAAACATTAATGGGGTTCAGCTTCCATGGTTGCACGTATCCGCACAGTCGCTTTTGAAGGCGTGGATGTCCTTGATGTGGATGTGCAGGCGCAGATTTCATCTGGCCTTGTTGCCTTTACCCTTGTGGGTTTGCCCGATAAAGCAGTGACCGAAAGCCGCGAACGTGTTCGCGCAGCGCTTCATGCACTGGGGCTTTCCATGCCAGCCAAACGCATCACGGTCAATCTGGCGCCTGCCGATGTGCAAAAGGAAGGAAGCCACTTTGATTTACCTATCGCGTTAGCATTATTGGTGGCGATGGGCGTTGTGCCGCAAGATGCGGTTGCGGATTACGTGGCGCTTGGCGAGCTTGCACTTGATGGCGGCTTAACCCGCGTGACGGGCGTGCTACCCGCAGCAATTAATGCGAAGGCGCATGACCTTGGTTTAATTTGCCCGGCCACGAATGGCAGCGAAGCCTTATGGGCGGGCGATGATATGAATGTGCTTGCGCCGCAGTCATTATTGCAACTCATCAACCATTTTAAGGGCACGCAGGTGCTCACGCGGCCCGAACGCCGCATGGAAAATCTGGATGGCGCATCGCCCGATTTGCGCGATGTGAAAGGGCAGGAGGCAGCCAAGCGTGTATTAGAGGTTGTTGCCGCGGGCGGGCATAATTTACTCATGCTTGGGCCGCCGGGTTCTGGCAAAAGCATGCTTGCTGCGCGATTGCCGGGTTTGTTGCCGCCGCTTTCCGCGCGCGAAGCATTGGAAGTTTCCATGATTCATTCAGTAGCTGGCATGTTGCCCGATGGGCAATTGCTGCGCCGCCGCCCGTTTCGCGATCCGCATCATTCAGCATCGCTGCCTGCGCTTATTGGCGGCGGGATGAAGGCCAAGCCTGGCGAAGTTTCACTCGCACACTTCGGCGTGTTGTTTCTTGATGAACTTCCAGAATTTCAACGCCCAACATTGGAAGCATTGCGTCAGCCATTGGAAACGGGGCGCGCGGTTGTTGCACGCGCTAATCACCATTTAACCTATCCCGCGCGGTTTCAATTGATTGCCGCGATGAACCCGTGCCGCTGCGGTTATTTGGGTGATGCATCGCAAGCGTGTAACAAAGCCCCCAATTGCGGTTCGGAATATCAAAACAAATTATCCGGCCCATTACTTGACCGTATTGATTGTCATGTGGAAGTGCCTGCGGTTAGTGCCAATGATTTAAGTTTGCCACAAGCCAAGGAAGACAGCGCAACGGTCGCTGCGCGTGTTGCACAGGCCAGAGCATGTCAGGAAGACCGCTATTCGAAAATGGATACACCCATAAAACCCAACAACAATTCCGAAGCAGATGGGGAGTTATTGCAGAAAGTCGCAACGCCTGATAGCGGCGGGCAGAATCTATTAAGCCAGGCGGCAGAGCAATTAAAACTTTCCGCGCGCGGGTATACGCGCGTTGTTCGTGTTGCCAGAACCTTGGCAGATTTGGAAGGCGTGGACGCGGTTAAACGCGCCCATGTCGCAGAAGCATTGAGTTACCGCCGTGTTGCCAATAGCCGTTAATAAAACGAGCCGCTAGTAAAACCCCAAAAAACCGCATATAAATCTGCCTATGCGTTTAGGAATTAACATTGATCACGTGGCGACGTTGCGCAATGCGCGCGGCGGCAATAATCCCGATCCATTGCGTGCAGCCATCATGGCCAAGGGCGCAGGCGCGGATTTAATCACCGCGCATCTGCGCGAAGACCGCCGTCATATCCGTGATGCGGATATGGAAAAGCTACGCGCGGAATGCGGCTTGCCCCTTAATATGGAAATGGCCGTGACTGATGAAATGACCAAAATCGCGCTGCGTATCAAACCGCATGCCGTATGCCTTGTGCCTGAACGCCGTCAGGAAATCACGACCGAAGGCGGCCTTGATGTCATCGCACATTTTGAAAAAATAAAAACATGCGTTGGTGAACTGCAAAATGCGGGCATTGAAGTGGCATTATTCATCAGCCCTGATGAAGCGCAGATTGATGCTTCCAAAAAAACGGCATGCAAGGCGATTGAATTGCATACGGGTTCCTATGCCGATGCTGGCGCAAAGCAACCCCAGGAATTAAACCGTTTGCGCATCGGCGCAGATTACGCGGCATTGCTTGGCATTGAAGTGCATGCAGGGCATGGTCTTACTTATGATAACGTATCACCTGTTGCGGCGATTAAGCCGATTGTTGAATTGAATATCGGGCATTTTTTAATGGGCGAAGCGATGTTTGTGGGCATGCATGCCAGCGTCCACAAGATGAAAACCATCATGCTGGATGCGCGCAAGAAAGCGGCCGCATGATTATCGGCATTGGCAACGATATTTGCGATATTACGCGCATTGAAAAAACCTATGCCAAGTACGGGGAGCGTTTTTTAAAACGCATTTTCACGCCCATTGAACAGAAAAAAGCATTGCAGCGTTCCAGCGTGCCGCCCACCTTGGCGAAACGCTTTGCGGCAAAGGAAGCCTGTGCCAAGGCATTGGGCACGGGAATGAGCGCGGGCGTGTTCTGGAAGGACATGGGCGTTATGAATGACCCAAGAGGGAAGCCCACCCTTGCGCTGACAGGCGGCGCGCTAAAACGCCTTGAAGCCATGACCCCAAAAGGTCATACCGCCAGCATCCATTTGACCATTACGGATGAATATCCGCATGCACAGGCCTTCGTAATCATTGAAGCAATTAAAAAGGATTGACCAACCCCCCTTGACCAACCCTAGGCAAAGCGCCACATTCGCGCTTCAATCCACGCGTAAAGCAGTAGTTTATGAAACAAAATCAATCAGCCGTGCCTGCCAAAGAATCCCCAAAAGACGATGGCCTCTTTGAATTTCTTCGCACGCTAACCGTTGCCGCCCTCATTGCGATTGTGTTTCGCGCGTTCTTTTTTGAGCCATTCAGCATCCCATCGGGTTCTATGGTCCCAACCTTGCTGGTGGGTGATTATCTGTTTGTTTCAAAATACTCTTATGGCTATAGCGGGCTTTCCGTTGGTCTTGGTTTTTTGGAGCACAGCTTTGGCATCAAATTGCCTGAAGGCCGTTATGGTCAGGTGAACAAGCCGCAGCGCGGCGATGTGATTGTGTTCAAGGTTCCCTATGATGGTAAAACGGATTACGTCAAACGCCTTATCGGATTGCCCGGCGATACCATTCAAATGGTTGAAGGCCGCTTGCATATTAATGGTGAAGTTGTGCCGCGCGATGTTGCTGGCAGCTATAATATTACCGGCGATGATTTGGAAGAAGATCATGAAGCATTCCGCCAGCCCTTTAACCTGCCTGCGATTGAATATAATGAAACACTGCCCGCTGGCCGCCAGCACCACATTCTGGAAATGAGTGATGACAGGCAATTGGATGACACGCCGGCCTATAAAGTGCCCGAAGGCCATTACTTCGTGATGGGTGATAACCGCGATAATTCACAGGATAGCCGCGTCATGCGCCGTGTGGGCTTTGTGCCGGAAGAAAACCTGGTTGGCCGCGCGGAGTTTATTTTCTTCTCGCTCAAAAACGGTTCACCGTTCTGGCAAGTGTGGAAATGGCCAAGCCATTTGCGCTTTGACCGTATGCTAAAAGCTATTAAATGACACCGGCGCAGAAAAACCTCACTGCAAAACTGGGTTACACCTTTAAGGATGAAGCCCTGTTGCGCGATGCGATAACGCATCCCAGCCATGACAGGGGCGATAAAAAAGCATCCAGCTATGAACGCCTGGAATTTCTGGGCGACCGTGTGTTGTCGCTGCTGGTTGCGGAATGGCTCTTTGAAATTTACCCCAATGAAAGCGAAGGTGAATTAGCAAAGCGCCATGCTGCGCTCGTCAACCGCGATTGCTTGCTGGAAATTGCCGAAACGCTGGCGCTATCCGAATGCCTGCAACTGATTAATGCGGAAGATTTGCGCCGTGGCCGCGTGAATATCCTTTCCGATGCGCTCGAAGCGCTGATTGGTGCCATTTATAAAGATACATCGCAGCAATTGGATGTGCTGCGCAGCGTGGTGAAACAGCTATGGCAGCCTTTTATTCACCGTGAAGCTGCGCCGCAAGACGCAAAAAGCGCATTGCAGGAATGGGCGCAGGGCAAGGGGTTGCCGCTGCCGGAATACCGCGTCATCAGCCAATCGGGCCCCGTGCATGCACCGACCTTTGTTGTGTCGGTACAGGTTAAAGGGCACGAGGCGATTGAAGCAGATGGCGCATCAAAGCGTGATGCAGAAAAGAAAGCTGCAACTTTGCTATGGCAAAAACTGGTGAAGGCATGAGCGAACAATCCTGCGGATATGTGACGTTGCTGGGTGTGCCGAATGCCGGTAAATCAACGCTGCTCAACCAAATCGTTGGTCAGAAATTGGCGATTGTCAGCGCAAAGCCGCAAACCACCCGTGCGCGCATGCTGGGCATCGTCATGGAAGGCGATGCGCAGATTATTTTTGTTGATACACCAGGTATTTTTAACCCAAAGAAGCCAATTGAAAAAGCTATGGTTGGTGCGGCATGGGGCGGCGCAGATGATGCGGATGTGATTTTGCTGGTGGTTGATGTAACGCACCGCCAGCCCGATAGCGGTACCCAGCAAATTCTGGAACACATTAAACAGCAGCATAAGAATAAACCCGTCTGGCTGGTAATGAACAAGGTGGACGCCGCAACCAATAAGGGCCGCTTATTGCCAATCGTGGAAGCGCTGCATAAGGAATATGATTTCGCGCAGACATTCATGGTCTCCGCCAAAGACGGCGAGGGCGTAAAGGATATTATTGCCAAGCTTGGCACATCGATGCCGAAGGGCCATTGGCTTTATGACCCTGAGCAAATCACCGATATGCCGGAACGCGTCATGGCAGCTGAAATCACGCGCGAGCAATTATTCCTGCAGCTATCGCAGGAACTGCCCTATAGCGCCACGGTTGAAACCGATGCATGGGAACAATTTGATAATGGGCAGGCCAAGGTTACCCAAACCATTTTCATCGAACGCGATGGGCAAAAAGCCATTGTGATTGGTAAGGGCGGCGAACAGTTAAAAGCCATTGGCGCAGCTGCACGCGAAGAAATGGCCAAGGCATTCGGCTTTAAAGTACATTTATTCCTTCACGTTAAAGTGAAGGAAGACTGGCAGGATCATAAAGAATTTTATGAAAGCCGTGGCCTGACCAAGCAGGACTGATTTTTACCGCGCCCGTTACTTGCTACGCAATGTCGCACGCAGCATCCATGCGGTTTTATCCGCTTCGCGCAGCTGACCCGTCAGCAAATCTTCGCTATCCACATCATCGGCATCATCCGCTGCTTCAATGCCTTCCTTGAGATCATGGGCCAGCGTTTCATAATCCGCCAGCAATTGCGCAATCATGCCTTGGGTGGATGGCACCTTGGTTTCTTCCACAATGTTGCCAAGGCGGGAGAATTGCGCGAAGGAAGCAGGGGCGTGGATGTCTAACGCGCGAAGGCGTTCAGCCACTTCATCGGCCTTTACAATCAACGCATCATACTGCGCTTCAAACATGGCGTGCAACTGCGGGAATTGCGGGCCTTCCACATTCCAGTGAAAGCCATGTGTTTTCAGCGCGAGTAAATAATTGTCTGCCAGCACTATGTTCAGGCTTTTTTGCACGGCATGGTGTGCCGGTGATTTGCGCGCTGGTTTCTTGGTCGCTTTTTTTGCTTTAGCCATGATGTGTTCCTTGTAAGATTAACGCAGGTTCGCGCAGGCACGTTGAATGCGCTGGCACGCTTCCTCAAGCGATTTGCTGGAAATGGCATAGGAAATGCGGAAATGGGGGGAAAGTCCAAATGCAGAACCATGAACCACTGCAACGCCTTCGGCTTGTAGTAAGTATTTTACGAAGTCTTCGTCGTTTTGGATCACATTGCCGTCCGGTGTTTTTTTGCCAATCGTTCCAGCGCAACTTGGATATACATAAAACGCGCCTTCGGGGCGTTTGCAGGTAAGACCATTACTTTGGTTGAGCATGCCCACCACCAAATCGCGGCGTGATTTGAATGATTCAACCCAGTCTTTCAGGAAACCTTGCGGGCCGTTCAATGCTTCAACGGCGGCTGCCTGGCTGATGGATGATGGGTTGGTGGTGGAATGGCCCTGAATAGCGCCCATCGCCTTGATGATTTCCTTTGGCCCGCCTGCATACCCAATGCGCCATCCGGTCATGGAATAGGCTTTCGACACGCCGTTAATGGTCAATGTGCGGTCATATAATTTGGGTTCGATTTGCGCTGGGGTGCAGAATTCGAAACCGTCATATAAGAGGTGTTCGTAAATGTCATCGCTCATCACATATACGTGCGGGTGTTTCAGCAATACATCGGTAATCGCCTTCATTTCCGCCTTCGAATAGGCCGAACCCGTCGGGTTGCTGGGCGAATTCATAATCAGCCATTTGGTTTTTGGTGTAATGGCTTTTTCCAAATCTTGCGGTTGCAGTTTGAAATTCTTTTCCGCAGGGCAAGAAACAATCACCGATTTACCTTCAGCCAATGCCACCATATCAGGGTATGAAACCCAGTAAGGTGCGGGGATGATCACTTCATCACCCGGATTGACGGTTGCCATGATGGCGTTGAACAAAACTTGTTTACCGCCGGTGCTGACCGAAATTTGGTCAAGCCCGTAATCCAAGCCGTTTTCGCGTTTGAACTTTCCTTGAATGGCTTTTTTCAATTCCGGCGTGCCATCCACGGCGGTGTATTTTGTCTTGCCTTCGCGGATGGCTTTGTACGCGCCTTCCTTGACATGGTCGGGTGTATCAAAATCAGGCTCGCCTGCGCCAAGGCCAATCACATCGCGGCCAGCTGCCTTAAGCTCTGCGGCCTTTTGCGTAACAGCCATCGTGGGTGATGGTTTGACATTGGCAAGACGGGCAGCAAGCATGGACATGGCGGTTCCTTTGTTGGAATAGTTACGGAAACCAACAAAATAGCCCCCAAAATCATGCCTGACAAGTATAATGGGAATGGATTATAAAGGGCGCATGCCACAATTAACGCAAACAGCCATCTGGCCAGAAATTATTAAAAGCGCTGAAAGCCTGAAGGCGCAGCATTTGCGTGATTTGTTCACACGCGAAGCGCGCCGCTTTGAGCAAATGAGCATCTATGTCGGGGAAGTATTCCTTGATTATTCGCGCCAGTGCTTAATGCCGCAAACCATCGAATTGCTGGCGCGCTGTTTGGAACAGCAGGAGTTTGCCAAAAAACGCGCAGCGCTGTTTGCGGGTGATAAGGTCAACGCCAGTGAAGGCCGTCCAGCCCTGCACACTGCCCTTCGTTCATCCGATAGCAAGATGCCGCATTACAAGGAAATAAATGCTTCGCTGGAATGCGCATTGGAATTTGCAGAAAAACTTCGCGCTAAAGCAGTAATCGGTGCTTCGGGAAAGCCCATCACCAATATCATTCATATCGGCATTGGCGGTTCCGATTTGGGGCCGCAGCATCTAACCGCTGCGCTTGGCGATGAATGGTCGCCGAATATCGTGTTCATCCGGAATGTGGATGCCGCGCCCATTGCAAAGGCAATGGCGCAACTCAACCCGCATGAGACGATGCTGTTTATTGCATCCAAAACATTCACAACTGCCGAAACCATGCTGAACGCCAATACGGTGCTGGCATGGCTTGCCAATGCGCTGGGCAAAGAAAAGGCGATGCAGCATGTGGTTGCGCTGACAGCAGCGCCAGATAAAGCAAAGGCATATGGCGTTGATGATGCGCGCATCTTCCGTTTCTGGGATTGGGTTGGTGGACGCTTTTCGGTTTGGTCATCGATTGGTTTGCCAGCGATGGCGGCAATGGGCCGCAAGAAATTCACCGAATTGCTGCGCGGTGGCGAAGCGATGGATAAGCATTTTTACGAAGCGCCACTGCTGGTGAACATGCCGGTGGTGCTGGCGATGCTCAGCATTTGGAATATCAATGTGCTGGGTTACCAGGCACGCGCCGTTCTTCCATATTGCGAAGCACTTCGGGAATGGCCCAGCTATTTACAGCAATTGGAAATGGAAAGCCTTGGCAAATCTATTGACTGCGATGGCAAGGCGCTTTCCTATTCAACCGCGCCCGTTGTGTTTGGCATGACAGGAACGCCGGCACAGCACGCATTCATGCAGGCCCTGCACCAAGGCACACAAATTATTCCCGCTGAAATTATCATGGTGAAGGCCGAACACACAAAACTTCCCGGTCATCATGCGATGCTGAATGCCAATGGCCTTGCACAAGCCGAGGCGTTGCAGCAGGGCAGAGAAACGGATGATCTGCAAAAGAATTTTTCCGGCAATCGCCCCAGCAGCATTCTGGTGCTGGATACCTTATCGCCATTTGCAATTGGTGAATTGCTCGCGCTTTATGAACACAAAGTCTTCACCGAAAGCGTGTTCTGGAATTTGAACCCGTTTGATCAATGGGGTGTCGAACTGGGCAAGACACTCGCTACGCCAATTCAAAACGCTTTAGAAACAGATGATGTTGCAAATGGTGCAGCCGCCAGCCTTATTAAGCGTTTAAGAAATCTTTAAGGCATTCAGTTATAGTTGCCATGCAGGTTTCTACATGAGTTCTCATGGCCAATACCCTTGATAAAAAACATCTAACCCCTATTTCGCAGGCTGAACTTGATGTCGCAATCAAGAAGCACGCCATGTATGCAAATGCGAAAGTGGGCGGGGCGCGTGCAATCCTTAGCTATAAGGATTTATCGGGATTGGTATTGCGCGCGGTTGATTTATCCAGCGCGGATTTCAGCGGCTCCATGTTCTATGATGCCGATATGCGCAATTGCAAAATGGAAGGCAGTGTTTTCTTTTGCGCCAATTTACAAAAAGCACATTTGAATGATGCGCGCCTTGCGCGCATTGATTTGCGCGGCGCAAATATTCAAGGCGTCGATTTTTCCGGCGCGGATCTAACGCAGGCCGATATGCGCGAAGGTTCGATGGCCACCAAAGACCGCCGTGGCAATATCAGCGTGAAGCCGCTTGCAGGCGCAGCGCCAATGAAGGCCGATGGCAAGAAAACCGATGTTCCTGTGTACACGGATGATGTGGATGCGCGCGAAGCCCTGTTCATTGGCACGCGTATGCACCGCGCCATGCTGCGCGGCGCACGTATGCAGGGCGCGATTTTGGAAAATGCCGATTTAACCGGCGCGCAGATGGATGGCGCAAGCCTTCGTGAAGCCGTGCTGCTCAACACCACATTAGACGGTATTGAATTATCTCAGATTGATTTTGCCCATGCGCTGCGCGATGAAATTCAAGGGTTGGGTATTGAAGATACGTTTGAGCCCTTGCCGCAATTGTTCACGAAACATGCGGTCTGGGTTGAAAGCGGCGGGGTAATTGGTACGCGCCTTGATTTAACGCGTTATGATTTGCGCGCGCATAAAAGCCAGTATATCGATTTCAAAGAACAGAATTTAATCATGATGAAAGCGCGTCAGGCGATTTTCTATCATGTACGCTTCAGCAGCGCGCAAATTCAGGCATGCGATTTCCGCAATTGCGATTTCCGCCTTGCCCTGTTTGATAAGGCCGATTTGCGCGGCAGCGATTTTTCAGGTTCCAACATGATGCGCGCGCGCTTCCAGCTTGCGCTGCTTTATCCACTGAAACTTCCTGATGGCCGTATTGTTCCAACCAACATGAGCAATTGTAATCTGCGCTATGCCGATTTTACCGGCGCGGATTTAAAGAGCGTGAATTTCACCGGCGCAGACCTTTCCTATGCCGATATGCGCGGCACGAATCTGGCGGGCGCGGATATCACTGGCGCAATCACTGAAAACACGCTGTTTTAAGCCCTAAAAACCCATTTTAGTTAGAACCGTTTTGGCATTAGAATGGCCTTATGACCATTCGTTTATTGCCATCACACCTTGTCAATCAAATCGCCGCTGGCGAAGTGATTGAACGGCCTGCCGCCGTTGCCAAGGAGCTTGTTGAAAACGCGCTTGATGCGGGCGCAACCCGCGTTGATGTCACGACACGCGAAGGTGGTGTCAGCGCCATCACCGTTCAGGATAATGGCGATGGCATGAACGCGGATGAACTGAAACTGGCGGTTGAACGTCACGCCACATCAAAGCTTCCTGAAGATAATCTTGAGCTGATTTCCAGCTTTGGCTTTCGCGGTGAAGCCTTGCCATCCATCGCGTCCGTCAGCCGCATGACGATTGCCAGCCGCAAACGCGGCAGCAGTGATGCATGGCAATTGCAGATTGATGGCGGCGCCATGCGCGATGTAAAACCAACGTCGCTTTCCCAAGGTACGCGCATTGATGTGCAGGATTTGTTTTATGCAACACCCGCACGGCTGAAATTCTTGAAATCCCTGCCAACCGAATACGGGCATATTCTGGAAACACTGGAGCGTTTGGCGATGGCCTGGCCCGGCGTAAGTTTTTCGTTGAGCGAAGAAGGCCGCAAGCCGTGGCGCTGCGAAGCCGTGCCGGGCCTGTTCCCTGAACAGCGTAAGGCACGTTTGGGTGCGATATTGGGCGCTGATTTTGCAGGTAACGCTGTGCCCGTTGATGCATCGCGAGCCAGCGTAAACTTAAGCGGGTGGATTGGATTGCCAACCCTGAACCGCGCCTTTGCGCGTGACCAATATTTATTCGTCAATAACCGCCCCGTGCGTGACCGCGTTTTATTGGGTGCGGTAAAGGCTGCTTACGGCGATTTAATTCCGCATGGCCGCCATGCCGTCGTCGCATTATTCTTGGATATGCCGATGGCGGAAGTGGATGTGAATGTTCACCCCGCCAAACTGGAAGTGCGTTTCCGTGATGGCGCATTAATTCGCGGGCTTATCATCAGCACGCTTCGCCAGGCATTGCATGCAGAAGCCAAAGTCACATCCAACACGCTTAGCGATGCAACCTTGCAAAGTTTTCAAAGCAGCCAAAGCTTTCAGCGCGCAGCATCGCCTTATGGCGCGCAGCCGTCTTATAGTTGGCAACAGCCGCCAGAACAACAACGTGAACAACAACGCAGCATGAGCGGGTTTAGCGATGTCGCGCAGCCATTTGGCCGCGATTTTGCCGCCGCAGCCCAGCAGGATAATTCACCTGTTGTGGAAGCGCAGGATTTTCCATTGGGCGCTGCACTCGCGCAAATCCATGAAACCTATATTGTTGCGCAAACCGCTGATGGCCTTGTGCTGGTTGACCAGCATGCTGCGCATGAACGCCTAACCTATGAACGCATGAAAACGGCGTTGGCGAGTGGCGGCGTGAAACGCCAAGGGTTGCTTATTCCTGAAGTGGTAGAATTGAGTGACCTTGATGCTACCCGCATCCTGGAAAAGCGAAGCGAGTTTGCGGAACTGGGTCTGATTATTGAATCCTTTGGCGGCAATGCGGTGGTGGTGCATGAAATTCCAGCGCTGCTCAATAAAACAAATATTCAAAAATTGATTCAGGATTTAGCCGCCGAAATCGGTGAATGGGGCCATGCGATTAGTCTCAAAGAAAAACTGGAAGAAGTGTGCTCGACCATCGCATGTCATGGTTCCATCCGCGCAGGACGCGCGCTGAACCGCGAAGAAATGAACACGCTGCTCCGCCAAATGGAAGCAACGCCGCATTCGGGTCAATGCAACCACGGTCGCCCGACTTATATTGAACTTAAGTTCAGCGACGTTGAAAAACTGTTCCAGCGCAAATAAATGATAACCCTGCTTGAACCTTTTCTGGATATGCTGGTCGCCGAACGTAGCGTTTCCAAAAACACCAAAGCCGCCTATGAAGCTGATATTATTCAGGCCGCGCAGTTCTTCACGCGCCGCAAGAAAGATATCGCCAGCGCTGATGAAAGCGATATTTCCGCATTTTTAAAATCCATATCCGCGCTCGCGCCAAAAAGCCGCGCACGCAAACTCTCGTCGCTCAAACAATATTATCGTTTCCTTGTTTCCGAAAATCACCGCAAGGATAACCCGACAACCGAACAGGAAGGGCCGAAGCTGGCGCGCAAGCTTCCCGATGTACTCAGCGTCGATGATATGCAAAAATTATTCGCGGCTGTTTCGGGAAACACGCCTGAATCCATCCGCATGAATGCGCTGCTGGAACTTGCCTATGGTTCGGGGCTGCGCGTTAGTGAACTCATGAGCCTTCCATTATCATCCTACAGCAATAAGCGCCGCGCCATGCTGGTGCGCGGAAAGGGCGATAAGGAACGCTTGGTGCCCTTATCGCAACCCGCGCATGCTGCCGTTGCAGCATACCTTGAAGTTCGCCAAAGGTTCTTGCCTAAAAAAGCAAAAGCATCGCCTTATCTTTTTCCATCGCATGGGAAGGATGGATATCTATCGCGCATCCGCTTTTATCAGATGCTGAAGGATGCTGCGGCCAAGGCAGGGCTGCCATTTAAAAAAATCCATCCGCATAGTTTGCGTCACGCCTTTGCAACGCATGTGTTATCGGGTGGCGCTGATTTGCGCAGCTTGCAGCAAATGCTGGGTCATGCCGATATCGGTACAACACAAATTTATACCCATGTGGTGCGTGACCATTTGCAAAAAACCGTTGAAACACATCATCCATTGGCTAAAAAGCGCAAAAGTTAATGCGCCGATTTGCCATTCTTTGGCCGTTGTGCTATTTGCTTTGCTCCATTTTTTGAGGAACTGATGCACTTATTAGATTTCGAACAAAGCGTTGCAGAACTGGAAGCCAAGATTGAAGAGCTTCGCCACCTTTCCGTCGGTGGCCAAGTCAGCATCGCGGGCGATGTTGCCAAACTGCAAGGCAAACTCGATAAGCAGCTTAAAAGCCTTTATGCCAAACTGACCCCTGCACAAAAAGTGCAAGTTGCGCGTCATCCTGACCGCCCGCACACCATTGAAATTATCAAGAACCTGATTGAAGACTTCGTGCCGCTTTCGGGCGACCGTTTATTTGGCGATGATCAGGCAATTATTGGCGGCCTTGGCCGTTTCCGCGGCACAGCCGTAATGGTCATGGGCCATGAACGCGGGCACGATACCGAAACGCGCTTAAAGCATAATTTCGGCATGGCTAAACCCGAAGGCTACCGTAAGGCACAACGCCTGATGGAATTGGCTGCAAAATTCAATCTGCCGATTTTAAGTTTTGTGGACACCGCTGGCGCATTCCCCGGCGTTGATGCCGAAGCACGCGGCCAAGCCGAAGCGATTGCCAAGGGCATCGAAGTTTGTTTGCAAGTAGCAGTGCCATTCGTCACCACCATTATCGGTGAAGGCGGTTCGGGCGGTGCCATTGCGATTGCGGCGGCTGACCGCGTGTTGATGCTGGAACACGCGATTTATTCCGTGATTTCACCCGAAGGTTGCGCATCCATTTTATGGCGCAGCCCAACCCATGCCAGTGATGCCGCCGAAGCGCTTCGCCTGACCGCGCAGGATTTGAAGGAATTGGATGTAATTGATGAAATCGTGCCGGAACCTTTGGGCGGCGCGCACCGCCAGAAAGAGGAAACACTGGCGCGTCTCGCAGATGCGATAGAAAAGCACCTGAATGATTTGGTTGGCACGGAACCTGCCAAACTTATCAAAAACCGCCAGGACAAGTTTTTGAATATGGGTCAAAAAAGTCTGGCAGCTTAACCACCCGGTAAATTACCGTGGCTGATTGTTACATAACCGACTCGGTTTATCGGGCTGCGACGCGGCTTCAGGCGTTTTTGCCTTGAATTATGCCTCGCGTTAATTAACATGAAGCCTTCATTTCGTTTCCCTATATCTCGTTCTTAAGGTGCTTCACATGCAATGCGAAAATTCCGGTCTTTGCGGCCGCCTCACTTTTATCGCCAGTGTTCTGGTATTGGTGATGTTTGTTATTAATGCTGGCTTCATCATGTCCAATCGTGCCTTGCAGGAAGATTTGATTGCGCAGCAAGCCGTGTTCACCGGCAAAAACAATAAAATTCAGCAAAACAGCACCTTTGCAAATATCAACCAAAGCCTCATTCAGGCTCTCACCACGGCGGTTATTGCGCGCAAGGATGAACAAATTAAAGCGCTGCTGATTCAAAACGAAGTGAACCTGTCTGGTATCGGCGGCGTGCCAAAGCAATAGTTCCTAAACTCTATTCCATTTGAAATGAGGATTCCCCTATGTCAGACCAAACCCAGAAATCAGTTACCATTCTTGCCGTAGCGCTGCTTGGTTTCACCCTGTTCCAATTCACGCAGATTTTTGTCGATCGCGACAATATTCACGTGATGCAGGAACAAGTGAAGAAAAACATTGAACAAGCCGATAAGGTGCTTGCCGATAACCAGAAAATGCTGGACCAGTTGAACGCAATTGCAATTGGCACGCAGCGTTTGGCGGATGCAGGCAACGCCAACGCGAAGGAAATCGTGGTGCAGCTGAACCGCCTTGGCATCAAGATTAACCCAAACTTCAAGCCAGGTCAGGAAGGCCAGCCCGCACCGGCTGGCCAGCCCGTGCCTGCGCCAGCCCCTGCGGCGCATAGCAATGATGGCCCGCCAGTGGTGCCACCAGAGCCAAAGCCATCAGTTAAGCCATAAGCTCAATTCCGTTGAACGGTTTTTAAATATCCCCGCAAAAGCGGGGATATTTTTTTGTGATGATAAAATCCGCTTGGCTTTGTAATATATGTTTCATGAGCGAAAACCCGAATTTAAAACCCTTTCCCGTTTCATGGGATGAGCTGCACCGTTATTCAAAGGCGCTTGCATGGCGGTTGCATGATGCCGCGCCAAAAGGCGAAACATGGAAAGGCATTATTGCCATTACGCGCGGTGGCTTGGTGCCAGCGGGCATTATCGCGCGCGAGCTTGAAATCCGCACCGTCGAAACCGTGTGCATCTCCAGCTACGACCACCAACAACAGCGCAAGGCCGAATTACTGAAACCGGTGATGCAGGCGGTGGGCGATGGCAAGGGCTGGCTGGTGATTGATGATTTGGCGGATACCGGTCGAACACTGGAACTGGTGCGCCAGATTCTGCCGCAGGCAACCTATGCAACCGTTTATGCCAAACCCATCGGCAAGCCGCTGGTTGACCATTACATCATGGAAGTAAGTCAGGATACGTGGATTTATTTTCCGTGGGATGTTGAACTGCAATTCATCCAGCCCATTTCCGTGCAGCGTGGCAAACAGTGACCACGGCCGCAAAGCTTCCCGCGATCTCCTTACAAAAGCGTCAGGAAAAACGCATTCAATTCGGCCATCCTTGGGTGTATTCCAATGAAGTGGTGATGGATGAAACCGCTAAAAAACTACCGCCCGGCAGCGTGGCACGCGTATTGGCCGCTGATGGCCAATTGCTGGGCATGGCGCATTTTAATCCGCACACGCTGATTGCAGCGCGAATGCTGAATAAATTTATCGAACCCGTTGATAAGGATTTTTGGGTAAAGCGGCTATCGCAGGCCTTGGCGATGCGTGACCGGTTGTTTGATAAACCCTATTACCGGCTTGTGCATGCGGAGGCTGATTTATGCCCCGGCCTGATTATTGACCGTTACGGCGATGTGGTGGTGATGCAGGCCAATACGGCTGGCATGAATGCATCGCGCGATGATTTGGTTGCAGCGCTTGATGAGCTGATTAAACCAAAAACCGTTTTGCTGCGCGGCGATAATCCATCCCGCGCGTTGGAAAAACTGCCGGAAGAAGTCGTGCTGCTCAAAGGCAATGCACCTGAAGGCCTCGATGTATTTGAAAACGGTTTAACCTATTGCGCGGATATATCGGGCGGGCAGAAAACCGGCTGGTTTTATGATCAGCGCGCTAACCGCGCCATGATTGCCAAATTGGCCAAAGGCCGCACCATGCTTGATTTATATACGCATACCGGCGGGTTTGGCCTGTGTGCTGCAAAGGCTGGCGCATCATCTGTGCTGTGTGTTGATAGAAGCGAGCATTCATTAGCGCTAGCAAAGCAAGCCGCAGCAAAACAAAACTTGTCGCAGGTCAGTTTTGAACAAGAAGAAGTTTTCGAATTCTGCGAAAAGCACGGCAAGAGCAAGCGCTATGATATTGTGGTGGCTGACCCTCCGGCTTTTGCCAAAAGCAAAAAGGATGTTGGCGCAGCTTCGCGCGGTTACCGCAAGCTTGCCAAGCATTGTGCAGATATGATGGAAAAGGGCGGTTTCTTTTTCATCGCATCATGCAGCCATGCCATCAACCGCGAACGCTTTGATGAAGAAGTATTGCGCGGTGTTTCCGATGCACGTCGCGGTGCGCGCATTCTGGCGCGAACAGGTGCGGATATGGATCACCCGACCCATCCGCAATTGCCGGAAAGCGCATACCTGAAGGGGATATTGCTGCATGTGGATTAGGCACCGCAATAAAATCCTCGCTATTCTTGCTTTAAGCGTGCTGGCCAACTTTGTGGCCTTTTTCCATATCTCCATCTCCGGCCTTTCAAACGCGCAACCCCCTACAGTTATTGAACAAGCAGCATCCAGCGAGAAGGATGGCCTGGCGCAGAGTTTTAAAATGACCGATTACCGCCGCACGCATATTCTGGTCGGCAGTGAAACAGGCGGCGGGCACCGCTTTGGCGCAGGCAAACCCGGCAAGACGGAATTTCCGCAAAACTGGAGTGATGATAAAATCATTACCACGATTATCCGTATTGCCAATGACCAAAGTCTGCCCATGCGGCCATCGGGCCGCTATTGGCTGCGCATGGGCGAAGCAGAAAATTTGCAAATCCGAGTTGTGCTCAATAGGGAACGCGGGGAAATCGTCACGGGATATCCGGTTGAGAAACGCAAATGATACCTAAAATTGAAGAACGGTTGCGTGATTTATGGAAAAGCGTGCGCAGTAAAAAAACACCTTATCCGGATGCCGTAGACGATATTGAAGAATTTCTGGCAGCTGAAGAATGGGGCTTGGCGCTGGAGCATATCCTTGATTGGGCAGCAACAGAGAAAAAACTGGCGCATGCCGAGAAAATGGCCGCTGAAATCCGCGCGGAAATGAAGAAATTACCTGCTAAAAAGGCCAATTAATTCGATATGGTGTGACCATAAAAACTGGTCAAACACATGGATATTGGTCAGCTTATATCCGCCTTGCACCAATATCCGCGCATCACGCATGAAGGTGGCAGGGTTACAGCTGACATAGGCAATTCTTTGAACCTTGGAACGCGCCAGTTCAGTTGCCTGTTCCTTGGCACCAGCGCGCGGCGGATCAAGGCACACGGCATCCGCATTCTTTAATTCAATTGCCTTTAATGGATCGCGGAACAAATTGCGGCGCTGCGCTGTAAAGCCGCTCAGGTTTTGTGAGACAGTTTGCAGCGCGCTGATGGCTGCGCCATCCACATCAACCGCCAGCACGATTTTCTGCTTGGTATAAACGTTCAGTGCAAACAACCCCGTGCCGCAAAACAAATCAACAATCGATTTCGATTTTTCGAAAAGGGGCTTGATGCAGGAAAGCATAGCGGCTTCTGCTTCATCACTGGCTTGCATAAATGCAACGGGCGGTAATGCCACATCAACATCGCCGTAACGACCACAAAGTGCTGCTTGACCCAATAAAAGCTGATTTTCTGCGTTGTCGTCCGCCCGCGTAAATAGCTGCGCAAGTTGTTGCGCTGCGCCCCAGCTAATCAATTCCTTGGTTTGATCGGCATTCAACGATGCGCCGCTTAATGCTACTTCAATTGCGCCATTCAGTACCGTTGCATGCACAGATAATGACTGGCCATTATGCAAAACGGTACCAAGAATAGTTCGCAATGATTCAATTAATGTGACCAGTTGTGGTTTTAAAACCATACAGGCATCGATATTTACTAATTCATGGCTTTCGCGCTTATGAAAGCCAATATGTGTTTTGTCGTTTTCTTTCTTTACCGCAAAGGTTACACGGCGGCGTGATGCAGGCGGGGTTACAAATACGCTTTCAACGCGCGCAGCAAAGCCGTTTTTCTCTAGCAGATGATTAACTGCATCCCGTTTCCAATCGCGGTAAGCATTATCATTCATATGCTGCAAACGGCATCCGCCGCATTCCCCAAAGACAGGGCAGGGCGGGGTGGTACGCGCGGGGCTTGGCGTTAAAACCTCCACCAGCTTGCCATGCAAATGCCCTTTAAATTGCGTTATTTCTGCGCGAATGGCTTCGCCTGCCAGTGTAAAAGGAACATCCACCAAGCCGTCATTGGTTTGCGCAAGGCCGTCACCTTCATTCCCAATATGCGAAATGGTCAAATCGCGCAGATTGCTCATGTCTGTTCAAGCTTGGTGCGGATATCGGCTGGAATTCTCTCAGGGCGGCGCGTTTTGCTGCCAATCCACACCGATACGGTTTCACCTAAGGCAACGCAGGTATTGCCCACAAATATCCCGCCGCAGGATGTCATGGATGTTTCACCAAGACGCAGCAAGCGTTGGCCAACACGAATTTTATTTGGGTAGCGAAGTTCGTTGATAAACAGGATGGTATTCTTGGCGAGCACGAAATGCGCATCGGTCGTCCAACCTTTGGGCTGCACCTTTTCCAAAAGCGCCATACGCGCGGTTTCAAAATAAATGCCAATCACATTATTGTTCACATGATTGTATGCATCCAAATCATGAAAGCGCACGCTTTCATCAATCCAATGGGTGTAATAGCTAGGTTGTTCGCGTTCGGGGTGTTCGTTTGCCATATTTATTACCGGAAAAGGCCTGTTTTATTGCGATTTAGAGATTTCCCTATTCTTTTACGCCTGCTTCGATTAGAAGAAAACAAAATTAAACTAACCTTTTAAGGACACATCATGGCCGATACCCAGACACAAAGTGCTGAAGCATTATTTGAAAAAGCACTTGAAGTTGCTGACAAGCATTTAAGCGCAGCAGCAGCTGAAGCTGGCCCGCTCGCCGATTACGTGGTGGTTGCGATGATTGAAACCGCCGTGAACCGCGCGGTGGATGTTGCCGGTCATGCCGATATTGTTGACATGCTGCGCGACCTTGCGACGCAAATCGAATCCGATATGGATGATGAAGACGATCTCGAAGAAGACGACGCTTAGTTTTAAAAGAAAATTCTACTATGGATGCCCTATATGGATGCTAGGGGATATTTTTCAGTCGGCGTTGAAGGCATCAGCAAATCTTTCAACCTTGGAAACCTGATGCGCACGGCGCATGCCTTTGGTGCCAGCTCCTTTTTTACGGTTAACGATGCCATTGTGATGAGCGAGGTGCGGGGCACCGATACCAGCGATTCATCCCTGCATTTGCCGTTCTATCGCTACCCATCGGTGGCCGACCTTGTATTGCCAAAAGATTGCGTATTGGTCGGCGTTGAATTGCTGGATGATGCCGTGAACCTCCCCAGCTTCCGCCACCCGTTGCGTGCTGCATACGTGCTTGGCCCTGAAATGGGTTCGCTGTCACCGGAATTGATTAAGCGGTGCGAGCACACCGTAAAAATTCCTGCCAAATTCTGCGTGAACGTAGGCGTTGCAGGAGCATTGGTCATGTATGACCGCATGGTCAGCCTAGGCCGTTATGCCGAACGCCCTGTTGGTACCAGCGCGCATATTAAATAACGCGCAAATAATTATTTCTTATCGCCAAATACAAACGACATCAGGCATTGCAGCAAGCTAGGCTTATCGCTTGGCGCAGGTGTAATCACCAGAAATAATGTTTCACTGGTGGTAGTCGCGCGGGCCGCTGATTTTGGTTTTACAATATCGCCGCGTTGATAATCATCCAGCCCGCCATTCAAAATCAGCAATATTGCATCTTTATCAAACACAATGCTTGCCAGTGACTGGCGTGCACTGATTTTATAAATCATGGTCGTGCGTTCGCCGGGCATGCTCCAGCTGGAAATCATGCCGCTTGTTTCCCAGCGGATGCGTTCACCCGTCACACCTGCAAAAGGCTGCAACGGTTCGGGGTAATGAAATGCGTTGGCCTGTTTAATTGGAATGGTCACGTCAATGCACGCAATTGGGCCATGCTCATCAATTTTGGAAAGCAGGTTTTGCAAACAACCCACATCCAGTTCTTCCGGCGGCAAGCTTTCCAAACCCAAGCCAGCCTGCGATTCATAGGCCTGCAATTCCTGACGGCATTGCGGGCAATAGGAGAGATGGCTTGCAACAAACATGTGCATCGTCGGGCTAAGCGTGCCCGCGGCATAGCGCAGCAAGGTATTGCAGCATGGATGATGGTGTGGGTGCGATTGGGCTGTCATATCGGTTCTCTCTTTACTTTCTCACGTAGATGGTCGAGCGCAAGGCGCAAACGTGACTTAACGGTGCCAAGCGGAATTTTCCGCGCCTTGGCAATCATGCGCTGCGAGCGTTCCTTGAAATAAGCTTCTTCAATAATGTCGCGCTGCGCGGGGGAAAGTTTGGCAACGGCACTGCGCAACTCAACACTCTGTTCTTCGGCAGCGATGCTTTGCGTCTGGTCATATGACCCTTCAGGCAGCAAGGCCGGGTCGCTGTAATCAACCATATTGTTTTTTTGCGCGCGCCACGCATCAATCAACCGGTTACGCGCAATCGTATAAATCCACGTGCTGGGACGTGATTTGGCGGCATCAAACTGACTGGCGCGGTTCCATACCTGCAGCATCACATCCTGCGTGATGTCATCGGCCTGCGTGCCGTCCACGCCCTGGCGGCGCAAATACGCCTTTACGCGCGGCGCGTAATAGTTAAAGAGCGCCACAAATGCAGATTTATCCTGCTGCGTGGTAATTTTGCCAAGCCAGATAATAGCGTCATCATGTGCTTGCGAAGCAGGCGGCTTAGGTGGTGTCTGGGGGGGGCTTGCGTCCATGCCAATAAACTAGACCGCGATCGCTTGGCAGGAAAGCCCCTTGATTTCATGCCAAACGTGAATCGCCGGTCTTGCATAAGGTTATGTTGTTCATCATTTTTCCACCTTTTTGAACTAAGCCATAACTATGCATAATCGTTTATTCATCCTGCTTTTAATCATGCTGCTGGTACCCAATGGTGCTTTTGCAAAGGACAATAACGCACCCAAAAAACTGGGCAGCTTTCAAGGCTGGGAAGTATATGAAACAAAGCAAGGGGCGACCCCCACCTGTTACATGACCCTGCGCCCCGCCAAGCAGGATTATAAAATTCCTGCGCCTGTAAAAGCAAATATCGCAGCAAAGTCGAAAGACAAAGCCAAAAAAACTGAAACCGTTTCAGCAAAACGCAGCTCAGAACGAACAAATGTGTATTTGATGATTACGTTCCGCCCATCGGAAAGCATGAATCCGGTCGTCAGCTACCGCGCAGGGTATATTTTCAAACAGGCATCCGAAGTGCTGCTCAGCACCGGCGAAAAACCGTTTAATATGTTCACCGATAAGGATCAGGCATGGGCCAGAAGTGGCGCAATGGATATCGCCATCACCAATGCCATAAGAAAGGCAAAGCGCATTACCGTTCAGGGCGGCTCAACCGATAATGGCAAAAGTAGCGATAGCTTTAATGCCGATGGCGCAGAAAAAGCATATAAAGCAACCACTAAAGCCTGTGGCATTACCTGATTTTAATTTGGCTTTTGACATCAGCAAGCCAAATCGCCACATTCCTTCCATCATGGAACAAGCTAAGAAATCCCTTATTGGTTTACCGCGCGAAGAATTGCTCGCGGCTGTTGCGCCTTTGGGCGTAGAGCCGTTTCGCGCCAAGCAACTCTGGCACTGGATGTATGTGCGCGGCGTGACCGATTTTGCGCTGATGACCAGCTTTTCAAAGCCACTGCGCGAAGAACTGGCGAAGCATTTTGTGGTGCAGCGCCCCGCGATTACCGAAGCGCAGAAATCGGTCGATGGCACGCAAAAATGGCTGCTATCCATGAACGATAATCAAAAAGTGGAAATGGTGCATATTCCATCGGTCACGCGCGACATTGGCGCGCTGTGCATTTCCAGCCAGGTGGGCTGCACGCTGACCTGTCGTTTCTGCCATACCGGTACGCAGCGTTTGGTGCGCAATCTGGATGCCACGGAAATTATCGGGCAAGTGATGCTGGCGCGCGACCAATTGGGTGACTGGACTGCGCAAAGCCAGGATCGCTTGCTCAACAACATTGTCTTCATGGGCATGGGCGAGCCTCTCTATAATTACGACCAGGTTTCCAAGGCGATTAAGATGCTGACCGACCCTGATGGCATCTCCATCTCCAAACGCCGCATTACGTTGTCCACTTCGGGTGTCGTGCCGATGATGAAGCAATGCGGTGAAGAATTGGGCGTGAATTTGGCCATCAGCCTGCATGCAACCAATGATGAATTGCGCAATCACATCATGCCGTTGAACCGCAAATACCCTATTAAAGAATTAATGGAAGCATGCCGCAATTATCCGGGCCTTTCCAATTCGCGCCGTATTACCTTTGAATATGTAATGCTAAAGGGCGTGAATGACAGCATTGCCGATGCCAAGGCATTGGTAAAATTGCTGGCGGGCATTCCATCGAAAGTGAATCTTATCCCGTTCAATGCATGGCCTGGCTCGGCATTTGAATGCAGTGATGATGATACGATTGAAGCCTTTGGCGATTATCTGAACAATGCCGGTTATGTCAGCCCCATCCGCCGCCCGCGCGGCCGCGATATTCTGGCGGCATGTGGCCAGCTGAAATCCGCATCCATGAAGCTCAGCGTAACCGAACGCGCGGCGATTGCCGAATTGCAGCGCGAAAAAGAACTGGCGCAAGGGTTGGTATAAGATGAACCATCCTGCCATTCCAACCCTGCTTGCCTGTATTCTTTCGCTTTATCCCCTTATGAAACTGTTTGCGCGCGTTGGATTGCCGCGTTCATTTGCATTGCTCGTCTTCGCATCGATGGTTGTTCCATTTTCAGGCTACATGCTAACTGCGCTGATGCTTAGTCGGCCTTGGCCAAAATTTCCAAAAGCGGAGCCCAAGCCGAAACCCGTTAAGCTGGAGATTGTGTAATGGAACAGCTTAAACCCATTCTGGATGCGCTTTATGCCCCGCAGGCATGGTTCCTTGCGCAATCGCATTATGTGTCGATGACCATTGTGGGGCTGGTTATTGCGGCCACGCTTACGCTATCGGGCTTTGTGCTAGCGCGCCTTGGCTATAAGCCGCTTTGGGCATTGCTGCTTATCGTGCCAACGGCTAATGTTATTGGCTTGTGGGTCTTGGCACTGGTAAAGTTTCCAAGAGAGAAAAACTAAGCTTCTAGGAGAAAAAAATGGCAGCAGGAAATACAAAAACAATTATCATCACCGCGCTCGTTGTTGCGGTTATCTTGGTTGGCGGTTACTTATTGTTCCAGCCGCCACGCCCGCAAACACTCGGCGAAAAGATTGATGCGGCTGCTGAAGAAATATCCAAGGGTATGGATAAGGCGGCAGGAAGCTTTGATGACCGCTCACCTGCGCAAAAAGCAGCTGATGATGCCGCCCAGGCAGCAAAAGAATTTGGCGATAAAGCCAAAGCCGCCATGGAAGGTAAAAAAGAGTAAGGCAAAAAAGGGTTAATCTTTAAAGCGATTGCTTCTTGGGAAGCCTTGCGGTGGCAGGCGGCCTGCTTGCGCGCGTTCGCCGCGCCATTCCTTCAAATCGGTGAAAGCATAGTTGCGGCCATTATTGGTGCAATTCAGGCCATCCTTGTACGTAAAGGTCGCCACGTCGGAAAGCCCGCCATCCTTATACTTTTGCAGGATAACGCCTTTGCCGCGCGCCATTTCCGGCACTTCCTCAATCGGGAATAACAGCAGCTTGCGGTTGGTGCCAATCACGGCAACCGTATCGCCTTGCACTTCGCAATACGCAACGGCGCGTTCGGGCGCTTCCACATTCAAAATCACTTTGCCATTCTTGGTTTGCGCCAATACGTCTTCGGCTTTCACGATGAAGCCGCGACCTTCATTGCTTGCAACCAGATATTTGTGCTCCGGATTATACACCGCAAGCGCCAGAATATCCGCATCATTCGGCAAATCCAGCATCAGGCGAACGGGCTCACCATAACCACGCCCACGCGGCAGCTTGTCGCCGCCCAGCGTGTAGAAGCGGCCATTGCTGGCGAACAGCAAAATCTTATCCGTCGTTTCGGCTTGCAGCATAAGGGCATGCTCATCGCCCTCCTTATATTGCAGGGTCTTGGCATCAATGTTGTGCCCGCGCATCGCGCGTACCCAGCCCTTGGCGGAAAGGAAGATGCTGATGGCTTCGCGTTCAATCATTGCCTCAATCGGAACATCGGCAATTTCAGGCGCGGTTTCAAACTTGGTGCGGCGCTTATCGCCAGCCTTTTTGCCAAAGCGCTCTTTAATGCCGGCAATTTCACCATCAATGTGCTGCCAGCGCAGCTTTTCATCGGCCAATAATTTTTTCAAGCCAGCCTTTTCCGCGGACAGGCTTTTTTCTTCGCCCTTGATTTCCATTTCTTCCAATTTGCGCAATGAACGAAGGCGCATGTTCAAAATGGCATCGGCCTGATTATCGGTCAGCTTGAAGGTCTTTATCAAAATTGGCTTGGGTTCATCATTTTCACGAATGATTTTGATAACCTTATCGAGATTGAGATAGGCGATAAGGTACCCTGCCAATAATTCCAGACGCGCTTCAATCTTATCCAGACGGAATTTGGAACGGCGGATAAGCACCTGCTGGCGGTGGTCAAGAAATGATTGCAGCAATTCGCGCAAATTCATCACGCGCGGAATGCCATTGGCATCCAGCACGTTCATGTTAATGGAGAAGCGTGTTTCCAATTCGCACGTACGGAACAGGGATTCCATCAGCACATTGGGTTCTACATTCTTGCTCTTGGGCACCAGAACAATACGGATGTCATCGCTGGATTCATCGCGGATATCATCCAGCAGCGGAACCTTCTTATTGGTAATCAGCTCCGCAATCTTTTCAATCAATCTGCCTTTTGGCACCTGATAGGGAATTTCCTTGATGATAATTTGCCATGTGCCGCGCGCTTGTTCTTCCATTTCCCATACTGCGCGCATGCGAATGCTGCCGCGGCCGGTCTTATAGGCTTCCTTGATACTGGCGGCGGGTTCCACAATCACGCCGCCGGTCGGGAAATCAGGGCCGGGCATGAAACTGAGCAATTTATCAAACCCGACATTTGGCGTGGTGATAAGGTAACGCAGCGCATCGCAAATTTCGGAAATGTTATGTGGCGGGATGGATGTCGCCATGCCCACGGCAATACCGCTTGCGCCGTTTGCCAATAAATTCGGGAATGCGGCCGGCAATACAACGGGTTCGTTGCCATCGCCGTCATAGGTGGCGCGGAAATCAACGGCATTTTCATTCATGCCTTGCAGCAAGGCCTGCGCCACATCGGTTAGCTTGGCTTCAGTATAACGCATGGCGGCTGCATTATCGCCATCCACGTTGCCGAAATTGCCCTGCCCGCTGATTAAGGGATAGCGAACCGAGAAATCCTGTGCCAAACGCACTAATGCTTCGTAAACCGCCACATCGCCATGCGGGTGGAATTTACCGATAACATCGCCCACCACGCGGGCGGATTTTTTAGGTGGCAGGTTTGGTTCCAACCCCAATTCATTCATCGCATGCATCAAACGGCGGTGAACGGGTTTTAACCCGTCGCGCACATCGGGCAGCGAGCGGGAGGTGATGGTGGAAAGGGCATAGGCGAGATAACGTTCGCCCAATAAATCCGCAAAGGGTTTTTCTAAAATATCATTCGCAGGAACAAGGGCAGTTGCTTTGGCCATTTAAACAAAATCCGAATCACGAAACAGACAATAAAGGTTGCGGCGCAACCATACGTTGTTTATTGACCAAATCAAGCACGCGTTCACGCTTTGCAGCCAGCTGGTTTAACGCATAGCTGGGCAAATGGTGAAACACGTGTCGTTCAATAAAATAGCCTGTTAATGCAAGGCCCGCGGCAATGTCATCCCATGATGGAATCAACGTCTTGTGCATAAAATCAGGGAGGATAAGCAGCTTCTCGGCCCAAGGCTGCGCGGCTGCGCGGTTCACAGCGCGGCCCGTCTTGGGGCTGACATAGGCCAGATCATCACGCGTTCCCGTTAATGCGCAGCGACTGAAATCAAGCCCATAACCCAGTGCGCATAAGACTTCATTTTCAAACCGTACATAGCGCGCCAAATCATCCGCGCCTTCGTCCAATGGCAATAAATCGGAAATGCTTTGGAATAATCCCGTAAGCGGCATGCGTTCCGGTGTTGTCAAATCAACCAGCGCGCATGCGCTAAGCAGTGTCGCAAGGCCAAGCGGGCTATGCATCAGATTGGCTGAATTGTTTTTAATCGCTTCGCCGTTAAAGCTGCCCAGATGCTCGGAAAGCCGCGCGCGCCATGTGGCGTTGACAAGATGCCCGGGTTGCCAATGCGCTGAATGCTTTTGGGATTGCCCGCCGCGCACCAATCCCGCAAAGCGGCCATGTTCTTCAGTGAGCACACTAATCACGGCATCGCGTTCGCCAAAGGCGCGAAAGCTCAGCACATAAGCGGTGGCAGACCAATTCATGGGGTATAATGCGGATATGAATAAATGAAATAAGGCAACGCGATGCCTTGGAATCTAATCCGTTACATGCTTTGTTGCAAGATGCGGTTCGCAGGCAAGATGATAGTCACCGTTGTGCCAACGCCAACCGTGCTGGCGATAGTCAGCGTGCCATCATGCAATTCAACCAATGCCTTGGTCAGTGGCAAGCCAAGGCCCGTGCCTTGATGCTTGCGGCTCAATGCCGATTCAATCTGGCCGAATGGTGCCAGCACCACCTCAATATGCTCCTGCGCAATGCCGATGCCCGTATCCTGCACGCTTAAATGCATCGTGCCATTGGCGTTCATCTCGCCGTTCACCGTAATGCTGCCGCCTTCCGGCGTAAACTTAATCGCATTGGTCAGAAGGTTCACGATGATTTGCTTGAAGGCGCGCTCTTCGCCGCGGAAATCGGGAAAGTCTTTTGGAATTTTTACAATCAAATGCTGCTTGCTCATCTTCGCGCGGGAAGCCACGAGGCGCAGCGCGGTTTGCACCACGCGGCTGATGTTGATAACACTTTCTGCCAGATCGCGCTTGCCCGCTTCAATCTTCGACATATCCAGAATATCGTTAATCAGCGACAGCAACAACTCGCCGCTATCGTAAATGTCTTTCGCGTATTCAACATATTGCTGCTGGCCAACCTTGCCAAATAATTCATCCTTGATGATTTCGGAAAAGCCGATGATGGCGTTGAGCGGCGTGCGCAATTCATGGCTCATGTTCGCCAGGAATTCCGATTTGCTGCGGTTGGCATAATCGGCCTGTTCTTTAGCGGTAATCAGTGCCTGTTCACTGCGGCGGCGCTGCGTAATATCGTTAAAAGTTGCCTCAAAATGCAATAATTGTCCGTTTTCATTGCGCACGACATGGCTGTTAATGCTGGCCCAGATAATCTCGCCATCTTTGCGGCACATCGCTGCTTCGAAATCGCGTACCAATCCTTCATGGCTTGTGTCGGTAATCCATTTCTCGCGCTGAGCAGCATCCACAAACAGCTTATTATGGAAATCCGGCTGGCTTGCCAGCAATTCCACCACATCGCGATAACCAAGCAGCGTTGCCAGAATACGGTTTGCATTCAGCCATTCATTGCGCGGGGAAATCTGGCAAATGCCGATACTGGCGTTTTCGAAAATGGCGCGGTATTTACGCTCGCTTTCACGAAGCGCTGCCGCCATCAATTCACCTTCCACGATACGCTGTTCAAGCTCACTCACCGTTTTGGTCAGCGATTGCGCCAGCGCATTCACTTCATTGCCGCGCTGGTCGGTGTTCCATAAATTATAGCCAACCAGAAACGTGATCAGTAATCCCGCCAGCAATGCGACATAGGGCAGCACGATAACCCATAAAATGAATTTATCGGGTGACGCGCCAAAGCGCAGCGATAGCGCAATATCGCCGATATACAGCGATATGTCGCCGCGGATAAGCGCGCTGAATCCTTCGCTGCCAGATACTGCAATATGCGCAAGGCGCTTCGTGCCATCAGGCGTATAAAGCGCCAATTCATCGAGCGAGCTGTTCGACAATACCGTTTTTATGTCATCCAGAAATTTTTGCACGTTCAGCGCGGCAAACACATGCGGCACGTCATAGCTATTGTTTTTTTGAATGCCGCGTTCGGAAAGAACCAGGTAAGTTGACTTCCATTCACCCTTGCGCGGAAAGTCGCCCACAAAAATCCGCTCATTCAGTTTTTTGCCATCGGCAATCGCATCATTCCATTCCCTTGGCAGTTGCGGCAAGTCAATGTTCATCGCATTTTCGCCAAGCTGCGTCACGCTATCTTTCTTGACGATAAAGAACGAGAGATAGGGAAGGTTATCCGCCTGGTCATCAAACAGCTTGGAGATTTCTTCACCGCGCAGCCCGTTATTTTGCAGCAATGTATTTTGAATATGCACCAAAAGCCCCAATTGCTTTTGTGCCTGTTCCTGTTCCAGCATCACCAGCTTGTGCGTGACATCGGCCAGCTGTGCGCTGACATACCATTGCCCGAACAGCTGCATCATCCAGAACAGCGCAAAGGATATGACAAGGCCAATCGCGGCAACCGGCACCACAAACCGCGTAGAATTATAATCAATGCCCGTTTCTTTCCGGGCATCGTCAGAGGATGATTGAAAGGTCGATTGCAAATCGGTCATAAACAGGAAGCGAGCAAGCAAGGCATCGGTTAGAAGCGTTGAACAAGTATCGCATAGATGGCATTAAAAAAAGCATTAAGAAAATTAAGGTTCAACTAAGGCGCAGATTTTTCCCCGGCCTGCATTTCTTGCGTATTCAATGCTTTGGCGAGACGGCTTTGCGCTTCACCGGGCTTGAGTGGTTTTTGCTGGTTATCGTGCGGTGCCCAGCCTGCAACGAATAAAACATCGAACGTCGCATCGATTTTTTCGGACGCGCCGATTTCCGATTTGCTAGCGTAACGATTTCTATAGATACGGTCTGCCTCGATGAATAGTTCGCTCGGCATAAACCGCTTATCGCGGGAGTTGAGGATATTGCTCTCGCCCATGCCACGCAACTCGCGCATCAACTGGAAACTGCTTTGATAGGTAAGGGTGAAGCGTTCCTTATCCACCACAGGCAATGTAAAGCCCGCGCGTTGCAGCAGGCTGCCGCAATCCTGAATATCGGCAAAGGGGGAGATGTGCTGGCTAACGCCGCCGCGCAATTGCATTTCTGCTTCGTATAGGCATTCGCGCAATTCACGCAAGGTTTCCCCGCCAAATAGCGCGCTTAGGAAAAAACCATCCGGTTTCAGCGCGCGGCGCATTTGAATAAGCGCGCCGGGCAAATCATTCGCCCAATGCAGATTTAGATTGCTGATAATCAAATCAAAAGACGCATCGCGGAATGGCAGCCATTCTTCATCCGCCACGCACACATGATGCGGCATAAGTTTTTTAACATCCGGCATGGCCGGCGCATGCACGATGAAGCGTGATGCGTCCTGTTTCGAAAGTGATTTTGAAAGCGAGAAATTACGTGATCCCAAATCCAGGATGCGGTTAAAGGAACGGTTGATGCCCTGCAACCGGTCAAGCAACTGCGTCGTTACTTCTTCGAACAAAACGTTATGGTCAGCGAAATTGGCCCGCGCGCGCTCACGGTTCTCGCGCAAGCGCTGGCGGTTAAAAAGCGCGGATGGTTGCGTATCGGGGCTGATTGCGTTCATATCACTTGTTTAGTAGATTTAGGCCAACACTAACCAAATGGCCTTCATGATTCCAGTAGCATCGTTTTTCCAGCAGTTACGGCAATCCACAGCGCGCAATCTTCATCAGGGGTTGAACGTGCTGCTGCCGCCCTTATGCGCCATGTGTGAAGAAATGGTTGGTGAAAGCCACGGCTTTTGTGGGAAATGCTGGCGCGGGTTTACATTTATTTCACCGCCTTTTTGTTCCTGCTGCGGTCTGCCATTTGAATATGAAGGCCAAGGATTAAATTCGGGCATCAATGATGCGGCGTTATGCGGCGCATGTCTTTTAGAACGGCCTGACTTCACTGTCGCGCGTGCGGCCCTCGTTTACAATGATGCCAGCAAAAATATGCTGCTGCCATTCAAGCATCAAGACCGAACGGATTATGCCCGCGCGCTTGCGCGCCTGCTTGGCAATGCAGGGCCGGCGATAATTGAAAAGGCGGATGCGTTATTGCCTGTGCCCTTGCATTTTTCGCGCCTGTTTTCGCGTCGTTATAATCAATCCGCATTATTGGTGCACCAGCTTGCAAAATTATGTGGCAAGCGCATGGTGCTGCATGCGTTGATGCGCATCCGTTCCACGCAAAGCCAGGGGCATTTATCACGTGAACAACGTTATATGAACGTCAAAAATGCATTCCGGGTGCGGCCAAATGCGCTTGCGCAAATAGCAGGAAGAAACCTATTATTAATTGATGATGTGCTAACAACAGGTGCTACAGCCAATGCATGCGTCATGGCTTTGAAACAGGCGGGCGCAGCCAATGTGGATGTGTTGACGCTGGCACGGGTGGTCAAAACCAATAGTTAGGCCTATATTAATGGGCAGGGAGATATCTATGGCGCAAGTCACCGTTTATTCAGGCCCGCATTGCCCGTATTGCGACCGTGCAAAGGCGTTGCTCAAAAAGAAAGGCGTTGCCTTTGACGTGATTGACGTGAAGGCCGATGCCGTGAAGTTCGAAGAAATGCTGGCGAAGTCAAACGGCAGACGCACCATCCCGCAAATTTTTATCAATGGCACCCATGTGGGCGGCTGCGATGACTTGCACGCGCTTGATGCCGCCGGAAAACTTGACTCCCTATTAGCAAATTAGGTTGGCCAGCTAATGACAGCGCATCCCACACTCACCATTTCTTGCATTCAGCTTAACTCGGTTCCCAGTCTTGCTGAAAACCTGAAAATTGCCGAAGGCCTTATTCGCCGTGCGAAGGAAGACGGCGCAGAAATGGTGGTGCTTCCTGAAAATCTTGGCTGCATGGCGCGTGAGCGCAAAGTAAAGCTTTCGCAGGCACATTCAGAAACCGAACATCCTGCGGTGGTATTGTTTGCAGCGCTGGCGCGTGAATTAAAAATCTGGATTGTCAGCGGCAGTTTGTCGATTACCAAGACGAATGATAAAATGGCGAACCGCAGTTTGGTGTTCAACCCATTTGGCGCAATTGTCGGGCGGTATGATAAAATCCATTTATATGATGCTACGCCAAAGCCCGGCGAGATTTACCGCGAGTCCGGTGAAATCGTGCCAGGCAACAAAGCCGTGCTGGTTGAAACGCCGTGGGGCAAAATGGGCCTCACTATTTGCTATGACGTGCGTTTTCCACATCTTTATCGCGACCTTGCGAAAGCTGGCGCAGTCATGTTTACTGTTCCTGCTGCGTTCACGCAAACAACAGGAAAAGCGCATTGGCATACACTGTTACAGGCACGGGCAATTGAAACCGGATGCTTTGTATTCGCAGCCGCGCAAACCGGAACCCATGATGGCGGGCGCAGAACCTATGGGCATAGCTTGATTATCTCGCCGTGGGGTGAAATTCTTGCCGATGGTGGCGAAGAAGTTGGCGTTATCACCGCCACAATTCAATTGAATAAAGTTGCAGAGGCGCGCAAAGCCATTCCTGCACTAAAACATGATAGAGACTTTGAATTAGAATAGGGATTTTTGATTTAGAATAGTTCCATACGCGGAATTTATAATAAATACGCTTGCACCCAATCCGAAATACTTCGTTAACTAATAAACGTTTAAAATCAATGCACGATTATTGATCAATTGCGCTTACCAGCATTGAATTCATTCATTAGTCCCCCGAGTATCGAGGCACCCCATGAATTTCCTGAATAATATCCGTTTGCTGCACAAAATCCTGATTATTGTAGGCATTTTGCTGCTGCCGCTCGCTTTTCAGCTTTATTGCGTTATCGATGCAAATAATGCGCTGATCAAGTTCAGCAAGGATGAATTAACCGGTGCAGAAATTCTGCTGCAGGTGCGCGACGTGGAAACGCAAGTGGCCAGAGGCCGCGTAAGCGAGATGCGTCATGAACGCGATCCTTACGGTAAAATGCTCAGCGAATTTGCGGATGTAAAGAAAATTGCCGAAACCAGCCCTTGGATCAGCCATGATGATATCAAGAAATTTGAAAATGCAACCGATGCGGTCACGCGCCTTGATACCATTGCCAAAATCATTGGCGATGTTTCGGATAAATCAAACCTTACCCTCGATCCGGATGTGGATACCTATTACACGATGGATACCGTGACGATAAAAATTCCAAGCCGCATTATTGAAATGAGCGATGCGCATCTCGTGCTTTCCGAAGCCATTCAAATGGGGACATTGAATGAAGAAATGAAGCAGAAGATTTACCTGAAGCGTGCATTGCAGCAAAACTTCATTGATGGCCTTAGTGTAAACTTTGAAAAAAGCACCGCTGGTAACAGCGATGGCGCATTAAAGCCCGCGCTTGAAATCTATTACCGCCAATCCGCGGATAAGGCGATGGCCATGATTAACATGATGACGGCTGCGCTGGCAAAAGGCGATGCCAAGGATTTGTCGATGGAACGCCTTGATGCAGTCTATGCAGACTTCCTCAAGACCAACGAAACCTTGTGGGATAAATCCAGTGCTGAACTGGATCGCATGATTAAAAAACGCATAGGCGGTTACGAAGCGAATGAGATTAAGAGCCTGGTTGTGACATTCGTGTTGCTGATGTTCGCATGGTTCGTGATGTATCTTGTTGCAAGTTCCATCACCAAGCCTGTTTCCGAACTGGTGCAGGTGATGGGCCGCCTTGCCAAGGGTGAAGCAAACCTTGTTGTTCCTGGCCAGGAGCGCAAGGAAGAAGTAGGTGATATTGCTCGCGCGGTCGTTGGCATTAGCGAAAGCGTTGCCGCGCGTTCCAAGAAGGAAGCCGATGCCAAAGCATTGGCGGAAGAACAACGCCGTCAGGAAGCGCAACAACTGGAACATATGGCTGCCGTTGAACGCAAGAAGGCCATGAACGACATGGCTGACCGTTTTGAATCAAGCGTTGGCAGCGTCGTTGATACCGTTTCATCCGCTGCAACCGAGCTTCGTTCCAGCGCGGAAAGCATGACGCATATCTCAAACCAAACCACAGACCGCGCAACGGCCGTTGCCGCAGCAACCGAAGAAGCAACCGCATCGGTGCAAACCGTTGCAACCGCTTCTGAACAATTACTCTCAGCGATTAACGAAATTTCGCAAAAGGTTGAAGAATCCGCTGGCTTCACGCGCCAGGCGGTAAGCCGCGCGCAGGCCACCAATGTCACCGTGGAAGGCCTTGCGGAATCCGCAAAGAAAATCGATAACGTCGTGAAGATGATTCAAGACATCGCATGGCAAACCAATTTGCTGGCCTTGAACGCAACCATTGAAGCGGCCCGTGCCGGTGATGCCGGTAAAGGCTTTGCGGTGGTGGCAGCGGAAGTGAAGAACCTTGCCGACCAAACATCGAAAGCAACCGTTGATATCTCCGAGCAGATTTCAAACATGCAACACAATACGCAGGATGCGGTGAAGGCGATTAAGGACATCTCCAGCCAGATTGGCCAGATTAATCAGATTTCCGAAAGCATTGCCGCCGCGGTCGAAGAACAATCGGCATCGACGAAGGAAATCGCGCTTAATGTGCGTCAGGCTTCAACGGGCACGCAGGAAGTTGCCAAGAACATCGTGGAAGTCAGCCGCGCATCAAGCGAATCAGGCGAAGCCGCTTCGCAGGTGCTTGGGGCATCTGGCGAACTCTCGAAGAAATCGGAACAATTGCGCGGCTTGGTTGAAGAATTCATCGCGCAAATCCGCGGCTAATAAAGCTCCAATAAAACTCTAATAAAGCTCTAATAAAGCTATTGAGTCGCAAACCGTTCTCGAACATCATTCAGGCTCTCTCTTATCCGGTTAGCCCAGCGATGTTGGAATACATTCCTAATAAACCTACCGAAAAATCATGGCTTGCGCTGGTGGTCGATGACCACACCTATATGCGCAGCCTTGTACGCACCATGTTGCAGCAAATCGGTTTCAAGCAGGTGGAGGAGTTTGATAACGCAGAAGCTTGCCTTGCCCGCGTTGGCATGAAAGAAGCCCATGTTCCTGATTTGATTTTCCTCGATTGGCACATGCAGGGCATGGATGGTTACGCGTTTTGCAATGCTGTGCGTCTTGATAAAGACATCCGCGCCAAGCACATTCCCATCATCATGGTTACGGGCGAACAAGACCCCATGCTGCTGGAACAAGCGATGGATTTGGGCGTGAAGGCTATTTTGAATAAACCGGTATCATTGCCCAAATTGAAGGAAGCCATACGCGTCGCGCTTGCCAGCGCAGTGCCCGCCGAACCGAAAAAGACGGAGAGCTAAATGCTGACCATTTCCATTCCCAGCGGCGATATCATCCGGCACTTCGCCGATTTGGCGAAGCACTTCTTGGCATCGATTGCCGAGGACACATCCTTTGGCGGTGAATACAAGCATTTGCGGATGCTGAGCGAGAAAGTGAATATCACCAAGGGCTTTGTAGTGGATATTGCGGCGGCGGATGGCATCGACCAATCCTGTACGCTTGGGTTTTTCAAAGATACAAACTGGAATGGGCTGGCGGTGGAAATGGATCCGCTCAAATTTTCAAAGCTTGCGTTTTTGTACACCAATTTTCCAAACGCGAAGCTGGCGCGTGGCCGCGTGACGCCGCTCAATATCGCTGCGCTGCTTCAGGGGTTTGAAGTGCCCGCTGATTTTGACATCTTAAACCTTGATATCGATTCCTATGATTTGGATGTGCTGGACGCGATGATTAAATCCGGCTTCCGGCCGAAAATTATTTCAATGGAAATCAATGAAAAAATCCCGCCGCCGCTTTATTTCAATGTAAATTTCACGCCGACCCATGTCTGGCAGACGGATCATTTCTTTGGTTGTTCCTTAACTGCTGCGGCTGCGGTGATGCGTCCGCACGGCTATATTCTGGAAAGCCTGCAATATAACAATGCGGTGTTTGTTCGCGCAGATTTGGCCAAAGGTCTGTTCACTGACCAAGATGTTGCTGCGGCCTATGATGCGGGGTATCGCAATAAGCCCGACCGTGCCAAATTATTCCCGTGGAATGCTGATATGGATTGCCTGCTGGGCTATACGCCGCAACAAGCCATTACATTCGTGAATGACTATTACAAGAAGTATGCAGGCAAATATACGCTGCGTGCCTAAGCGATTACTCTAATGAACCGTGGCAATGCTTGAACTTCTTGCCTGAACCGCAAGGGCAGGGGGAATTGCGCTGCACCTTGCCCCATGTCGCGGGGTTCTTGGCATCAAAACCGGTTGCTGCAACCGCAGCAGCGCCTTTTCCATACGCAGTTGGCGCATAGGAACTGGATGAACCCGCCGCGCGGCGTGCCATGCCTTCCGGAATGCTGGTCGGTTCATCGTCACCGCGATTTTCAATCATCTGCTGGCCACGCCGCTGCGCCAGTACTTCTTCTTCGGTAGGTGCCCGCGTGCTATCTGCCAGCAATCGGGATGTTGCCTCTACGCGAAGCAAATCAAGCATGGTACTGAACAAGTCGAACGCTTCACGGCCATATTCATTCAACGGGTCGCGCTGGCCATAGGCGCGCAAACCAATGCCGCTGCGCAAATGGTCAAGCGCCAGCAAATGGTCTTTCCAGACCTGGTCTAGGGTTGAAAGCAAAATCAGCTTTTCAACATGGCGGCGCATGCTGTCTTCAACTGCATTAATCTTGGATGCGTATTTTTCATCTGCCGCCTTCTTAATGCGCGCTTCAAATTCGCCCTCGGCAATGCCGTCTTCCTTGCCCCATTCTTCTATGGGTAAATCAAGGTGCAGGTTGTTCTTTACCTGATTGTGCAAGTCACCAAGCGACCATTGCTCAGGGTATGAATTGGCGGGCACCGCACCGTGTACCATGTTTTCAACCACATCGTGGCGCATGGCGGTAATGGTTTCAGATACGTTGTCGGCTGTCATGATTTCGCGGCGCTGTTCATAAATAACCTTGCGCTGGTCGTTCATGATGTTATCGAATTTCAGCAAGTTCTTGCGGATATCGAAGTTGCGTGCTTCGACCTTCTCCTGCGCCTTTAACAATGCGCGGCTAATCCACGGATGTTCAATCGATTGACCATCACGCAGGCCAAGGCTCGCCAAAATCGCATCCATCTTATCCGCGCCATAAATGCGCAGTAAATCATCCTGCAATGAGAGGAAGAAGCTGGATGTGCCCGGGTCGCCCTGACGGCCTGAACGGCCACGCAACTGGTTATCAATACGGCGGGATTCATGACGCTCCGTACCAATCACGTACAGGCCGCCGGCTTGGCGAACCACCTCGCGCGCTGCCTCCACTTCCTTGCGGATGTCATCGGCCTTTGCGTTTCGCGCGGCTTCGCCGTCCAGCATCGCGGCTTCCTGCGCAATGCGCATGTCTAAATTGCCACCCAGCTGAATATCGGTGCCGCGGCCTGCCATGTTGGTGGCGATGGTTACGGCGCCTGCACGGCCGGCTTGCGCAATAATATACGCTTCCTGTTCATGGTAACGCGCGTTCAAAACATTGTGCGCAATCTTGCGTTTCTTCAAAAGGTCAGACAGCAATTCCGATTTTTCAATGGAGACGGTGCCAACCAGAACAGGCTGCTGGCGCTTTCTGCATTCTTCAATGACATCGATAATCGCATTGTATTTTTCAGCAGCGGTACGGAACACAACGTCGTCATGGTCAATACGCTGCACGGGCACGTTGGTTGGCATATCAACCACGGGCAGATTATAGATTTCTTCAAATTCTGCCGCTTCGGTCAATGCCGTACCTGTCATGCCTGACAGTTTGGGGTACAAGCGGAAATAATTTTGATAGGTGATGCTGGCCAGCGTTTGGTTTTCACGCTCAATGGTTACGTGTTCTTTGGCTTCCAATGCCTGGTGGAGGCCCTCGCCGTAACGGCGTCCTTCCATCATACGGCCCGTGAATTCATCGATGATGACCAGCTTGTTGTCCTTGACGATGTAATCCACATCGCGCGCAAATAATGTGTGGGCGCGCAAACCTTGTTGCACATGGTGCAGGGTGTTCACGTTGCTGCTGTCATACAAGCCACCGGGGTTCAAAAGACCTGCTTCGGACAGCCAGGTTTCCATATCCACCATGCCGGTTTCAGTCAGATTGACGGTGCGTGATTTTTCATCCTTTTCGTAATCTTCTTTTTTCAAATTTTTGACCAGAATTTCATCAATGCGGCGATAAAGCTCGGATGAATCTTCGGCAGGGCCGGAAATAATCAGCGGCGTACGCGCTTCATCAATCAAAATGCTATCGACCTCGTCAACAATCGCGTAGTTGAAAGGTCGCTGCACCAAATCGGATGAGCGGAATTTCATGTTATCGCGCAGATAATCAAAGCCAAATTCATGGTTGGTGCCATAGGTAATATCAGCGGCGTAAGCTGCGCGGCGCTCATCTTCATTCAAAGCATGCACAATGCAGCCAACCTTTAATCCAAGGAAGCTGTGCACGCGGCCCATCCATCCGCTATCGCGCTGCGCCAAATAATCATTCACGGTAACGATGTGAACGCCTTTGCCTGTTAGCGCATTTAAATAAGCGGGAAGGGTTGCAACCAGCGTTTTGCCTTCACCGGTGCGCATTTCTGAAATCTTGCCTTGGTGCAATACCATGCCGCCCAACAGCTGCACATCGAAATGGCGCTGGCCCAGCGTGCGCTTGGCGGCTTCACGCACAACGGCAAATGCTTCGGGCAATAAACGGTCAAGCTTTTCGCCGTCCTGTAAACGCTTGCGGAAAATTACGGTTTGTGCGCGCAGCTCGTCATCCGACATGGCGGCGTATTTTGGTTCCAGCGCATTAATCACGCCAACGACAGGGCGGAGCTGCTTGATAAAGCGTTCATTGGCGGTGCCAAAGATATTACGGGTAAGGGCCGCAAGCATATTTCAATAAACCTCAAAAGATGTGGGCTGGATTGCCCCTTAAAATCACCATTAGTAAGCCGCGCAAATTAGCCCAAACGTTGACCATTTGCCAACACCAAGCTTTGATTGACTTGTACTTAAGATATAGGCGGCATAAGTGCTGTGGGCAAACCCTTCATATCTTTGCCATTATTGCTTGTTATGCATCACTTTATCAGGGGCTTGCAGGCAAACTGGCCTTCCGCTAGAGAATGAAAGCCCCGCCATATAAGCGATTCTTAGAGCCACTTATCCATCCAAATACCCCCTGAAAAACCAGTTAAGAAAGGAACTTTCTATGTTCACACCAAAAACAGCACTGCCAAAAGGATTGATCGTCAGTGTTTTGTTGTCGGCATTCATTGCCCCGTTTCCGGCGATTGCTGAAGACGATGTTGTTGTGGCCCGCGTAAACGGTTCGGAAATCCATAAATCGGATGTAATGCATGAGCTTTCCGGATTGCCAGCGCAATTACAGCAAATCCCGGTTGACCAGATTTATCCGCAACTTCTTGACCGGATGATTGATGCGAAGTTGCTGCTTGCCGAAGGCTATGCCGCCAAGGTGAATGAAACCGCAGATTTCAAAGAACGCATGAAGCGCGCTGAAGAACGCATTATCACCGATGTTACGCTTCGCGAAAAAATCAAGCCGATGGTTACCGATGATAAAATCAAGGCCATGTATGACGGCATTGTGAAAGCAAGCCCGAAGGAAGAAGAAGTGAAGGCGCGCCATATCTTGGTGAAGACCGAAAAGGAAGCCAAAGACATCATCGAACTGTTGAACAAGGGCGGCGATTTCAACAAACTGGCTGCTGAAAAATCAACTGACGCCGCATCTGCAACGCAAGGCGGTGATTTGGGTTACTTCACCAAAAAAACAATGGTGAAACCATTTGCCGATGCAGCGTTCGCAATGAAAGCCGGCGATTATTCCAAAGCCCCTGTGAAGTCGGATTTTGGCTATCACATCATCAAGGTTGAAGATAAGCGCGAAGCAAAACCTGTCGAGCTTGAAAAGGTAAAGGCGCAAATCGAAGCCAAGGTTTCTGACCAGGCCGCCAATGACTACATTGAAGGCATGCGCAAGAAGGCAAAAATCGAGCGCTTTGGCCTGGATGGCAAGCCGATGAAGGATGAAGACAAGAAGGAAGACAAAAAAGAAGAAAAGAAGTAATCTTTCCCTCATCTTTTAAGTGATGCCTCATCCCCGCTTTTGCGGGGATGCTTTTTTAAGGAGCAAATAAATGTCGATGAAACATCCCAAATCGCCGCTTGCACCCAAAAAACCTGCTGCATTGAAACCTGTGCGCGGCGTCCAATTCGCAACGCTGGCAACGGGTCTGCGTTATGTGGGCCGTGATGATTTGGTTTTGGCCGTGATGCCAAAAGGCACTGCGGTGGCGGGCATGTTTACGCAAAGCACCACCGCGGCCGCCCCCGTAGCATGGTGCCGTTTATTGCTGAAGGATAAAAAGGCCCGCGCATTGCTGGTAAATGCTGGTAACGCCAATGCCGCGACAGGCAAGGCGGGTATTGCATTATTGGAAGAAAGCGTTCGCGCAGTTGCGCTCACCACAGGCTGCGATGCAGGAGAGGTGTTTGTGGCATCAACCGGCATTATTGGCCGTCCATTACCAAAGAAGGCGATTGCGAATTTTGTTCCTGCAATTGCCAAAAAATTGAAAAGCGATGCAAGCGTTTGGGCCAAAGCATCGAAGGCGATTTTGACAACCGATACATTTCCCAAAACCGTCAGCCGCCGCGTAAAAATAAATGGCAAGACCATCACGCTCTCCGCCTTTGGTAAGGGCAGCGGCATGATTGCGCCAAACATGGCAACCATGCTGGGTTTTGTATTCACCGATGCATCGGTTGATGCGGGCGTGTTGCAAAAAATGGTCAAGCCTGCAACCGATAGAAGCTTTAACAGCATCACAGTCGATGGGGATACATCCACCAATGACACGCTGCTGGTTTTTGCAACCGCCAGCGCGGGTAATGCCAAAATCACCAAAGCCGATAGCAAGGATGGCCGTGCATTTGCAGCCGTGTTGGAAGAAGTGCTGATGGAACTTGCGCAGCTTATCGTGCGCGATGGCGAAGGCGCGCAAAAGCTGATTACCATTGATGTAACCGGCGCGGAAAACGACAAGGCTGCGCGTGTGCATGCCCTGACCATCGCCAATTCACCGCTTGTTAAAACGGCCATTGCGGGTGAAGACGCCAATTGGGGCCGTATTCTTGGTGCGGCAGGCCGTAGTGGTGAGCGTTTGAATATGCAGCGCGTGAAAGTTTCAATTGGTGGTTATGTCATTTGCAAAAATGGCGAGCAGTTGAAGAATTACGATGAAACGCCCGTTGCCAAAGTTATGAAAGGCCGCGCCGTGCACATTGAACTGGATGTGGGCATCGGCAAAGGCAAGGCGCGTGTATGGACATGCGATTTAACCCACGGTTATATCGACATTAACGGCAGCTATAGAAGCTAAATGACCTGCATTGATGTAACAGTACCCGTTTACCCATTTCAAAAACTGGTGCTGGTTGTTGCCGTTGCATTGCTGGATGCCGATGGTCGCGTGCTGATTGCGCAGCGCCCGGCCGGAAAAGAAATGGCGGGCTTGTGGGAGTTTCCGGGCGGGAAGGTCAATGATAACGAAACGCCGGAAATGGCATTGTGCCGCGAACTGCGCGAAGAATTGAATATCGATACATCGCCGGGTTGCTTATACCCGCTTGCCTTTGCCAGCCATGCATATGAAAAATTTCATTTGCTGATGCCGCTTTATGTATGCCGCGTATGGCGCGGCACGCCGCAATCGGTGGAAGGGCAGAAATTACAATGGGTGCGCATCAATCAGCTTGATGAATTTGAAATGCCGCCAGCCGATGTGCCGTTGGTTGCCGCATTGCGCGATAAGCTGTAACTCAGCAACGCCAGTAAAATGGCCGTTGCAATATGCCCTGATAACCACCATGCTTGCAGCAGTGAAAACGTGGTGCTTAGCATCATCAGACTGCAAAACGCCGCCGCAACAATATAAGGCTGCGCGGTTTCATGCGCATTATAAACGCGGTAGGTCAGCATTAATAACAATCCGCCCCACAGCAACGCGCCCACCATCCCCAAATCCAGCCAGATTTGCAGGAAGATGTTATGCGGGTGATGGCTCACTACATTCACGCCCGGCTCAAAGAATCCATTGCCGCTGCTTGTATCGGTTTCCATGCCTTTTGATGCATCAATGCCGTGGCCAAAGAACGGTTCTTCCAGAATATGCTGCGATGTGTAAGTCCAGATTTTGATGCGGGCAAGCGCTGAATCAAACAGCTGGCCGGTAATTTCCTGCGGGATGAGTGGCAGCAATGTGGATATGGGTACGATAAAAAAGCAGCCAAGGCCAATCATCAACACCAACGCCCAACGCGCCAAAACCGGCTGAAAATAAGCAAAAAACAGAATGCCCGTGCCCACCACCATGCCCAGCATCGATGAACGATTGGTCAGGAATGCGCTGACGCATAAAAATGCAATGACGGATAAAATACTCAAAATCGTTTTGCCTTTGGTCTTCAGCCATAATGCAAATGGCCAGATGGAAAGTGCGAAGAGGGCCGCTATGCGTTTCGTCGCATTTTCATTGACGGGCGTTCCTGCATCAATCTGCTCATACCAGCGATGGATGGGGTGGTCAAAAAAACATTCAACGCATAATAATACAAAGCCAACGCACCAGCTGACGACGAACAGTTTGATGAGTACATCCAGCGCTTGCGCCTTGATAAAGGGCAGTGTCGCAAAAATAATCCAGCAGCATACGGAGATGTAAAAAACATCAAACGCCGTATGCCATGCCTTGTCGTTCGTGCTCCAGAATGCGCTAAGGCAAGTATAAATAATTGCACAGCCAAGCAAAATAAAGCTGTGTTTATGAGTGTTTTGAGCGATTTCTTTCCAGTGTTTTTGTAGCTTGGGCAACAGCACCAGCGCCGAATAGATAATCAGCGCCATCATCCCGCGCGGCATCAACGCCATGAACGGGCCGAACATCAAAACCGGAATACATAGTAAAAGAGTAGTCAGGGAAAAATTCTGGATCATGCCGTTTTATTTTTTCTGCGCGTTATAAACATCAAGGGCGGATTGCAAAATGCCATGCGCTGCCAGTTTATCAATTACGGCATCGCGGCGCTTGTGGCGCAGCTTTGCTTCATCGCTTAAAAAATCCCGCATCGTACTGGTGGAAAGACGCTCATCATAAAAACTAATTTGCGGTTCGGCTTGAAACACTTTTTTAGCTTCCAGAAGCTGCGCTGCAAATGTTCGAACCTTTTTGGCCATCACGCCTTCGCTCTCATCCATGTTAAGGGGAAGGCCAATCACCAGCCCGCCCGCATTGCGCTCCGCCACCATCGCGGCGAGCCGGGCTATATCATTCGCCAGTTTTCCCCGCTTAATCGTTAAAAGGGGGGATGATTGCTTGAAGCCCGGGTCGCATACCGCAACGCCAATGGTTTTGCTGCCTACATCAAGGCCCAGCAGGCATTGGCCTTTTTTAACGCGCTTTAGAATATGAGGCCACGGGTGAATAGACATTTGTCTTTCTTGGCATATAAATGTTAAATGCTAAACACCAATAATGACCCCAACCCGTTTCTTTATTATTAAGCACTATGTCGATTGATAAAAACACCGTTGCCCGCATTGCAAACCTTGCCCGCATTCGCCTGACAGAAGACGAGCAAAATGCCATGACCAGGGAATTTCAGGCTATTCTTGGCTGGATTGACCAGTTGCAGGAAGTGAACACCGATGACATTCCCCCGCTAACCTCGGTTGTGGAAGTAACCTTGCCGCTGCGTGACGATAAGGTGGCAGATGGTGGTTACCCAGAAGATGTCTTGGCCAATGCGCCCAAACAGGCGGCCGGCTTTTTTGTTGTTCCAAAAGTTATCGAATAAAAATCAGGATATCGTATGTCATCACTTATTGAACTAACCCTTGCCCAAGCGCTTGACGGTTTGAAGACCAAGAAATTCACTGCCACCGAGTTGACGCAGGCCTATATCAAGGCAACCGAAAAATGCCGCTCGCTCAACGCCTATATTGTTGAAACGCCGGAACTTGCACTCAAACAGGCAAAAGAATCCGATGCACGTTACGCAAGCGGCAAAGCATTGCCGATGGATGGTTTGCCATTGGGCATCAAAGATTTGTTTTGTACCGATAATGTGCAGACAACCGCAGGCAGCAACATCTTGCGTGGCTTTAAACCGCAATATGAGTCAACGGTGACCGCACAGTTGTTCCGTGATGGCGCGGTAATGCTGGGCAAATTAAACCTTGATGAATTCGCGATGGGTTCGGCCAACATTACATCCGCCTATGGCAATGTGATTAATCCGTGGAGCGGTTCTGACCCCGCCAATGCCGTGCGCAAACTGGTGCCCGGCGGTTCCAGCGGCGGCAGTGCTGCGGCAGTTGCCGCGCGTTGCGCCATCGCTGCAACCGGAACCGATACGGGCGGTTCCATTCGCCAGCCTGCTGCGTTCACTGGTATTACAGGTATCAAGCCAACCTATGGTCGCTGCTCCCGTTGGGGCATTGTTGCGTATGCTTCATCCCTTGACCAAGCGGGCCCAATGACACGCGATGTACGCGATGCTGCCATCATGCTGAAATCGATGGCGGGGTATGACCCGAAAGATTCAACATCCGTTAATCGTCCGGTTCCAAATTATCTTGATGCGCTTGAAGGCGGCATTGCAGGGCTGCGCATCGGCATTCCCAAAGAATACCGCGTGGATGGCATGCCAGCGGAAGTTGAAACGCTATGGCAGCAGGGCATTAAAATGCTGCAAGATGCTGGCGCGGAAATTGTCGATATTTCATTGCCGCACACCAAATACGCACTTGCGACCTATTATATTGTGGCAACGGCTGAATGCTCATCCAACCTTGCACGTTATGACGGCGTGCGTTTTGGCCAGCGTGAAGCCGGCAAAAACCTGATTGAAATGTATGAAACCACACGCGCCAAAGGCTTTGGTGCGGAGGTTCGCCGCCGTATCATGCTCGGCACCTACGTATTATCCGCTGGCTATTACGATGCGTATTACTTGAAGGGCCAAAAGGTACGCAACGCAATTGCGCGCGATTTCGGTCAGGCATTCAAACAATGCGATGCGATTTTAACGCCAACCGCGCCATCTGATGCATTCGCGATTGGCGAGAAGCAGGATGATCCAATTAAAATGTGGCTGAATGACGTGTTCACGGTGCCGGTAAACCTGGCGGGCCTTCCTGCCATGTCGCTGCCGGTTGGTTTAAGCGCGAATAAATTGCCGCTGGGCTTGCAAATCATTGGCCGCCCGTTTGATGAATCAACTGTGCTGGGCATTGGCGCTGCACTTGAAGCTGCGGCGGGCTTTAAAGCATTGCCGCCATTTCATGCATAAGATTTTTAGGATACGAACATGACTGCAAACAAGAATTTACAAGACAATCTAATCCGGGGCGAAACAGGCGATTGGGAAATTGTCATCGGCATGGAAGTGCATGCGCAGGTGCTGTCTGAATCCAAGCTATTCTCCAGCGCGGCAACGGCCTTTGGCGCGGAACCGAACGCGCAAGTCAGCTTTGTGGATGCAGCGATGCCCGGCATGCTGCCCGTGATTAACAAGAAGTGCGTTGAGCAAGCGGTGCGCACCGGGTTGGGCATCAACGCCAAAATCAATCTGCATTCGGTGTTTGACCGCAAAAATTATTTCTATGCCGATTTGCCCAGCGGCTATCAAATCAGCCAGTTTAAAGATCCGATTGTGGGGAAGGGCCAAATTGAACTGGATATGCCCGATGGTTCCACGCGCACCATTGGCATTACGCGTTTGCATCTTGAACAGGATGCAGGAAAAAGCATGCATGACCAAAGCCCAACGGAATCCTATATCGATTTAAACCGTTCCGGCGTTGCCTTGATGGAAATTGTTTCCGAGCCTGATTTGCGTTCATCCGAAGAAGCTGGTTTGTACTTGAAAAAGCTGCGCACCATTTTGCGTTACCTTGGTACCTGTGATGGCAACATGGATGAGGGCAGCATGCGCGCCGACGTGAACGTTTCCGTGCGCAAGCCCGGTGACCCGCTGGGCACGCGCTGCGAAATTAAGAACGTCAACTCTATGCGCTTTGTGGTGCAGGCGGTTGAATACGAAGCGCGCCGCCAGATTGAAATCATTGAAGGTGGCGGTGTGATTAAGCAGGAAACACGCTTGTTTGATAACGCAAAGGGCGAAACCCGTTCCATGCGTTCCAAAGAAGAAGCGCATGATTATCGCTATTTCCCGGATCCCGATTTACTGCCGCTCATTCTGGATGAAGCATGGGTCAACCATATCAAGGCAACGCTTCCTGAATTACCGGATGATCGTAAAAACCGCTACATCAAGGATTTTGGCTTAACGTCCTATGATGCAGGCGTGTTGGTTGCTGAAAAAGATACCGCTGTTTATTTCGAAAACGCAGCCAAGGGCCGCGAAGGAAAACTGGCAGCCAATTGGGTAATGGGTGAATTATTCGGCGCGCTGAATAAGGAAAACAAAACCATTTCCGAAAGCCCTGTTTCGGCTGATGCGTTGGGCGGTCTGCTTGATTTGATTATGAACGGCACCATTTCCGGCCGCACGGCAAAGGAAGTGTTTGAAGAAATGTATGCATCAGGCAAACCCGCCGCGAAAATCGTGGAAGAAAAAGGCCTGCAACAGGTCAGCGATGTTGGCGAATTGGAAAAAGCAATTGATGATGTGATTGCGCAAAATCCTGACAAGGTTGCGGAATACCGCGGCGGCAAGGATAAGCTGTTTGGCTTCTTTGTGGGTCAGGTGATGAAGAACACGGGCGGCAAAGCCAACCCCGGTGTCGTCAATGACCTGTTGAAGAAGAAGCTGGCAGGTTAAGGTTCAAATCGCTTTTGACCTTCCACGGCAAGCCATATCGCCCTGATTTGTAGGTGATGGTGGCGATGGTCGCGCCTTCCTTCACCAAATCATATTCGTCTTTGCGCACGAACACTTCTTCCTCATTATCTAGTTCCAAAAATGGAATAACACTTTTCGTGCAGATGCTCACATACACTTCCGGTGAACGGTGGCCCTTATGCGTCACCATGTGCTTTGACATCACTGGCATTTCGCATGTCCGTTCGGGAGAACTATCAAATTCCCCGTTGATGAAATAAACCGTGCCCATCACCAGCAAAATTGCGCTGATATAGCAGTTCAGCGTCAGCTTCCATGCTTCAATGCTGAAATTCATGGCCTGCATTTTCTTATCCAAAAACCGGCCAAGAAAAAACCAGACGGGGGATGTAGTAACCCCAATAAATAAAGCTGCTTCGTAAGCACGAACGGGATGATAAACGGTCAGCGCGACCACAAAGGCAATGCCGACAATGGCGTAAAGCAGCGCAAAAAACACAAATACGAATGTGCGTGCGCGTTTTTGGGGTGCTTCAGGTTCGGGGGTTGGTTCGATAAGCATGAATGGTTATACCATAAAAAAAGGCCAGCGGAGGAGCTGGCCTTTGTAACTCAAACCTAAAAGAAACTTATGCGTAGCTGCCAGCGCTTTCCTGGAAGATACGGCGGCGGCGGCCACGGCGTGGCACTTCGCCAAGAATTTCATCGTCATTAGTGGCAACCCCGCCAGTGAGCGCGGAAAGTTCGCACATGGCTTTTTGCAGGGCTACTTTTTCACGTAAATCATCTCTGTCTTGCACAGTCATGCAGCTCAGCTTAATTTCGATCAGGTCAATTAATGACGTTACTGTTTGTCTTGATAGGGACATAGCCGCACCTTTTCCCATAAATGGTTGAAATCAGTTCTCAGTTCAAATTCGTGTTCAGCGAATGACATAGTTTTGCCAGAAATAGGTAAAAACTATCTAAAGTTTGAACTAAATTTCTGTAAAAAATCATTCTAAATCATATAGTTAATGCTTTGCTAACCAGCTAAGTGCTTGAGTTTTCTCGAAGGTCATTTCCGGCGCGTATCAACCCACAAATTATTTTTCAAAAAAATAAAAAATCACGCCCGCATTTTTGGCATGAAAACAGAATCACCCTGCACCATCGGCGCGCATGGTGAAAAGTACTTATCCACATTGGGTTTTTTGCATATGCCATGCTGATGCTGTTAAACATTTGGTAGCAACTGGAGTCATAAACTATTAAGGTTTAAAGGCGTTTTTTCCTTTGATTTGCCTGCTGGTTCCTTCTTATCCAAGTATCCTTAATGACCACCGCATTGACTGCCCAGTTTGATAGTAATGCCGCCGTGCAATTCTTTGATAGCGCGCGCGAATGGCCGCTAACCGAAGATATGACATTGGATGCGGGCGGTGTCATGCATATTACCACGCTTGCCGTGCAGACTCTTCTTTCACTTGATACATCGCTGCGCCAGCAAGGCCATAAATTATGGGTCATCAACCAGTCCAAGGATTTTACTGAAACGCTGACCGATATGGGGCTTGCCGATATCCTGAAACGCTGGAGCAAAGAGTGAGCAAGACCGTTCTAACCGTTGATGATTCAAAAATGATCCAGCACATGGTGGGCTTCACGCTGAAGCAAGCGGGTTTTGATGTAAAACAGGCATTTAATGGTCAAAACGCGCTGGATGTATTGGATGGCCAAAAGGTTGATTGCATCGTCACCGATTTAAACATGCCGGGCATGGATAGCCTCGAATTCATTAAATATCTGCGCCAGCACCCCGTTTATAAAACCACCCCGATTTTGATGCTGACCAGCGAAAAAGACGAAATCAGAAAACAGGCAGGCCGCGATGCGGGTGCAACCGGCTGGCTGGTGAAGCCGTTCAATACCGACAAGCTGGTCAATACGATTAAAAAAGTAACGCTGTAAAATCTGGTGATACGCCGTGGATGATCAATTAGAAGATTTTAAAAAAACATTCTTTGAAGAATCCACCGATTTGCTCGGTATGGCCGAAATGCATTTGATGGATTTGTCCATCACCGAACCCAGCGCCGAAAGCCTTGGCGCGATTTTCCGTTCCGTGCATTCGATTAAAGGCGGTGCTGGCGCATTCGGCATGGAACGCCTTGTTAAATTCACCCATAGCTTTGAAAGCGTGCTCGATGCGCTGCGCAGCGGCAAAATTACCATTGATAAATCACGCCATGATTTGTTGATGAAGGGTTTTGACGTGGTTTCTGACCTTGTGCGCGAAGCAAAGGGCGATGTGCAATTGCCTGCCGATCGTGAAGCAACCGTGCTGGCAGACTTGAATGATTGGTGGCCGCAAGATGGCGGTCATGGCGGCAGTGGCGGCGGTACAGCCAAAGCGGCAGTGGCCGTTAAGAAAATCCAGAAATTCATCGTGCGCTTTAAACCGCTGCGCACGCTTTATGCCAAGGCGAATGAACCATTACTGATTTTGCGCCAGATTAAAAATCTTGGAAACGCCATTATTGCCTGCACCACGGGCGGCGTTCCGACACTCGACCGCTTTGACCCAGAAGAAGCCTATATCGGCTGGATTATCCAGATTGAAACCGATATTGGCGAAGCCGCATTGATGGAAGTGTTCGAATTCGTGGATGTGGATTCAGAACTTTCCATCCAACTGCAGCCTGATGGCCCGCAAACCATTGAAACGCCATTTGCGGCTGCTGCGCCCGCAACAACTGAAGATCCAGGTCAGGAAGTCGCAAAGACGGCCCAAGCCGCTGCGCCAGCCAAGGATGGCGGCAAAGAAAAAGAAGCCAGCGAAAAGAGCGCAGCCGTTACATCCATCCGCGTTGATTTGGATAAGATTGACCGTTTGGTGAACATGGTAGGCGAAATTGTGATTACGCAGGCAATGGTGGCCGAACAGCTCAAGCAGCTGAACATCGAGAGCAAAAATTTAATGAACGGCCTTGAATCCATGCAGCAGCACACGCGCGAATTGCAGGATAGCGTGATGTCCATCCGCGCGCAGCCGGTTAAATCAGTATTCCAGCGCATGCCGCGTCTGGTGCGCGAATTGGCCAGCACCCTGAATAAGGATGTGCGTTTGGTCACCGCCGGTGAAAATACCGAAGTTGATAAGACGGTGATTGAACAGCTCAGCGACCCATTGACGCATATGATTAGAAATTCTGTGGATCACGGCATTGAAATGCCGGATAAGCGCGAAGCAGCGGGCAAGCCACGCGAAGGCACCATTTTGCTGTCAGCCGAGCATCGCTCCGGCCGTATTGTGATTCAAATTGTCGATGATGGCGGCGGCATCAACCGCGAACGCGTGAAGCAGAAATGCATTGAAAAAGGCCTGATTAACCCTGACGCGCAGCTGACGGATGAAGAAATCGACAATTTCATTTTCCTTCCCGGTTTTTCAACGGCAGAAAAGATTTCCAACGTATCCGGCCGCGGCGTGGGCATGGATGTTGTGAAGAAAAACATCCAGGCTCTTGGCGGCCGCGTCAATGTCGTGAACAAGCCAGGCCAAGGATCGCGCTTTGTATTATCACTGCCGCTCACTTTGGCTGTGCTTGATGGCATGGTGGTAACGGTGGGCGCAGAACGTTATGTCTTGCCACTGACCAGCATTATTGAACTGCTTCGCCCGACACCGGAAATGATTTCCAAATTGATTACGCATGGCGACCTCATCCATATTCGCGGCGAATATATCCGCCTGCTTTATGTACATGATGTATTCAACATCCGTGATGCCATTACCAACCCCGCCGATGCGCTGGTTGTCTTGGTGGAAGTGGATGGCGGCCAGAAAGTCGGCCTTGTGGTCGATGAAGTGATTGGCCAGCAGCAGGTCGTGATTAAAAGCCTTGAATCCAACTACCGCCAGATTGAAGGCGTTTCCGCTGCCACCATTTTGGGCGATGGCCGCGTTGCGCTTATCCTTGATGTGATTGGCTTGCGTCAAATCCTGCTTGACAGGGCGGCCTCAACCCATCCCCGCACCCTCGAAGCAGCTTCATAACACGGAGAAGACCCATGTCACAAACATCTTCAAACACACCGGCACGCACTGACGACGAGGGCAAAGACAACGATGGCGCAAAGAATTTGCAATTCATCACCTTCCGTGTTGGCAAGGAAGAATACGGCGTTGATATTATGGCCGTGCGCGAGATTAAAGGCTGGTCACCGGCCACGCGTCTTCCCAATTCCCCGCATTTTGTGCGCGGTGTTATCAACCTTCGCGGCCTGATGGTGCCGATTTATGATTTGCGCGCACGCTTTGGCGGCGGTGAAACTGAAATTACCCGCACCCATGTGGTGATTATCGTGAAGGTGGGCGAACGCATGTTTGGCGTGTTAGTGGATGCCGTATCGGATATCCTGACCATCACCCCAGACCAGATTAAGCCAGCCCCTGAAATGGATTCGACGGTGGACAGCACGTTCCTGCGCGGCCTTATCACCATCAAGGAACGCATGGTTGCCTTGCTGGTGCTTGAAAAGCTGTTCACGACAAACGAAGTGGACGAAGCCAAGTTGATTGCCGAAAGCGCTGCATAAAAATCGCATAAATTCACATCTCGCTCTTGTCTTGGGGGGTGGGTGCATGCGAGGGTGTGACCCTCGAAAAGTATCTCCTTGGCCTTAGCTATGCGTATCAATGACAGCCAATCCGATTAAAGTAATCGTCGTCGATGACAGCGCCTTGATGCGCCAAATTCTTACGGAATTGCTCAATGCCGATGACATTAAAGTTGTGGCAAGCGCCCCTGATCCGATTGTTGCCCGCGAACTCATTAAACAGCACAGCCCTGATGTCCTCACGCTGGATATCGAAATGCCAAAGATGGATGGGCTGGAATTTCTTGAACGCATCATGACATTACGGCCCATGCCGGTGATTATGGTCTCGACCTTAACAGGGCAGGGCGCAGATTCTACATTGCGTGCGCTTGAGCTTGGCGCGGTGGATTATGTGACGAAGCCAACCAATGATTTGCACAAGGAAATGCAGGGATTGGCCGAAGAACTGCGCTCCAAGGTGCGCGTTGCAGCAAAGGCGAAAGTCCGCCCCTATGTCATGCCGCCGCGCAAACCTTATGAGAAAAAGGCATCGCCAGCACAGCAAGTGGTCACGCCATTACAGCAACGGCTTATCGCCATTGGGGCATCAACCGGCGGCGTGGAAGCGATTACCGAAGTGCTTACTGGTATGCCGCCGGAATCCCCGCCCATTATCATCACGCAGCACATGCCGGAAAAATTCACCGCGTCATTTGCGCATCGGTTAAATGCCATCACGCCTATTCGTGTATCGGAAGCAAAAGATGGCGACCGTTTGGAAACAGGCCACGCCTATATCGCGCCGGGCGGTTTTCAAATGGAACTCGCAAAATCCGGTAATACCTTTTTGTGCAAGGTGTATCAGGGTGAACCGGTTTCGGGCCATCGCCCATCGGTGGATGTGCTGTTCCGTTCCGTTGCCAAACATGCAGGCCGCCAGGCGGTTGGCGTTATTCTAACCGGCATGGGCAGGGATGGCGCGGAAGGCTTATCAGAAATGCGCAAGGCTGGCGCGCAAACCATCGGGCAGGATGAGGCCAGCTGCATTGTTTACGGCATGCCCAAAGCGGCGTTTGAACTTGGCGCGGTTGAAATGCAGGTCGCGCTCAAGGATGTAAACAAGCAGCTTATAAAGCTGTTAAAGCTTAGTTCTCCCCAATAAAAATGCGCATAAACCGCGCTAAACCCCGCCTCTTGTTTTTACAAGATGGGCTTGCTACAAAACACCACAACTATGCGGACGGGTGGCCGAGTGGCCGAAGGCGGCGGTTTGCTAAACCGTTATAGGGGGTAAACCCTTATCGGAGGTTCGAATCCTCTCCCGTCCGCCAGTTTTACACCGCCACCCAAGCCGCTTTTTTCATGAAACTTACCGCATACACCTTTGAGCGCCAACCGTTTGAAATCCGTCCAGCGCCGTTCGAACGTGCGTGGATGGATGCAACGCACCAGCGTTATGCCTATCGCTGTCTGCCGCTCACTATCGCTAATACGCATGGCTGGGAAATTTTATCGCCCACGCGGTTTGGTGCGATATGGAATGGCGGCAATAACATGGATTGCATCAAGCTCATTGAAGATCCTGTTGTCAAAGCGGCCGCCGTCAGCCATTTCGGATTTGGTATTCTAACCTTCCATATCCATGCGCTGTTCCGCACGGAACCCGGCTTTGATTTGATGGTGCAAGGCCCCGTTAATCAGCCCAAGGATGGCATCGCGCCATTATCCGGTATCGTTGAAACCGATTGGTCGCCCTACACCTTCACCATGAACTGGAAATTCACGCGCAAGGATGTTCCTATCTTTTTCGATAAGGGTGAGCCGATTTGCCATATCTTCCCCGTTCGCCGCAGCGATTTGGAAAGCGTGGAACCTTCCATGCGCCCGCTGGCCGATAATCCTGAACTCAAAAAAGAATATGATACGTGGAATGCCAGCCGCCAGAACTTCATTGCCGAATTATTCAAGGAGGGTTCGCAGGCGCAAAACGACAAGTGGCAGAAGCTGTATCAACGCGGTGTGATGCCCGATGGCGAAACGCAAACCGCGCCCGAACACCGGACGCGCCTGCGCCTAAAGCCGTTTAGCAAGGAAGAATAAGCTTAGTGACCGATTTGGTGCGTGCCATTGAACATCGGATGATTGAATTCCGAGCCTGATGGCGGCGAGCTGAAAATATGCAATGGCAATACCAGCAAGGACTCGCCATCGGTTTCAAAATGGTGCGGGCACATTGGATGTAAGACGAGTGTCATGCCAGGCACTAATTCCTGCTTGGCTTGCCATTGCTCCATGCCAACCACGCAGCGCCCGCGGCCTTCAAGTACATGCACGATGCGCGCGGTGGAATGAATGTGGTGTGCCTGTTCGCTGGCATGCGGCGGCATGTGCAGTAATTGCAGTGTTGGGTCGCCAATGCGTTCCGGCGTGAAAATCTGGCGCGTTGAGCAGCCATTAATGTATGGCAAATGGGTTGAACGGCCAACTTCTACCGCGCGGGATGGCGGGGTGTACCCGCGAATAACGGTTGCGATGATGGTGGATTGGAATGTCATCGGGCCCGATTGAACCAGCGCCATGCCCTTGGCATCGTAATAATAAACGCAATCGCCTTTTTCAACAGTAATCGCGTGATTACCGATATAGGTTTTGTAGGTATACAAATCCGTGTCGCGTGAACCGCTGATGGCGGTAACGCCAGGTTGATAATACTCAACACCAAATTTCTTCATCAATTCGCGATGCTTGGAAATCTCGGTATCTTGAAAGGCGCTTACATTCATCGGGGTTCCTGCTTTTATCCTTAAGGAATAGGTAATATTTGACACAAATTCCTAAACAATCCCTATACGAGGATGGCTAAATCTTCATTTTTTCTACTTCGGCCGTAATTAAATCGGCTGCTTTGTCATATTCATGGCTTTTAAGCAGCTGACGAACCTTAAATTCCAGCCGGGTAAGGTAAGAAATGACCGTGCGGTAGGATTCGTATTGCAGCCATAGCTTGGTAACCAAGGCATCGGGGGTCAGGTTCTGCTCATTTGTTTCCAGCAATGAGGTGATGATGGTGCATTCCTCAAGATTGCCATTTTTGTGGTATTGGCGGATTTCATCGACCAGCAACACATCCATCAGCGGCTGGCCAATTGAATTATCCGTGTATTTGGCCCGCTGCGTATTCATGACTGTATTAAGTCCAGCTAAAATCTGAAGCTGTTTGATGAGCCCATCGCGTTCATCCCAGCTGGGCGGCAATTCGCCTTCAACCGTGTAGAATCCTTTTTGCATGTTGTAGCCAACATTGCCCCTCGTCACCATGTCGTTGAGCGGCATGGGAATGGAACCCATTATGCTGTACCACTTCACTTTCGGAACAGCGACAGGCTTGCTGTACAGCGTTTGCGGGGTCCAGTAAATAACGCGATCTTGAAAAAGATAAATGTAAACACTCATCGCACATACTCCACAGCTTGTTCTCTGGTCAGGTAGTTATAGTCGGTATCAATTGCTTCATAAAATTCCGAAGTATACCAGATTTGATACAAACTGCCCACTTTGGGCTTGCTGATGTAATCGGCAAAGCCAGTGGAGTTTACAATATATTCTTTTGCGGCAAGCTTATAGGACGCATAATTCTTGGCAATTTTCTTGTCGTGATTATCAAAGCTCCAGCGTTGCCATGCCGGCGTGTCATAAAAATGTTTAACTCTCGGGAAGGTATTTTTGGGGTCGCTCCAGCCATTATGCGCGAGGAAACGGTATTTCACATGCTGCCATTTATTGGTGAAGTTAAACCACCATATCCAGTCAAATGCAGTAGTGAGGGGGAAGGGGCAATACGACAGTGTCTGCTCATAGCGCGGGATGAACTCAGCCGTAATTTCAGGGCCAAACATGTTGCGATACACAGGCGGCATGATTTCCTGCCACGGCTTGAAAATTCCTACATCACCATAGGTTTGCCAGATTGCGCGGATAACATCGGATCCGAACAATTGGTCGCCATGTTCGCCCGTTACGATATAGCCTTTCTTCAAATAATACTCAACATGCCGGAATGACGGCAGAATGCGGCCCTTGAATTTATCGGCCAGCACGTTCCAAAGCTCCGGAAACTCCATGACGCTGTGATGCGACGAAAGAATGTAAACGCGTTCCAGTTCCTTGGGCGACCATGTGCGCATAAACGCAATCACGGCAGATGAGCTATCAATCCCGCCGCTGTACATGATGTAAATGTTGCCATCATATTCTTTCATTTTTACGGCATGTTCTTCCGCAACATCGCCGAAGCTTTTGGTTGTCGACGGCATTTTCAGAATATCGCTGATGGGTTCGCAGCCCGCGGTGTAATGAAACGGGTCAATCTGGTCAATCAGCACGCGGCTGACCATTTGCGTGTATGGATACTGCCTTGGAAAGCCAGGCTTGAGCGGAAGGGTTTTTGTGCCCGACATATTTAAGTGAAGAAGCAGGCCCATGATTTCCAGGTGAGTGTCAGATGAGTTCCAGAACAGAAGCGGAGTGGTGATGGGCAGCCTAATGCGCGCCATCAAAACAATTATACATGTTCGATTCTCAAAAACAATGCTGCGCGGCAGGTGATTTGCACCCCTGGTTGAATGCCGGCCGCAATGCGTTGTGTTATGCGCAAGGCTTGCGGCACATGAGGGTATTGAAGCACCAGGCGGCATCAATCACTTCAATATCGCTAAAGCCAATGCTGTGCAGCGTGCGTTGATACCATGTCAGCGGGCGCGGTTCCAACACGCCAGCCAACGCTGCTTCTTTTGCCTTGATATCGGCTTCGCTAACGCCTTTGCTGCGTTTGAAGTCAAGATAACGAAGGTAACTGGTTTGCGATCCTTGCATGCGGTCACTAAATACAAATAATCCGCCTGGCTGCAATGCCGTGAAGATATCGCGCATGTAATCCTCGCGCGTTGGAATGAAATGCAATGTCCAGTTTGCAATGACCATGTCAAATGGCGCTTTATCCACTGGAAAGCGTTCGGAAACAATAATGCGGTCAGGGTGTGCGCTGGCGGCCGCCATATGTTGGGATGATTCAACGCCCCACACATTCGTAAATCCTGCATCAATCAATCGTGTGACGGTTCGTCCGCACGCGCTGCCCACATCAATGATTGTTGCGTTTGGTTTTTGCGGAAACTGCGTGCGTGCCAATTCAATGCAACGCCCAATAACCCCGTCGTAATTGGGGATTTGGCTCTGCGCGATGCTATCGAAATTAGCCGCGACGTTGGCATCAAATACCCAGCGTGTGGTCATTCCTTGCTCCATGATTCTTTCATGCCGATACCGGTCTGCAAATTTTGCGAAAGGCTTTGTGCCTTTAATGGCGTGCGTTCAAAACGCATCAGGTAACGCACCGGATGGGGCTTGCCTAATTGGTGCAGCGGGCGGTTGTAAATATCCGGTATATCGGCAATCAATGGCGGGTACAGCAATCCTTCCTTCGATTTAAATCCGAATTCCAGCATCAGCCATTCCATGCCTTTTGGCAGCACCCGTGCGCCTCTGCCCAGCAGTGAACCGTGCTCGGTTGCAAGGTTGATGGTTTGGTCATCCACGAATTGAACGCCGCAAAAATGCGGATATTCCTTGGCAATGCCTGAATACAATCCTTCGACAATCAGATGTGAACGTGTAATGGCAGTACTTAGTTTAAGAATGGAAAAATAATCCACGAATGCGTACATAACGCCAAGAATGCACACAATATCAAAAGTGGGCAGATTGGGTTGCGACAGCCATTCTTCAATTGCCGCACAGTGAATGGTTGCTTTCCCTGGATGATACTTGTTGTTCAATCGCTGTGCGGATTGTGCATATTCAGATTGAAATTCAATGCCCGTGTAATGCGTTGCGCCATGCGATAAGACCCAATGGCCTGTTGCGCCCATGCAGCAACCTAAATCAAGAATGGTTTTGCCTTTGACAAGGCTTTCCGGCATCAGCACGGAATGTTTCGCGGCCATCTGTTCTTTCGAAATGGGATTTCGTGCACGAAACTGACGATTATCTTCGTCAATAAATTCAGGCGCGGTTTCAAAGCAATTCATGATGAGTCGGTCGAAGAGAAGAGTGGAGGAAGGCGAACCGTGATTTTCGAGGCTTCACTGTTAATACAGCGTTAATAATGTTAGCGAAAATAGAATAAGCAATGCAGTGCTTGCACTAGGAAAATGATTAAAACAATAAGGCAAAAAGACACAATTCACTGCCTTATTTTGCGTCGCAAGATACTGAAACAGTTATAAAAAAGATTATTTAAACAAAGTCTTAATGAGACATGCGTAAGATACGCGGTGAAATTACAATTATTTTTGGTTGAATCGCTCGTATGAAAAAAATGTCACGCAAAAAATCGCGCCAGACAATCAAGTTTGCATATGTTGCAGCAATCTCTGCAACATTGTATACGCCGTTCTTTGCGAATGCATCGATGGTTACGCAAGAATGTAACTACGTAGGTGGCCCATTCGTGATGGGTGGCGAAACGATGCCTGCTTGTCCTCCTGCGTCAGCTGGCCCTACGGGCAGCTACACAAGTACAGCAGGTTTAAGAGGCGGGGCAAGCGGTTCAGGATACTATCCTGGTATTCGAATTTCAAATGTCAGCTCGCCAGCGCAACCAATTTATACAATTGATGGCGCAGGATTTACAAAATGCCGCTGGATTGATTTTACACCCGGTGGTCAACAGCCAATCTTTGTGCCTTTGGCGACGAATGAGGAATGGCAAGCATTTATCAATAATGTTCAAAGCAAGGTTTCAGGTGTGGTATTCCAAACCTGTGCCATTCCATATTCCACCTTCGGTTTGGCTCCAACGCAATCATTTCCGCTGCCAGCAGCGCAGCAATCCGCCGGATGCAACATTGGTACGTCCATTAGCTATAATACGCCGTCTGAATTTGGCAAAACCGGCGTATCCAAGTTTCCCGCAGGCATTGAAAGCAGAGCTTATAATTGCTATGGCGGCACAACCAACATGGTGTCGACAAACCAATGGACGGCTGGCAACGTAGATACAAGTGGTGCGGGTACAACCGGTTGGATACCCGACACAAAATTCAGCCCGAACATTTATCTTCGCCCGGCTTCCGGCACAGTATATCAACCGGGTTATTCAGGTGATGGTTATCCTGCAACCGCTACGCTGTATTGGGATATCACGGCATCAAATAGCAATCCGATTAGCTGTTATACAAGCGGATGGCCTGGCCCAGACGCAAGTGGTAATCCGCGTTCCGGTTCGGTTGCTGTCAATATGTATGGC
>JAKFVN010000003.1 GCA_021732145.1 Alphaproteobacteria bacterium
CACGCGTTCCTTTAATGGCAGTAATACATCCGTACGCCGCGTGAGCTTTGCCAGCACGTTGCCGCCCTGGTTCAAATTTTCAACGAGCCTGCGTGAAATATCGAGCGTAACGTCTTTTTCATAGGTGCCATGTTTGCCAATTGCGCCGGGATCATGCCCGCCGTGACCGGGGTCAATCATAATAAGGCGCGGGGGCTTGGGCTTGCGGCCCGGCAACTGGCCATTATTTTTATCGGTATGTTTATCGAGCGCCGCCAATGTCTGGCCAAGCGCGTTTTGCGGCAAAATAAGACAGGAACTCAGCGTCATTGCGCAGCCAGCCAGTTGCATAAACTGCCTGCGGCGTAGTTTAAAATCATGCTCTTGGTCAAAAGGGTCGTTATCGTCCTGCACGGCCTGGCCTGTCCGAATCAATATCTGAACATCATGCCAAGAACGGCATGTAAAGAACAGAGGGCAAAGAACAAGGGCAGCCTTGGAATAAATAGTATTTAGAGGTTATTAAGGTGTTTATGTAACCAATAGAGTGCACTTCACCACTTCCAAGATTCTTGAAATACACATTCTTAGAACACATATCTAAAGAACACTATGCAAAACCTTCTTCTGCTTGCTGCCCTATTTTTTTCCGTTGCACTTCAGGCACCAGGCGCATTTGCTGCATCCGATACGGAAGGATGCAATAATTATGTCCCGACCGAAGTTGATGTAAAAGTCCAATACGATGATGTGGATTATGATTACACAACGCCGATGCTGAAAATCCGTGACTTATCGGAAGGCGGAAAAGGCAAGGACACTCTTCACAGCGAAGCATGGCCGGTTGGCCTTTCAACCGGCGAAATGTATTTCCGCGTCAACAGCGACATGATGAAAATGCGCGCGGGCTACAGCCAAACCACCTGCGGCCAGATTAAAGCCATCCGTGTGGAGTTTGGTTTTAAGGACAACAAGATTTATGTAGCCAAGGAATTCCCGAAACGCTCCTGCCCGTTCAAAATCGTGCTCGCGCATGAAGAAAAGCATAAAGCAGTCGACCGCGCCATTCTGGAAGATTATGGCGATAAAATCCGCGTTGCGATGCGCGACATCGCAACGCGAATCGGCGTGGCGCAATCCGCATCCGCCATTGTGGTGGATGACCAGATTAATTCAGCCTTTAATCAGGCCGTTGATAAGCTGATGCGCAGCGTTGAAGATGATTTGAAAGACCGCCAGAAGGGAGTGGACACGAAGGCAGAATACCAGCGTGTCACGGATAGCTGTGAAGGCCGCACTATGGAAATCGTGCAGCAGCGCCTGGAATTGCTGGAAGAAACGCGTCCCGGCATTACCAAGGTCAGGCAAGGTAGCCGCTAATGCGCCGCCGCTAAACAAATTACGTAAGACACAAAAAAGCCTGAAGGATTTCTCCTTCAGGCTTTTTGTTTTATGGAGATTTATTTTTGCGCAAAGAATGACTTGTGCAACAAACCACCGACCAAACCGCCAACCAATGGCGCGGCCCAAAATACCCAAAGCTGTTCAATCGCCCAGCCGCCAACAAACAACGCTTGTCCTGTTGAACGTGCAGGGTTGACCGATGTGTTGGTCACGGGAATGGAGATTAAGTGGATAAGGGTCAGCGCAAGGCCAATCGCGATTGGCGCAAAACCCGCAGGCACGCGGCTTTCGGTTGCACCCAGAATGACCAGCAGGAATAAGGCGGTCAGCACGGTTTCAATCAGCACGCCTGCTTCCATTGAATATTTTCCTGGTGAATGCTCGCCATACCCATTGGCTGCAAAGCCGCCGATTGATGCATCAGCCTTGCCCGTTGCAACAAGATAAATAACACCCGCTGCTGCGCATGCGCCCAGCACCTGCGAAATCACGTAAGGCAGAAAATCCTTCCATGAGAAACGTCCGGCAACCGCCAAACCAAATGAAACCGCAGGATTAAAATGGCCACCGGAAATCGGGCCAAATGCATATGCACCGCACAGCACGGTCAAGCCGAATGCGAGTGATACGCCGGTAAATCCGATGCCAAGCGTTGGAACGCCTGCTGCCAAAACGGCGCTACCGCAACCGCCAAGCACAAGCAGGAAGGTTCCAAAAAATTCAGCCATAAGTTTGTTAGGCATTGAGTAGGTCATAAGGTCACTCCGTTTATGTTGGTGGGGAGTTAGAGGGAGGAATTTCAGCGTGACCCAGTTCGCAGCAATCGACAAGAATTCAGCTTCGCATTGCAGCAAAAAGCACCTTTAATACCTAAGGCAATCAAGCGATTACTCCCAATTAAGCGATTAGCAATGCGGATAATTATAATCAGCAGTTCGATTCACCCGCTAAAACAAACTATAGTGAAAAACTGGTGGACCCTAGCGGGATCGAACCGCTGACCTCTACAATGCCATCGTAGCGCTCTCCCAGCTGAGCTAAGGGCCCTGTTGTGCAAGATCTGCAACAATAAGTAGCGGCAATATGCTGATTTCCTATCGCCTTTGCAAGTGGGTTTTAATTAACCGCCATATTATCAATAAGGCGCGTAGCGCCAAGCTTGGCAGCCACAAAAAGCCGCACGGGTTTATCAAGATTGCGCGCGGGAACCAACGTGTTGGCATCTGCAAGTTCCAGATAATCCACATTAAATCCGTTTTCAAATAAGCCTATACGCGCGGCCTTCAACGCATCATCAATATTATCACCCGCCATGATTTCATCGGCAAGGCTGCGCAGCGTAATATAAAGTAAAGATGCCTTTGCCCTGTCGCCCGGTTCGAGATAGCGGTTGCGCGACGAAAGCGCGAGGCCATCTTCCTCGCGCACAATCGGCACACCAGTGATGCGCGTTGGAATATCCAAATCACGTGCAAGGCGTTTGATGACCTGCAATTGCTGCCAATCCTTGTCGCCAAAAAATGCTTCGTTCGCTTGCACCTGATTAAGCAGCTTGGTGACCACTGTGGCCACGCCTTCAAAATGCCCGGGACGGAATGGCCCACATAAATATTCGGTCAAGCCATTGACGCTCACCTTGGTTGCAAACCCGTCCGGATACATTTCGGTTGCCATCGGCGCAAATAACATGTCGGCACCTGCGTCCTTCAATAACTGCGCATCCATATCCAGAACGCGCGGGTATTTTGCAAAATCCTCATTCGGGCCGAACTGCTTGGGGTTTACAAAAACGCTCACTATTGTTTTATGCCCCGCCTGCAAACTTTTCTTAACAAGGCTTAAATGCCCTTGATGCAATGCGCCCATGGTTGGCACAAAACCGATGGTTGCGCGTTCCGAGCGCCACTGCGCCACAATCTCCCGGCACTGCTTTATCTGTTCTACACTGCGCATTCGCTACTCACTTGCTTTTTAAACAGGCTAGCGATAGGTTGCCGCCCCATACAACTAAAAATAGCCACTTAATATAATGCCCAGATGGCGGAATTGGTAGACGCGCTAGTTTCAGGTACTAGTGATTGAAAGGTCATGGAGGTTCGAGTCCTCTTCTGGGCACCACTTACAACTCACCACATATGTACTCCAATGAACCAGCTTAAAACAATACGCATCATTGCATGGCTCGCAATCGCCGCCTTAGGCATTTGGCTTTTTGTGAAACCACCCATCAGCCCTAACGGTGCACAAGAAGCCCCCGTTCCTATCATGGATGTGAAGGAACCCTTCCTAATGGTGAACCAGAAAGGCAAGCCGGTAACTGAAGCCTTTGTCACGGGCAAACCCAGCATGATATTCTTTGGCTTTACCCATTGCCCTGCGATCTGCCCGGGCGCGATGGCCGATATGGGCATATGGCTTGAAAAACTGGGCAAGGATGCATCGCGCATCAATCCCGTTTTTGTTTCGGTTGATCCGGAACGTGATGACGTAAAGCGCCTTTCAAGCTTTTTGAAATCATATGATAAACGCATTACTGGTTTAACCGGAACGCCGGAACAAGTTGCGGCGATTACCAAAGCATACGGCATCTATTACAAGAAAATGCCGCCCATGAATTCTGAAAATGGGGAAGGCAGCGATTACATGGTGGATCACAGCGCCAGCATCTATCTGTATGACAAGAATCGCCGCTTGATCAGCACCATCGACACGTTGGAAAACCGCGATATCGCCTTTGCCAAAATAAAAAAGCTGATTGGCGAAAACCAATAGAAATGCCCAGAAAAATCCGGCGCTTCCGGTTTGTGCTGGACAATACGCTCCCGCTTGTCTTTATTACATTTTAATCATTATAGCTTAGATAAGTGCTACCATGCTCCATCTGCACAAAAACGACCTTCCGGCACATGTTGATTTCGGTTCCATCGTTGCGATGGATACGGAAACGATGGGCCTGAACCCGCAGCGTGACCGTTTATGCCTTGTGCAGCTTTCCGATGGCAAGGGCGATGCGCATCTCGTGCAATTTACCAAGGGTGATTACTCAGCGCCAAATCTGAAAAAGCTTCTGACCAATCCGGAAGTGACCAAGCTGTTCCACTTTGCGCGCTTTGATATTGCATCCATGCAGGCTTATCTCGGGGTGATGACTGGCCCCATCTATTGCACCAAGATTGCATCACGCCTTGCACGCACCTTTACCGACCGCCATGGCCTGAAAGACTTAACGAAAGATTTGCTGGGCGTTGAAATTTCCAAGCAACAGCAAAGCTCCGATTGGGGCGCTGCCGAACTTTCCAGGGAGCAACTGGAATATGCGGCATCCGATGTGATGCATTTGCATGCCCTGAAAGCCAAGCTGGATGTGATGCTGGAACGCGAAGGCCGCAAGGACGTTGCGGAAGCCTGTTTTGCCTTCCTTCCCGTTCGCGCGGCACTGGACCTTGCAGGCTGGCCGGAAACCGATATTTTTGCGCATTAAACCAGCGGCTTTATTCTCATTTGCCGTTGGTTCCGCATCGACCAGTGCGGCAGTGGCTTATGCCGCCGAATAACATATAAAGTCCTGTTTTGCCTCAATTCTTTCAAGTTGCCTTATTATGGGCATTAGCCCATTTTATGCTTCACTTGATAAGGAACATATATGGCGCATGCAGCAGCAAAACCGACCAATCCCGTAGCGAATGCCAAGGACGTATTGGCAACCGAAATCCGTGCGCTTCAAGAACTCAGCGCCAGCCTTGATGAACGCTTCAGCAAAGCGGTTGAAATCATTGCCGGATTAAAAGGCCGGGTTGCCGTAACCGGCATCGGCAAAAGCGGCCATGTGGCGCGCAAGATTTCTGCGACGTTGGCATCCACCGGCACGCCTGCTTTTTTTGTGCACCCCGCCGAAGCAAGCCACGGCGATCTGGGCATGATTACGCGCGATGATTGCGTGCTTGCGCTTTCCAATTCCGGCGAAGCCAGCGAATTATCGGACATCATTGCCTATACGCGCCGTTTCAGCATTCCGCTTATCGCGATGACCAGCGGCAAAGATTCCAATCTTGGCGGTCAATCCGATGTGGTATTGGAAGTTCCAAAAGCCGCCGAAGCCTGCCCGATGGGTCTTGCGCCAACATCTTCTACAACCATGATGATGGCGCTGGGCGATGCGCTGGCGGTTACCCTGCTTCACCGCAATGGCTTTACCAGCAGTGATTACAAGGTGTTTCATCCAGGCGGCAAGCTTGGCCGTAAATTATTGTTGGTGCGGGATGTGATGCACACCGGCGATGCGGTTCCTGTGGCGGCGCCCGCAACCAAGGTCAGCGATATTATCCTGATTATGACCAACAAGACATTCGGCTGCTGCGGCATTGTGGATAACAACAATATCCTGCAAGGCATCATCACCGATGGCGATTTACGCCGCCATATGAAGGATAATTTATTGGCGCTTACGGCGCAGGACATCATGACGCGTTCGCCTAAAACCATTGGCCCGCAAGCACTGGCCGTGGAAGCTTTGGGCAAGATGAATGAAAAGAAAGTCACCAGCTTTTTCGTGCTGGATGAACAAAACGCGGTGCAGGGCATTATCCGCATGCATGACTTATTAAAGGCAGGCGTAGGTTAGGGTTAGTATGACCGAAGACAACCACAAAACAGATTGGCTGATGCCGGAGAACCGCATCGTGAGCGCGGGTTCCATTACGCGTTACAGCCGCATTGTGGGCACCCTTAAGCTTATCCTGCCCATTTCTGCTGCATGCATTTTATTGGTGCTGGTCGTATTGCCCAATGTGAATGGCAGCAATGTGGAGCCAAAAAAACTCACCGCCGTTGATGCCGCAATGGTTGCGCCTGTGTATCAAAGCCATGATGCACAGAACCGCCCATACGAAGTAAAGGCCGATACCGCGCGCCAGCAACCCAATGCGGCAGGCATCACCGATTTATCAAACCCCAAAGCGACGCTTGATTTGGATAACGGCAAAACGCTGGATGCCGAGGGCAAGGGCGCGCAATACAATGAGAAAAACGGCACGCTGAATGTTCAAAAAGGCATCGTCATTCGCCACAGCGATGGCACGACCTTCACGACCGAAGAAGCACAGATCGATATGAACAGTAAAAATGCCGAAGGCGACAAGCCTGTTACGCTTCAGGGCAATTTCGGTGAAGTCAAAGGCGAAGGCTTCAAAGCGATTGATGGCGGCAAAACCATTATATTCACAGGCCAAACATCAGCAAAACTCAAGATGGGTGGTGGTGGCTTGCCATCCATGACCAATCAAGGGCAAAATGCTCCTGCACAACCAACGCCATCAACTCAACCAACGCAGCCAGCATTCAAGCCGTAAATTATGAATTATTTTTTATTCCCATTGGCACTTAGTGCTTTGATGCTTACCGCGCTTCCGCTTCATGCGGAAACCGCGCCGCCAGTTCAAGGTACAACCAGCCAGCCCGATGCTGCTTTTATTCCTGCCCATGACGATGCGCCAGCCCCTGCACAATCCACCGCAGAGAAGAAAGACCCTGCGCCAAACCTGTTTGGCGGTAAGGGTGGCGATGACGCAATTGATATCACCGCGGATAAAAGCCTTGAATGGCATGAGCAAGAACGCGTTTATATCGCATCCGGTCACGCCAAAGCCAAAAAGGGCGATGTAATGATTGAAGCGGATGTGCTGAAAGCCTATGACCGCAAGAAGCCCGATGGCACCAGCGAGGTTTGGCGCTTAACAGCCGAAGGCGGCGTAAAGGTAACCGGCAAAACGCAGACAGCCATTGGCCAGACAGCGGAATACGATATCGACACGCGCAAGGCCATTTTGCGCGGCGATAATCTGAAATTCCAAACTGCGACAGACACCGTGACAGCGCGCGACACGCTTGAATACTGGGAAATTGAAAACAAGGCGATTGCTAAGGGCAGTGCATTGGCCGTGCGCGAAGGCCGCCAGGTGAAAGCGGATGAACTCGTTGCGCAATTCAAGAAAAGCGCGAAGGGCGATTTGGTGGCAGATACCATGACCGCAAATGGCCATGTACGCATTACCTCTGCGAAGGATACAGTGATGTGCGATCAGGCGATTTATTATGTCACGCCCAATACCGCGACGTTAAATGGCAATGTGTTTATCACCCAAGGCGTGAACCAGCTGAAGGGCGACAAGGTTGAAGCGAACTTCAAGACCGGAACCAGCAAGATTATGAATGCTGGCAAGGGCCGCGTCCACGCGCTCATTCTTTCCGCCAAGGGAAAACCAATGCCCAAGAATGAAACAAGCAAAGAGACGGAAAAAGAATAACCCGCCATGAAAATCAAACCCATTCACGGCGAGATTACCACCGATGCGCTGCCCATTATCAGCGATACGCCGGGCCTGGCTGCGTTTAATATCGCAAAACACTATAAAAACCGCCCTGTATTACGCGATGTCAGCCTGGATGTGCAGCGCGGTGAAATCGTCGGCCTGCTTGGCCCCAACGGCGCGGGTAAGACGACTTTCTTTTATATTTTAACAGGACTTATCAATGCCGATGCAGGCATTATGACTTTGGATGGTCATGATATCACCAGTCTTCCCATGTACCGCCGTGCGCGTTTGGGCATCAGCTATCTGCCGCAGGAAGCATCCATTTTCCGCGGCATGAATGTTGAAAACAACCTGCGCTCCGTTCTTGAAATTCACGAGAAAGACCAGCACCGCCGCGAAGCGATGCTGGATAGTTTGCTGGCTGAATTCTCCATCACGCATTTACGTCGCGCGCCTGCATTAGCATTATCGGGCGGTGAACGCCGCCGCGTTGAAATTGCGCGCGCGCTGGCCACGCGCCCCAGCTTTATCCTGCTCGATGAACCGCTGGCGGGAATCGACCCTATCGCGATTTCTGATATTCGTGAGCTTATTTTGCATTTAAAGGCCCGGGGCATCGGCGTTCTCATCACCGACCATAATGTGCGGGAAACCCTTGATTTAGTTGATCGCGCGACGATTATTCACGATGGAAAAGTGCTGATGGAAGGCGCGCCATCGGCAATTATTGCCCATGACGATGTACGCCGTGTTTACCTTGGCGAAAGGTTTCGTCTGTAAGGTTGTCCCTAGTTGGAACAATTCTTGCATACAAACTTTTTTAGGATCACGGTCATGGCTACAGGTAATCCCCAAGCATCGAATCCCCGCATGGAAATGCGCGGTTCCCAGGCTCTCCAGCAAAATCTGGTAATGACCCCGCAGTTGCAACAGGCGATTAAGTTGCTGCAAATGTCCAACATCGAATTATCCAGCTACCTTGAAACCGAAATGGAAAAAAACCCATTATTGGAAAAAGCTGATGAAAACGCGTTTGAAATGGATAGCCGCGATAGCGACGCAGGCAACAACATGCAAGACGATGGCAAAATCGTTGCCGCCGATAAAGCCAGCGACCAAGGCAATTACGAAAGCGCAGGCGACGATAGCAGCGATGAAGGTTCATGGAATTTATCTTCCCAAACACGCGGCGCAGGACATGATGGCCGCAATGAAGATGCAGGCGAACAGGAAAGCTCCCTCTCCCACGGCGTTAGCCTTCGCGACCATTTGATGGGCCAAATGCAATTGGATGTCGTTGACCAGCGCGAACGCATGATTGCGCTGATGTTGATGGATAGCCTTGATGAAGCCGGTTATATGACCGCCGACATTAATGTCATGGCTGAAAAGCTGGGCTGCGATGTGCAAAAAATTGAGGATGTATTGTGTCGCCTGCAAAAATTCGAGCCCGTTGGCATCTTTGCCCGCAATTTAAAAGAATGCCTTACCCTTCAATTGAAGGAAAAAGGCCGCTTCGACCCCGCGATGCAGGGGATGGTTGAACACCTCGATTTATTGGCCGCACGCGAAAAAGATAAATTAATGAAGCTGTGCGGTGTCGATGCCGAAGATTTTGCGGAAATGGTCAGCGAAATCCGCTGCCTGAACCCAAAACCAGCATTGGCGTTTGATCACGATACCGCGCCAACGATTATTCCTGATGTATTGATGCGTGGTTCCGCCGCCAAGGGCTGGGTGATTGAGCTCAACCAGGAAACTTTGCCGCGCGTGCTGATTAACGAAAGCTATCTGTCAAAGGTGCAAGGCCAGGTCGTCAAGAAACAGGAAAAAGATTATTTATCCGAACGCGTGCAATCCGCCAATTGGCTGGTGCGCGCATTGCACCAACGCGCAACCACCATTTTGAAAGTCGCCAGCGAAATCGTGCGCCAGCAAGATATGTTCTTCCAGCACGGCGTTGAATTTTTAAAACCAATGACATTGCGTGACATTGCCAACATCATCGGCATGCATGAATCCACCGTGAGCCGCGTGACATCGAATAAATACATCGCAACCCCGCGCGGCATGTTTGAGTTGAAGTATTTCTTCTCCGTTTCCATCAATGGATGCTCGGGTTTAAGCGCCCATTCAGCCGAATCCGTGCGTCACCGCATCAAGGCATTGATTGAAGGCGAAACGCCAAACGCCGTTTTATCGGATGAGGATTTGGTAAAAATTCTGAAACGCGAAGGCGTTGAAATTGCGCGCCGCACAGTTGCAAAATACCGCGAAGCAATGCACATCGCCACCTCCGCACAACGCCGCCGTGAAAAACGCATTAAAATCTAATAATTTATTTTATGCACAGCTTTTATCAGGCGAATTATCTGCTTTTGTTCTAATGATTAAGCAGAAATAACGCAAAAATAACCATGAAAAAGATAGTTTTCTTGACAGCTTTTCGCATTCGCAGCATCATTAGCTGATGAAAACATCATTGACCAATCTCGTCTCGAACCCAGCCGCTTACCTCAACCTTTCAGGTTGCACATTTTAAAAAAAGCAGGCGGGGGTCAATCCAACATCCATCACCGATTTCAATTAAGAAGGGTCTAAAAAACCAATGACGACACATGCACAACTGCCACAAAATGACGCAGCGCCAGCAGAACTGAAGATTCAAGTCAAAGGCAAGCAAATTGATGTCGGCGACAGCCTTCGCCAGCATGTCCAGCAGCACCTTTCCGATGTGGTCAGCAAGTATTTCAATACCCCGCTTGATGCCACTGTGGTGTTCTCACGTGAAGCCCATTTATACCGCGCCGATATTTCGGTGCACGCCGCACGCGGCATCATGCTGCAAAGCAATTATGCAGCAAACGACCCCTACCCTGCGTTTGATGAAGCAGCAGGGCGAATTGCAAAACGTCTTTCACGTCATAAAAAACGCTTGCTTGATATGCATCACCAAAACAATGACAAGCATGCCGCCTTCGAAGCGATGGTTGCGCGCAAATATGTCTTAAATCCTGAAAACGAAGATGCAGGCGCAGCGAACGAAGCGCACACACCGCTCATTATTGCAGAAACCACCACCGATATTGAACATTTAACCGTAAGCGAAGCGGTGATGAAGCTTGATCTGGCCGAATTGCCGGCCTTGCTTTTCAACAACCGCGCACACGGCAAGCTCAACATGGTCTATCGCCGCGCCGATGGAAACATTGGCTGGGTTGACCCCGCCAATGCGACACCAAAGAAATAATTGGTGTTCCATGCTCGCACGCAAGCAACAAACACAAAAACAAGCATCCGAAAACAAAACCCCGGAAAAGAAAAACATGACCAAACGTGAACCAACCGATGGCCTTATTCGTGAAGGGCATATTCTTGCGAACCTGAATGCCCAGAATAAAAAGCAGGCGCTGCACGAACTGGCAAAACTCGCAGCACCCATCACCGGCCTTTCCGAGCATGTGGTGTTTGATGTGCTGTTTGCCCGTGAAAAACTGGGCACCACCGGCGTAGGCCACGGCATTGCCATTCCGCATGGCAAGATTGAAAACACCGATAAGGTATTTGGTTTTTTTGCCCGCCTTTCCCAGCCAATTGATTTCGAAGCGATTGATGAAAAGCCCGTTGATTTATTGTTCATGCTGCTTGCGCCCCATGATGCCGGTGCCGACCATTTAAAAGCCCTTGCCAAAATAAGCCGCATGTTCCGTGAAAAAGCGTTCTGCGATAAGCTGCGCGCAGCAAGCGATGCCAAGGCACTCTACGCCCTGCTCTCGGAAGGCGAAAAGAATGTGGAAAGCCCCAACTAATCAGCCTCCCGGCGACAAAAAAACAGGCCCAAAAAAAGGCGATACCAAAAAACCTGCTGCAAAAAAAGCAGCGCCAAAGCCTGCTCCTAAAAAACCTGTCGAATTGCCAAAAATTGAACTCAATAAAGAAAAGCTGCTTGCCGATAGCAAACGCATTGGCCTGAAATACGCCAAAAACCCGTTGGTGTGGATTGGTCTGATTGCCGCGATTGCCTATCTTGCGGTTGAAATGCCCGCATGGGAACGCAAATCAAACCTATATGACATTGTCCGCTCCGGTCGGGCAGGCTATCTGTGCCTCAGCCATGAGAACACCGTGTTTGAACGCTCCGGCATGACCAAGCCGTTTAATACCACCAAAAGCTATTTGCGCTTTGACCGTGGCACCTTCATCAAAGACTTCCTGAAGCGCGATGAAAACTCCATCGCGTTCCTTGCTGTTGCTGTTGATTTAAATGGCGGTGTTTATTGGTCGGAAATGTCAGAAAAAGAAAACATGAAGCTTTCCAAGCAATTCAGAATTGATTTGGGAACATGTTTGGCAGCGCCCAACACGCACTTCACGATACCTGGCGTCTATTACGTAACCAATCAATGAACCGATAATGGTTCCATCTCGTGCTGGCGCACGGTTGCGAAAGCTAAATCGCGTGTATTGATAACAGTGAGCGGCGTGCCGTCAGCGGCATGTACGGCGTGTAACTTCTGTCCTTCAACATCAACGGTCTTGACGTAGGCCATGTCTTCAAGACCAAAACTGTTGAAGTCTTGTCTTGAAATGCTTTTTTTCAAGTCGTTGTTCTTGCTTGGCAGATCGCGGCTCATGAACACCCTCTTTGTTGGAAGCTGTATTCTAAGCCCACAGAAGATAATGAATGATTAAAGCGCTTTTCAGTATTCTTAACAGAAGATTAACTGGCGCTGCATGCCGCGGAAATGCTGAACTAATCAGCGTTCGCCATTATTGTCGGCCTTGATGGAAACCCTGTTATTCGAAGGTGTATTGCCCTTGGTAATGGGAATCGACTGGATTTTTGGTTCAATCACCGGACGGCGCAATTCGATGTTGAGCAAACCGTTATCCAGGTGTGCAGAAGCGATTTCAATGCCTTCCGCCAGAACAAAGATTCGCTGGAACTGGCGGGCTGCGATTCCCTTGTGCAAAAACACACGCTGCTGGTCTTGCGCAGATTCGTCACGCGCACGGCCGCGAATAACCAATTGGCTGTCTTCGGTATGCACCGATAAATCATCCATGCAGAACCCGGCAACCGCCAAGGTGATGCGCAAGGTATTCTCGCCCGTCTGTTCGATGTTGTAAGGCGGATAGCTATCGCTGCCCTTGGTGCATCGCTCAAGGGTACGTTCAAACTGGTCAAAGCCCAGCAATAACGGGCTGCTGAAGATGGATAGGCGTGTGGTCATGGGTTATATGTGGCAATCAAACCGTTAATTGGCAAGGGCTTATCGATTAAAAAGGCGGGGAAGCATTAATCATTGCATTTAAAAGCCAATTGGCCTTAATTCACCGCATCATTTGACGAGGTTTTCGCATGTCCCATGCCGCGTTATCCGCACCCGAAATTCCAACATTGTCGCCTTTGAAAATTGGCTCACCTGAACATAAGCAGGCGTTTTGCCGTATGCTGCTGGATACGTTTGATGCATATAAGCCAGCGATTATCGAATGGCCAAAACTGGAGCCTGATGCATTGCAGCGCATTACCTCACTGCCCTTTTGGGATGTGGCCGTGCAAACCGAAGGTTATGCATCCATTCGCGTGCAACGCCTTGCCGATACATTAAATGACACGCTGCTGAAAGAAGCAGTTGCGCTAAACGCATTTGAAGAAGCGCGTCATAAACATGTGCTGGAGCACATGATTAAAGCATACGGCATCACGCTGAAGCCTGAACCCGAATATAAAGCCGACCAGGACGCGGAATGGTCGTTCCTGCGCACCGGTTACGGTGAATGCCTTGATAGTTTTTTTGCATTCGGTTTGTTTGAACTTGCTAAACGCTCTGGCTTTTTCCCGCCTGCCTTGGTGGATACGTTCGAACCCGTTATCCGCGAGGAAGGTCGCCATATCCTGTTCTTTGTGAACTGGGTTGCATGGCAATCGGCCAATAAATCCCTATTCGATAAAATCATCTTCCGCGGGCGTTGCATGGCTGCCCTATTGGTCAATGCGATTGGCCGTATGGATATTGCAGGTGATGCGGCATCTGGCGGTGATAATTTCGTTGCCGCAGGTGGCCAGAATTTTACAGCGGACTTCAATGTGCGTGAATTCCTTGAACTATGCCTATCCGAAGATGCGCGCCGCATGGCCCCTTATGATGCGCGTTTGCTTCGTCCCCGCTTAATTCCCACCATGATTAAATTTGCTTTGAACTTTATCCCTAAAAAATAGGAGACATAACCCATGCTTATTGGCGTTCCAAAAGAAATTAAAAACCACGAATACCGCGTTGGCCTTACCCCTGCCGCCGTGCGCGAATGCATCAAGCATGGCCATAAGGTCATTGTGCAAAAAGATGCCGGTACATCCATCGGCCTTGATGATGCCGATTATCAAAAGGCAGGCGCAGAAATGGTTGGAAGCGCCGCTGAAATCTTCAAACGCGCCGATATGATTGTAAAGGTGAAGGAACCACAGCCAGCAGAATGCAAAATGCTGCGCGAAGGGCAAATCCTGTTCACCTATTTGCATCTGGCGCCAGACCCGGAACAGGCCCGCTTGCTGATGGAATCAGGCTGCGTTGCAATTGCCTATGAAACGGTGACCGATGAACGTGGCCGCTTGCCATTGCTGGCACCAATGTCCGAAGTTGCTGGCCGCATGAGCATTCAGGCCGGCGCGCATTACCTTGAAAAAACCTATGGCGGCCGCGGCGTATTGCTGTCGGGCGTGCCGGGCGTGAATGCAGGTAACGTGGTTGTACTGGGCGGCGGCGTCGTTGGAACCAATGCAGCCAAGGTTGCGATTGGCATGGGCGCACACGTAACCGTGATTGAAAAATCCAATGAACGCATGAAAGAACTGGATATGTTCTTTGGCGCATCCATCAGCACCGTTTATGCAACTGACCACGCGATTGAACGTTATGCATTGGAAGCTGACCTTGTGATTGGCGCGGTATTGGTACCGGGCGCAGCTGCGCCGCGTCTCATCACGCGCGATATGATTAGCCAGATGAAGAAGGGCTCCGTGCTGGTTGACGTTTCAATTGACCAAGGCGGTTGCTTTGAAACATCCAAAGCCACCACGCATGCCGACCCCATTTATACGATTGATGGCGTCATTCATTACTGCGTTGCCAATATGCCGGGTGCGGTTGCGCGCACATCCACCTTTGCGCTGAACAACGCAACGCTGCCTTATGTTCTGGCATTGGCGGATAAGGGTTATAAGCTCGCGCTTCTTGAAAATGCAGGTTTCCGCAAGGGCCTGAACATTTCCAAAGGCAAAGTAACCCATAAGGAAGTCGCTGAAGCCTTGAATAAGAATTACCAAACGGCGGAAGACGCACTGGCTGCTTAATAAGTCTGCTTAATTAAGCTGCACGTTCCAATACGGCTGCAAAAAACCCATCGGTCTTATGCTGTGCAGGGGTAAGAACCAGCATCTCCCCTTTCGCCAGCTTCTTGAGCTGCGCGGGCATGGCTGTATCCAGCGGCACCAGTTTAAACGATGGGTTCTTTTCCAAAAATGCAGAAACCTGCTTCTGGTTTTCTTCCTGCAACATGGAGCAGGTTGCATAAACCAAGCGCCCGCCTGTTTTAACAAGGCGTGCGGCGGAATTCAGAATACGCCCCTGCATCGAGAGTAAGTCATCCAGCGATGGGCCAAGCTGTTTCCAGCGCGCATCGGGGTTACGCCGCCATGTGCCCGTGCCGCTGCACGGCACATCAATCAGCACGCGGTCATATTTCCCTGCGTTATGCTTTACCCATTGGTCGTTTTCATTCTTCAATTCATGGGTTTCAATGTTGTGCAGCCCAGCGCGGCGGAAACGTAATTTTGCTTTTTCCAAACGGTTGCCAACGACATCACAGGCTACCACGCGGCCTTTGTTATTCATGACCGCCGCTATCGCCAAGGTCTTGCCGCCCGCGCCCGCGCAAAAATCCACCACGCTCATGCCTGATTTAGCATCGAGCATGAGGGATAAAATTTGCGAACCTTCATCCTGCACTTCCACAAGGCCATCCTTGAACATCGCCATTTGCGATAATGGCGGGCGGCCTTCGACCCGGATGCCATAAGGCGAGAACGGTGTTGCCTTTGCCTTTATCTCCGCTGCTGCCAATTCCTTTAATACATCATCGCGGTTGGTCTTGATGGGGTTGATGCGGATATCAAGGCTGGCGGCTTCCTGCATCGCCTGCATTTCGTCATCTAGTTTATCGCCGTAAGCAGATTTTAAAAGCCCGTATGCCCAAGGCGGGCATTCCAAACGCACGCTATCACTCATCTTCGGGTGAATAAGCGTGCGACCTTCCAGTTTTTTTAGAAACGCTGCTTCATCATCTTCCAATGCGGCGGGGGCATATTTACCGCCGGAAAATACCGCCGTAATGGCACCAGCCGGATACTTCTTGAGCAAGGACAAAAACGCAATCATCACGGCGCGGATGCGTTCCTCGGCAGACAGCTTTCCATCCGTCAATTCATCCACCCACCAATTCAGCCGATACATGTGACGCAGGATTTCATAAAGCGCGGATGAAATTTTGGCACGGTCTTTGGAACCGATATAACGGTGCCCGCGGAAATACTTGGTAATCGTGGCATCGGCTGGTTGGTCAGCCTCGTTGATTTCCAGCAGCACATCCATGATGGCTTGGAGTTGCGCGCCGTCTTTCATGAGGCTTACATATCTCGTCTGTAGTTTGGCGCTTCTGCTGTTACCTGAATGTCATGCACATGACTTTCATGGAGGCCTGCGCCGGTGATGCGTACAAATTCCGCATTCTTCTGGAATGCTTTGATATCGCCTGCACCTGTATAACCCATCGATGCACGAAGACCGCCCATCAATTGATGAACGATATTGGCAACGGGGCCTTTGTGTGGCACGCGGCCTTCAACGCCTTCTGGAACCAGTTTTTGTGTTTCGGTCACTCCCCCTTGGAAATAACGATCGGCCGAGCCGCCCGCCATTGCGCCCAGCGAACCCATGCCGCGATAGGTTTTATAGGAGCGGCCTTGGAATAAAATCACATCACCGGGTGCTTCATCACTGCCAGCCAATAATGAACCCAGCATCGCGCTTTCCGCGCCAGCGGCAATGGCTTTCGCAAAATCGCCGGAGTATTTAATGCCGCCATCGGCAATTACCGGCACGTCATGCTTACGTGCGGCAGCGGCCACATCCATAATCGCGGTCAATTGCGGAACGCCGACACCGGCTACCATGCGCGTTGTGCAAATGGAACCGGGGCCAATACCCACTTTGATGCAATCTGCGCCAGCGGCAATTAGCGCTTCCGCTGCATCGCCTGTTGCCACATTGCCGGCAACAATTTGCGTTTTGTTATCAAGTGCACGAACGGCTTTTACCTGTTCAATCACCTTAAAGCTGTGGCCATGCGCAGTATCAATAACTACCACGTCAACGCCTGCTTCAATGAGTGCTTTGGCGCGGGCAAACCCATTATCGCCTGTGCCCGTTGCGGCTGCAACGCGCAGGCGGCCTTTTTCATCCTTGCACGCATGGGGATGCGCGGTTGATTTTTCAATATCCTTCACGGTTATCAGACCGATGCAACGGTATGCTTCATCCACCACCAGCAATTTTTCAATGCGGTTTTGGTGCAATAATTTTTTGGCTTCTGCGTGGTCAACGCCTTCGCGCACTGTGACCAAATTCTTATGCGTCATCAATTCACGCACGGGCTGTTTTGGCTGATTGGCAAAACGCACATCGCGGTGCGTTAAAATGCCCACCAATTTGCCGGATGGTTGTTCAACCACAGGAATACCCGAAATACGTTCACGCGCCATAATCGCGAGCGCATCAGCAAGCATTGCGTCTGGGGTAATGGTAATGGGGTTTACAACCATGCCTGATTCAAAACGCTTCACGCGGCGTACTTCTTCGGCTTGACCTTCTACTGAAAGGTTACGGTGAATAACGCCCATGCCGCCAGCTTGTGCGAGCGCAATCGCCATGGCGTGTTCGGAAACCGTGTCCATCGCGGCAGATAAAAGGGGAATACCAAGGGTGATATTACGCGTCAGGCGCGTTGCAATATTAACTTCAGCCGGAAGCACCTGCGAGGCCTTTGGCACAAGCAGCACGTCATCGAAGGTTAGGGCTTCACGGAATTGGGGGGCGGATATGTTGGTCATTTTTTCTTTCCTTGATGCGACTGCTCTGGGCTGCGCCCAACCGCGACTGCATCTAAATCTCTCCATATCCTCGGCGAATATAGCGAGTTTAAACGAAAGTAAAAGCGAAAAAACGGCCAAAAACTAACTATTTGAAACTTAGCATAAACCCGCGGTGACTAAGGATTTTTGATGCTTTTCGAGAACCGGAACGCAAGCGTACGTTTAAGTACGCGCGTACCGCCCAGCTTTGCTGGTTTTTATGTTGTTCCCCGAAGGGGAACAGGCAGAAAAGCGCAAAAGCCAACGCCGCAGACGGGTTTACCCCCCTCTAAAGCCTTGGGCTACCACGTATGTTTCAGCACTATCGCTGCGCGACGCAGCAGGTTTTGCATGTTTCACCGATGCAAAATCTTTTTTCAATGTTGCCAATAAATCCTTATCGGCGCCACCTTGAAACAGCTTGCATACAAACGCGCCCTTGGGTGCCAACACCGAACGCGCAAAATCATACGCCAATTCTGCAAGACCGATAATGCGCAAATGGTCGGTTGCGTTGTGCCCTGTTGTTGGCGCGGCCATATCGCTTAACACCAAATCGGCCTTGCCATTTAATGCACCGCGGATTTTTTCCGGCGCATCATCGGCTGTGAAGTCGGCATGGAATACGATTACGTGGGTAAGCGGTTCCATCGGCAGAATATCCAGCGCGATGATCTGGCTTATCTTGTCGTTCCTGTTTTGCTTGAAAACAATTTCGGATAACACCTGGCTCCACCCGCCGGGGGCCGCGCCCAAATCGATAATGCGCATACCAGGTTTAATGAGGGAGAATTTTTCATCCAGTTGCAGCAGTTTATAGGCCGCGCGTGAACGATACCCATCGCGCTTCGCCGCATGCACATAGGGGTCATTCAATTGGCGTGATAACCAGCGCGCGGATGAATTGCTCAGTTTCTTGGCTTTTTTCACGCGCACATTCAAATGGCGGCCGGAACTGGTGCCCGGTTTTCCTTTTGAACCTGTTTTCCTTGGTGGCTTGCCTGCCATGAAATTCCACACTTTATAAATAAGTGCAGCAAGTCATAGCGTAACTTCTGTTGAAATTACAGGGACAAAGTTCAAACCGATTGATTTTAAGTGCTTTATCGCAGATAACAGGAGCCTATTGGGGGATCGTCTAGCGGTAGGACAACAGACTCTGACTCTGTTTACCGTGGTTCGAATCCACGTCCCCCAACCATCGCTTATATCATGACATCAAATAGCCCATCGTCCTGCTTGATAAGCTCAGCCTGCATCACCGTTGAACGGCCACTGTCGAACGATGCGATGCATGCCGTTAAATACATGCGCCACAACCGGATGAAATAGCTGTCATAGCCCAGCGCGATAATCTGCTGCTTGTTGCTTTCAAAGCGCTTATGCCATTCACGCAAAGTGCGCACATAATCCTGCCCGAAGGTGAACATTTCCTTTACCTTCATGCCTGCACCTTCGGCTGCTTTTTTAAAGCGCTTGCGCGATGGGACAGCGCAACCGGGGAAAATCATTTCCTCCACAAAGCCGCGCTTGCCCTTGGTTTTTTCAAACACATCATCATCGAGCGCGATAGTTTGTATCATCGCCTTGCCGCCAGGCTTCAGGCATGACGCAACTTTTTTAAAATACGTGCTCCAGTATGCTTCGCCCACATGCTCAAACATGCCGATGGAAACCACCGCATCGTAAACGCCGGTGACCAAGCGGTAATCCATTAATTTCACATCGGCGCGGTCGGTCAACAATCCACGCTGCAAACGGTTCATTGCAAAATGCCCCTGCGCTTCAGAAATGGTGATGGCGGTTACATGATAGCCGCGCAATGCGGCTGCTTCCGCAAATGCGCCCCATCCGCACCCAATATCCAGAATGTGCGAGCCAAGCGGCAAATCCAGCTTGTTAAAAATGCGGTTATATTTGGCTACCTGCGCTTCCTCAAGCGTGCGCTTTTCATTGCCTTCAAACAACGCGCAGGAATACGTCATGCCTTTATCAAGCCATAAGGCATAAAACGGGTTACCCACGTCATAATGCCGCAATACATTGCGGCGCGCACGGCTGATATTGTTTCCTGAAAGCAGGCTGCGCATCATCGTGCCAAGCATGAATAGCGGCTTGCCATAGAAATAACGCTCCAGCTGTTCAACATTCTTAAGCCCATATGCAAAAAAGCCTGGCATATCATCGCTATCCCACATGCCTTCGGCATAAGCATTTGCAAAGCCAACCTGCCCTTGCGTCAATAACGCATCAAATGCGCGCCAGTCATGAATATGTAAATCGGCAGTAGGGCCTTCTTCAATGCCTTCACAATTCATGAATGCACCATCAGGAAGCGTGAGCAACAAGCGTCCATAGCGTGCATGCTCAAACGCGTCAAGCAAATGGCGGTATCCGTTGCGGATATCAAGCGCTTGCGCCTGTGTTGCCTTGAACTGATTATCATTGCGCGGAGCCACTGACGGTCTTGGCATATCCGCCAGGCTCTGGCCGTTATAGCTGGAATGATTGCCGGGGTGGTTTTTTAATACATGCGTCATGACACGCGCTCCACAAAAACAGATTGGTAAAAACAGGGAGTCATGTTTGCCAAATCTAAATAAAAAAACGACGCAGCCTTTTGTTAGAATCCATAAAAACGTCGTAAAATGCCTGTTTTATCAGGCAGCGCTGCGCGAATGGCTGTCTGCAAACCGCTTCGCCACGTAATCCCAATTCACAATATCCCAGAATTTTTTGAGCCAGTCAGGGCGGCGGTTATTGTATTTGAGGTAATAGGCATGCTCCCACACATCGCATAGCATCAACCCGTAAAGGCCATGCTCAACCGGGGTTTCCTGATTAGGCAGAGGAACAATTTCCAGCCGGTTTTGGTCTTTTGGATTGGTAACAAGAAAAACCCAGCCGGAGCCAAACTGCTTTGTTCCCGCTTCCTCAAACTTCTTTTTGAAATCATCAAAGGAACCGAAATCGCGGATGATGGCTTTGGCAAGTTCGCCATCCGGCTTGCCCGCGCTCTTTGGCATGAGCACATTCCAGAAAAGCGCATGATTGGCATGACCGCCGCCCTGGTCATGCACCGCCTGGCGAATGTCTTCGGGCAATTCGTGCAAACGGCGCAGCAAGTCATCAATCGGCAGCCCAAGCCATTGCGGGTATTTTTCAAGCGCGGCATTCAGCTTATCAACATAAGCCCTATGGTGCTTATCGTGATGCAGCTTCATGGTTTCGGCATCAATCACGGGTTCCAGCGCATCATAGCCATACGGCAATGGCGGTAAGACATAATTTTCCTTGCTGGTTGAGCCATTCATGCGATTCCCCTTTCGATTTTTCAAAAGGTTTTTTAAGAAAAAATCGCATCATGGGGATAGACGGTTTTCTGACCGCTGGGGTAAGAAAATCATAATGCTAGCGGCACGCACTGCCCCCGTGTCAATGACACGTACTGCCCATAGTAAAATCCTGCACTTCTTGCGTGCATGGGTTCCATAAACGGTTTACGGAAATAACGCCCAGCTGACCATTCGGGCATGGTTTTTCTAAAGCCACGGTCACGGTTTTTTTATCACAGGATTTTTGATCCACATACTTCACGGGTTTCACGCAAGGGGAACAATAGGTGGAAGTGGTGTTATAGGTTTCGCTGATAACTTTTTCGTTATGCGGTGTTACACGATCCATGCTGCCTGCATTGGCATAAATGGTCAGGTAAAAATAGGACATGATGAACAGCAGAATCGCGCCCATATATTGATTGAATATAAGTCTCATGACAGCCTCGTTTTGCAGGTGGTAAAACGGTCGTAAAGAGGTTGCGGGACTTAAGAAATGTTCAGAATCATGCCCCTTGTGAATAAACCTACGGGAAGCCCATATTTTTTTTCGATGTGGAAGGCACCAAGGCACATAAAAATTCCCTAAATGCAGATACGGCACCAGTCAATGAAGTGGCTATTTTGACCACTTAAACCGGCCTTGTTTTATCTGCGTGATAAACCGCCGCGGTTTTGACGAAAATGTGAACAAACCCGTATGCACGCTGTGAATCATTGCTTGATGCAATATTTACGCAAACGAGCCTTTTCCGACATCGCGAATTGACCTGGCAATTCCAGACAATCCGTTCAGACATCACGCCGCGGTATGTCATGCGCGCTTCCCCAAGAAGCCATAAGTAGCAGTATCAAAACCAACCGGAGAACGACATGAACCAGCATTTTCATACAGAAGAATATACGCCGCATATCCCTTTCCTGGCACAGCCCGTGCCGGATGATTTGATGAAAACACTGATCGGTGTTTACGCGCGCCTTTGGAAAATTGAACGCACCCATAGCCAGATTTTGCAAACCGAGCATCTGCTGCTGCAAACCCGTGGCCTGTTGGTATGCATTGAAAATTATTGCCTGAATGGAATTGCACAAACAAACATTGTGCTGACCGATTTAGTCAATCGCCTGAAACGCCTGCAAGACAGCCTGTTCTTTGCATCCACCGGCAAGAACAACGACGAGATTACGTCAATTGCCAACACGGTTGCTGAAACCGTGCGCTTTGCTGAAGCATCCATGCCATTCCAGCACGACAAGGCACACTAAAAAACACTCGGGCCAATAACCGCTTAAACACAGGAGACACGGAATGAATGCAAAGTCAGTCAAGAAAAAGCTCAAGCTTATCGTGCACCCGCGCCGCTTTCCAAAGCAGACGCGAGAGCATTGCACGGCGCTTAATGCACGCATCAAGGATTATAATTGTGATGAAGTATTTGATGGTTCATGGCCCGAAGGCGATACGATTAATTTTGTGAAAAATGGCCTCATCGAAGCAGGCAGATAGCGCGCCTGCTTATAATCCAATCACCTATTTCGTTTCCTTGCAGCGTTTTCTATAACGCTGCATTTTTTATGCGCTATTTATTTCGGCGCGATGTTCACACCATTGTCTTTTAATCGCTGCTCCTGTCTCATCAATCCACGGCAAGCACTCCCATCCCATTCAACGGAGAAGACCATGCAAACGATTTTTGAAGTATACGATGATGATGGCAGCGTAAGCTATCTGCACATGGGCGATGAGCCAAAGGAACACGCTGACCATATTACCGGGTACATCGCCCGCAATACGCACGAAACATTCAACCAGGAATACTACAAGCGAAATAAGGCAGTAAGCTGGTCACAATCTGAATTGCGGCCAATGACCCTGTTTCCTCACTTCAGCCAAGCGATTTCCCCAATGTTTAAGGGCGTGGAATGATCCAGGCGATTTAATGCGTGACCCCCGCGCACAGGATTGATATTCTCTGCACGCATCTGAAAATGACCAAAAAACAGGGCCGTATGACTAAAAAACCCGAAGCGTTGCCCATTCTTATTTCCCTTATGGCTTTAGTTGCAGTTGCTCCGCACGACTTGCTGGCAGCAACCAAGCATCATGCTTCAAAAAAGGAAGCGCCCGCACCGATCGTGATGGCGGCATCATCCGGGAAAAAATTCGGCCCGCCCGTTGCCGAGGTAGACATATCTGGCATTTTCGACAAGCAGGATAAAAAACCGGTTCGCCGCCGCCTGAACCGCGCCCCTGAAGCAATCAAGCTGGACTTAAGCGATAAGCCGGGCGAAAAGCTGTTTGAAGACATTAACCGCGCGCGCTTGGCCCTCGCCCAAAATAATCTTATGTCGTCGTTGCAGCATCTGAAAGAAGCGCAGGATGATAATGCCGCCCTTGATTCAGATGGCGACAATATCGAGAAAACAGATATCCAGACTGGTCATTTCATTTTTTATCATGGCAAGCACATCGCCTATCACTATTACTTCCCGCTTAATACCGAGCTTTCTGAATTGAACGGGCCGGAAGATACCCAATACTGGTCGCAAAATGGCGGCATCGGCGTGAAGGACGTAACGCTTGTGAATATCACCGTTACGTTCAATGTTTCGGAAACCGGCAAGCAGCTGGCGGGTGCGGTGCAGGCAGTGCAGCAATTCAAGAACGATGAAGCGCAAACCATCCTGACCAAGCTGGTTGAAAGCTCATCTACCATTACGAGCTCGCAAAAACTGCCGCTGATTAAGGCACGCGATAACATCATGCTCACGCGCTACTTCATCGATGCAAAAAGCTATGATGCCGCCCGCCTTGCCCTGCGCCACGCGCGCGACGGGTTGAATGACGCAAGCAACGACAAGCGCTATCAGAACAACAAGGACGAGATTAAGGCCATGGGACGCGATATTGTCGTCATATCCAAGGATGTAGCGTCCAAGGATCCCACCTTCATGGGGCAAACCGCCGTAACGCTGGAAAACTGGTGGAATAACCTTGGTGATTTATCGGACGAACAGGATGCAGACAAGTCCGAAACCGCGATTATTAACGCCATTCGCCAATCCGAATAGCTTCTTTATAGTCAATTAAGGCAGATATGAGGGTTTAGTCATATCCAAAAAATGATATAAGCAAGGCCATGAGCGAAGAATACAAAGAAATCATTGTCGCCTGCATCAACGACCATCCACAAACTATGGTGCTGCTGCGCCGCGCCGCCAGCCTTGCCAAGCGCAAGGGCATTGGCTGGATGGCATTGCACATCGTTGAAACAAACCTGCGCAGTTCCTCCAAAAAAGATGTTCAGGAACAGCGCGTGCGCTTGTTGCAAAACCTGCACCTTGCCGAAGAAATGGGCGCGGAGATTAAGACCATCAATGCCCCGCATTTCAAACAGGGTGTACGCAATTTTATTGATGAACAAACCTCCAAAACGCGCATGGTCATTTTCCTTGGAACAGCGCATGACCGCGATTCATTGCTTGGCCTGCTCATCCCGAACAAATACCGGATTGCGCAAAACATGCTGCCCCCCGGCAGCTCGGTTGAACTGGTTCGCTACCGCGTGCCGGTGCGCACCCGCTCAGTCATGTATGAAGCCGTTGGCCGATTTATTAACCTGCGCGAGATTTTAAGCGCGTGCTTGATTGTTGCCCTTGCAACCATCGCCATTCTGTTCCTGCAGGAAGTCTTCGAAGGGTTCCGCAACAGCCCGCGCAACCGCACCATGGTCTATATTATTGCCTGCGTGTTTGTATCGCTGCGCTATGGGTTGTTATCGGGCTTGCTCAGCAGCGTCCTCAGCTTCTTTGCGATGAACTATGCGTTCGAGACGATTATTATCCCAACCAACATTGCCAGAAACCTGCAAATTGACAGCCCTCCAATGCTGGTCAGCTTCTGGCTCTATGTCGCATGCTCGGTTGTTGTGAACGTGCTGGCAGGCCGTTCGCACAATGTGGTTTCAACCCTTAAGCAGCGCATTGAGCAACTGGTCATCCCGCAGCGCCTGTATAGCGACAGCTTGAAGGAAAATGACATTCAGGGTGCGCTGGCAACCATTCATAACGGCATCAAGAAGCATCTGAACCTTGAAACGGCGTTCTTCCTTCCTGCGCCATTTAATCCGGAGCGCGTTGAAATTGCCTATCCGGCAGGCATGGAATTTGCGCCGGAAGACATGGACGCGCTGGCCTGTTCATGGCGCGAATTCCGCGTCACGGGCGCTGGCACGCTGCATTACACCAAGGCGCTCTATTGCTTCCGTCCGCTGTTAACGCCGGAAGGCGCGCGCGGCGTATTGGCAACCAAGGCTGACACGCACTTCTTTGAAAGTCAGGATATTTCAGGAACATTAGCGGGTATTGCTGACGTTACAGCATTGGTGATTGAACGCTTGCAGCTCAGCCAGCAAATGCAGGATGGCCGTGTGCGCGAAGAAAAAGAACGTCTGCGTTCAACCCTTCTCTCCAGTATTTCGCACGATTTGAAAACGCCGCTTGCTTCCGTGGTGGGCTCTCTCACCGCATTGCAGGATATGAAAACCAGCTTGCAGCCCGAACAAAAAGATATTCTGCTTGAAACCGCGCTGGAAGAAGCACGCAGACTTGATGGCTTTATCACCAATATTCTGGAAATGACCCGCCTTGAATCCGGCCAAGTGGTGTTCAAGGAAAACTGGGTTTCCGCCTTTGATATTGTTAGCAACGTTTATGGCCGTATGCGCAGCAAACTGCGTGGCCGCATTGTGCAGATTAATGATGATTGTCTGCGCACCAATGAAATCTGCATTGATGCGTTCCTTGTCGAACAGGTTGCGCAGAACATCTTTGATAACATCCTGAAATACACCCCTGCGGGCACTGCGATTAATGTGTGGGGCGAGATGGAAGATAACCTTTTCACCATTCACATTCGTGACCATGGCAAGGGCATTCCTGAAGATCAGGTGGAAAAGATTTTTGATAAATACCACCGCCTGAATAAGCAGGATACGAACGTTGCCGGTACTGGCCTTGGCCTTGCCATTGCCCGCATCATCATGCGTGCACAGGGCGGCAATATCCGCGCCACCAATCACCCGGATGGCGGCGCGGTATTTATTCTCAGCTTCTCGAATTGGCGCGGCATCCAGCTGGATGCAAAGGCCGCTGAATAGCCACGTGAATAGGCTGCCTTACGAGGCAGCGGCGATTTTATTCCCGTTGCCATTGTTGCTCCCGTTGCTATCGCTGCGCACGGATTCCATGCGATAGCCAATACCAGCTTCGGTAATGATATATTGCGGGCAGGATGGCTCGGGTTCAATCTTGTCGCGCAACTGGCTGATATACACGCGCAGGTACTGCATATCATTGTTATGTGCAGGCCCCCATATTTCTTCCAAAAGCTGTTTGTGGGTCAGCATCTTGCCGCGGCGTGAAATGAAATAGCGCAGCAAATCATATTCCTTGGGTGTAAAGGTAGTTTTGACACCGTCCAGGAACACTTCATGGCGCACCAAATCCATCATGATGCGGCCATTTTCAATCGTCGGCGCACCGGCTTCCTGGGTCATGTATTTGCGCAAATTGGCCACGATGCGGGCGATTAATACAGCTGTGTTAAAGGGCTTGGTGATATAATCATCCGCGCCAAGGGTAAGGGCCTGAATGATTTCAGCGTCATCATTGCGCACGGAACAGACGATGATGGGCACCTGCGACCATTCACGGACGGATTTGATGACTTCTTTGCCATCAATGTCCGGCAAGCCCAAATCAAGCAGAATCAAGTCGGGCTTTAACGATGCAGCAGCGCGAATGGCTTCGCGGCCCGTATCTACATCAGCAATGCATTTATAATCTGCGCCTTCCAATGTAATTTTCAGGAGCTTGCGCAATTGGGGTTCATCATCCACAACCAGAATTGTGCTTTTAATCGAATTCATTTTAGACCGCCTTTAATCATTGAAATAATACCCGCAGTGTTATCTTCTGCGTATCAATTGTATGTACGCAGCCGATTATGGCTGTATAAATTTTTCATAAAAATCGCGTAACAACATAGTTAAAAACCCCTGTCAAATAAGGATTAAACTGCCTATTCACTTAACGGGAAGCGCAAGGTGATATTCGTGTGGCGGTTTTTTCTAATCATCACGCCTTGATTCTGGATTAAGCCCTGCACCTCTGCCCGCACATTATATTTGCCGGGTTTTAGCTGCACCAGAAGGATAGGCCCTTCGGTATTGGCCACAAGGATTTCCTGTTTGGTGGCATCCGTGATGGTGACATGCACATCATCCAAAAATACCCCACCCTCGCCGACCAGCACCAGTTTAAAGCTATAGCTTTTTTCGGTTGCCTCTAACTCAGCTCTATCTTCTTCACCTACACCGCCGGAGATAAAGGCTGGTGGCAATGGGCGCTCCTGATGCACATCAGGCGTTTGCGCAAATGCACTACCTGCTACAAGCAAGAAACCAAGAACAGCTGCACCGATGGCGGTCTTTTTCATAAACACCGCCATTAAAGTGCTTTCAGGATATCAATCACATTGCCTTGCTGTTCACGGCTTAAACCCACCCATAATGGCAGGCGCACCAGCCGTTCAGCCTGTTTGTTGGTAACATGCAACTCACCATGCGCACGGCCATAACGCAGGCCTGCCGGCGATGAATGCAATGGCACATAATGGAATACGCAGGAAATATCCTGCTTTTTGAATTCATTCAGCACGCGCTGGCGATCAATGCCGGGGGCCAGCAATACATAATACATATGCGCATTATGCTGGCACGCATTGGGAATAAGCGGGCGGCGCAAAATGCCTTTACCTTCCAACTTTGATAATTGGTCATGGTAATAATTCCATGCTTCCAAGCGGTCTTTGGTAATTGCATCGGCCTGTTCGAATTGCGCCCATAAGAATGCAGCGATCAATTCGCCCGGCAAGAATGATGAGCCTACTTCCTGCCATGTGTATTTATCAACCTCACCGCGGAAGAAACGGCTGCGGTCTGTGCCTTTTTCGCGGATGATTTCGGCGCGCAATTGCATATCCGGCCGATTGACCAGCAATGCGCCGCCTTCGCCTGAAATCACATTCTTGGTTTCATGGAAACTGTAAGCGCCCACATCGCCAATGCTGCCCAGCGCTTTGCCCTTATAGCTTGCCATTACGCCCTGCGCGGCATCTTCCACCACAGCCAGATTATGCTTCTTGGCAATGCCCATAATCGTGTCCATCTCGCACGAAATGCCCGCGTAATGCACAGGCACAATCGCACGGGTGCGCGGCGTAATCGCCTCTTCAATCAGGTTTTCATTCAAATTCAGCGTATCTTCACGGATATCGACAAATACCGGCACACCGCCGCGCAGCACAAATGCATTGGCCGTCGATACGAAAGTATAAGACGGCATGATGATCTCATCACCGGGCCTAATGTCCAAAAGCAGCGCCGCCATTTCAAGCGCAGCAGTACAGGAATGCGTGAGCAATGCTTTGCCTGAACCCGTGCGCTGTTCCAGCCAGGCATGGCAATGCTTGGTGAACGGGCCATCACCCGCCAGCTTTCCATTGCGGTGCGATTGCGCAATGTACTCCATCTCCTTGCCTGTCATATGCGGCAGGTTAAAAGGAATGCGGGATAGCACCATGCAGAACTCCGGATAATTCAAATGCGCTTATGTTATATTCGTCTGGCAACCACGAGCCGTGATCCACCAACAGGCAGATTAATCCCTAATCCAATAAGGGCTAGCTCGCAACTTAAAAGCAATAAAAACAATGAATTGAGGATGCTCGGCAATTTGAGCTCTGCCCGCGCATCATAATCCTTTACCGGCACTTTCTTGGATAACAGGCGCGATGCCATCATGGCGGGCAGCAGCACCGTAACAAACGATGTGCTGCGCAATATCTCAAACCCTGCCTGTCTTACCTTGGTTTCAATTTCTTCGCGCGTATAGCGGCGCACATGGCATGCATACTCATCCGCAGCACTCCACAGCCATTCATGCTGCGGCACCGATAAAAGCGCAATGCCCTGCGGCTTTAATGCCTGATGCATTTGGTCGAGCACCGTTTTATCTTCCTCAATATGCTCCAGCACATCAAATGCGCCAATCACGTCAAATTCGTTTTTAAACGGAATGTCCCGCGCATCCATTTGCATGAATGTGGCTTGCGGCAAACGCAGCGCGGCAAAACCAAGTCCTGCGGTTAAAATCTCGCTGCCGAATAATTTAACGTTTGGGAATGCCGCCGCAATGCCGGACAGGGCAAACGCCGTGCCGCACCCAATTTCAAGGAACGAGCCAAACGTCTGCGCATAGGTTTTAAGCGCCCAGATTAAAATGGCATTGCGTGATTTAAACCAGAAATTGGCGGCTTCCAGTTCGGCCAGTTCTGAAAAATACTCCGGCTTGAAGCCGCTGTTTTCATGCGCAAAGGCGGGCGCATGCGCTTCAAACCCGTCAATAAACTGCGGCTTTACCTGGCATTCCGGGCAATTGGGATAGGTGGAATTATAATATCCGCCGCATGCTAAACACCGCTTCATGGCGCGTCCTTTTTAAACACAACGTATTTAAGCGCGAAAAACAGAAACACCGCAACAACGCAAACGGCTATCGCCTGCACGACTTGATGCGGATAGCCCAGCGTATCGACAAACACAACCAGCAGCGAAAGATTTAAAAAATAACCGATAATATAGGCCGCGGTGAATTTAATACCCGTTGGCAACCCGCCGCCACCAGAAAACACCAGATAGCGGTTACCAAAGAAGCTGATGATAACGCCAATACCATATAAAAAAGTCATAGCGATTTTTGGCGCAACACCCAGATAAGTCACGAGCAGATAAATCAGGTACCCTGCAATGTTCGATGCAACGCCCACCATCGCATAGCGCATGAATTGCCGAATCGTATCTTTAAACGCTGTTGCTTTAAGGTGAGTGCTCATTCGTATACAGCAAGCCCAAAACCGGTTTTGCCATAGCCATTGCCGTTATACAGCATGAAGCGCTGACCCTTATGGTCAAAAACGAATGGGTATTCAATCATCTCGCTATCCCAGCCACTTGCTGAAACATCAATACCTGATTGGTTTAATGCCAATTCCCATTTCTTACCATTACTGCTTGTGGCGCAGCCAATACGGTAAGTTTCGCCCTTCCCGCTGCGGTATGAGAACCACATTTTATAACCATCTTTATCTTGGGCAACCGTGGGCCGTGAAAACGCCTGCGCCGCATTTAATTGGTATGGAACAGCCAGCCCTTCGCGTTTCCAGTTATGGCCATCGCTGGATGATGCGCCATTAATCACATGCAGCATTTCGCCATTGCCTGCATCCCAGCTTTGGGTTGAACCATACCACATCGAATAACTGCCATTCGCGTTTTTGATAACCCAGGGGTATGAAAGGCTGATGGGGTCGGTTGCATCAGCGCCCATGAAAGGCTGCGCGCTATCAAGGCTAAGTGTTAAATCAGGATTTACACGCAGCCGCCCCACATCGCCGCGCCAATGCCCGCCTTCCGGGTTTTGCCACCCCATGAACAGCATATAGGTATTGCCGCCAGCCTCATAACAATTGCCGATGCTAACGCCTGCTTCGAAAAAACTGCCTTTTTCGCCATATTCGAAAAACGGCGTTTTGTGCGCGTGCACAACGCTGCGATTCATAATATCTATATCCACCGCGCCGACGGATGAGCGGTTATCCTTATCGCGGCTGCTGTAAAAAATGCGAACCACATCGCCTTCGAGCAGCACGGGAAGCGGGTTTGCAGCATGTGAAAGCAGCTTGGGGTGCAACCCGCCATCCGGCAATCCATAAAGACGGCCAAGTTTACGCCACGCGTTCATCTATATGGCTTTCAATCGGGTGCTGGGCACTTTGGAACGCTCCGTCTCGTTGCCCATGTAAACGCCTTCGGCTTCGGCATTCGAAAGCAATATCGCGCCTGCGCCAATCACGCATCTATCGCCAATCGTAATATGGTCACGCAGCGTTGAATTGACACCGATGAAGCATTGCTCGCCAATCACCACGCCGCCCGATATCACCACATGCGATGAAATAAAACTGTGGTCTTTAATCACCGAATGATGACCGATGTGATTGCCGCTCCATAACGTCACATTATTGCCAATCTGCGCGAAAGGCTGGATGGTGTTATCTTCAAAAATAAAGCAATTATCGCCAATCTGGCCGTTATTGAGCACGCTCGCTTTGGGGCTGATATAACTTGCAAAATCATAACCCATCGCCTTCGCGGCAAGATACTTATCCTTGCGGATGACATTTAATTTGGAATAGCTAAGCGCCACAAAGAAGCTATGGGTGCTTGGCGGATAAATCTCTGCCACTTTCTCAAACGCCACAACGGGCAGGCCACAAAACACCGGTTCCTTGATAAATTCATGGTCGACCGTAAACGCTTCCACTTCATAATCGCTGTCATGCGCGAAGTAGTAATGGGCGAGTTGGGCAATATCGCCCGCGCCAAAAATGACCAGTTTCTTTTTCATGTCGATTCTTTAAGGCTTGTAATTTACATCAAACATTGTGGTGCATGGGGTTGTCACAGGTTCCGCCACATAGTTACCCTTATTGACTTTCACGTCATTGGGCAAAGACTGGCGGTATTGTACATATTCAAACTGGTATTCGCCAGCGGCTGCGCCAATGCTGTGCAAATAGACCCTTGATAGGTAGTCCAGCAGCGCCTTCCAATCCTTAAACGCGCAGCCTTCCATATTAATCACCGAGCGGCGGAAGATAAGCGTATGGCCAAAATAAACGCGGTCGGAGCGGTGCATGTGCAGGCGCGAGCCATCCTTCGCAATCAAAGGCAGCATGGTGTCGTTTTTAACATCGCGCAGCGTGAACCAGTTTTCGGCCATGCGTAAATCATCGCGGTTAAACACGTTAATCGGCGCAATGCCGTAAAATGCCGCAGCTTTTGCGCCCGTATTATCATGGCCAAGCATATTCATATAAGGGAATGGGATGGCGGCTGCAAAGCACAGCGAGAGCAGCAATACATGCACCACAACCGCATTTCCAAAAATGGGCAGCTTGACTGATGCAACAGGCGTGATGCGTTCCACTTTCTTGGTTGGAATTTTGCAAACGCCAAATATCGCATGGCGCTTTCCGGCAACAAGCCTGTAAATCACCGGGCCAATAAAAAGAATTCTTCCAAGGTACAATAACGGCAATACGGGCCATAACAAGAACAGGTTTTTTGCCAGCATGGCATAAAAATCATAACCGGATTTTACAACTTTGCTTTCTTCCTGCACGCCATAAAGGTTCTGCATCGCAGCTTCATGGCTTACGCCGTAGGCCTTTAATTCATCGCCATGCTTTGATAACGGGCGCAGGCTGACGCGGTTAAAAATATCCAGCACCGTGATAACCAGCACCGTGCGATCGCATAAATTGCAGGTGTCATCGAAATAAACCGACAGTTTCTTCCGGCTATCGAGGGCGGTATTGGCCCAGAAAAGCCCAGCCCAGAAAACAAATTCAAATTCGGCGAGCGAGCCCAGCTGCAATACAACCGATGACAGGATGAAAAACAGGATGCCCCAATACACGATATACCATCTGAAAACCCCGCCCATCAGGGTGAAGGGGATAATGGTTGGGTACCACAGCATCATCACCCATAACGACCATTTGGCGATGACGACCGCAATCGGGTATTGCACGAACAGCTGCGTAAAGAATTCATGCGGCGCGGTCATGAAATTATTGCTGAGCAGATATGGGCCGGCAACACCTGTCATCCATGCGGGTTCCTGCAAATGAACACAGATGGAAAACACGCACACCATAAAATAAGTGAACAGCGATATGAATTTGGCCAGCGCAATGCTGCGCTTGCTGGGAATGCCCTCATCATAGAGCAGCGCGTTACACAGCAGCTTGCCCTTGGTAAGCAGGCTATCGACCGATAAGAACTTGCCCGCGCTGGTCAATAGCAACAACAAGCTGAGTGATGCCGCAATGTCATTGCCCAGCGTGCTGGTCTTTAAAATGCTTTCGCCCGTTTGCCACAGGAAAAACATCGAAAACAGCAATGACCACTGCGTTAAAAACCCAACCATGATAAAGGCAGCGGAAATAACCGTCGCAATCGCCGTTATGCCAACAGCCGTTCCATATTCTTCGGGCAGCAAATAAATGAAAATCTGCACCGCGCGGTTCAGCAGCAAACAGCCGAACACGATGCGCAGGAATGCAAATTTGATATGCTCGAAATCTGACGGCGCCGGAAATGCGCGGCGCTGGAGAATATCGGCAAAGCGTACCGATAAGCCCTGAATGCTGGCGCTTTTCCAGACAACGAGATAACTAAGGCCCAAGCTAACAATAAAAAATATGGCCGCTTCAACCGTCATTGCTTCCTCACCAAGATCGTGAATTCGTATAAATCATAGTCATGCAACAGCGCCACATTACGGGAATAGCGCTTTTTGCAAATGTCAAACATTGCCGCAGGGTTGGCATAGTGAAGCGTTTCGCGCATTTTATCGGCATCGGAATAGGATGTAAGCGCATTAAACGCAAAGCCAAGGCGGCTGGTGCGGTTTAACTCATCCAATGTCGTTTCAAAATGCCGAAGCCATTCAGCATCGCCTTGCTTTAAACGCACATTAAATATGCCGCTGGCAATGCCGTAGTCGGCTGTTTTATCGGGGGTGTCGGCCATCACAAACCGCGCATTTGCCTTGCCCTTATGGCGTTCTGCCGCCGCGTCAATCATCGCTTGCGATATATCAAAGCCGTTATATGAAAACCGCTTGTGGCGCGCGACCAAAAAATCATGCAGCGCGGCATAGCCGCAGCCCAGATCGTTGATTGAAAAATCATCAAGGGCAGGATCGATAATCTTGCTAAGCTGCATGAAACGCAAATTCTGGCTTTCTTCACCATTCCAATCAACGCCTTTGGCGGTCTGGCCATGCGCGGTCAGCTTTTCAGTATAATAACCTGCAACATCGGCAAGCTTGGAGGGGCCAGGCATCAACCGCCCCCGTTTTTGCGCCCATAAATGTGGCGGATAATGGTATAGGGGCGTTGCTTGACTTCCGTAAACAGTTTGGAAATATAAATCCCCTGCACGCCAAGAAAAAAGATAATCAAGCCAGAAAACAGCCAGATGGATGCAATGATGGACGTGTAGCCATCAGGCGGTGCCGCGCCAAACATGTAATGCATAACCAGATGCGCGATATAAATCAGCGCGCCGAACGAAATAAAAATCCCCGCATAAAACGTGAATACCAGCGGCATGCTGCTAAACGACGTTACCGCATTAACAACGTGGCTGACTTTATGCGCAATGGAATAGGTCGTCGGGCTGGTTTCATGTTTTTTAACAACTTGCGTGATCTGTTTAAAGCCGGTGATAATCCAAAGGCCGCCGATGTTCAGCTCGCGTTCCTTATGCAGCAGCAATGCATCCACATAGCGGCGCGTCATCAATCGCGCGGTTACAATATTATCTGGCTGATTAATGCCGGTAAATAAGCGGAAGATGCTGTAATAAACAGGGCCCGAGCATTGCTCCAACCAATTGCCTTTGCGTTTTTCCTGAACGCCAAACACGACATCGCAGGCTTGCGCATCCATTTGCACCTGAAACATAGCCAGCCATTCGGGCTCCTCTTCCAAATCGCTGTCGATTAAGAAAATGCGCTCGCCTTTTGCCTGCGCAAGGCCCGTCATCATCGCCTTGTGGTGGCCGAAATTGCGCGACAAATCAACCACTACCACATGTGCATCTTGCTGCGAAAGGGCAACCGCGCGCTGCAAGCTGTCATCGGGTGAGCCATCATTGACCAGCACAATTTCATAATCATCACCGGCATAGGCCGTTGCCACCGTGCTACAGCGCTGATGGAATGCATTAATATAGGCGCTTGATTTATAAAGCGTGGCGACAATAGATAGTTTCATTATTTGACAAACCTCATATAGCGCGGGGCATCCTTGCCGCAATTAAACAGCAGGTCGACAATGCTCACATGATGCGCATAATCACCCCAAAGCTGAGGATATTCGCTGTACCCCTGGTAGTCAAACCACGTCAATTTAATCGCGTAATGCAAGAAAACCGCTTCATCAATATAGTCCTTTGCCGCGGGGCCAGAGATATATTCGCTGCCACCCGCCTGCTTGCATAAATCGGCAAGGCGTTCGGTTTTTCCATCAATCAATTCATAATCCCATGAATTTTTAATCACGGTATTGATGCCAAGGTACTTGCACACTGCCTCAATCAGGGTGCGGTTCAATACGGAAAGATTGGTGAAGGTTTGCTGCTGGTAAATGGGTTGCAACCATTCGGCGATTTCCTTGAAATGCGGCGCGCGTGCATAATTAAGCGACATCGATTTCCAATGCGTTGCTGCCCAATCGGTGCCATCAATTTCCGTATCTTTGATTTTCTGTTCGTACCTGCCTTTGGATTGCACAGGCACCGATAACCATGAAAGCCCCTGCGGCGTTTTAATCTGGTTGCGGTTGCGCCAGTCGCGGCGCGTGAACTGCATATCGTCGTATAGAATGAATTCATCCACGGCTGCAATCATGTCAAAAAATCCCTTCCAGGGGATGTAATTTGACTGAACAATAGCGACTTTCTTGGTCATGGGTTTATTGCGGCGCGGGGCTATAGCGTTTGCAGCAAAGTTCACCTTCTTGCTTATCGGCCGGCCAGCCAAGGCCGATCGCTTCCATTTCCGTGCAGCGTGCTAATACATAATTCGGCTTCAACAAACTTATTACTGTTTTAGGTTTGATATGCGCAAGGCTCATTTGCAGGCCAAGATAGGTAATTTGATAGACACGGCCATATTGCTTCACCCCTTCATAGGTAAGGTCATCAATAATGCCGCCACCTTGCGTTAAATCAATACCACAGCGTTGCGCAAAACGATCCAAGTTTTGCGGCGCATGCTGCCAATCACGGCTCAGTGCAGCCGAAGGGCCTTCATAGGTTTTAATGGGCTTATAAAAATAAATGGCATTAGCGATGACCGATAACAGCACAAGGATACATAGAACGCCGCCAGCAATCGCTGTCATGTTATGTACACGCCGGCCTTTAAATTCACACAGCGCAATGATAATGGACATAACGAACAGGAAATTCAGAAAAAATGAGCGGTAGAAATATAAATGCGCGTCATATAAAAAATAAAACAGCGTTGGGAAAAATATAAGCGCAAAGACAATCGCGGCATCAACATTAAATGGCAAAATAACCGGGTGGCGCAACACAAACCGTGTAAAAAGCTGAGCCGCCAAATAGCAACTGATGGCGATGCCGGTCAAGATAATTGCAAAGAGGCTGATGGCAATAATGGCGTTAAACAGCTGTGCCGCCGCAAAATCATCGCTCGTAATTCCTGGCAGGTAATTAATGGTATAGGTCTGATTATATCCAAATGAAACTGAGTATAGCTTAAACTTCTCAATTAAAATGGTGAGTGCGTCTGCGCTGAACAAGCGCGTGATATCGAAAACCATTTCGCCCCAGAATGTCTCGATTTCCTTATACTCATCGCATGATAATTTGAAGAACAAATGCGTTGTAACGGCAATGGCACCAAACACGATTGCGCATGCGCCTATTTTAACTGGCGCAATTGCTTTGCCGCCAATCAATCGGTAGCACAAATAGGCGGTAAGCGGCACAAACAGCAGCGATTGCGGATGAACATAAGATGTCGTCAGCAAGGTAAAAACTAACCCTGCCGCCATCATCCAATTTGAAACAGCCGCGGTATTTTTTCTGATGCAATCCAGCGCAGCCATGCATAGGCATAAATGGATAAGCAGAAATGCTTCAAACCTGAAATAAACAAGGCTGGAACCCGCAACACCCAGCACGACTGCAGGCATCCATAGCAATGCGGCAATGTTAGAATGTTTAAGTGCATTACGCCCGACCATGAACATAAAACCCAATAACAGCGCCGCAGCTGCAAAACGCAGCTGAACGGGGTTGGTATATAAATCACCCAAGGATAAAAGCCAGGCTGATGGAACGAACATCCACGGCACAGGCTGCGCGCGGCTGGAACACATGGCATAAAGGCTTTGCGCAATCCCGTTATCCTGAATAAAACGCCCCGCCTGCACGCGGATTGCAATTTCATCGGGGATCAGGGGCATGCTATGCCACATCCACAGCGCAACCAAGCACAGCAGCGCAACCAGTGCACCCACAATTCTGTTCAAAGAGCTTGCCTTTAACTCTGGCATATCACGCTTTCTGTAATCTGCTGGCTAATGGGTTTTACGGTAGAACGTCAATGATCCGATTTTTTTTACTGGCACAATATCATTACCCAATTCTTTCAAAATGGTTTTGGCATTTTGCTTAAGCATTTTTTTGTATTCACAGGAATGGGCATCGTAATATTTTGCGCGCCAGCCTTCCGGGCAATCCATTGCTTCTGCATCATCATAAACAATCAGCGGTTGCGTCGCTGCGCGGGCGCAATCCACCAATGACTGCACCATTTTGGTAGTGATGGGGTTCAGTACAATCTCAAAATGCCCGCAATAATGCTTGGGGTTTGCGTAGAATGACAAGAGATGGTCAAACGGCGACAGAAACAACACCGTATCATCTGCGCGCAATTGCGATCGCACAGCCTGCACGCGGCTTACAATCGGTTCCGCCGGAATATTGGTATTGAAATGCTCCCCAATCCCTGACCATTGATAGGTTTCAAAAGAATCCGACATGGTTTTATGGAAGCTAACCGCGCTTGAATAATAGTTGATTGAATTAATCAAGGCGAGCAAGGCAATGCTGGCTGCAAAAGATGCTTCAATCCAACGACGATTAAAGGTCGCGGATGAGCCGCCCTGGCTTGACCAATTAATAAATGTCATCGCGATTGGCATGATGAAGATCATGCTGAAGATAAGATGCACCGCAAGTGCGTAGAAAAGAAACTTAACTACCAATAATGCCAAAATTGGCAACACGCATAAACGCGCTATAGCTTCATTTGGCGTGAATTGCCGTGCCGCACGGATAAGTGCAAGAATACCCAATGCCACTAGCGCACACAGCACCAAGAAATAAGAAACCGGCAGCATCGGGAATAGCCCAAATAACCCTAATGACATTCCTTGCAAATATCCGTGGGAAAGCCAGTTATTACCGATGAAGCAGCACGCAGCAATGAGTGCTGTAAGCCCGAGCAAGCCAAATCGCCCCCATGCGGATACGCGGTATTGCGGAGATATGAATGCCATGCCCTGGCCAATGAGGCCAATGAGCGCATACTCTGCATTCCAGAAAAACGAGAATGCCAATGCCAGCATCATGCCCAGCGGGCGCAACAATGAACTTCCACGGAATAAGCAGAAGATAGACGCAATTTGTAATGCCAAGCCTGCATAACGGAGCGGGCTGAAGCCCGGTGGCAATAAAATAAATTCAAAGCGCAATTGAAATAGGCCAATCAGCACAATGCCCAGCGCAGCAACCACCGCATAGCCGTTACGTGTCATGTATAAAATCAACAGCACGATGCACAATATGCCTGTCAGCTGCGCAATCGGGTATGTATCAAAATAGCTGGTCAGCGTTGGTGATGTCAGCTTCAGCAGCACCGCATGAAACAGCGTATTGCCAACCCCATAAAGATAAGGAATAGGTGCTGCCAGCCCATAGGTCAGCGCATGAATGGCAGGCACAAACACATAGGAATGATGATATAACAAGCGCCCCGCCTGTGTTTGCCATTTGCCTGACTTGGTCACGGGTTCGTATAATTTGGCAAAATCGACTGATGAAAAATCCAAGCGGCATTTTGGTGATGCTGAATTACCCGCAAGCGATTTTACAGTGGCCATATTTTTAGATGGCTGTTTTTCTTCTAACGAATCCCGTTTTGCTTTATCGCCTTCGCGTATTAACACTTCCATGCAATCAATCACATCAGTGCGGCTAACGATTTTTGATGGCGATTTATCCTGGCTTTGCAGCACAATCGCATCAGGCAGCTCAATGTAATCATTTGGAATTTGCACCGGAAACCATGCCTTGATGGCAAGCGTGAATGCCAACGCCAGCGGCACAAACAAAATCAATGGCAAGCCATATTTAATAAAACTACTTGAATGGTTCTTCATCATGATAACACTGCGGCTCTTGATGAAGGATACCAAATGCGGCAAAAACACAAGAAACGTGATAACGAAGTAAACCCGCGCAAGCGCCAGTGATGTCACAAACACTGCAGCAAACGAGCATAATAAGAGAACGGCAGAGCAACTATTGGCAAGGCGCACCAACAACCGGCGCAACACTGGTAATGATTCACAAAGCCAAAACAGCGCCACCAACCCGATAACGGACAGCACCATAATCGCATAGGCAATTAATGTGGCATTGAATATGATTTGCAATGGGCCAACACCGGAATTCCAATCGGTTGAAATATCGCTTGCCAAAAACGACATCCAACGGAAAATGGCCCAGCTGATCAGCCCCATCACTGCCGAATAAGCCCCAATGATGCTGAAATCATCGGTCGACAATTTAACGTGTTTTTTAAGCGTAGCGCCTATCCACGAATACGCATTGCTGATTTTGGCAAAACATGCGTTCAGGAACGCTTGAAGTAATCCAGATAACATTTAAAAATTCTCACGTTCGGGTGGAATAATTAGTGCTGTTCGCGTGGCTTGCTTTTGGGTGATAAAAATACAAAGTACTTATAGGCAAAATAATTACCAATCGTTAACAACACCGATATCAGCATTTGCAATATAAACGGGCTCCAGTTCAGCAATGCCATTGCGATGTTTAGTAGGATGATATTAATCGTCCAGGCAATAGCCTGCGTCACAATAAACTTCCCACCTTCCAAATGCACTTTTTCGCCGGAGCGAAAGGTCAGATATTTGTGCGACAGGAAGGCAAACAAGGCGCAGCAGACATGGCTTAAAGTCACTAGGATATTGATTTCCAGAACAGAATGGAACAGCCAATAGAAAAGCGGGAAAAAACTGAACCCAAACACGGTGTTAATGACACCTATTAATGCATAGCGCACGACTACTTTTTCTTTTAGCGCGACAAGATTCATTGTGCTTTTTTTGCGATAGTTTCAACAATGTGATAACCGGGCGGGCGAACATTGAAATGCCTGCGTATCCAGTCGGCAAACGGGTATTTGATAAAGAAGCCGTGAATGTGCTCTGGCTTGAAAATCGGCACGATAATTCTGCGCAATACGAATTCAATAATTGAAAGCTCTAAACGGCTGGTAACCGTTTCGACAATGGTGAAGCCGCCTTTTTTAATAACCGCCTCATATTGCTCGACCGATTCATATTCACGCAAATGCGTTGGATCCAGCGCCCATTGGCCTGACGGCGTGCGGTAATACCACCAACCATGCTTTTCCTTAATCAGCGATGCAATATAGGCCATGCCATTGGGCCTAAGCAGCTTGGAGATTTGCGCAAGCAACTTTGCTTCATCCACATGCTCAATCACCTGCGTGCACAGCACAACATCGAAGCTTTCCGCTTCCAATTCCTTTACATTTGTTGCATCACCGCAAATGACTTTAAAATTAGTATAGGCACGTAACCGTTCGCAGCGTTCTTCAGACAATTCAACAGCAACTACTTTAGAAAATGGATCCAGCATGCCCGCTGTTTTTAGCGATATGAGTAGATTGCCATCGCCCGCCCCCAAATCCACAAGCCCAGCGCGGCCCGATAAGTATTTTTTCAAAATCGCCGGAACTTCCGTTGTATGAAAATGCAAAAACGTATGAGAGTAATCTTCAAATTTCATAAAACAGCGCACATTAATTACAAGGAAGGGTGGCATCCAATAAGGTGCCGGGAAGCGGGAAAGTATATTTTTATTTCCGTGAATCGCCTAGCAAAACAACCAAAAAAGGCAGGAAAATATCCTTTTTCAAGGGGCTGGCGGTATAAAAAGCGCAGGCTTTAGGCAGTTCTAATCTTTGCCAATCTAATCTTTACGAGATGGCCAGTATTTCTTGGCACATAAAATCACGCTGTCATAAAACCAGCCCGGCATGGCGCAAAATGCACTCCAGATAAAACGTGATTGCCACGGGAACATAATACGGCTTTTCTTGCCCGTGATAGCTTTGGCAATGATGTTGGCTGCCTGAGCTGCCGATAAAATGCCCGGCATATGAAATGGTAAATCGGCTGTCATTGCTGTGCGCACAAACCCTGATGCTGCGGTTGTCACATGAACGTTATGCGGCGCAAGTTTAAGGCGAAGCGCCTCAGTCCACAAATTCACCGCTGCCTTCGATGCTGAATAAATTCCCGAATTTGGCGTTGCGCGATACGCAGCAATGCTGGAGATGGCACAGAGATGGCCTTTATTCTGCTGCATCATCGGCTCGATAAACGATGCAAAGGTATTCACAACGCCAATGTAATTTACCATCATGATTTCATGCGCTGCCGCTGAACCCACATAGCTCGCCGGGTCTTCAATACGAATGCCTGCATTGGCAATTACCACATCAGGCACGCCTGCATCCTTCAACATCGCTTCGCTGGCGCGCTGCATTGCGGCTGCATCTTTCACATCCGCTGCATATATAAATGTTTTCGCGCCTTGCGCGCGGCAAGCCTGCTCTACTTTTTCCAGTGCTGGAACATTTTGCGCAAGCAGGCAAATAGTATTCCCGCCTACTGCATAATGCATGCATAATGCTTCGCCAATTCCAGAAGATGCACCTGTGACAACAATAATCATGTTAGCTGGCGCGTCGTTGTTTCTTTTCAGTTTGTTCGCTTTGTGGGGCTGGTTCAAAATTTATGCGTTCGCGTTCAACCACGCGTGGCGGGCGACGCACCTGCTGGTGAATGGACAGCACATATTCGCCCAATACGCCCAGGAAAAATAAAATGATGCCGTTGAATAAGAACATGCCGGCAATCAGCGTGCGGATACCTGCGCCAACCATCGGCTCTGGCGCAAGCAAGCTGCCCACCACATTCACGACCGCATATAAAATGCTGCATGCAGAAATAAGGAAGCCTGCCAGCAACGCAAGGCGGATGGGAACATGCGTCGTTGCAATAAAACCGTTTAAGCCCTGGTCAATCAGGTTAAACAGGCGGTTTTTTGAAACACCGGCTGCACGCGCGCGCCAGGTATAGGGCACGGCAATAGTGCGTGACGTGCATTGAAACGGCATCGCACGCACAAACGGGTACGCATCTTCAAACTGGCGCATCGCGTCAATCACGCGCTTATCCAGCAATTGGTAATCGCTGATATTCATCGGCAGCTGAACGCTGGAAAACGCGCGCAGCACTTTGTAATAGGCTTCGCGAACACTGCGCATCAGCCGTGACTCTTCACGGATTTCGCGCGTGCCATATACAACTTCATAACCTTCACGCCATAATTTCACGAATTGCGGCATGAGTTCCGGCGGATCCTGCAAGTCGGCCGGCATGAACATGAATACGGCATCGCCCGTTGAGCTGAGAATGCCGTTCATGGAGCTGCGAATAATCCCGAAATTGCGCATATTCAAAATGACCTTCACGCATGGGTCTTGGGCCGCAATCTCGCGCAGGATGTCTACCGTGCCGTCATCTGAACCGTTATCTGCGAAAATATGCTCACGCTCGACATCTGGCATGGCCTCCTCGAAAACCTTGCGTACGGTTTCATAGCAACGGCGAATGCTTTCGCGTTCATTAAAACAAGGCGTACAGACGGAGATGCGTGTCATTACAAGAATCTAGCCATTCAAATGAGGAATAGCTCCTCTTTTTAAAGGATATGGCGGTAAGTGCAATCCCTATTAACAATATGGTTTTAGGGCTAATTTAGGCTTTATTTGGTTATTTTTGGCTTGTGGATAACACATCGCGGCGAACCCCGCGAACTGCTTCGTGGAGCGCGCACAATGAAGCGCTTGCCGCATTCCGCGCATCATATTTTTAAAAGTTTTCGGGCATGCCGCAGTACCAGCTGGAAAAAGCGGTATGGCCCGCGGTCATTATAAGAATGACGCAGCACATCAACCATATTAGGTAGGCTTATCATGGTTGCATAAGACTTGCCTGCAACATGCGCTTTGGATTGCTTGATGAATTTATCCAAATCCTCCCAATATGCTGTATAGCTTTTCAGGTAATTTTGCGCGCCTTGTGCCACGGTTGCCTTGGCACGCGCAATTTCTATAGGATCAGCGCCCCATGCATAGCCATCATTGCCGATTTCCTTGAGCGCAATCATGTCCGTTAAGTGCTCGTTGGGCAAGAACACAACCGGGCAACCGCACAGTACTGCTTCAATCGCCAGTGCCGTGTTTTCATAGACATAGAATAATTCACTTTTGCGGAATAGCTCGGCGATTTGCTGCGGGGTTTGGCTATCGGGCTTATCGCGGGTGATTTCAATGCTGTCTTTCGTTATATCAAACAGCTTGCCCTTATGCGCAACCTGATATTTATCAGCATAGAAACAGGTACCGCTGCGCTTTTGTCCGCCCGAAGGCGGATAATAGTTGCGCGTATCAATTGCAGGCAAAAATAAAATGTTCGTGGGGTTACGTGTATGCGCCGCGAGCACTTCGCCATAGCTGAAGCACAATTCATCATCGGCATACACTTTATTGCCGCCGAGCAGCCCCGGAAAATTCAGCACATAACGTACAATGCATGGACTGCCAAACGGGTTACCGGCAACGGTTTCCGGATAGACCATGATAGGCGAAAGCCCGCGCTCAAAATGGCTCTTGGCAACATCATGGGTTAAGACGGGTGTCATTAAATCCGCGCAGATTTGATGGGCACGCCACGGCATCGCAGGATACATGAGCAAATATGCCGTATGGCCCAGCCGGTTGAGGCTATGGCACAGCAAATGCAGCACGCGAACGCCCGCCGATATACGCACATAGGGCGGCGCAACAATATAAAAAGGGTTTGCAGCCGCAGGATAAATCTGTTGGTCGTCAGGAAGCTGGGGTGTCATTTGATAAGGTTGGCAAGATAAGCGGCGGTGTCCTGAATTTGCACATTAATGCTGCGTAATGTCAATCCGTGACGATCCATCATGGTGATGAACTGCTTGCCGTCACCCACATACACATCATCCTTATCGGTGACGAATTCGGGGCGGTTAATCGGTGTTTTTGGCGTACCCATTACGGCGCGGATTTTTTCTGCGAGCTGCGTTAGCTCAACTGTTTCTTCGCCTGCGGTATCAAACACGGCCACATCATCCTTCTGTGAATTGAGCAGCATCGCAACCCCCAGCGACACCAGATCAGCGACATGAACATAGGAACGCACAACACGGTGCGGCGCGCGGATGATGATTTCCTTCCCGCCCATGCAGGATGCAATCATGGAAGCAAGCGCATAAAGTTCAATCTTATTGATGAATGGGCCGGATAAATTGAACAGGCGCGGAATGCATGCTGGAATGTTTTTTTGCTTGGCGATTTTTAGAAACCGTTCTTCATCCTGATGTTTCATCACACCGTATGGATTTCCTGCCATATCGTCATCCAAAACATACGCAGGGGCGGTTGCGCCATTTGGCGCAGAGCCATCACCTGAAATAATGCATGTTCCTTTTTTATATACGGCGCCAGATGATGGCATGAAGAGGCCGCGCGCATCGCTGCGTTCAATCGCCGATGCAACCGTATCACTAATCACCTTATTGCCTGCGATAAACTCATCAATGCTTTGGCCCAGCAGGCGGTCTTTGGTCAGGAATGCGCAATGGAAGAACAGTTTTGGCCCTGCTTCCAGCGACCCAATATGTTCCAGCAATAAGCACGGAATGGTGCGGCCGGAACGTAATGTTAAATCACGCGCAGAGGAACCGAATACCGAAACACGTTTTAATAAATCATCGCCCAGCGCGCTTTCCAGCATTTCAAGCGCCGCCTGCCCCATCCATCCGCCGCCGCCGGTGATGATGATTTCACACGCGCTTGCACGCAAATTTTGAGCGAGCGTCTTAGGGAATTCCAATTTCCCCGCAACGCCGCTCATTACGCCTTACCGCCGTTTTTGATGCCGTTATTTTTAATAAATTCGCCGATGCAATCAACGATGTAATCGTTTTCTGCATTGCCGATGCCGGGATACACGCCCAGCCAGAATGTATCGCGCATTACCTTGTCGCTGTTTGGTGTCTCCCCAAATACACGGTATGGGCGGTCTTTCATGTAAGGCTGGCGCAGCAAATTACCGCCAAACAATAAACGCGTGCCGATTTTCTTTTCATTCAGGTAAACCAGCAATTCATCGCGCTTGAATTTTGCGCCATCGCGCATTGATAATGGGAAGCCAAACCATGACGGGTCGGATTTCGGCGTTGCTTCCGGCAAAATCAGAATATCTTCAAACTGCTTCAAGCCAGCTTTCAAATAGGTGAAGTTGGCGCGGCGCTTGGCCACAAAATCATCCAAACGGTCAAGCTGCGCATAACCCACGGCAGCCTGCATATCGGTAATCTTCAAATTATAGCCGATGTGGGAATAGGTGTATTTATGGTCATAGCCAAATGGCAAATCGCCAAGCTGCCAGCCAAAGCGTTTCTTGCAGGTGTTATCCATGCCCGGCTTGCACCAGCAATCACGGCCCCAATCGCGCACGGATTCCAGAATGCGTTTCATCAGCGCGCTGTTGGTATAAACCGCGCCGCCTTCACCCATGGTGATGTGATGCGCAGGATAAAAGCTTACCGTGCCGATATCGCCGAATGTGCCAACCATCTTGCCGTTATAGGTTGCGCCCAAGGCATCGCAGCTATCTTCCACGACATATAAATTATGTTTTTTGGCAACAGCCATGACGGTGTCAAGGTCAAACGGATTACCAAGGGCGTGCGCAACCATAATTGCGCGGGTCTTTGGCGTAATCGCTGCTTCAATTTGCTCAGCGCGGATGTTGTAAGTTGGAATATCCACATCGATAAATACCGGCACCAATCCGTTTTGAATGAGCGGATTGATGGTGGTTGGAAAACCGGTTGAGCAGGTAATCACTTCATCGCCTGGCTTGAGTGCCTTTTGGCCAAGCAAATGGCTGGTGAGCGCGGTTGCAGCCAAAAGATTTGCAGAAGAACCCGAATTGCAGGTCAGCACCGCATTCACGCCAAGGATTTTGCCAAAGCGTTCCTCGAACATGTCGTTATAACGGCCTGTGGTCAGCCAGAATTCCAATGCACTGTCGACCAGCGTGGTCATTTCATTTGCGCCATAGACGCGGCCTGAAACCGGCACGGGTGATTTGCCCGCGGTAAATGGTTTTGGTGCATGCGCGATTTCTGCATATTTCTTGGTCAGCTCCAAAATCTGCGTGCGCAGCGCTTCAGCTTCGCTGGTTTCATTCGAGAATTGCGGGGAAACATGTTTTTTAGCGGCAGCAGTACTCATTTATTGTTCCTAAATCATTAAACAGAAGCAGTTGCTAATGGACGGGCTTGCCCAGCAGCATTAGTTGAAATCTTGTCTTGATAGGCCTGGATTTGCGCCAAGGTAGTCGCATTCATATTCGCGCTTGCCTGCTGCGCCTTGTACCAATCCACAGTCATCGCTAATGCATCATGCAGTGTCAGGCGTGGCTTCCAGCCCAATTCCGCGCGTGCTTTGCTGCTATCTAAACGCAGCAAGGTTGCTTCATGCAAACGGCGTGCATCGGACGTAATTTCAAGGCCAGCTTTGAAACCCCATAAATCACAAACGGTATTGGCAACATCGCCAACGCAAACTTCGCTTTCACTTTCCGGGCCAAAATTCCATGCTTGCGCAGCATCCTTGGGACGGCGTTCCCATAACACTTCCACCGCGCGTAAATAACCGGATAATGGTTCTAGTACATGCTGCCACGGGCGGATAGCACCGGGGTTTCTAATCACGGGTTTTTGGCCGCGCGCAACGGCTGCGATAATATCGGTCATCAACCGGTCGCGGGCCCAGTCGCCGCCGCCAATCACGTTGCCGGCACGGGCGGATGCAATCACCTGCTCGCCCTTGTTGAAATAGGAATGGCCATAGGATGATACAACCAATTCCGCGCAACCCTTGCTGCTGCTGTATGGGTCGTGGCCGCCCATCGCATCACCTTCGCGGTATGGCCAGATTTGTTCGCGGTTTTCATAGCATTTGTCGGTTGTAATAACGAGCGACACCTGCACCGAGGCGCAAGCACGTACTGCTTCCAGCATATGCACGGTGCCCATCACGTTGGTTGCATACGTATCAACGGGTTCATCATATGACAAACGCAAGATTGGCTGCGCAGCGAGATGAAGAACGATATCCGGTTTAAAATTCTTTACCGCATTCTTCAGCGTTTCGCCATCGCGGATATCGCCGATTTGATGCGCCCCATTATTACTGGTAAGTGCGCCTTCCACATTCGCGAGCGTGAACAGATTTGGCACCGTTGGCGGCTGCAAGGAGTAACCATGCACCACAGCGCCGAGTTGCTTTAGCCACAGCGCAAGCCAGCCGCCCTTAAAGCCTGTATGGCCCGTCAGGAATACGCGCTTACCGCGCCAGAAATCTTTATTCGGATTGATGCCTGCTTGCTTGTTCATGCCCACCTACGCAAAGCGTCGCTTCCCGCCATTGGCGATTTCTTTTGGCGCTTCATCATTCCAGATTTTCCAAGGTGCCTTGTTCTTTTCCCACATCGCATCCAGATAATTACGATCGCGCAGCGTATCCATCGGCTGCCAGAAGCCATGATGTTCAAACGCCATCAACTGGCCATCCTTGGCAATCTGCTCCAGCGGTTCACGTTCCCAGGGAATTTCATCGCCATCAATGTAATCAATTACCTTCGGGTTCAATACAAAGAAGCCGCCGTTGATAAGGCCGCCTTCGGTTACCGGTTTTTCAACGAATTGCTTTACCGCGCCATTTTGAATATCCAGCGAACCAAAACGTGCGAGCGGTTGCACAGCGGTTACGGTTGCCAGCTTGCCGTGCTGCTTATGGAATTCGATGCTCTTGGCAATATCAACATTCCCTACACCGTCACCATATGTCAGGCAGAAGGGCTGGCTTTCATCCAGATAACGGCGCACGCGGCGCACGCGGCCACCGGTTTGCGTATCCTCGCCCGTTTCGGCCAGGGTGATATGCCAGTCTTCTTGTGCTTCTTGGTGAATTTGCACACCGCCGCCGCGTGTATCCACGCTGATGTCCACATTATGCAGACCGTAATTCAGAAAGTATTCCTTGATCTTGAAACCTTTATAACCAAGGCAAATCACGAAATCGCGCACGCCGTGCGCCGCGTAAATTTTCATAATGTGCCAAAGGATAGGACGACCACCCACTTCCACGAGTGGCTTTGGCAATGACACGGTTTCTTCGGAAAGGCGCGTGCCTTTGCCGCCCGCCAAAATCACTGCTTTTATTCCCTTGCTCTTGCTTTCCATGCCTGCCCCAATTCGTCCGGTCTACCCATCATTTCAGGCGCTTTTGATAGCATTATTTAGGCTGGCTGGCAAACGCCGCTTGGGTTTTTAAACCCTTAAAAACCGGGCTTATACGAGGTATTTGGCAAGTTTGGCGTATTGGGCTTCGGGTAAATCCGGCGACATGCGGTGCAAGGGATTCGATGCCATGCTGCCGCTTTCGGTGACGCGGCTGGTAATCTTGGGGAAATAGGTCTGCTTGGGATCAACGGGAACAATGAATGCCCCTACTCCTTTTTCGGCAAATGCCTTCTTGAACGCCGCATCGTTTTCAAAACCGGGTTTCAAATTCATGGTTGGCACATCCCATGCGGAGAATAATTTTGCCCAATGCGGCAAGCCCAAACCTGTTGCGCCATCGCAGCCCACATAACGGCCGCCAAAATAATTGCTCTGCGTCATGCGAATGGACGCATAGCCATTATCATCATAGATAAATATTTTGAGGTTCAGTTTGTTGGCAGCAGCAGTGCCTATTTCCTGAATGTTCTGTGAAAAGCCGCCATCGCCTTCCACCAAAATGGTGCGCTGATGCTTTGCCGCCATCGCCGCGCCAATCGCACCCGATAAGCCATAGCCCATCGATGCAAGCCCCTTATTCGTGACCATCAACTGGCCTTGTTTTAGCTCGAACACTTGCATCATGCTGGTAAAGGCGCTGCCGCTGCTGCATGGAATAATTACATCGCCTTTTTCGCAAAGCGCCGAAAGCTTGCTGACAAAATGATAGGGCGAAATAAATCCTTCGCCAGTTGTATTGCCTTCTTCCACCATGGGGAGTTCTTTTTTGATAAGGCGGCAATGCTCAATCCATTCCTTATGCTCGCCTAGATTTGCGGTGCCGAGGTATTTTAAAACTTCATTCGCATCGGCGCAAATGGGCCAATCAACTTTCGGGTGGCCTTTTTCCAATTCCGCTTTGTCGCATTCCACCTGAATGACTTTTCCGGCGGGTACAAATTCCTGCCAGTTAAATCCGGTTTGCTGCATGCCCAACCGTGTGCCAAGCGCAATCAGCACATCCGCCTGTTGCATCACCAAATTGGAATAACGCATGCCCCATGTATTCGGGCGGCCAAAATAATTCGGCATATCGGCTGCAACGCGGTCGGCGCCATTCCATGTGGTGGTCAAGGGAACGCCCAGTTTTTCAAAATTAATGGTGGCCGCCACTTCGCGGCTGATACCGCCACCCAGCAATAATACAGGGCGTTTCGCATCTTTAATGCGCGCCGCCAGTTTTTCCAAATCGCCCTTTGAAATTGCGTTGAATGATGCAGTTTGGGCTGTTATTGGCTTATTCAATTCCTTTTCATCCACATTGCGGCCTTGAATATCCAGCGGCAATTCGATGAAGACGGGGCCCTTGCGGCCGATGCTTCCGGCCTTTGCCATCGCGGTAAATTTATCTTGGGTGACCACATCATCCATCAGTGTTGATAACACGCAAACGGGTTTGGCGAGCGCAACGCCATCAATTTCCTGAATGCCGTTTTGGCGCAATGTGCCGCGCGCCAAATCCGCCGTCTTTACTTGACCACCGATTACCAATAATTCGCGGCTTTCCAAAAACGCGCCGCCCATCGCGGTGAGAATATTGGTAAGGCCAGGGCCAGCGGTAACCAATGCAAATGCGCGCTCGCCTTTTTTGGTTTCCCCTCTTTGAGATTCGTTGAAATATTCCACGGCAATGCCTGCCGCCACTTCATGCACCACCGGCACCATTTTCATCTTGCGGCTGCATGATTCCAGAATATGCATGATGTTTCCACCCGCCAGAAAAAAGCAGGTGGTATAGCCCGCTTTAACAAGCCAATCAGCCAATAAATCACTGTATTTCATGGTGGTTCCCTATACTTTTTCTTGAGGGGAGTGTTACGCAGCAGCACAGTTGGTTTTGGTGCGGATGGTGGTGAGCACCTGCTCCATCGCAGCCGTTAAATGTGTGCGGCTTTCGTCATTTTTTGGCAAGGCCTTTAATTGCACATTGCCATCTGCCGCAACCACGACGACGCGGTAGCCATCGGCCTTGTGCTTTTTATCGGATGAGAATCGGTCGAATAAACCGGGCGCGGTCACACCTTCCAGTGATGCTGGCAAATCGGTTACCAGCGCCAGCAATGCTTCAATATGCTTGCGCATCATGGCAACATGGGGCTTTGCATCATACTTCGTGCCCATGCGCTGTTCGAGTTCCAGCGCGCACAACATTCCTACGCCCACGGCAATACCGTGGCTGACACGGAATTGCGATGCACCTTCAATCGCATGGCCGAATGTATGGCCAAAATTCAGCAATAATCTTTCGCCCTTATCAAACTCATCGGTTTCGATGAACCATTTCTTGGCTGCCAATGATGTCGCAACCACGCCCGCAAAGCCCGCTTCGCTCATGGTGGCTGATGGGTTGTTTGCCATATAGGCATTCCAGCTATCCAGCCCGCGGCAATAGCAGATTTTTGCGGCTTCAATCATGCCTGCGGCGATTTGTTCGGCGTTTAATGTTTTGGTGAAAGCGGGATCAATCAACACGCGGCGCGGCGGGTTGAATGTGCCGACAATGTTTTTGTATTCACCAACATTGATCGATGATTTGCCGCCAATGCAGCTATCGGCCATGCCCAGCAGCGTGGTTGGCATGTACATCCATTCGAGGCCGCGCATGTAAATCGCCGCGCAGAATGCGGAAACATCCTGCACAATGCCGCCGCCCACCGCCAATAATAACGTATCGCGCGTCGTGCCTAATTTGCGCAGCTGGGTAATAACCGCAGGAATGGCATCAAGGCTTTTGACGGTTTCTTCCGATTTCAGCGCAATCGCTTTCACGCCTGCTTTTTCAAAATCACCTGCAAAGCGTTCATCGCATATCGCAATCAGCTTTTGGCCCTGTGCCATGAATTGCCTGTAAAGGCCGGATGCGATTTCAACATCATAGCTGCCTGTCGATGATGAAACAGAAAACTTAGATGATGCGGACATGGCTGTAACCTAAATCGGATGCAATGAATTGGCCGGTAATGCCGGTATTATTTGGTGAGCATAAATGGAACACAAGGTTTGATACGTCATTCAGCTTCGGCATGCGGTTGAATTTGGTCGCGGTTTCGAATTGCTTGATCTGGTCGGCGCTTAAATTGCGCTGCGTCATGGGCGTATCCAGCGCGCCGGGCAATACCGCATTAATTAAATGACCATCACCCGCCAAATCGGCAGCAGCGGATAATACGAGACCCTGCAATGCCGCCTTGGTGATGCAATAGGAATACTTGTTCTGGCGCGCGATGTTTTGCCAGATGGAGCTGATAACGCATAACCGTGATGCTTCGCTCAGCAATTTGCGGCTCAGTAATTTTTGCAGCGTAATCACCACGAACAAACAATTCGCGCGATAGAGTTCCATGTGCTGCTCGGTATCGACATCATAGGCACTGTCATTGATGTTCGCACCTTGCGCCCAGCACACGGCAGAAAACGGGCCATACTTATCCAACACGCTGTCATCAAAATTGTCGGCGAATGGATCAAGCTCCAGCCATGTCACGCCATTCGCAACAGGTGTCTGCGGCGCATGGCGGCCGGTTGCAATAACCTGCCAGCCTTCGACCAGAAACTTTTCAAGGAGCGATGAGCCAATCGCGCCCGCACCGCCAAACAGCAGCAATCGCGGGGCCTTGGTTGCATCATTAGATGATTTGGCGCTGCCTGACACAGCACACGCTTAAGATGCGAGAGCGATAGCAGGCTTGCCCTGCGCTTCCGCTTCGGCCTGCAAGATTTTCCAGCGTGCTTCCAGCATGTCGATGCGCTTGGCGTCTTCACGCTGGATAGCGCCGTAGTATTCGCGCTTGTTAAGCAGCCACAGCAATTCGAAATGAACGGCATTGAGCAAGCCGCCGTCGATTTCTTTTTGTTCAATCGCCTTGCCGTCAAAAATAACCTTGCGGGTTTCAAAACGGGTGAGGATGATTTTGTTGACCTGACGAAGCGCGGCAATCGCGTCCATCGAAACGCCGCCGCCGACAACAAGCTCAAGCCCCTTGGCCTTACACACCTTCGCGGTTTCAAGAATGTAATCGGTCACTTTTTGCTCGTTGATGTCATCGCGCGAATACCCCTTGGAAAGGGAGAAATCGACGCGGCCAAACACGATACCGTTGGAACCGTTCGGCTTGCGTGCTTCATCAGCCAAGCCCTGCAACTGGCCATAAGCCGTTTCGGTTTCAAGATTGAAGAGGAAGTCAGTGTCCTTTTGCTCGTCAGCCGAATAAACCTTGTTCTTTGAATCAATAAATTTGCTTAAGGCGTAAACGCTTTCAATCATCGGGGCGATGATGTAATCCACGCCGAGCTGCTTTGCTTCCAGCAAGTCGCGCATCGCTTCGCAGCCGCCAATTTTCAAGCCGATTTTAACATTCGCCTTGCGGGCGATTTCAATAAGACGGAGCAATTCTTCAACGCGCGTGCCTTCTGCTTCGAACTCAGCCTTTACAGCAAGGTATCCGTAGTTATCACGGCCCTTTTTCAGGATGTCGAGCATTTGGCGTTCGAGCTTGTTCATTGATTTCCTCACAAAGAATAAATAAATGTTAAAGGTGCTATATGCACTAATCGCAAAGTGTGGTTTTTTATAGGCCAGCGGGGCAAGCCAGTCAAAACAAAAAGGCTGATATTGCAATGCATGCTGCCATGCTATACTGGCCATTCACCCCTGTTAAGTTACTGAAAATAGTGAAAACATAGCATTCATTAATGGGGGGGCGATATCGGACGCTAGGCACGAAGAATCACGATGAAATTGGAATACCGCTATTTTTCTCCTGATGATGGAATGCATATTCAACCGTTCCTGGCGCACAGTAATCCCGTAGGCGATAATCCCGTAGGCGATAATCCCGTAGGCGATAATCCCGTAGGCGATAATCCCGTAGGCGATAATCCCGTAGGCGATAATCCCGTAGGCGATAATCCCGTAGGCGATAATCCGGTTTTACAGCGCAAAATGGGGACGGGTGTCTGCCGCGCCAGCAACCTGCCGCTGAATTGCGCGGTTAATATCGGCACGCATGCAGGGCTTGGGCATGGCCATTATCAACAAACCATCTGCGTTGAACCGCACAAGGAAAATGCGGAATGCTTATGCAAAGACCTGGAAGGCAGGAATGCAATTATTTATCCCTTCGGCTTTTCCGAAACTGCAACGCAAAAATCATTCTGTATGCCAAGCGATGCACGCAATAGCCACGCAGGAACCTAAAGCTCATGAATTATATGGCATAATTGGGAATTGACGGCGGAGTCGTGCTTGCCGCATACTCCCAGTTCCCGCCTGTACCTTGTACCACCTCCCTCTCCAGAAGGTTTCCTTCCATGACAAAAATTCTTGAAAAACTTTACCCTGCTTTGACGCTCAGCGTTGTGCTGGCACTTGCAGTTTCATTTGGCTTGCATAGCAGCCTCATGAATGATGCTGCGCAGATGGTCACGCTGCACATCAACGTTGCGGTTTGGCTGCACGTTGTAGCCGGCATTTTATGGATTGGCTTGCTGTGGTATTTCAACTTCGTGCAAATCCCGACCATGTCGAAAATTCCTGCCGAACTGAAGCCGGCTGTTGGCAAATTCATTGCGCCGGAAGCCTTGTTCTGGTTCCGCTGGTCGGCACTGGCGACCGTTATCACCGGCTTGCTGGTTGCATACATCAAGGGCTATCTGGTTGCCGCGCTAACCTTTGAAAGCAGTCGTACCATTGGTTTAGGCATGTGGCTAGCGCTGATTATGGCTGCAAATGTCTGGTTCATTATCTGGCCAAACCAGCAAAAGGCATTAGGCATTGTCACGGTTGATGACGCAACAAAAGCAAAATCGGCACGCATCGCCATGCTGGCATCACGCACCAACTTCGTCTTGTCCCTGCCAATGCTGTATTGCATGGTATCGCAAAACATCGCTGGCTAATTCATTTAGTCATTAAATAAAAAGGGCAGCCATCCGTATATTTTATGGGTGCTGCCCTTTTTTATGTCTTTGATTGCATGCGCTACGCGTTAGCGGCAAGACCAGCGGTTTTCAACAGATCCAAATCGGCAATCGTATCGTTATTTGGCGTGGTCAGAAGTTTTTCGCCGTAAAAGAATGAATTCGCGCCAGCCAGCAGGCACAGCAATTGTGCTTCGCGGCTTAACATTGAACGCCCCGCTGATAAACGCACGCGCGCCTTTGGCATGGTAATGCGCGCAACCGCCACCATGCGCACCAGATCAATCGGATCAACGGGTTTTTGTTTTTCAAGCGGCGTTCCCTTTACAGCCACCAGCGCATTGATGGGTACGCTTTCCGGATGCGGTGTGAGATTCGATAAGGTCTGCAACAAGCTTGCGCGGTCGCGCGTGGTTTCACCCATGCCGATAATGCCGCCGCAGCACACCGTAATGCCCGCATCGCGCACATGCGATAAGGTTTCCAAACGGTCATCGTAATCGCGCGTTGTAATCACATTGCCGTAATATTCGGGCGATGTATCAAGGTTGTGGTTGTATGCGGTAAGGCCTGCATTCTTCAATTTCTCGGCCTGGTGCTGTTTCAGCATGCCCAGTGTCACGCAGGCTTCCATGCCCAATTCGCGCACGCCTTCTACCATTTTGCATACCGCATCAAATTCCGCGCCGTCTTTTACTTCGCGCCACGCCGCGCCCATGCAGAAACGCGCCGCGCCCGCCGCCTTGGCGGCGCGCGCTTTTTCTAAAACGGCATCCACCTGCATCAGGCGTTCTTTGGCAACGCCGGTTTCCTTGGCGTGATGCGCGCTTTGCGGGCAATAGCCGCAATCTTCCGGGCAGCCGCCCGTTTTAATCGAAAGCAGGCTGGCAAGCTGCACATCATTGGGTTGATGCGCGCGGTGAACAGCGCGCGCATGATCCAGCAATTCAAATAGCGGCAATTCAAGCAAGGCTTGAATTTCGGCGACTGTCCAATCGTGACGCGTCGCAGAATTGGGGGAAGAATTCGAAATAGTGCAATCTGGCATGGGATTATTGAATGGTTCTGGATGGTTTCGAAATGTTTCCTTATTATAGAGACATGACCCGTTTATCTGCAACCCTGTCAAAGTTACGTGAAGAAGGCCGCTTTCGCGTCCTTTCACCGGCAATCGGCATTGACTTTACCTCCAATGACTATTTGGGGTTCAAGGCGCATCCCGCCTTGCGTGCTGCTGCGGTTGAAGCATTGGAAAACGGACTTGATATCGGTTCGGGCGGCTCGCGCCTGCTGCGCGGTAATCACCCCGCGCATGAGCAGCTGGAACATGAAGCCGCCCAGTTTTTTGGCCAGGAGCAAGCACTTTTTTTCGGCAGCGGGTTTTTAGCCAATCACGCGTTGATGACCGCGCTTCCTACCAAAGATGATATTATTTTATTCGATGCGCTTGTTCATGCCAGCCTGCGCGGTGGCATTCAAAGCAATCCCGCCAAACATATCCGCATTCCGCATAATGATGCGAATGCGCTTGAAGAAAATCTGAAAGCCAATTCCGGTAAAACCTGCTGGGTGGTTCTCGAAAGCATCTATAGCATGGATGGTGATTTCGCGCCGCTATCTGACATCATCATGCTTTGCGAAAAATACAATGCAATGCTGGTGGTGGATGAAGCGCATGCCACAGCTGTGTTCGGCGAAAAGGGCAAAGGCCTGACCTTTGGCCATCACTCACCAAATCTCATCACGCTGCACACTTGCGGTAAGGGGCTGGGCGTTGCGGGGGCGCTGGTTTGCGCATCCAGTGAAATCATGGAAACCCTTATAAACAAGGCCCGGCCATTCATTTATTCAACCGCGCCCATGCCGCTGCAAGCCGTACTTGTCAGCAAAGCATTGCAGTTGTGCGCTGGCGCTGATGAACAACGCACCAAACTATTTGCGTTGTGTGAACTGGCAAGAAAAAACTTCCCCTGCCCGCCATCGCCCACGCCCATCATCCCCCATATTCTGGGTGATGAACAAAAAGCACTCGCCGCTGCCACAGCAATGCAAGCCAAGGGCTTTGATATCCGCGCCATTCGCCCACCCACCGTACCCAATGGTTCATCACGCCTGCGCATCACACTGAATGCAACTTTGCGTGAACAGGACGTGATGGCACTTGCTAGCGCGCTGCAAGGCATTGCATGAGCAAGAAATTTATTATCACAGGAACCGGAACGGGCATTGGCAAGACGCTGACCTCCGCCATGCTCATGCTTGGGCTTGATGCTGATTATTGGAAACCCCTTCAAAGTGGATATGGGCAAAGTGGCACGGAAACCGATACCAACACATTAAAGAAACTGACCCAGCTTCCCGCCAGCCGTTTTCATAACGAAGCCTATGCGTTTGAAATGCCCGCATCCCCGCATATTGCCGCGGAAAGCGAAGGCCGCGCGGTTGATATCGCCAAGCTCAAACCACCCCATACGCCGCGCACATTATTGATTGAAGGCGCAGGCGGATTAATGGTTCCCGTCACCCGCACCGTGCTGATGATTGATGTGTTCAAGCAAATGAATGCGCCGGTTATTTTATGCGCACGCACGGAATTAGGCACCATTAACCACACGCTTCTTTCGGTTCAGGCGTTAAAAGTGCATGGCATTCCTCTGCACGGAATTATTTTTTTGGGGCCGGAAAACAACGATACCATCAAAACCATCATTGATTTTTCGATGGGCAAATTGCTGGGACACATTCCCACGCTTCCGGAGATTTCAGCGGACACTTTATTGGATACATTCAATTCCAATTTCAATCGGGGCGATTTCGAATGAACACATCACCCCTCTGGCACCCCTTTACCCAGCATGCGCTGCAAGACAGCGAAGTATTGATTGATCGCGCATCGGGCGCATCGCTGTTCACGAAAGATGGCCGGGAGATTATCGACGGCATTTCATCATGGTGGGTAAATACGCACGGCCATTGCCATCCTAAGATTGTGAATGCGGTGCAGGAACAAGCCGCCAAGCTGGACCAGGTTATTTTTGCGGGTTTTACGCACCAACCCGCCGAAGAACTGGCAACCGAATTGCTGAAATTCACGCGCGGCACTTTTAATCATGTGTTTTTATCGGATAGCGGTTCAACGGCGGTTGAAGCCGCGCTGAAAATGGCTATCGGCACTCACGCGCATCATGGCAAGCCGCGCCACACCATCGTGGCGCTGGAACATGGCTATCACGGCGACACCTTCGGCGCGATGGCCACTGGCGCGCCATCTGTGTTCAATGAAATTTACGCTCCGTTTTTATTCAAGGTTGAACGCCTGCCATTCAACAATATGGTCGATGCGTTCAAGGATTTATTGAAAAAGAATGGCGCAGATATCGCCGCGCTTATTCTTGAACCGCTGGTGCTTGGCGCGGGCGGCATGAAAATCTATCCGCCGGACATTTTGAAACAGCTTACTGAGCTGTGCAAAGCAAGCGGCGTTATTTTAATTGCCGACGAAGTAATGACGGGCTTTGGCCGCACGGGCATGCGCTTTGCGTGCGAACAGGCAAACATCACGCCTGATATCATGTGCGCATCCAAAGGCATTACGGGCGGGTTATTGCCGCTTGGCGCAACGCTGTGCAGCAAAGAAATCTATCAGGCATTCTATCAAAAAGATAAATCGAAGACGTTTTGGCATTCATCATCCTACACCGGCAATGCGCTTTCCTGCGCGGCGGCGCTTGCCAATTTAAAACTCTGGCAGGAAAATAACACGGATGAAGTGATTAAGAATGTCAGCGCCATGCAGGCTACACAGTTAAAACGCCTTGAAAAACACCCGTTAATCGCGCATCCGCGCCAATGTGGCACTATTCTAGCGTTTGAGGTTTGCCATAACGAGCAAGGTTATCTATCTTCTGTCGCACCGCAGCTTTATCAGTTTTTCTTGGAACGCAATATTTTACTTCGCCCGCTTGGAGATACCGTTTATGTCCTCCCTCCATACTGCATCAATGAAACGCAGCTCGCCCGTATCACTGACACATGTCTCGCGGCCGTGGATGCTATCAGGGCTGGAAACCTTAAATCAGCCGCTTGAAGCGCGTTTCCGTGCATTCCTTACCCGCATCATCCAGGATGATGAAACACATGGGCGTTTTTTAAACACGCTGTCGCTGCTGGAGCATATTGGCAGCCGCAAAATCATGCTCTCCCACATTTCCAGAAGCCCGAATGGCGAAGTGCTGAAGCACATGGCGGAAGAAGCGCGCCACGCTTATTTCTTCAGCCACAAGGCCGAAGCGCTATTGAAAAAACCGCTGGATGATTATTCCCCCGCCACCACGCTGGCACCCGCTGCCGCCAAAATGTATTTCGGCAAGCTGGATAGTTTTATTGAGCATGCTATAACTGCCCCAAAGAACGACGACCGTCGTTCCGCGAGCTTATGCGAGCGAAGCCCTGTGGCGTCTGAACACCAATCTTCTGCGTGTTATTTATGGGTGTCGCTGATGATTGAACTGCGCGCGCATTGGGCCTATGGGCTGTACCAAACCGTGTTGCAGCAGCACCAGAAATCCTTAAGCCTGAAAAGCCTGATTGCGGAAGAAAACATGCATCTGGCAGAGATGTTTGACAACGTGATGGCGCTGGATGCCAGCGCGGAGGCCACCATTCCGCAACTGGCCGCGCATGAACATGCGTTATTCGTGTATTTCTTTGAACAGCTGGAAAACGCTGTTTAAGGGCGGCGACCGCCGACCCGCGAGCTTATGCGAGCGAAGCCATGCGGCGTTTGAGCTATTTAACTTTTTCCACTGTCACGCTGTGACAAAATAGGATTTTCAATCGGCCATTTGATGTTCAGCGCCGGGTCATTCCACATCAAGGTAAACTGCCCCGCACGATTATAGGTTGTGGTTTGCTTGTAATGGAACAGTGCTACATCCGACAGCACCACAAATGAATTTCCGAATTTTGGCGGAATGTAGATTTGCAGATTATTGGTTTCATTAATCGTGAAGCCCTGCCATTGGCGATATTGCGATGATTGCGGGTCGTTATTCACAATCACTACATAAATCTCGCCCACCAGGCACGAAATCATCTTTACGGTAACATTGTCGCCGTGAATGCCGCGCAGCACATGCTTCTTGGTAATCGATGCGTCATCCTGAATAAAATCCTCTTTAATGCCGGCTGCGTGATACAGCTCGCGGTTATAGGTTTCCACATATTGCCCGCGGAAATCGGCAAACTGCGTTGGCGGATGAATAAGCAACACGCCATCCAGCCTGGTTTTTTCAAGCTTCAGCTTGCCGTTTTCAAGCGTTGTGCCCGGATGCGTCATTTATTGCTCCACGATAAAATGCTTGGGCAGCGTTTGCGGCTGCGGATGGTTTTTGAAACGCAGCGCATATTGGTTCAACCCCCAATGGGCATCATTAAAGCAGTAGAATGCCTTGCCTTTCAATATTTCGTTGAATTTTTTTTCATGGTCAACATATTCGGGTTCCACAAATCCTGCGCGGCCGCCGCGGTCATGGTCGGCGTGAAAAATACGGTGCGGCTGCATGAAAATGGCCTGGTCATATCCCGCCGCAAATAACTGGAAAATCCCATAGGCATCGGTTTGCATGTAAAAATGCGGGTCTTCGGGAAAGCCGTGGATTTTTGCCCACGCTTCCTTACTCGCAATCACAAAATCACCTGATGCATTGGTGTGCAGGCAATGCGTTACGTAATATTGATGGTGGAAATAATATTGCTCGCGCGGTTCATTGCTGGTTGCTTGTGTTTTTTTGCTAAATGCAGTGCGGTCTTCAATGTTCCATGTGCGCGCGCCGGTGCAATAAATTACGTTATTATTAGGGTCAATCGTATCGCCAGGTTCCGGGCGCGAGCCATTGGCAGTTAATGTATCGCCCGTCACATTAAAACTGATGTCATGGTAATTGGTCGCATGGCGGCGATGCACAACAAAGGTGTTAGCAAGCGCCAGTTTTTCAAATTCAGGCGCTGGCTTTCCCTTGCATGACTCCAGATTAAAATCGCAGCGATCCGCGCGGTAAAAATGAAATGGCGATAAACGCTTTTTGGAAATTTCTTCCAATATTGAACTGCTGATAAAAATATCCTGGTTCAGCACCATGCCAAAGGGCGCCGTGCCATACCGCAGGCCAATATTACGCCCAATGTAATCCTGAATTTTGCGGATATTGGCATCCGGTATCGCGTTATGCACTTCCGGCGTTACTTCGCAATACATCACATGGCCCAGCACACTCCAATTAAATGCATCGCGTAATTTGGGTTTATCGGCAGGCGGGTTGTAATCAATAATGACAAATTCAAACAAATCAGGCCAACGCTTGACGAAATGCGCGTAGTAATCAATGAATTGCTGAATGCGCTCGGCCAAGAACCCGCCATAGTTATCATTGCGGTTAGCAAAGGATATGGTCACATAAGGCGTCATGCTTTAATGGCTTCCACATTCAGCATCATCAAACGGCCATTGGTTTTATCCATGTGCGGCAGATAAGCCTGGCTGTAATCATCAATGCCTGCCTTGCCGATATCGGTTTCGCGCCAATCGTAACGGCGCACATCCTTAAAACCGGCCTCCTCTAATCCGGCCTTCAGGATATCAAAATTGAAAATCATGCCGTGCCAATCGTAATCATCTTTCTGGCCGCCAATCAGCAATCCTAAAAGCTGCGGCAGATTTTTATCGATTTTATATTGCTCAACGCATGCATCGAAATCCGCTGTGGAAAGGCGCAGCATGCCACCGGATTTTAGCAAGCTTCCCCAATAGCGCAACAACGGCATCCATTCATTGCGCCCGAAATGTTCAATGGCGGCGCAGGAATAAATCATATCCACGCTCTCACGCTTGTACGGCAAATCACGCAAATCGGCATGCACATCGGCAGCGGAGTTTTCAAGAATATCCACATTCACATAGCCAGGCAGTTTCTTTTTTCCGCAACCCAAATGAAGTTTGATCATGGCATGCCTTTATGATTGTGCGCGATGCGCGACAACCCACATCGTCCAGCTTTTATCATTTGCCAATTCCGGATAATTTTTGACATCATAAAACGTTATATCCGAAAAACCTGCTTCGCGTAAGGCGCCCGCGACTTCGCCCTCTAAATGAAGGTGCATATTAATCGTTTCTGTCACGTGGACAGGCTCCGCTCTGCCTTCCAGTTCAACAACAATATCGTAATCAAGGCGGATATCGCGCGTTTGCGTATTAAATGTCGGATAAATCGTCTGCGTTGCCTTGCCCTTACCCAGATAATTATCAAATACCTTCACCCGCGTGGTTTCATAGGGTTCATCCACCAATGCGCATTCGGCATGCCACATGTCAAAGAGGAACGGCGCGCCGGATTTTAAACGCTTTGCGGTTTCTTTAAACAGATGCAGCATCGCAGTATGATCCGGCACGTAATTCAGCACATGGAAAAGTGCGGCCGCGCCATCAAACCCATTGGCATCCAAACCGCTAATATCGCCTTCGAATAAAGTGATGGCATTATTGCCCGCGCATTTCTTGCGCATGGCATTTGCAAAATCCTTATCCATTTCAACGGCGGCAATATTCGCCCATTCGGCAAGCAGCAGCGATTGATTACCCGTACCGCTGCCAATTTCCAAAATGGATGGACGCGCAGCTGTTTTAACAAGGCTGCGCATAATATCGGCGTCCACCTTGTAATTCTTATCGCTGTATATGGCGTCGTAATACTCAACAAAAAGGCGCATGGCTTATCCCTTTTTGAAGTAATCTTTGATGGTATCGCAGATGAATTGCAAATCGCTGTCTTGTAATTGGAAATGGATGGGAAGGCACTGCCCTTCGGCATAAAGCATCTCGCAATTTTCCAGCGTTACCGCAGGTTCGCTGCGCAATTTGGGCTGCAAATGCATGGGGTAGAAAAAGCCGCGGGTTTGAATGCCCTGATCCGTCATCGCTTTCATCAGCCCGTCGCGGTGCTTTGATAAAATCGGGAAACGGAATGCAATCAGATTGCTGTCCTTATTCACTTCCATAAAACGCAAATCACCAACGCCCTTTAATGCCTTTTCATAAAAATTCCATTTATGAACCTTGGCGGCATAAATCGCATCAAACTTTTTCAGCTGTGCACGGCCAATCGCCGCTTGAATATCGGTAATACGGAAATTCATACCCAATGACGGGTGAATAAACGTACCTGCATTCGGGCGGCCCTGGTTGCGCAGCAGGCTGATTTTGGCGTGCATTTCTTCTGACTGCGTCATCAACATGCCGCCTTCGCCAGTTGTGATGGTTTTATCGGAATAGAATGATACAACGCCAATATCGCCGAATGTGCCGGCGTGCCTGCCCTTATGCTTTGCGCCCAATGCCTGTGCAGCATCCTCCAGCACCAGCAATTGATGTTCCTTGGCAAATGCCATCAGCGCGGTCATATCACAGCATTGGCCATAAATATGTACCGGCATCATGATGCGCGCATTGGGGGTTAGCGCTGCCTTGAAATGCTCCACATCGCTGTTGAAGGTCTTTGGGTTGCAATCAACAAAAACAGGTTTTAATCCCGCAAACACGGCCGCCGTTGCCGAGCCATAAAACGTATAACTGGGAATTAAAACTTCGCTGCCCGGCGGAACATCAAGCGCAAGAAATGCAAGATACAATCCCAGCGTTGCATTTGGCGCGAAGGACAAAAATTTGGAACCTGTAAAGGCCTGCAAGCTTTCGGCAAAGGCTTTGGTCTGCGGCCCTTCGGAAAGCCAGCGCGCATCAATGCATTGCTGCACCAATTCGGCTTCTTCTTTTCCAATACTTAAATCGACTTGGGAAATACTCACGGGAGGGCTCACACATATATAGGTGTGTTTAGGGTGCAGCCTGACCCTTTAAAATTGAATTAACGCTTCATTTGCAGCGATAACACAGCTATTGACCATGACTGTCCATAACGGGTTGTTCTTGCTTGTCCTTGCGGCGGCCTTCCATCCACAAATACACAACCGGCGTGATGTAAAGGGTAAGCAGCTGCGATACCAACAACCCGCCCACAATCGCGATACCCAGTGGCTGGCGCAGTTCGGAGCCCGCGCCAATGCCCATTGCAATCGGCAAGGTGCCGAATAGCGCGGCAAAAGTCGTCATCATAATCGGACGGAAGCGCATCAGGCACGCATTGTAAATCGCATCATACGGGTTTTTGCCTGCATGGCGTTCCTGCATTGCAAAGTCAACCATCATAATCGCGTTCTTCTTTACAATGCCGATGAGCAGCACAATGCCCACCAGCGACATCACGTTCAAATCCATCCCGAACAGCATCAGGAATAAAATCGCGCCAATCCCGGCAGACGGCAAGCCGGAAAGAATGGTAATGGGATGAATGAAACTTTCGTACAACATGCCCAGAATGATGTAGATAACGATGATGGCCAGCAGCAGCAATATCCCCTGGCCGGACGATGAATCCGCAAAGGCCTGCGCCGTGCCGGCGGCGCTGCCCGTTATGTTTTCCGGCATGCCAAGCTTCTTTTTATATTCTTCAATCTTCTGCGTTGCTTCACCCAATGATTTTCCGGGCGCAAGATTATAGGAGATGGTTACGGAAGGAAGCTGTCCTTGGTGATTGATGGATAGAGCGCCAACGCCGCGGCGTACTGTTGCTATTTCCGATAGCGGCACATTGCCATTGGTACCGCGAATAAACAAATGCCCGATATTTTCCGGCGTTTGCTGGAATTTCTCATCGGTTTCCAAAATCACCGCGTAATAGTTGCTGGGCGTGTAAATGGTCGCAACCTGTGCAGCGCCATAGGCGTTATATAAAGTATCGCGGATCATGTCATTGGTAATGCCATAGCTTGCGGCCTTGTCCGCTTGCACATCCAAGACCGCCTGCAACGATTTGAGCTGCAAATCAGTTGTCACATCCTGAAAAACCGGATCACCGTTCATGGCGTTCATGAATTTATCAGACCACAGATAAAGGCCTTCCAAATCGCTGCCCTGCAATGTGTATTGATAAAGGCTCTTCGCCAAGCGGCCGGAGATGGAGAAATTCTGCACGGGCTGCATGTAGGTTTTAAGGCCTTCAACCGCTGCGGTCGATTTACGCAGCTGCTGCATGATAACTGCTGCCGATGGGCGCTCGCTGCGTGGTTTTAAACCAAAGAACAAACGGCCCGTATTATACGCACCACGCCCGCCGCCCAGCGCAAAGAACACATCGGTGACGTAGGGATTCGCCTTCACAATCGCTGCAACGCGTTTCTGCTTATCCAGCATCTGGGCATAGGAAACATCCTGCGCGGCTTCGGTCTGTGCAAAGACGAAGCCTGTATCTTCCAGCGGGAAAAAGCCTTTTTGCACAGCCGTGAACAAATACACGCTGAAGCCAATGCTGGCGACCGTGAACAGCAGCATCATCTTTTGATGTTGCAGGACAAATTCCAGCGAGGAACGATACGCGTTCTGAACTTTATCAAACGCATTATCAAGCCAGATTTCATATGGCTTCCGCTGCTGGTCATGCGGATTTTTCAAAAAGCGCGAGCACAGCATTGGCGTGAGCGTAAGCGCAATAAAGCCAGAGATTAAAATCGCCATGCTGATGGTTACTGCGAATTCATGGAAAATACGTCCCACAATCCCGCCCATGAATAATACAGGGATGAAGACGGCGACAAGCGAGAAGGTAATCGACATAATGGTAAAGCCGATTTCCTTGGAGCCTTTAATGGCGGCATCAAACGGTTTCATGCCTTCTTCAATATGGCGCACGATATTTTCCAGCATCACAATCGCATCATCCACCACAAAGCCCACGCACAGCGTAATCGCCAGCAGCGAAATGCTGTTAATGCTGAAATCAAACAGCGCCATCACGCCGTAGGTCGCGATGATGGAAAGCGGCACTGCCAGCGCCGGAATCATCGTTGCACGCAGCGTCTTCAAAAACAGGAAGATAACCAGAACAACCAGGATAACGGTGATCAGCAGCGTGAACTGCACATCATTCACCGCTTCATGCACGGCAACCGAGCGGTCGAACAGCGGGGTCAATTCAATGCTGGCAGGAATTTGCGCCTTAAACACGGGCAGCAGCGCGCGCACTTTTTTAACCACTTCAATGGTGTTGGAATCGGGCTGGCGCTGAATGGCGATGACCACTGCCTGTTTGGCATTCAAATAGCCAGCAACACGCGTGTCTTCCACGCCGTCCACGGCCGTTGCAATGTCCTTGACACGCAGCGGCTTACCGTCTTTCCACATGGCGATAACTTCGGCAAAATCCTTTGCCTGCTTGGGCTGGTTGGCAATATCAATGTTAAATAATTGCTTTACACCGCTGATGATGCCGACCGGCGCGTTCGATGCAGCCGATGTCAACGCATTGCTTACCGTATCAATCGACAAGCCATTGGCCGCCAGTTTGCCGGGGTCAACCTGCACGCGCACCGCATATTTTTGCGTGCCGTAAATAAGAACCTGCGCCACGCCTGTCAGGGTTGATAGGCGCTGCGCCATAATCGTATCGGCATATTCATTCACCTGCGATAAGGGCAGCGTGTCGGATGATACAGCAACGAACAATACCGGCTGGTCAGCAGGGTTTACTTTCTGAAAAGATGGCGGGGTTATCATTTCCTTGGGCAATTTGCGCAAGGTTGCCGAAATCGCTGTCTGCACGTCCAACGCCGCGCCGTCAATGTTCCTGTCCAGATCAAACTGCAATGTAATTTGTGTTGAGCCCAGAAAGCTGGTTGATGTCATGGCGCTAACGCCGGCGATGGTTGAAAACTGCCGCTCCAGCGGTGTTGCAACGGACGATGCCATAGTCTTGGGGCTTGCGCCGGGCAAATTCGCCGTTACCTGAATGGTTGGAAAATCCACACGCGGCAATGCGCTGACCGCCAGCTGGCGGTAACCTGCGATACCGCCCACCAATAATGCAACCATCAGCAATACAGTGAAGACGGGACGGCGAATGCAAAATTCAGAAATGTTCATTAGAAATCTTTTTAGTGTTGTGCTGGTACTGGCTTATCAGATGTTGGCCTATCGGTTGTCGGTTGCTGCTCTGCCGGTGCTGGCGCTAATGGAATCAGTTCAGCCGGTTTTTCAGCGGGCTTGTCTTCGGCCTTTGGCGCTTCCTTTGGGGAATCGCCCTTTGGGGAGTCCGGGTAACGCACGGAAACGGCATCGCCGTCCTTTAATGTCAGCGCGCCATCCACCACCACCGCATCGCCCGCTTTCACATTGGCAGCAATCACCGCCATGCCTTCAAACACGCGTTGCACGGTTACGGGCTGTTTGGAAGCCTTGCCATTCGCAACCGCAAAAAAGTAATCGCCTGACTGCCCACGCTGAATGGCGGTTTCCGGCACAACCAGCACGCCATTCTCAACGCCAAGGCGCACAGTCAAATTCACGAACATGCCAGGCCACAGCCGTTCATCCAGATTTTCAAAGGTTGCTCGTGCAACAAAGGTGCCGCTGGCGGCATCTACCTGGTTATCGATGTAAGTGAGCTTGCCTTGCACAGGATTTTTATCATTATCAATCATCGCAACCACTTCAGGCATTTGCGTTGCCATTGATTTACGAAGCGCCGTTAAATAAATTTGCGGCACGGCCAGCTGCGCGCGCACGGGTTTTACCTCGTTAATCGTCACCAGCGCGGTCGTGTCATTGGCCTTCACGTTGTTGCCAAGCGTGAGGTTTATGGTTCCCGCCTTGCCCCCAATTGGTGCAGTGATAACGGTATATCCCAATTGCACATTCGCGCTGTCAATGGCGGCCTGATCAACCGCAACGCTGGCCTGCTGGCCTTCGTAATTGGCCTTGGCCGTATCGTAATTGGCAACGGTTTCATAGCCTTTCTGTTTCAAATCCTTCGCGCGATTGTATTTCATGCGCGCATCTTCCAAAAGCGCACGGTCACGTGCAAGATTTGATTTCAATGATTGCAACTGGGCTTCCAGCGTGCGGCGATCCAGCACAAACAATACATCGCCTTTTTTCACTTCATTGCCGTCTTTAAAGCGCACCTCCATGATCGCGCTGTCGATGCGCGATTTAATGGCAACCGTCTGGTTTGCCACCACGTTGCCCACCACATTCAAATCCAGCGGCAAGTCTTTTTGCTCAACATTCGCGGTCACCACATTCACGGAAGCCGGGCCACTTTTGCCCTTATCCGCGCCGTGTCCTGCCATTAAAAGCCATCCGCCACCAAGGACGGCAAGAAGCGCGATTACAGCAACAGGTCTATTCATAAGCTCGTCTTTCGGTTACTCAGGGGCCAGTTTTAAGGGGGGTTTGAATGGAGTTTAAATTATCGCGCATGCGCTGCAGGAAAGCTAGCAGCAGCTTATGCTCTTTAACCGAAAAACCAAATAGCGCATTTGAACGTAAATCCAGCGCAAGACTGCGCATATGGCCAGTATAGGTTTCCACTTTTGTGTCCAGAAAGACACGTTTCACCCGCTTGTCCTTTTTATCGGTCACGCGGCGGCACCATTTCTTCCTCTCCATCCTGTCGAGAAGATGCACAAGGCTCATTGGAGCAATTTCAAGGCGCTCCGCCAAATCTGTCTGGCGGATGCCGGGGTTGCGGCGCAGCGTGCGCAGGCATTGCCACTGGGTTCGCGTTAAGCCCATTTTGCGCGCCTGCTCGTCAAACTGTTTGATGTATTGCTTGGCCAAATCGTGAATCAGCAGCGCTTCATTGCCCTTGACCACATCATCAATCACAAGCTTTTTTGGAACTGGTTTTTTTAAGTGTCGTTTCAAGTCTGCACGCGGTTCGCCTAATTAGTAACGCAGGTTATAAATTAAGCCGTATAAATTTTCCATAAGGACTGGGATACAGCCGGGGGTAAAAAGCCACACCCTGTTGCAGGGAAACCAGCACTTTAGGGAAATAAGGCATAAAAAAACGGGGGCCCAAGTCATTTTAAGGGAGGCCCCCGTTTAGTGTATTCCTGAGAATTAATCCTTCTTGGTTTTAATGATAACCAAGGTGGTAAGAATGCTTACAAGCACCAAGTGCATGAAGATTACAAGCATTGCAACTTTGGCAACACCCATAAGGTTCAATAACATCAAGAGTGGCAAGCCAAGACCAAAGATACCAAAGGTCAGGCCGGTTTTAATCCCGTCATTGATATCTTTCACGCCGTTGTGCTTCACCACACCGTCAAGGATATGGGTAAGACCAAAGCTGCTCAATACCAATAACAATAGGGATGTGACATCGGTTTGCAAGAAATCGATGGCATGTCCGCCGCCTGTTTTGATGATATCACCGAACAGATAAGAACCGTACCACAAGTAACCAATGATAAGCTGCACCACTATAGTCATAAGCACCGTAAGACCATTGACCTTACTCATTTGTACTCCTCCATAAGAAACACAGCGCATTTGCTGCGAGTCAAATCGTAACAAAACATGATTAAATTCGGCTTAGGACTTGGCGGGAGAACCCTTTATTACGCTATATTTTACAGGGGTTATCTCGCATCTGCGCTGAAGCAGCGCAGCATGAAATCGCCGTTATTGCAGTGCATGAAAACACGGATTAGACACAGTTACGATAACCCATTCATCCGTCATAACATTTTGCCTTTGGCCATTTTTCGCTTATGCTGCATTACAGCAAGAATTTCCAAAACACGCTCATGCCGATAAAACACATCAAACAACATCCGATGAAATTCACAACTGCTGCGCTTATCGTGCTGGTCACGGCGGTGGTACTTTTTGTGCCGTGGAAAATCATCGCACAGCAAAAGATTGTCGAGATGCTGGCGCAAAACGGTTTTGAAGGATCAACGCTGAACATCACCCATATTGGGTTAAACAGCGCGCAATTGGAAAACCTGCGTCTGTCCAAGGATTCATCACCGCTCTTTGACAAAATGACCATCAACTTCTCCCCGCGCGATTTATTGGCGGGCCGCGCCAGCCATCTGGCGTTTAGCGGGCTGAATGTGCAATTGCAGCAACACGCCGGTAACTGGCTGCTTAACGGCGCGGCGCTGCATGCCGTTAAGGCAACTGATAAGCCTGCTCCTGTCGTCATCCCGGTAACCAAGGATGACATTTATGCCTTCGGCCTTGACGCGGCGGAATTGCAAAACAGCACGGTGCGCATAACCACCGATGCGTTCAATGCCGAAACACCGCTGGTCATCATGTTCCAGAAATTTCCGGAAACGACAATCAATGCCACATCCAGGAATGCGCAGCTCACGGCATCAGGCATAACAATCAATGCCGAGCAGATTCATATAAAGATGGCGCTGGATACATCCGGCAATAAATGGAACGGCACATGGCAAGCCGATAATATCCAGACGCGCGGGCAGGATGATCTTATCCCGACACTTCTTGGTTCAGGAAATATCGAGGCAAGCGCCAACACCATTACAATGAACGGACGGTTAGACAGCGCGAACAAAACCACGCACGCATCATTCCAGCTCACTTACCCGCTTGGCGCTCCGGAAAAGGCGCAATTCCACCTTATCTCTGCCGCGATGCCCTGGAATAAGGGCATGGTATCGGTCAATAATACGGTTATTCCATTCAGCGGCAAAGAGGACATCCACATGACGATTAATGTTGATCATGTCCCTGTCAATGCATTGATGATGATGCTGACAGGCAAGGAAACCAGCGCAACCGGCGATGTATCAGGCAGCATTCCTGTGACCATCGCACCGGATGGCAAAATTTCAATTGGCCAAGGCAAGCTTGCCACCGAAAAACCCGGCATGATTTCCTTAAGCCCGGAAACCATCCCCGGCGATAACGAACAAATCACCTTTGTGCGCGAAGTAATGAAGAATTTGCAGTATCAGGTTCTGTCGGTCGGTATGGATAGCGATAAAGACCGAAAACTATCCGTGCTGCTGGCAGTTGAAGGAAGTAATCCCGATGTTGCCGAAGGCCGTCCGGTAAAATTGAACGTGCAATTAACGGGCGACCTGCTAAACTTCATCCAGCAAAGCATTCTGTCCGTCATCAATCCCCAGGCGTTCTTAAAGCAGGAACCTCATGCACAATAAATCCATTTTCACTGCGCTTCCAGCAATCTTCTGTGTGCTCGGCATGGCCGCATGCACGCCAACCGTTGCCGTGCAAGCACCTGACAAGCCGATTGAAATCAATTTGAACGTGAAGATTGAACAACGCGTGAAAGTTGAAATTCAACAAGATGCCCGCAAGGTTATCGCCAAGAACAAAGATATTTTCTAATCACTCATTCGCATAACGAGGAGCTAGCATGAAAAACCGTTTACTGACTGCCGCCGCGCTTATCCTTTCCCTTGGTGCATTACCTGCCTTCGCGGATTTGCAGAGCGCGCGCGCCGCCGGCCAAATCGGCGAAAAGGCTGATGGCTATGTGACTGCGTTTGACCCATCCGTGCAAAGTCTCGTGGATGAGATAAATGCAAAGCGTAAAGCGCAATACGCAGCCGTGGCCGCAGAAAAAGGTCAATCGGCCGCTACGGTTGGCGCTTTATACGCTGGCACCATCATTCCTACCTTGCAGAAAGGCGCGAAATATCAGGCTGCTGACGGCAGCTGGAAGACCAAGTAAGTCAGGCCAATACTTTATAAAATATGAACGGCGGCACGGCGGATAGCTGTGCCGCCGTTTTTCATGCCATGCAGGGAATCCGCAAGGCGCTTTAATACATTATCTTAATTGGGAAATATCGATGCCATTTTTTAGCCGCAGATATGCGGTCTACTGGCAGCATTCCTTATCAGAGGTCCTTTACGGAGGTCTTAAATGCTAAAGAAGAAAATCCTTACGTTTGCTGCCGCTGCTGTACTCAGCTTAGGCGCGCTTCCTGCACTTGCTGACAGCGTGAACTTTGGTTTCAGTGTAGGTGGTCGTCATGGCGGCGGCGGTCATGGTGGTTACGGTGGTGGTTATAGCGCTGGTCACGGCGGCTACAGAGGCGGCCACGGTGGGTACAGCAGTGGATGGAACAATCACGGCTATTACCGCTCACACTATCGCCCGGCGTATTATGGCCCGCGCTTTTATCAACCCGCTTATTACCCCGCGCCTTACTACTCATCAACGCGCGTTGTGTATGTTGACCAACCCCCTGCCTACATCGAAGACGAGCCGATTGTAGCCAATAAGGGCCGCGTGGTTTCCACCAACCCTTATTGCCGTGAATACCAACGCACGGTGAATGTGGGCGGCCGCACCCAGCAAAGCTATGGCACGGCCTGCCGCCAGCCAGATGGCGCATGGAAAATCGTAAGCAGCGATTAATGCGCTGATACACTTACTACCCCGCGCCCCGGCCAAAACCGGGGCGTTTTTTATGCGCATTAGCGTACATGTGTCCTATTTACATGCGCTATAAAGGGCGCAAAGCGCCCCGCGCCAGTAGCGCAAAACCAACGGCACTTGAACGCAATAAATATTTTTTAATGATTTGCGCCGCTAAGTGGGGCTATGCAAAAGCCCCTCTCAGAGCCGCAGATATTCGCCATCAGCATAGGCGTGCTGCTGCTTTGCGTGACAGTTGCCTATAGCAACATCTTCCATAATGCGTTTCTGCTGGATGATGAATTCCTTATCCAGAAAAACCGTTACCTGAACGGCTTCCAGTTTCTGCCATTCATCTTCACGTCATCATCCACTTCAGGCGCTGCGGGAATTGATTCATTCTACCGCCCGCTGCAAACGGTGATTTATCTGATTACCAATCAGCTGTCCGGATTATCCACCGCCGCTTTTCATATTCCGAATTTAATCCTGCATATGCTGAACACCTGCTTGGTGGTCAGCCTTGGCTTGCGCCTTGGCATTGCGCGCGTGCCAGCGTTTGTCGCAGCGCTTCTATGGGCGCTGCACCCCATGCACACCGAAGCGGTGACATATATGAGCGCGACTGCCGATACGCTCTATGCCTTTTTCTGCCTGTGCGGGCTTGCGGTCTTCATCCAAGACAACACGCGTCGCACCATGCTGCTTGCCTGCGGGGCGTTTATTCTTGCACTGTTATCAAAGGAAACCGCGCTGGTATTTCCGTTGCTGGCCATAGCCTGCATTTACCGCATGGATGCCCAGCGCCACAGCATCAAGCCCTATTTGAAAACATGGCCGTTATGGGTGATTGCGCTTATCTACATTATCCTGCGCATGACCCTTTTGAAACTGAACGGGCTTGATTTTTACAAGGCGCAAAACATTTATACCGAGCATTTCGTTGTTCGCTTCTTCACCTTTGCAGCGACCCTGCCGGATTACCTTGCGCTGATGTTCTATCCCGCTGGCTTGCATTTCGACCGCGCCTTTCCGGTTTATGCAGATATGTCCGATACCAAGGTTATCATTGGCATCGTCATCTTTACTGCATGTGTGGTTACGGTCCTTTATTCCTTCATCAATAGAAAATCCGATGCTGCATGGATTTGCATCACATGGGGGCTGTTATGGTTCGGGTTCGCGCATGTGCTGCATACGGGGCTTTTATTGCCCGTGAATGCGTTTTTTCTGGAGCATTGGATGTATCTGCCCAGCATCGGCTTGTTTCTTGCGTTGTGTGAACATGGCGCGCATTCGATCAACCGGCTTAAATCAGACACCGTGCAGGCGCTTAGTGCATGTGCCGTCATCATCGTGGCTGGCACGCTGGGCGTGCTTGCCTATCGCCAAAACGCGGTGTGGGCGACACCGCTTTCGTTTTATTCAAACATTCTGAAATATGGCGGGGAAAAAGCGCGCGTTCATAACAACATCGCTATGGCCTATGATGATGCGGGCGATAGCCAAGCTGCAATTAAGCATTACACGCGGGCGATTGAGATTGAAGATAACTACGCGCAAACGCGCTATAACCTTGCGCTGCTCTTGATGAAAACATCACCCGGCAATGCATCACAAGCCATGAAGCATTTACAGCGCGCGGTTGAGATTAATCCGGATTTTTTCCAGGCCTATAAGGTCATGGGCCAGATTTATGAAGCGCAAGGCGATAAAGCCAAGGCCAAGGAAAACCAGCTTAAGTTTCTGAATCTGATGAAGACGTATTTGCAGTACTAGCTATTTGCTGGCCAACTTATTTACTAGCCGTGCGCACAATTTCATAGGACGGCCATTCGCCGCGGCTAAGCGACGCAATCGCGCCCAGCGGCTTTCCAAAACGCACGCGATAGGATGCATAGGTTGCCAATACCTTTTGCACGTAATCACGCGTCTCCTTTAATGGCATGCTTTCAATGAACAGTAACGGGTCTTTGCCATGTCGCTCATCATTATACAATTGCTGCACCTTGCCCGGGCCGCAATTATAGCCCGCGATAATCAGCAGCAGGTTTCCATCAATACCGCTCATGCCGGATAGATGCTGGATGTAACGGTCACCCAGCGCAATGTTCGCGGTCGGGTTAAACAATGTGCCGCTGCTGCCCACGGTAATACGCTCGGCCGTGCCGGGCATTATCTGCATAATGCCGCGCGCACCGCTTGGGCTGCGTGCCGTTGGTTCAAAACGCGATTCGTTCCATGCAATCGCCATGACCAAGGCGGGGTCGGATGTAAGACCGCCAGCGGGCTGCCAAGGCAGCGCAGGATATGAACCGCGCGCAAATTTGCGTGGACGCATGGAAAGATTTGGCAAGACCGCGGCCTGGCTTAATGCTTCCAGTGCATCCTGCAATTCGGGCTTATCGCCAAGGCTTTGCAGTTCGCGCAAGGCTAATTCCTTTTCGCCGATTTGCAATAATGCAAGGCCGCGTGCGCCGGCGCGCGTCTGGCTAAGCTTTACAACCTGCTGCTTGGTTAATGTTGGCTCCCGCCATACATCGAGCAGCGCCTTGTCATCGCTGGCCCTGCGCGCCAATGCCAGCATGCCGTAATAGCTGTGCGGGTCGGATGCGGCTTGTTCATAATAATACGCCGCCAAATCGGTTTGCAGGCTTTTCTCGAACGAACGCGCTGCCCAGAACGCAGCCGCATTTCGGTTCACATCAGGCACATTTTCTGCCTTCGCGATGCTTGCAAAATTACGGGATGCTTCTGCATAATCCTGCACGGCAAAAGCAGAGAGGCCTTTGACCCATGCCGGATAATAGGCCTCAAAGGGTTCATCGGTTCCAACATCAACATCGGTAAGTTTTTTCAAGACTTCTTCAAACCGACCTGTGCGCCATAAATTTTCGGCCGAAAATCCGCGCGGCTTTTTCCATTCCACGGTTTCGGCCATCATCGGCCTGCCCATAGCGGGCGGGGTGATAATTTTGGCAACAGGTGGCTGGGTCAGCTTCACATCGCTGGTCACGCGCATGGAAAGCGCTTTCTTATAGATACCCTGTGCCTGCGGGTAATCGCTGTAACGGCGCAGCCATTCGGCCAATTCGCCATATTTCAAATTCGGGTTGCGCGGATGCAGCAAAAACAGGGACTGCGCAACACCAATCAACTCGCCATTTTTTATGTCGCGCGCAATAACTTCCGCATCATCAAGGCGGCCGTCTTTCAGCGCGGCAAACAATTTGCGGTAATTTTTTTCGTCCGATGCATTAAGCAGCTTGGCCATTTCCGGCACAGGCGCGGTGGCTTCAGCCTCCTCCTGCTGTTTCATGCCGCGTACCAGATTGCGCGTCTTGGCTGGCTTTCGGCTTGGCACGGTCACAACCGGCGCAACCACAGCGTTGGTGGCCACGACGGGTTCCGCTTTACGCGTCCATTTCTGGATGAGCGAGAGCGTTTCCTGGCCAAGCTTGCCAAGATTAAAATCTTGTAATGAGATTGTTGGTTCTGCGGCGATACCCAGGCTTAGCCATGCGCCAAGCATTATTGCGGGTACAAGACGCAGGAATTTTCGTGTTTCCTGCACCTGCCGCTTCGTTTTATGAAGCACCATAATGGGTGCGTCTTAAACAACGGATTCATGCGAGGCAAGTAAAATCGCTATAAAAAACCCAATAAAAACGGTGCAAAAAAAGTGTAAAAATTCTACTTGTTTAAAATCAATATCTTATCTGCATTGTATCGGGAAAAAAGTTAATTTGTGCCCGATTCAGTTGCCTTTTTAAATAGCAGCAAATCGTTCCAAGCAAGGCGTTTTTGTGACGCTTGGCGAAGCAGGTAAGCCGGATGAAACATCGGAAAACAGGGAATGGTGACGGCTTCATTCGTCACGACATCGGTATACGTATACGTAAATTGCTTGCCGCGCATTTTGGTAATGCCGTCGCGGCGATTCAAAAGGCTTTTCACGGCAACTGCGCCCAGCAGAATTAGAAATTTTGGCTTCACGATTGCAATATGCTTTTCGGTAAATGGCAAGCATACCGCCACTTCGCTATCGGTCGGGTTACGGTTACCGGGCGGTCGCCACGGCACAATATTGCTGATATAGACATTGGTGCGGTCAAGCCCGATGCAGCCCATCATCTTATCCAGCAATTTTCCGGATACGCCGACAAACGGCAATCCCTGCCTGTCTTCATCCTCACCGGGCGCTTCACCCACCATCATAATCGATGCCTGCGGATTGCCATCGGCGAATACCAAATTCTTTGATGTCTTTTTCAGCGCACACCCTTCAAATGCCTGCATCTCCGCGCGCAATTCATCCGGCGTGGTGGCATGCACATGGCCTGGCACGAAACTGGGCACTAGCGATATGGGTTTTTGAACGGGTGCTTTATAGGAAGAAACGCGCTCTCCTTCGATATGCTGCGCTGCCAGATTTTCTGAAAACCCTTTCTCGGAAGATTGTGCAGGCATAACGGATAGCGCTGCAACGGGCAATGTCCGGTCTATGGGTTGTTCCGCTATCGCTTCATCCACGCCCATGGCCAATTGCCAGGAAAGCGCAGAATATGGGGTTAGTTCTGGGTTTAACGAATCTGTCATGGTTTTTAGTTTAAATTACCTGCCAGAAAAACAAACAAAAACCATATATAAAAAACAGGCTATCCCCCATCTTTATTAATAATATTGGCAGGATGATATGACAGGCAATTGGCACCGCGATGACCGCGAGACTATGGAATATGATGTGTTAATTGTTGGCGCGGGCCCGGCAGGGCTTTCAGCTGCCATTCACCTGAAACAACTGGCCGCAAAAGAAAACAAGGAACTTTCCGTCTGCATCATCGAAAAGGGCGCGGAAGTTGGCACGCATTTATTATCGGGCGCGGTGCTGGAACCACGCGCGTTCGAAGAATTATTTCCAAACTGGGTTGAGATGGGCGCGCCGCTAATCACCAAGGCGCAAAAAGACAAGTTTCTGTTTTTAACAAACAGCATGGCTATTCCATTGCCTAACCCGCCCACCATGCACAATAAAGGTAACTACATCATAAGTCTGGGTGAGCTTGCGCGCTGGATGGCTGGCCAAGCCGAAAATCTTGGCGTTGAAATTTATCCAGGCTTTGCCGGCGCAGAATTGCTGATTGATGAAACGGGATGCGTGCGCGGCGTTGCGACCGGCGATCAAGGCATTTCCAAAAAAGGCGAGCGCACGGATGCGTTCACGCAAGGCGTTGAACTGGTTGCCAGGCAAACCATTTTTGCCGAAGGCTGCCGCGGCTCCCTTACCAAACAACTGTTTGAAAAATACAAATTGCGCGATGGCGTTGACCCGCAAACCTACGGCCTTGGCATCAAGGAAATATGGGAAATTGCGCCGGAAAACTTCGAATTGGGCAGCATTACCCATACGATTGGCTGGCCGATGGATACCATGACCTATGGCGGTTCATGGATGTATCATTACGGAAAAAATCTGGTTTCCATCGGATTTGTCGTGGGGCTTGATTATCAAAATCCGTATCTGTCACCTTACGAAGAATTCCAACGCTTCAAACATCACCCCGCCATTTCAAAAGTTTTAAAGGGCGGCAAACGCATTGCATACGGTGCCCGCGCGATTAACGAAGGCGGTTTTCAATCCATTCCCAAACTGACCTTCCCCGGCGGAATGCTGATTGGCGATGCGGCTGGCTTTTTGAACGTTCCAAAAATTAAAGGCAATCACACCGCGATGAAATCCGGCATGGTTGCAGCGAAAGCCATCTTTGAGCATTTCAATAAAAGCTATGACAGCAATGAAGTGTCTGGCTACACCAGCATGATTAAACAAAGCTGGATATGGAAAGAACTGGAATTGGTGCGCAACATTCGCCCGGCTTTCCATTTTGGGTTGTTCTTTGGCATGCTCTATGCCGCGTTTGATACCTTTATTATGAAGGGCAAAGCGCCGTGGACATTCCATAACCACGCCGACCATTCGAGCCTGAAAAAGGCAGATGAATGCAGCAAAATCAGCTATCCAAAACCGGATGGCGTGCTCAGTTTCGACCGCCTCACCTCGGTTTCCTTAACCGGAACCAACCATGCCGAAGACCAACCATCGCATTTGCAACTTAAAAATCCTGCGCTCGCGATTGATGTGAATTATGCACTCTATGCCAGCCCGGAAACACGTTATTGCCCGGCGGGCGTTTATGAAATCGTGAAAGATGCCAGCGATAAGCCAGCCTTGCAAATCAATGCGCAAAACTGCATTCATTGCAAAACCTGCGACATCAAAGACCCAATGCAGAATATCAATTGGGTTACACCTGAAGGTGGCGGCGGCCCTAATTATGGGGCGATGTAGTACGGGAATGGTTCAGTGACCGGAAATGGTTCCAAACACCACGCGTGCGATATTCTGAAAATCTTGGCGCATTCCAACACCACCAAATCCGTTTTGCTTTAAAATGTCCTGCACCGTGCCAGCCTGCGCATGACCCACTTCAAACGCCAATAAACCGCCGTTTTTCAGCAGGTTTTTGGCCATTGGCGTGATGATGCGGTATGGCTCTAAACCATCTTCGCCGCCATCCAATGCCAGCATCGGGTCATAATCGCGCACTTCGGGCTGTAAATCATTCAATTCAGATTTGGCGATATAGGGCGGGTTGCTGACCACCACATCAAACATGCCATTTACGTTTTCGCACCAATTCGTTTCCAGAAAACTTGCACGCGTTTTCAAGCCCAACTGCACCGCGTTTTGCTGCGCGGCTTGTAATGCGCGGGATGACTTATCCGTCCCCATGCCTTGCGCATATTGGTATTCATGCAACAGCGACAATAAAACGCAGCCCGTGCCCGTGCCGATATCGAGAATTTTCAGCGGTGTAGCTTTATCCGGCAGTTTTTTTAAAACGCATTCCACTAATGTTTCCGTGTCGGGGCGTGGTTCCAGCGTTGCTTCATTCAGGCCAAAAGGCAGGCCCCAAAACTCGCGAATACCATGAATGCGCGCCAACGGTTCGCGTTTTTCGCGCCTGGCCAGCCAGCCTTGGAATATGGTTTCTTCATCAATATCCAATTCAACGCGCGGGCGGATAATCAATTCCAGCGCTTCGCATTGCAGCGCATAACTCAATAGCAACCGTGCTTCACGCTCGGGGTCTTCAATGCCTGCTTCTTTAAGGCGCTGCGAAGCATATATTAACGCTTCGCCCCTTCTCATAGCGTTGCGAATTCGGCGAGCTTGGTCATCTGGTCATCGGCCAGCAAGGCTTCGATGATTTCGTCCAGCTCCGTGCCATCGACAATTGCATCAATATTATAAAGCGTGAGGTTGATGCGGTGATCGCTCACGCGGCCTTGCGGAAAATTATAGGTGCGAATGCGCTCGCTGCGGTCACCGCTGCCCACCTGTGTTTTACGATCTGCTGCTCTGGTGCTTGCCAATTTGCTGCGTTCATTTTCATAAATGCGGCTGCGCAAAATCTTCATCGCCTTGGCGCGGTTTTTAATCTGCGAGCGTTCTTCCTGCATCGCCACCACCGTGCCGGTTGGCAAATGCGTGATGCGCACGGCGCTTTCGGTTTTATTCACATGCTGTCCGCCAGCGCCGGATGCACGGTAAACGTCAATTTTCAAATCGCTTTCATTGATATTGATATCAACTTCTTCGGCTTCCGGCAGAACCGCCACGGTGGCGGCGGATGTATGCACGCGGCCCTGGCTTTCGGTTTCGGGCACGCGCTGCACGCGGTGCACGCCGGATTCAAACTTTAAACGCGCGAACACGTTGCGGCCAGTGATGCTGGCGCTGGCTTCTTTAAGGCCGCCCAAATCACTTTCCGAAAAATCCATCACTTCGAATTTCCAGCCTTTGACGGCTGCATAACGCTTATACATATCAAACAACACGGCCGCGAAAAGCGCAGCTTCATCGCCGCCTGTGCCTGCACGCACTTCCAGAATCGCGTTCTTTTCATCGGCCTCGTCTTTGGGCAGCAATTGCAGTTGAATGGCGCGTTCCAGTTCCGGCAGCTTTTTGGTCAGCGCCAGCAATTCGCTTTCTGCCATGCTTTTCATATCGGGGTCTTTTAAAAGACCTTCCAGATCATCTTTTTCCTTAAGCGCGGATTTCCATTCGGTAATGGCTTCGACGACCGGCGTTAAATCGGAATATTCTTTGGAACAGCGCACGAATTCCTTGGATGACAGCTTGTCACCCTGCTCCAGCTTTGCGCCTAGTTCTTCATGCTTGGCCTGAACAGCCAAAAATTTTTCGGCCATCGACATGGGTGGTGTCTACTCTGCGGCTGCTTGTTGCAGTTCGCTTTGCGCCGCAGCTTTTTTGGCATCAATGCCAGCTTGAATTTCAGCAGCTTTCTTTTCAACCAGACCAACCAAGTGATCAACGATGTCTTCGTCTTTCAAACGGTGTGCGGGCTGGCCAGCAATGTAAACTTGGTGAGTATTCTTACCGCCGCCTGTGAAACCAATATCGGTATAGGTTGCTTCGCCGGGGCCGTTTACCACGCAGCCAATCACCGACACGCTCATTGGCGTGGTGATGTGCGATAGGCGTTGTTCCAGAACTTCCACGGTTTTAATCACGTTGAAGTTTTGGCGCGCGCAAGATGGGCATGAAATGAGCGTCACGCCGCGGCAGCGCAAATTCATGCTTTTCAGCATGTCAAAGCCGACTTTTACTTCTTCTTCAGGCTCAGCTGACAATGAAACGCGGATGGTATCGCCGATGCCCGACCATAGCAGCATGCCAAGACCGATGGATGATTTCACGGTGCCGATGCGCGTGCCGCCTGCTTCGGTAATGCCAATATGCATCGGATAATCGCATGCATCAGCCAATGCTTGATACGATGCAACGCCCAAGAACACGTCGGATGCTTTCACGGAAATATTGGTGTTGAAGAAATCATTGTCTTCAAGAATTTTAATGTGGTCGAGCGCGCTTTCCACCATCGCATCGGGGCAAGGCTCGCCGTATTTTTCCAGCAAATCACTTTCGAGCGAACCTGCGTTCACGCCAATGCGGATTGCGCAGCCATGATCTTTCGCGGCTTTTACAACTTCCTTCACGCGGTCGGCAGAACCGATGTTACCGGGGTTGATGCGCAGTTCCGCTGCGCCCGCTTCGGCAGCTTCCAATGCGCGCTTGTAATGGAAATGGATATCCGCCGAAATCGGGCAGCGGGATTGCTTTACAACTTCCTTGAGCGCTGCCGTTGATTCTTCATCAGGGCAGGACACGCGCACCATATCGGCGCCTACATCCACGCAGCGGTTAATCTGCGCAACGGTCGCTTCCACATCTTTGGTAAGCGTGTTGGTCATGGTCTGAACCGAGATTGGCGCATCACCGCCCATTTCCAACGGGCCAACGTTAATCTTGCGGCATGCCCGGCGCTGAATCTGGCGCCAAGGGCGAATACTATTAATATCGTCGTGTAACATTTCTTTTCCTGTTTTCCCACCAGCTTTATGCGCGATGATATAGCCCAAAAAAGGGGCAAAAGCTAGCTTTTAAGGCGGCTTATTTATTGCAGGTATTTCAATAAACTATCGGGGTTTAAAGGAATGTTATGCATCGCTTCATCGGGGTCGCCCAGCGGTTGCATTTCACGCCCGTCAATCTGCATATGCAGTGCGCCCGCATTGGTGGTGGCTAATGTTAAGCCTGCTTTATCGGGCACATAGAATGCTTCGCCCTTGTTAATCACGCGTTCGGCAACCATACGGCCAGTTGAATCAAAAATTTGCACGGTTGTTTCTTCAACTGCTTTTAATTTGATGCGTGATGGCGGCGCGGCTTTTCCGGGCGCGGCCGGCGTGGCTGGCGCAACCAGCCCTTTTTGCAGGAAGCCGGAGCTTACATGGGTTGTATCAACGTCAGCCGTATCAACGGCGGCGGGTTCTTCATGCGGCACGGCTTGCACAACGGGTTGGGGAAGGGCAATGGCAGGCTGCTGAACCTGTGGTTGAACGGGCTGCTGAACAGCTTGCTGTTGCGCTTGCTGCTGAACAGGTGGCGGCACTACTGCTGCGGGTTTGGTGACAACAGATGCTGCGGGTGTATGTTTGGCGGAAATGGATGGCGGCTGGGTTGGCGTGGTCACGGCCGTATCACGCGTGAAAACATAACCCGCTGCGGATAATAAAAAGGCGAGCGCGGCGGTAATCACCACCAGCGAAGATGATGGCAATGGCTGTTCTGAAACCACTTCCGGCATCATCATTTGCGGCTGTTTATGCGGCATATAATGCGCAACTTCGCGGCGTGTATCGGCCACCAACGCATCCACATCCAAGCCCAATGTGCTGGCATAAGCGCGCACAAAACCTACCGCGTAAGTACGCGATGGCAAATCGTTGAAACGGCTTTCCTCAATCGCGAGAAGATGTTGCGGTTTGATTTTTACTTCAGCGGCGATGTCTTCAATCGCATAACCTTCCGCTTCGCGCGCGGCACGCAGCGTTTCGCCAACTTTTTGTTTCGTGTTCGCAGCTTTTTTTATTTCTTCGGTTTTGGTTTGCAAAATTTCGGAGAGTACTTCTTGCGGCTGCGTTTCCTGAACAGGCGCAGATTCCATCACGGGCTCTTCAACTGCTTTTTGTTCACCCTGTTTTTGAACCTGGGTGGCATCCACCAGCAATCCATCCACTTCCACTTTTGCGGCAAGCCCGCGCAAATCATCCAAGGCTTCGCTGGCTTTTGCCAAGGCTTCACTTGCAGCCGATACGTCAGCATAGGTTTCTGCTGGCGCTTCATCGTTCTGGTGGCTGGGTGAATTTGTGCTGGATGTCATATCAAACGATAACTGCCTTACCGAAACCTGATTACTGGAACGCGTCATGGTGCTTTAAGATGCCTTGAATCAACGAAGCCTGCCTAAATTATCACCACATCTCTTTGTTTTAGCAAAGGAAAAGGGCGCAGTCCATCATTTCGCCAGCATAATTTTTCTAAGTGGGTTATTTTCACAAGGTGATGATTTCGTGCAAAGGTCTTAATTAAGGCGGCAAGGCTGCCCACGAGCTTATGCGAGCGAAGCCATGTGGCGTTTGAGCTATTAAGCCCTGCGGGCCAAGGCTGCTTCAGCCTCACCCATCAACTCTGCCAAAATCTCTGCGGCGCTTTGTTCTTTATCAACCATACCAACGCTTTGTCCCGCCATAACGGAGCCTGTATCAACATCACCATCCACCACTGCGCGGCGCAAAGCGCCCGCCCAGAAATGTTCGATTTCCAGCTGGGCTGCCTTTTGGTCCAGATCGCCCTTGTCAAACTTGGCAATCACTTCGCGTTGTTTTTCCATAAAGGCACGGGTGCCATCATTCGCGAGCGCCCGAACAGGGATAACCGGGAACCTTGCATCCAGCGCCATACTGGGCTGTGCATCACGCGCGGCACCGCGCATAAATGCTTTTTTGAAATTCGCATGCGCAATGCATTCGCTCGCGCAAACAAAGCGCGTGCCCAATTGAACACCCGCCGCGCCCATTTCCAAAAAGGCCAGCATGCCTTCGCCGCGGCCAATACCGCCTGCAACAAACACGGGTACTTCGGTAATATTCGGCAGAATTTCTTGCGCTAAAACAAAAGTGCTAACGGGGCCAATATGACCGCCCGCTTCCATGCCTTCAATCACGATGGCATCCGCGCCCGAACGAATAAGTTTTTTAGCGATGACGAGTGCGGGGGCGAATGCCAACACTTTCGCGGCGCCATTTTTAATGCGGGTGATAGCCGTTGCGGGTGGCAAGCCGCCCGCCAGAACAACATGCGAAACTTTTTCTTCCACACATACATCAATCAGCGCTTCCAGTTGCGGATGCATGGTGATGAGGTTGACGCCAAATGGTTTGTTAGTGAGCGCGCGTGTCGCTTTAATTTCCGCACGCAGCAAATCGGTGTTCATCGAACCACAGGCAATCACGCCGAATGCGCCCGCATTGGAAAGCGCGGAAACAAGTTTGCGCTCGGAAACCCAGGTCATCGCGCCGCCCATCACGGCAAGCTCGCAGCCCAGGAAATCACGGCCACGCTTGGTTATTTTGGAGAGATAGGGCGAAGCCATATCTGCTTACGCCGCATCAAGCTGGTAGGTTGTGTGCAGCGTGCGCAGCGCCAATTCGGTGTATGCTTCTTCAATCAACACCGAAATTTTAATTTCGGATGTTGAAACCACCTGAATGTTGATGCCCTTATCGGCCAATGCCTTGAACATCATTTGGCCTACACCGGCATAGGAACGCATGCCAACGCCAACCACGGAAATTTTCACAACGTCCTTGTTGGTTTGCAGTTCCTTATACGCAATCGTCTGCTTGTTGTTGGTCAGCGCTTCGGTTGCGCGAACAATATCAGCGCGCGGAACGGTGAAGGTCACGTCAACGGTTTTGCCGTCATCCGATGCGGCTTGCACAATCATATCGACGTTGATGTTGGCTTCGGCCAATGGCCCAAAGATGCGCGCCAGCATGCCGGGCTTGTCTTCCACATTGGTCAGGGTGATGCGTGCTTCGTCACGGCTATGTGCCAAACCGGTGACCATTTGTTTTTCCATCATGGCGTCCTCATCAATTAAAAATGTTCCGGGTAAATCGCTACCCACTGTTGTTTCAAAGGTTGAAAGCACCTGCACAGGTACTTTGTAATTCATCGCAAGTTCAACGGAGCGCGTTTGCAGAACTTTGGAGCCCAATGACGCAAGCTCCAGCATTTCTTCATACGCAATGCGGTTGATCTTTTTGGCCTTTTGCACAAGGCGCGGATCGCTGGTGTAAATGCCATTCACGTCCGTATAAATATCGCAGCGATCTGCTTTCAGTGCCGCCGCCAATGCTACCGCCGACGTATCCGAACCACCGCGGCCAAGTGTGGTGATGCGGTTGCCCCCATCTTTTGAAGGACGTGTCACGCCTTGGAAGCCCGGAATAACCGGTGTGATGTTTTGCTTGAAGCAATCCTTCATCAAATCGGTGCCGATTTCATCGATGCGCGCTTTTTCATGCTTGTCGCTGGAATAGAATGGCAATTGCCATCCTTGGTAGGAACGCGCCTTTACGTCCAGTTGCTGAAGCGCAAGCGCCATCAGCCCGCTGGTCACCTGTTCACCCGATGCAACCACCACGTCATATTCCGATGGGTCGTAGGAAGGGGTAATGGTGCGCACATATTCAACCAATTGGTTGGTCACGCCCGACATCGCGGAAACCACCACGACAATCTTATGACCCAGATCAAGCTCCGCCTTTACCTTTTTTGCGGCATTTTGAATGCGCTCAGGATTTGCAACGGAAGTACCACCAAATTTTAAAACAAGCGTAGCCATGAAAGTGAACCAGATTGATTATTATATGGATTGTTTTTAAGAAGCGCAGAACCTATCTTTGAAGAGCAAAATACGCAAGAGGGTTTTGGCCCAATGGTACAAAGAGTGCAGAAGAGAAAAACAGTTAATGCTGAAGAAATCAGCCGTTTTTCGGCATTGGCGGGGCAATGGTGGAACCCGTCAGGCCCAATGGCGCCATTGCATAAACTGAACCCCGTGCGTCTTGATTATATTAAAACCAAAATCTCCGCGCACTTCAAAGACCATAAAAAACCCAAGAGTGACGACCGTCACTCCGCGAGCTTACGCGAGCGAAGCCCTGCGGCGTCTGAGCATATAAGTATTTTGGATATTGGATGTGCCGCAGGCTTGGTCAGCGAAAATTTGGCGGTGTGGGGCGCGCAAGTAACTGGCATTGACGCAAGTGAAGAATTGATTGCCGCTGCGCAGCATCATGCAAAAGAAAATAAAGTTTCTGTCACCTACCGCGCATCGGATGTTGATGCGCTGGTTGCCGCGAAAGAAACCTATGATGTCGTACTGGCCTTGGAAATTATCGAACATGTGGATGAACAGGCACACTTCGTCAAACAGGCCGCAAAGCTTTTGAAGAAAAACGGCCTGATGATTTTTTCAACGCTTAACCGCAGCCCAAAGGGGTTTCTGTTGGGTATCGTTGCCAGCGAATATATTCTTCGCTGGCTGCCGCGCGGCACGCATGATTGGCGGCAATTCGTCAAACCATCGGAACTCTCCGGCTGGTTATCTGTTGCCGGTATGAACACGGATGATATTGTGGGTTTGTGTTACAACCCGCTCTCCGGTACCTTCTCCATCAACGCATCCGATGTTGATGTGAATTACATCATCACCTCAACACGTTCATAAAACGGGCGCATAAAAAAAAGAGGCCCGGTTAGGAGCCTCTTTTTACATAACTTTCTGGAAACATTACACCGTGCGGGTTGGCGCGATGATTCTTCCTCTTGGCGTGCTTTCTGGACGTACGCTGGTTGCATCCGCAACAACAGCAAGCGTTGTATCTGCCAGTGGTTTTTTGTTCTGTACAGCCACCGTTGCGGTACGATCAAGAACAGCACCTGATAAACCACCCAAGATATTCAAGCCTTGCTGCATCAAGTTTTTTGCAGCAGCCGGAGCATCTTTCAATTGCTGCGCCATGCGACGCAGATGTTCAAAATTTTCCTGAGCGGAAAGAGCAGCCAAGCGCGCTGTGAGTTCAGTGGTCACTGAACGGTTATCTGCTCTACCTGTCCATGTAGCACTACTCATATCGTCACTCCCATATCTTTCATAATTTTAGCAGCGGCCTTGATATAGCGCTTTCTGTCGCTTCCTTCTGGGAGCAAATCATCAGCATCAGGCTGGAATTTTGAATCAAGGGGTTCGAAGATGGCGTAATAATTGTCCCACATGGTTTTCATGGTCGCCATGATTTCTTTCTTTTCTTCTGGGCCACAATGTTCTGCTGCTTCTTCAAACAAGCGGAATGCGGAAGCCATATGAAATTCCAGCTCGCCAATTACCGCTTCGTTGCGCTTCATTGTTTCGAATTCTGTATCGAGCCCTTTCGTAATGGCATGAATGGCTGGCCAGTGGTCACCCACAGGGCCCATTTCGTGCCCGGCGATCATCACGCCATTCTTGAGGGTCTTTAATAGTGTCTCGTCGTCCATAGTACTTTCTCTCCCCGTCTCACTTTTAGTCTCAGCAGGGTTTGGTTTTTCCAATTTCGAGTTGTTCCCGATATCCCCTGATAAGAACTCACCATAACACGGTTTATTTGAAAGTATTAGATGATTGTATTTTGAAAACAGAGAAAAATGCAGTTTTTACAGTAATAAACTAGTAATCTTTAAGTCTAAAACATGGTTAAAAGGTTATTAATACTAGTAATAATAAAATCTATACTTGAAAAGAAAAGTCTTTATTTATAAAAATTGGTAAATACCCAAGTAATAACATTAGACGTTAATGTCACTACTTGAGTAAAAACCGGAATCTATACTGGCTGGTCGAAAATTAATACGTCAGAAGCCGACTTCGCCTGTAGATTTATTGCCACAGAACCAAAATCTTCCTGACCCCCCGAAACAGGCTGTGAAGTCACTGCCAAGGCATCGCCTTCCTGTACTTCATGGCCATCGATGGTGAGATTACCGCTGGCTACTTGAATCCACACTTTGCGTCCCTGTTTTACATCAAAACGCACGGTTTTATTGGCATCAATCTGCGTTCTGTATAAATCGAGATTTTGGTGAATCGTAATGGCCCCGCCTTCGCGTGCCGCGATTAAACACAGCTTATTCTGCATATCGGCCGCTTCAATCTTCTTTTGTTCATACGATGGTTTGAGGCCGCGCTTTTCCGGAAAAATCCAGATTTGCAACAGGCGCGTGTTTTCAACATCCGATGCATTAAACTCGCTATGTTCAATGCCGGTTCCTGCGCTCATGCGCTGCACATCATATGGCAAAATGCTGGTGCCATTGCCGATATTGTCTTTATGCGCAAGCGCGCCGGTTAGCACGATGGTGACAATTTCCATATCGCGGTGACCATGCATGCCAAAGCCTTGCGACGGCGCAATCACATCATCATTAATGACGCGCAAATTGCCAAAGCCCATATGGTTGATATCGTGATATTCGCCGAATGAAAAACTGTGATAGCTTTGAAGCCAACCCATGTTGACATAACCGCGCTCGGTGGATGCGCGCTTGGTGATGATTAGATTCTTTTGCAGATTCTGGGGTTCGTTTTTAGGCGCTTTATTGGTCAAGCTAGTCATTCTTTTTCTCCGTGTTTTTCTCCGTTTGTTGCCTTTCTCTCTTCTTTTAGTGAAATAGTTTTTCTTAACAGTTTATCAAGCATCGTTGACAAACTGCTGACAAAACTCACCGCAAAAGACACATGTGGTAAACGCAGTTGCATCGTTCCTCATGTATAACGGCTTTTTGCCATATTTCCTTGCATTTAAGTAAAGGGTTTTTAGGTTTTTGCAGCGATAAATAGGGGGTTATTCAACATTCCTTCGTGTTCCAGTGTCCTATTCAGAATTGCAAAAAACACCGCTATTTGCCCGCGCGCTTTTCAGTGCAGCGCTCGCGCTATGTCTCATCATCGTATGTTTTGCAACACCGGCTTTTGCGCAAACCGCTGTGTCGTCACGCCTATCGCTTGCGACCTTGCTCGGTGTTGAACCATCGCTGACCGCTGGCACATTCCTTGGCGTGATTACCGCGTCCTTCATTTACCTCTTTTCCACATGGCTTGCCATTCGCGACCGAAGCCAGATTTATCTTATGTTGATGGTGCTTTGCCTCATGCTGCACATGGCAGCCGCCAGCGGTTACATGGATCGCATCAGCAAGGATGAGCTTGCGGTTATCTTCATCAAGCAAACCACGTTGATTTTATTTTATGTGTTTAGTGCTCTGTTCACGATTGTTTATCTTGAACTCGACGAGATGCAATCCCCTATCCGCTATCTATTGTATGTGGGTATTGCGGTGCTGGTGGGCATGTTCGCGCTTGCCGTGATTGACCTTAACTTCGTTACCCAGTGGCTGCCCTTTATCGGCGTTGGGCTTATTTTTATTTATTTGCTGGCTGGGTTTTTTGCTTACCTGCTGCGCATCAGCGGCAGCTTGGCGCACGTGATGGCCTTTGCGGTTGTGTGCGTTGGCACGCTTAGCACGCTGCCGATTGAATGGTCGGCGTTTGGCCTGTCGCGCATTGCGAGCGATCTTAACGCATTATCCTATGCCCTATGCTCCATGCTGTTCGCGGTGGTGATTGCAAGCCAATTCGCCAAACGCCAGGAATTAAAGGAACGCGAGCTTGCAACCAGTAACGAACGCTTTCGCATGGCGGCGCTGGGTTCAAACGAAGGCTTGTACGACTGGGACTTGACAACCAGGCAAGCTTACTTTTCCGACCGCTTGCGCCGCATTTTTGGCGCGGCGCTGACCAACCAGAAGCAAATCCTCAAATTATGGTTCCGCATCATCTATCCGGAAGACCGCAAGATGGTGCGCGAGAAGTTCTTTGCCTTCATGCATTCAAAAAAAGAAACCTCTTTCACGCTGGATTACCGCATCACGCGCAAGGATCGTAATAACGTCAAGCAGGTTGTCTGGGTTTCAACCACGGGCGTTGCCGTGCGCTCCAGCGCGGGCAAGGTGTTGCGCCTTGTGGGTTCGGTTGGCGATATCACTGAAAAGAAGCGCGCGGAATCTCGGCTTAAGGCCAGTGAAATCCGCTTCCGCAGCATTGCTGAAGCGCATCCGGTTCCTGTGCTTATCGCCACACTCAATGAAGGCGAGATTGTGTATGCAAGCCAAGGCACGGTAACTGCGCTGGGCATGAGCATGGAAAACCTGATTGGCAGCTCGCTCGACAGCTTCTTTACGGATATCCAAGCGCGCCGCGAAATGATGCTGGATGTGCAAAAAACCGGCGGCGTTGATTTACGCGAATTTTTGCTGCAACGCTCCGACCATTCCACATTCTATGCCGCGGTTTCTGCACGTGCTATCCACTATGAACGCCGCCCCTGCGCCGTGATTGGCATTAACGACATCACCGAGCGCAAATTGGCTGAAGTCAAAATTAAAGACCAGGAATCCGCGCTGCAACAATCCGAAAAGCTGGCGGCGCTTGGCGGCTTGCTGGCAGGCGTAGCGCATGAATTGAATAACCCGTTATCGGTGATTGTCGGTCAAGCCGTGCTGCTGAGCGAAAGCGCAAAGGATGAAAAAACCATTGGCCGCGCCGATAAAATTCACAAGGCCGGCGAACGCTGCGCGCGCATCATTAAAAGCTTCCTTGCGCTTGCCCGCCGCAAGCCCCCTGAACGCAAGGCGGTTTCGATTAATGAAGTCATTGAAAGCGCGATTGAACTGCTGGCCTTCCAGTTGCGCACCGACAACATTGAACTTATCCGCCATCTGGATGCCCATTTGCCAAAAGCGTTGGCTGACGGCGATCAAATGACGCAAGTGATTACCAATTTGGTGATGAACGCCAAGCAGGTGCTGCAAGAAAAAGACGGCAAGCGCAGCATCACCATTGATAGCTGGACAGGCGAAGGCGAGCATAATGACGGCATGATCTATGTCGCGGTCACTGATAACGGCACAGGCATTCCAGGCGATATCATCCACCGCATTTTCGAGCCGTTCTTTACAACGAAGCCTGCGGGCTCAGGCACGGGCGTTGGTCTTTCACTCTGCCATAACATTGTTGAAAGTCACGGCGGCCGCATCTGGGTTGAAAACGTTCAAGACACGCCGCAGGAAGGCGAATTCCAGACCGGCGCGCGCTTCATCTTCTCGCTGCCTATCAGCAAGGATGCAGAACTTATTGAAGAAGACCCGCAAGCCAAAGCGCATAACTACAAAGTGCCAAAACAAAAAATCCTGATTGTGGATGACGAAGTGGAATTGGGCCAGACCTTGGCAGATATTCTCCAGGAAAATGGCCATGAGCTTATTCTGGTTGATAACGGCCAGAAGGCGCTCGATGTGCTTGATAAGGAAGATGTCGATTTAATCATCAGCGATTTGCGCATGCCGGTGCTGGATGGCCCCGGCCTTTACCGCGCCTTGGAAGCGAATAAATCCAGATATCTCTCGCGCATCATGTTTGTAACGGGCGATACGCTCAGCATTCCCGTGCGGGATTTCTTGAACCATTACGCCCTTGAAGTAATCGAGAAGCCATATTCGGCGCAAGATGTGCGCAAAGGCATTCATCATCTCGTTTCATTATTGAAAAAAAAACCTAACGCTTCTCACGCAGGTGAGGATAAGCTTCACCCATGACACAGCGCCTGCTCATAGTTGATGACGAGGTTGATATTTGCGAACTGATTGCAGATGTTGCTGATGGTCGCGGCTTTGAAGCCAAAACCATCAGCGATCCCGCCAAGGTTGAAGAAGCCCTGGTGGAATTCAAGCCCAACTGCATCATGCTTGATTTGATGATGCCGGGAACCGACGGCGTTGAATTACTGCGTAACCTTGGCGACCATATTAAAGGTTGCGCGATTGTATTAATGAGCGGCCATGATGTGCGCGTTCTGAATTCCGCAAAGCGCCTTGGCGCGGCGCATGGCATTAATGTGATTGGCGTTCTTGAAAAACCCATTGAAATCCCAACGCTGCGCGACACGCTTGATTTGCTGGCAAAAGCCGAGACCAAGACCACCGCCAAAACCGCCGATGTATCCGACAGCAAGATGAAGGATGAAGAAGTTGCGGTATTCTACCAACCCATCGTTGATATCATCACGGGCCGCGTGCGCGGCATGGAAGCATTGGTGCGCTGGAACCACCCGCAGCACGGCATTTTATCGCCTGACCATTTTCTGGATAAGATGGATACCGCCGAAATGCAGGCAATGACCAACCAGGTCATGAAAATCGCCGTTGATAATCTCGTGGAGTTTCATGCCAAGGGCTTTCCGGTTGCCATCTCCATCAACATGACCGCCAGCAATCTGATTGATCTGGGCGTGCCCGACCGCCTTGATGAATTATGCAAGGCAAAGAATATCCCGCCCGAAAAACTCACCATCGAAGTGACCGAAGGCGAAGCGATGCGCGATGTGCGCAAGATTATGGATGTGCTGACCCGCCTGCGCCTGCGCGGCTTTGGCGTGGCAATTGACGATTTCGGAACCGGCTATTCATCCTTGCGCGAATTGCAACGCATGCCGTTCAGCTCGATGAAGATGGATAAATCCTTCGTGATGGATATGGCCGAAAACCGCGACAGCCAGATGATTGCCAACACCATTATCGACCTTGGCCATAATTTGAATCTGAAAGTCGTGGCGGAAGGCATCGAAACCGCAGCGGTGTGGAACATGCTCAAAGACCGCGGCTGCGATTTGGCGCAGGGTTATCTCATCGCCAAACCCATGTCATTCGACAATTTCCTGAAATGGATTACCGAAAACGGCGGCGTTTTTAAAATATAAGTAGCGTTTTTAAGGTTTAAGGGGTAATTGCTAAAGACCATCTTTTTTTATCGGTCTTATCGCATGTCATCATCCGCCCATTCTTCCAAAGTTCCTTCGCATCTTTTCGAACATCTCGAAACGCTGATTAAGAAAGCCAAGAGCGTTGGCGCGGATGCAGCGGACGGCGTCTATGTCGAAAGCATGGGTGTATCGGCCGCCATTCGCAATGGGGAGCTTTCAACGCTGGAGCGCAGCGAAAGCGCATCCTTGGGTCTTCGCGTACTCATCGGCAAAAAGCAAGCCTGCGTTGCAACGCATGACATCCACAAGGAACGCCTGAACGAAATGGTGGAACGCGCGGTCAGTATGGCAAAGCTTGCGCCCGAAGATCCTTATGCTGGCCTCGCTGCGCAAGATCAGCTTGCCAAGCAAATTCCTGATTTGGATTTATTTGATGGCGTTGAAGTTGATGCCGATACCTTGATTGCATCCGCCAAAACAATGGAAGAGGTGGTGCGTGCTGTTCCCAAGGTTACCAATGTCGAAGAAAGCAATGCCAGCTGGGGGTTGTCAGGCTTTGCATTCGTCACCAGCCACGGTTTTTCCAGCGGATATCGCGGCACATCGCATGGGCTTTCCATCGAAGTAGTCGCTGGCACAGACACCCACATGGTGCGCGATTATGATTATTCCAGCGCGCTGCACGCCAGCGATATGCGCACACCGCAAGATGTCGCATTGGCAGCAGCCGCGCGCACCGTAAGCCGCCTTGATGCGCGCAAAATGCCTACCAAAAAAATTCCCGTGGTATTTGCGCCGCGCGTGGCATCTTCCCTTCTGCGAAATCTTTTAAGCGCCATGAACGGCGCTGCGATTGCGCGCAAGGCATCCTTCCTGATTGATGACATGGGTAAATCCATTTTCCCTGCCAATATCCATTTGATTGATGACCCGTTGATGAAGCGCGGTTTACGTTCCCGTCCCTTTGATGGTGAAGGCTTACCAACGCAGCGCATGGCCTTTGTTGAAAACGGCGTTTTAAAATCATGGATGATGAATTGCAGCGCGGCGCGCCAATTAAATCTGAAAAGCACTGGCCATGGCAGCCGCGGCGTTGGCGGCGTTCCCGGCATCAGCGCCAGCAATTTCTATATGGATGCTGGCGCGGTCACAGCCGAAGCGCTCATCGCTGATATTAAAGAAGGATTTTATGTCACCGAAACTATGGGGCATGGCGGCGACACGCTGACGGGCGATTACAGCCAGGGCGCGGCAGGGTTCTGGATTGAAAATGGAACGCTTTCTTTCCCCGTGCATGAAATGACGATTGCCGGAAATTTAAAGCCAATGTTCCAGAATTTAACCGCCGCGAATGATTTAACCCATCGCTACGGCGTTGATGCGCCCACCTTGCGCATCGAAGGCATGACGGTTGCCGGGGAATAAATCCTCGAATAATCATTAAATAACAAGGCAATAAGCCCTGCCACAAAGGTTGCAGCATAGACTTTGCCACACTAAACTGGCCACTATGCTGTCTTACCGCACCATCTGGCTATCCGATATTCATCTTGGCACCCGTGGCTGCCAGGCCGATTTGCTGCTCGATTTCCTTGCCCATACCACCAGCAAAACGCTGTATTTAGTGGGCGATATTGTCGATGGCTGGGAACTCAAAAAAAAATGGTTCTGGCCCGCATCACATAATTCTGTCCTGCATCACTTCCTGAAATTGTCGCGTGAAGGCACTAACGTTACCTACATCCCCGGCAATCATGATGAAATGTCGCGCGATTATCTGGGAAAAAGTTTTGGCGGCATCACGGTCGTCAACCAGCTGGTTCATGAAACCGCCGATGGCAAGCGCATGCTGGTGATGCATGGCGACCAGTTTGATGCGGTGATGAGCTGCGCCAAATGGCTCGCCAAACTCGGCAGCGTGGCCTATGGCATCGCGATTGCCATGAACTGGATATTCAATACGGTACGAAGGGCGCTGGGCCTTACCTATTGGTCGCTTTCCGCTTACCTGAAACAAAAGGTGAAGGGCGCTGTCAAAGACATCAATGATTACGAGCATTTTCTGGCCGAAGAAGCGCGCCAGAATAAATGCGCAGGCATCATTTGTGGGCATATTCACCGGGCGGAAATCCGCACTGTTGAAGACGTGCTGTACTGCAATGATGGCGATTGGGTGGAATCCTGCACCGCATTGGTCGAACACCATGACGGCCGCCTTGAAATTATTCACTGGCCCACGCAGCGCTCACAACTTTTGGCGGCTGCATGAAACTCCTCATCGTTTCTGATGCTTGGCATCCGCAGGTCAATGGTGTTGTGCGCACGCTGGAAGAAACCATGCGCCAGCTTGAAAAAATGGGCCACACGGTAAAGGTCATCGGGCCGGAACCCGGCCTGCTCACCTTCCCCGCGCCCAGCTATCCGGAAATCAAACTGGAATTTTTTGCGGATAACCGCCTGCGCAAGGCGATTGACCAATTCCAGCCCGACTACATTCATATCTCTACCGAAGGCCCGCTGGGCATGGCCATGCGCCATATCTGCATCCAGCAAAAACGCCCTTATTCCACGGCGTATCACACCTGTTTTCCGGAATATCTGGAAAAGCGCGTACCGGGCATTTTCAAGAAAGCCGTGAAGCTGATTACCTATCAATTCATCAAGCGCGTGCATGTGCCATCCTGCGCGGTGATGGTGTCAACGCCATCCATCGAAAACACGCTGCGCCAGCACCGCATCAGCAATATCCACCGCTGGTCACGCGGGGTGGATACCAACATCTTCAAGCCTTACGGAAAAGATTTCGCGCCGTTCAAGGATTTGCCGCGACCGATTTATATTTACGTTGGCCGCGTGGCGGTTGAAAAAAACCTTGATGCGTTCCTATCGCTCGATTTGCCCGGCAGCAAAGTGGTGATTGGCGATGGCCCCGGCGAAGCGGATTTCAGGCACCGTTACCCGAACGTGCATTTCCTGGGTAAACGGAGCGGTGAAGATTTGGCGCGGCATTATGCGGGCGCGGATGTATTCGTCTTCCCATCCAAAACGGATACTTTTGGCTTGGTGCTGCTGGAAGCCGCTGCATGCGGCTTGGCCATTGCGGCCTACCCTGTCCAAGGGCCGGTTGATGTCTTTGCCGACAGTACAAAAACCGCTGGGTTTGTTGTGTTGCATGATGATTTGCGTGAAGCGGCATTAAAGGCAGCGGTACTGAAACCAGCGCCGGAACTCTGCCATTCCTTTGTCGCCGAAAACTATTCATGGGCAAGCTGCACCAAGCAATTCCTCGATAATCTGCAAGCCCCCACGCAATACACGCTGCGCCGCATCCGCCGCTTTGAGCGCGCGATGGATTTCTTGCATGCCATGCATATCCGCATCAAGACACTGCCAAAGTTTTATCCAACCATTTACCGCGCGCTCACGTTCTTAATTGCGCCGCTACTTCCCATCTATCTTCACATCCGCGCAGCAAAGGGTAAGGAAGAACCCAGCCGTTTGCATGAACGCTTTGGTTATCCATCGGGCGTGCGCCCTGCGGGTAAGCTCATCTGGTGTCATGGTGCCAGCGTGGGTGAAGCCTTGTCACTCCTGCCGCTTTTAAGCCGTTTGAATGCATTGCCGCAAAAGCCACACTTGCTGCTGACCACTGGCACAAAAAGCTCGGCGGAATTGCTGGCAACGCGCCTGCCGCCCAATGTCATTCATCAATACATCCCCGTCGATACGATGGAGGCGATGCGCCGCTTTGTGCGCCATTGGCAGCCAAATCTCGCACTTTTGGTGGAATCGGAGCTTTGGCCAAACATGATTGGCACGCTGCGCGGCAAGAAAATTCCGGCCGCGCTTTTAAATGCGCGCATCAGCGAAAAATCCGCGCGCAACTGGGGCAGCTATGCCGAACTTTGGATAAAAGCATTATTGCGCGTCTTTGCGGTTGTGCTGGCACAAAGCGAGAATGATGCCGTTCGTTTCCGCGAACTTGGCGCAACATCCGCACGCAGTGTTGGGAATTTAAAGGGTGCGGCGCAGCCATTGCCGGTCAATGAAACGGACTTTACTGCGCTAAAAAAAGTGATTGGCAACCGCCCGCTCTGGGTCATGGCATCCACGCATGAGGGCGAAGAAGAAATCGCCTGCCGCGTTCACCAGAAACTGGCTGAACAATTTCCTGACTTGCTTACCATCATTGTGCCGCGCCACCCGGCCCGCGCGGATGTGATTATGGAACGTGTGATAAAACCGCTTAAACTAAACGGGTTGCGCCGTTCCACCCATCAATTACCACTGGCGGATACGGGTATTTATATCGCCGACAGCTTTGGTGAATTAGGCCTGTTTTACAAGGCTTCCCCGCATATCTGCATTGGCGGCACCTTTGGCAAAACGGGCGGACATAACCCCTTGGAAGCCGCGCATTTTGGCTGCGCGATTGTGTTTGGGCCCGATATGCGCAACTTTGCTGAAATGGCGAGCACCATTCTGGCATCTGGTGCAGCGCGTCAGGTGCAAAGCGAACAGGAATTGATTAATACGCTTACCTTCCTTTTACAAAACCCGTCCGAGCAAATGCAGCTTAGCATCAAAGCCAAAGCCTATGCCGATAACGAGCAACATGTGCTTGACCGCGTGATGATGGAATTGCAACCTTTATTAAGCACAACTCTGAGCAGCTAAACATGAAACTGACCGCGCCGCGTTTCTGGTTTGAAAAAAAAGGAATGATCGCAACGCTGCTGCATCCCTTTGCAGTGCTCTATGCCGCATTCGGCAATTATCTTCGCAGCCGCATTGTGCCGCAAAAAATGTCCGTGCCTGTCATTTGCGTTGGCAATGTGGTGCTGGGCGGTTCGGGTAAAACGCCCATCGTGCAAATGCTGGTAAAACACCTCAAAAACCGCGGGTTTTCGCCGCATATCATCAGCCGCGGCTATGGCGGTTATTTAAAAGGCCCCGTGCGCGTTGACACAAGCATCCACACCATTGGTGAAACAGGCGATGAACCCTTGATGCTGTCAGCCATTGCGTCCGTCTGGGTTTCCAAGAATAAGGTCGCTGGCGCCAAGGCCGCGATTGCTGCTGGTGCAACCGTGTTGTTGCTGGATGATGGCTTGCAAAACCCGACTCTCTATAAGGATGTTTCATTCCTGGTGATTGATGCCGCGCGCGCGCTGGGTAATGGCTGCGTTATTCCGGCGGGGCCGTTGCGCGAAACACTTCCGGAATCCCTTGCCAAGACCAATGCGGTGATTTGGGTTGGAAACGGACATGATGAAACGCTTAAAACGATTACCGCGCAAAAACCGGTGATTAAGGCACATGCCGCAACCGTGTGCGATATTGATTTAACGGGCAAAAAAGTATTTGCGTTTTGCGGCATCGGCAATGCGCAGAAATTTCATGACGGCGTAAGGGCGCTGGGTGCCAATATCATCAAAACCGCTGATTTTCCTGACCATTATGTATGGAGCACCTATGAAATCCGCAAGCTGCTGGATGAAGCCAAAACGCTGAATGCGCTGGCCGTCACCACCGCCAAGGATGCGGTGCGCATTCCGCAAAGCCTTCGCGAAGCCATCACCATTTGCGATGTCGAGATGTCATTGCATGACGACATGCTGCTTGACAAGCAGCTTATCAAGCTTAAGCTCTGATTATTTTGACGAAACCTTCTTATCGCCATCGGCGAAGGTCAGCGTTAAATCGCTTCCCGCCTTCACATCCGCGGCGCGCATAATCGTTGTGCCGTCCGTACCGCGCACCAAGGCAAAGCCGCGCTTTAAAACGGAATGATATGAAAAGCTTTCCAGCAATTGGCCAAGCGCACGCAAGCCTTCCGATTTTCTATCCATGCGCTGGCGCTGCGCGGTTTGCAAACGGCTAAGCAAGCTTTCCAAACGCTGCTTGCCATGCTGCACATTTTGCTTTAAGGGCAGAATATTGAGGCCCGCCGCCAAACGCTGCAAGCGTTGTTGCTGGCGGCTTAAGGTGTTATTTACCGCGGTAAATAAACGCTCCGCCCTGTCATCCAGACGCTGCGCCAATGTTTCCATGAGCACGCGCGGATGAGTCAGCTTGCCAGCAAAGCGTTCCAGATGCAGTTTTTGCTTCTCAACGAACCTTCGCGCCGCGCCATCCAATCGTGCACCTGTTTCACGCATAGCCGCCAATAAATCCAGCCGCACGGGCACGGCCATTTCGGCCGCTGCCGTTGGTGTTGGTGCACGGCGGTCGGATGCAAAATCAATCATCGTCGTGTCGGTTTCATGCCCCACCGCGGAGATTAAGGGAATGCGGCTATTGGCAGCGGCACGCACCACAATTTCTTCATAGAATGGTAGCATGTCTTCCAATGAACCGCCGCCACGCGCCACAATGAGCACATCAGGAACGGGTATGTTTTCCGCCCGAGCGGTTGCGCCACTTGGCGCAGAGCGACTGGTGTCTAAAAGTGAATTAAACCCGGCAATCGCATTGGCAATCTGCGTTGCTGCGCCATCGCCCTGCACGTTGACGGGCCACACCAATACATGCACCGGAAAGCGTTCAGCCAAACGGTGCAGAATATCCTTAATCACTGCACCTGTGGGCGATGTAATCACGCCAATCACCTTCGGCATTCTGGGCAATGGTTTTTTGCGTGCCTCGTCAAACAGGCCTTCGGCCGCCAGTTTCTTTTTGCGGTCTTCCAGCATTTTCATCAGCGCGCCAACGCCCGCCAATGCCATTTGCTCCGCAACAATCTGGTATTTCGACTGGCCGGGATAGGTGGTAAGGCGGCCTTCGACGACGACTTCCATGCCCTCCACAGGTTTGACCTTCAACCGCCCCACCTGTCCCTTCCAGCACACGCCGGCAAGGTTTGCGTTTTCATCTTTGAGCGTGAAATACAAATGGCCGGAGGTGTGCAGCTTTGGCTGCGAAATTTCGCCACGCACGCGCACATGGCCGAATTCCTCCTCTACGCTGCGCTTTAGCTGCGCAGAGAGTTCCGCAACGGTGTATTCTGGCAAATTGCTTCCGGCGATGGGTTGGTCGAGCAATGACATGAACTGCGATGATGGTATTGAGTAATCCTATATATATAGCTAAAAGAAGTGAACGATTTTTACCAGCCCAACCTTTCAGGCACTTCTTATGAACGTACTTATTATCGGCTCTGGCGGGCGTGAACATGCCATTGCCTGGACAATTAGCAATTCGCCCAACCTGACCAAGCTGTATGCCGCGCCCGGCAACGCAGGCATTGCGGAGCTGGCCATTTGCCTGCCCATCAGCGTGGAGGATAATGCCGCAATTGTGCGTGCGGTGCATGAGCATTCCATCGACTTTGTGATTGTCGGGCCCGAAGTTCCATTGGTGAACGGTCTGGTCGATGAACTTGGAAAAACCGGCATCCCCGCCTTTGGCCCCACTGCGAAGGCTGCGCAGCTTGAGGGTTCGAAAGGCTTCATGAAAGATTTGTGCGCCCGCGCAAACATTCCAACCGCCCGCTATGCGCGTTTCACCGATATTGCGAAAGCCAAAGCTTATGTTGAAGAACATGATAAAAATTCTGGGGGCGCACCGATTGTGATTAAAGCGGATGGCCTCGCAGCAGGTAAAGGCGTAACCGTTGCCATGACCAAAACCGAGGCCTTGCAGGCGGTTGATGATGCAATGCTGCACAGCGCCTTTGGCAAAGCGGGTACGGAACTGGTCATTGAAGAATTCATGGAAGGCGAAGAAGCAAGTTTCTTCGCCCTGGCAGATGGTGAAACCGCCATTATGTTCGCCCATGCGCAAGACCATAAGCGCGCCTTTGATAATGATGAAGGCCCCAATACCGGCGGCATGGGCGCGTATTCGCCTGCGCCCATTGTCACACCTGCCTTGCAAGAAGAAATCATGCAGAACATTATTCTGCCAACCGTCAAGCAAATGGCAAAAGACGGTACGCCGTTCCGCGGCGTGTTGTTTGCGGGGCTGATGATTACCAAGGAAGCAGAGCCGATTGCGGAAACCGCAGAGGCGTCGCGTTATAAAATTGTCCCAAAGCTGATTGAATATAATGCGCGCTTTGGTGACCCGGAAACGCAAGCGATGCTGCCACGCCTCAAATCCGATTTCCTGGATGTGCTCTATAAAACTGCGACGGGTAAATTAAAGGACGTGAAGCTGGATTGGCATGACAGCGCCGCGCTTTGTGTTGTGATGGCGGCAAAGGGTTACCCCGGCAATTACAAGAAGAATACGGTGATTAAAGGGCTGGATAAAGCCGCTGATTTACCGAACGTCGTTGTGTTCCATGCAGGTACGCTCAATAACAACGGCGTGGTCGTTGCCAATGGCGGACGCGTATTAGGCGTGACAGGCTTCAGCCAGAATTTGAAACAGGCGCAGCACTATGCCTATCTGGCGGTTGATAACATTGACTGGGATGAAGGCTTTTGCCGCCGCGATATTGGCTGGCGCGCCCTTAAATAAGCTTACTTTATATTGCGGTGAATCTGTGCCTTGTCTTTCCATTGTTGGGACAGCGCGCGTCTATCTGCCTGCACGCGCAAAATGCTGTCCAGCGTTTCTTCGGCAAAGCTGCCGCGCAACACCACAATCTGATTGCGCAACGTTGCAATAAACGGCGCGGTAATATGCTTATCCCAGCCGGTATTATTGGCGGTCGATACCAGTTTGACAAGCTGGTAGGATTTTGCGCTATCGGTTTTTGCTGCTTTCACCAGATGCATTATCGCACCCTGGAATGCCGCACTTGTCACGCGCTGCGCTGGCGGCAGCGTTGCATCAAGGCGCATCAGATGCATCATGGTCAGATTGCTGTCGATGGTGGAGCCTGCATTGGCATCAACCATATAAATATTGGCTAAATGCGCGAAATGCGCGATCAGGTTCTTGGCCTGCAGCCCTTCGCCCGCCTGTGCATAGGCCTTTTTAAACTCGTCGTCATATGAAAAATCTTTTATAACAGCATAAAAACCTGCCGGATTTTTTGCAGTTGCAATCAGCAAATCAGTATAAACCTTTTCCATGCCTGGAATACTGCGTTCGGCATATTGCTTTTGGCGCGCAATATAAAAAACTTGCGTGGAAGGCAATGCAAGGTTCGTATAGCGCTGTATAAAAATATTTTTGATGATATCGGCTGTCATCAGATTGCCGACCGCTTTTTCCCATACGGGGGAGCGCATTTGCTGCGCCATCGTGTCTTCCATGCCTGCGCGGCTTTGTTCACTTGCCAGCGCATAAACGCGGTTGATGGCCGCAAATGTATTGTCGACCGTGTTAAATTTAATGGTATCTATGAACATGGTGCGCAAACTTATGCCCGCATCTTGATCCACGCGCAGGCCAAGCTGGAATAAATGCCAAAGCGGTGATTTGCCATTGGGTGTGTTGGGCATGAACCCGCCCGCCACATGCCCTAGCGAGGCAGCGCCTTCCAGCGTGAATAACCCTTGCAAATCTTCGGGCTGAAATGTGCCTTTCTTTAATTCATCATCAAGCGCTTTCAATGCATTCGCATCATAGGCATATTGCGTGAGCAATTCGTACCCCAGCACGGCGGTGATAAACTGGTTATTGGGTTCAGTTGTAATAAAACCATTTTCATTCGGCTTGGTGGTCACCAATGCCGATGCAACTGCAATGCCCAAATCCTTGCGGAACAATTCCGCATCGGCTTTGGAAAGCTTAGCGATACTGCGCTGCATCAGCCCGCCAAGGCGCGGCAGATCAAGACCAAAGCTGTTGCGGTTGGCAGAAAACGGGCTGTAAAAACCGGTATAACCATATTTCACATAATGTGCGGCCAGCAGCAAAAACATTTCCGCATCACCGCGCTGCACCAGTTCATTGGCCAGTGTTTCAACCCATTGGATGGTGAGTTGTTTTTCCTTGCGCGTTTTCAGTTTTTCATAATGGGCGAATAACCTGCCCAGATATTGCGGGCGCGGCTCGCTATCGCCCCATCCGGTGAATGCCGTTTGCCATTCCTGCGCTAAAATGGATTTGGGGGTTTTCTTACGTTTAGTGTCCAGTTCTTCAAGGCGATGAAAAACTTCTTCTTCCCCCACATCGGTTGTATGTTCTTGCGCGGTTGGTGCTTTGGTTGCTTGGGGTTGCGCAGGGCGCGTGCTGAGCGTCAGTGCCGCAGCTGTAATTGCCGCCAAGAGAGCGAGGTTGGTAATCCGTGCCATTTCAATTCCTTAAACTATGCCCTTAGAATATATGGGGAATGTAATGGCTGGGGGCATGGGCAGGCAAAGCCATTAATGCTTTCGTGGCAACCCTAAGCGTTAATTTTAAAAAACGCACATGATTTAACGTGCGTTTTTAAGGGTCGCAAGGCGACCCCGCGCCGGATGGCGCGTACCTAACATTAGAGAATAAACTTCGATAAATCGGCGTTTTTGGCCAATGTACCAACCTTTTCCTGCACGGTCTTGGCATCAATCGTCACGGTTTCGCCCTTGCGTTCCGATGCATCAAAGCTGATATCTTCCAGCAAGCGTTCCAACACCGTGTGAAGTCTGCGCGCGCCGATATTTTCAACCGTTGCGTTTATCTCCGCTGCCAATTTGGCCAGCGCGTCCACTGCATCTGCCGTAATCGTCAACGTCAAGCCTTCGGTTTCCATCAGCGCCTTGTATTGGCGAACAAGATTAGCCTGTGTATCGGTCAAAATTTGGCGCAAATCATTTTGCGTAAGCGCAGAAAGTTCAACGCGGATTGGCAAACGGCCTTGAAGTTCAGGCAATAAATCAGATGGCTTGGCGATATGGAATGCGCCAGAGCAAATAAACAGCACATGGTCGGTTTTGACCTGACCATATTTGGTTGAAACGGTTGTGCCTTCGATTAAAGGCAATAAATCGCGCTGCACGCCTTCACGTGATACATCGCCGCCGCCGCGAAACTCGCTGCGCGCTGCAATCTTGTCGATTTCATCAATGAATACGATGCCGCGTTGTTCCACGGCTTCCACCGCGCTGGCAACCATTTTGTCTTGGTCTAATAGCTTATCCGCTTCTTCCTGTATCAATGTTTCACGCGCATCCTTCACATGCATGCGCTTCGTCTTGGTGCGGCCGCCGCCAAATTGCTTGCCGAACATATCGCCTAAATTCAGCATACCCATTTGCGCGCCGGGCATGCCAGGCACATCCACCGTCGGCATGGAAAGCGGGCTGTCATCATTCACTTCAATTTCAACGTCGCGCTCTTCCAATTCACCGTTCTTGAGCATGGCACGGAATTTCTGCTTGGTTTCGGCACTGGCGCTTTCACCCACCAATGCGGTAATCAGGCGTTCTTCCGCCAGTTTTTCGGCCTTCGCTTTTACGTCCTTTCGCGATTTCACTTTTGAATTCGCAACCGCGCTTTCCATCAAATCACGGATGATTTGCTCAACATCGCGGCCTACATAGCCAACTTCCGTATACTTGGTCGCTTCCACCTTGATGAATGGCGCATCGGCCAATTTGGCAAGGCGGCGCGCAATTTCGGTTTTGCCAACACCGGTTGGCCCGATAATCAGGATGTTTTTAGGCAAGACTTCGTCGCGCAGGTCATCAGGCAATTGCTGGCGACGCCAACGGTTACGCAACGCAACCGATACAGCGCGTTTGGCATCAGCCTGCCCGATAATATGCTTATCGAGCTCGGCGACGATTTCTTTGGGGGTTAATTCGGTCATACCCTTTAAATAGGTCAGAGATAATTCTTGGCAAGCTCTTCCGCGATTTGAACCGCATTAAGCGCTGCGCCCTTGCGCAAATTATCCGACACAATCCACATCGAAAGGCCATGCTCCACCGTAATATCCTCGCGGATACGGGAAACATAGGTGCCATCTTCACCAGCCACTTCCGCTGGTGTCACATAGCCATCGGCCGACAAATGGTCAATCACGATAACGCCCGGGGCTTTTTTCAAAATCGCCTTGGCTTCAGCCGCGGAAATCGGGTTTTCGAATTCCACGTTTACCGCTTCGCTATGCGAAATAAATACCGGCACGCGCACGCAGGTTGCCGTTACCTTGATTTTGGGGTCAAGAATCTTCTTGGTTTCAACCATCATCTTCCATTCTTCCTTGGTGTATCCGTCTTCCATGAACACATCAATTTGCGGAATGACGTTAAACGCGATTTGCTTCGGGAATACTTCCTTCTTCAGGGCATCGTTCACGAATACCGCGCGGGTCTGCTGGAACAATTCATCCATTGCTTCCTTGCCGCCGCCCGAGGTGGATTGGTAAGTTGCAACCACAATGCGCTTGATTTTCGCTGCATCATGCAATGGCTTTAACGCCACCAGCATCTGAATGGTCGAGCAATTGGGGTTCGCGATAATGTTGCGCTTGGTGTAACCGGCAATCGCGTTTGAATTCACTTCGGGCACAATCAACGGCACATCGGGGTCCATGCGGAAATGCGATGTGTTATCAATCACAACGCAACCAGCCTGGCCCGCACGCGGCGCGAAATCCGCTGAAATTTTTGCGCCAGCGGATGAAAGGCAGATATCGGTGCCCTTGAAATCATAAGTTGAAAGATCTTGAACGGTCAGCACCTTGTCTTCACCGAACGATACTTCGTTGCCCGCTGAATTTTTCGAGGCAAGCGCAATCACTTCGCTAACAGGGAACTGGCGATCTGCGACGATGGAGAGCATTTCCTTGCCCACTGCACCGGTCGCACCCACAACGGCCACTTTATATGCTTTTTTACCCATGACTTTATCCTGTGTCTTTACTTCCTAATAATTATGTAAGAACGCTAAAAAACCATGAAACCCCCTGCAATGCAAGGGTTTCCATGATAAGATAGGTCGAAAAGTTGCGGAATGATAGTGGGTTAACGCTAAACCACGGGCGCGGGTGCGGTTGCAGCCAAACCACTTTTGCGAATATGGCCGCGCACCGCGCACCATTTGCCCGCTTCCATAATAATACCATCTACCTGCTGCTCCAGGCTTAGCGGAGCAACTTCCGCTGCAGCTGCAACGGGTTTGGGTTCAAGCCTGACAGGTTTCAAACCAATGCTTGGCGCAACGCTGTTATACAATCGCTTCATGGCCAGCGTGGCCGCGCTTGGCTTTGGTGGTTCAACTGGTTTCTTTACTGTTTCTTCGCGCGGGTTTTGCTGGCCGCGACCCAGCGCAATGTTTTGTTTTTCGCGCACGGTAAAGGCAAAAATATCATGCTGCGGCAATTGAACTTCACGAATATCCGCGCCAAGCGTATGCAGGCGCAACTGCACATAAGTATCAAAGCCAGCATGCGGCGCTTTTACATGAATAACCGTTGCTTCCATGCGGCCTTCGGCAGCTTCCAGCAGCATTTTCACGGCTGTGACCAAGCGCGCGGCTTCCTGGAACTCGTATTGTTTCAGCCTGGTCTCGAGTTCAATCAGGGTATTGGTATTCGCGGCTTCAATCATCGTGGCACGAAGGTCAAGGCCTGATTGAACGCCCGTTGATACTAATCGGGAAACATCGGCGCGCGGTGGTGCTGCTGGCATGAATGGCTTCCTTAAAAAAATTCATAAAATGTGCAATGACACTAAAACGCGGGAATGCGTTTGCCAACTGATAATGATATTAAGAATGCTTAACGGTTTTTGGCGCGTTCAACACTAATCATCAGCGGCGTGGAGCGGATGCCCGCCATGATGGTGGTCAGATGCTGCACGTTGGAAACTTCCACATCCACAAACACATCGAAGAAATCAACGCTACGGTTGGTGATTTTCAAATTGGTGATATTGCCATTCGCCTTGCTGATCGCGCCGGTTAGGTTTGCTAGCGCCGATGGCAGATTTGCAATCACTACATTCAAACGGCCAATCACGCTGCCTGCATGGAATGCGCTGTCATCCCATGCCACGTCAATCCAGCGTTCGGGCTGGCTTGCAAAGCTTTCCAGCGTATCGCAATCGGTTGTGTGAATGGTTACGCCCTTACCTGTCACCACGATGCCAACAATCCGGTCTCCTGGCAGCGGATGGCAGCAGCGCGCATAATGCACGGCCATGCCGGGGATAAGACCGCGCAGCGTAAGCGGTTTGGTTTTTTTATCTTTTTCTTTTTCAGCCTTGGGGTCGCTTTTCTTGGCGGGTTTTTCAGGCTGTTTGGGCTGGTGCTGCGGATAAAGCGCGCGCAATACATCGCGCGCGGAATGCAGCGATGCGCCAATATTGGCATATAAATCATCCAAATCTTCGGCCTGGAATTTGCCAACCACCGCTTCCAATTCTTTTTCATGGAATGTCAGGCCTTCTTCAGCAAACAATTTCTGCAACATGGGTTTGCCCAATGCCACATATTCGCCGCGCTGCTGCTGGCGCACAAAGCGGCGGATGTGTGAACGTGCTTTTGCCGAAACCACAAAGCGTTCCCATGCGGGTGACGGCGCACCGGTTTTTGATGTGATGATTTCAACTTGGTCACCGTTGCGAAGTGATGTGCGCAATGGAACCATTCTTCCATTCACCTTCGCGCCAACGCATTTATCGCCAACTTTACTATGCACGGCATAGGCAAAATCCACCGGCGTTGAACCGCGCGGCAAGGCGATTAAATCGCCCTTGGGCGAGAAGCAGAACACCTGGTCCTGGAATAGTTCAAGACGCGTGTAATCAAGGAATTCTTCAGGGCGCTGCGCGCTTTCCACAATATCCAGCAATTCGCGCAGCCAGCGATATTGGCGGCCATCGGTCTTTTCATCATCCTGCTTATAGGCCCAGTGCGCGGCCACGCCGAGTTCCGCCACCTCATCCATGTGCTTGGTGCGGATTTGAATTTCAACGCGCTGCTTTAATGGGCCGATAACGCCGGTGTGCAAGCTTTGATAGCCGTTGGGCTTTGGCGTGGAAATAAAATCCTTGAAACGGCCCGGCACCACTGAATACTGGCTATGGATGATACCAAGTGCATGATAGCAATCGGCATTGCTGTCCACGATGATGCGGAAGGCGATGATGTCCGATAATTGCTCGAACACGATATTCTTGCGCTGCATCTTTTTCCAGATGGAATACGGCGTTTTTTCGCGGCCAATAACCTTGGCCTTTAATCCCGCCTTATCCATCACGCCTTGCAAATCGGTAATAATGGTATTGACGACATCGCTGCCTTCACTGCGCAGGAAGTTCAACCGCGCCAAAATACTATCGCGTGCTTCCGCATGCAGCACGGAAAACGCCAGATCTTCCAGCTCTTCCTGCATTTGCTTAATACCCATGCGCTGCGCCAGCGGCGCATAGATTTCCAATGTTTCCATCGCCTTCATGCGGCGCTTTTCCGGCTTCTTCACATGGTGAATGGTGCGCATGTTATGCAAGCGGTCGGCAAGTTTCACCAAAAGCACGCGGATATCTTCCGCCATCGCTACCACAAGCTTGCGGAAATTTTCCGCCTGTTGCGCTTTCTCGCTTTGGAATTCAAGGCGCGACAGCTTGGTTACGCCTTCCACCATGTGTGCAACTTCAGAACCGAACATATCGGTCAGCTGTTCCTTGGTGGCACCGGTATCTTCAATCGTATCATGCAGCAGCGCCGTGGCAATCGACGCGCTATCCAGCTTCATCTCGGTCAAAATGCTGGCAACTTCCAGAGGGTGCGAGAAATACGGGTCGCCGCTGTGACGCATTTGCGTGCCATGCGCCTTCATCGAAAACACATAGGCCTTGTTCAATAATTCTTCATCGACTTTGGAATCATACGCGCGAACGCGGTCAACCAATTCATATTGGCGGATCAGCGGTTTTTTCGGGCGTGCCATCACAGCGGCGGCTGCAGGTTCAGCGCCGGCGGTTTCTTGCTGTGGTTTGGTATCGTCCGGTGTCATATGCATTAAAATAGCGGGGTTGGCCCATAAAACTAGCTATAGCATATTAACATATCATTGATAAATTTTAGAGCCATTTCAGAATCTCGCTGTGGCTAAGGATTTTCGCTGATTTCGAGAACCGGAGCACAGCGTACATTTAAGTACGCGAGCACCGCGCCCCGCTTTGCGGGTTATTAATATGTCCTGCGAAGCAGGACAGGGAGAAATCGGTGAAAAGCCAACGCCGCAGTAGAGAATGCATGCTTCTAATGCATCGCTTGAATCAGGCCTTTTGCCCCATCAGCGATGAATTGAATGGCCATTGCTGCTAATAAGATACCCATCAGCCGCGCCATGATCTGAATGCCGCCACTGCCCAGCACGGTTTTTAACCGCTGAACGGCCTTCATGCACGCATAGGATGCAACCACCGCCAGCGCCATCGCCGCATAGACTTGCAACTGGTCAAACCATGCGTGCGATTTATTGGTAAGCAGGATAATCGCGGTGATGCAACCGGGGCCAGAGAGCAATGGAATGGCAAGCGGGAACACGGCGATGTCGCCGCGGTCGGAATAAACCGAGCCATCCTTTTGAATGTTCTGCTGGTCATGGTCACCCATCAGCATGCGGAAGGCGGTCACGAACAATAACAAACCGCCCGCGATGCGGAATGCATCGAGCGTGATGCCGAGCATCGACAGAACAACCGAACCCATCAAGCCGAAAAACAGCAATACGCCCGCGCCAACGATGCAGGATTTTTTGGCAATCGCTTCGCTTTCCGTATGGGCAAGGCCAGCCGTCAGCGCGCCATAAACCGCCGCTGTTCCAAGCGGATCGATGATGACGGTCAGTGTTACCAGCGCGGAGAGGAAGGTTTCCATGAAGGGATGATAAATTTAGGCGAGGTCTGAACTGGTGGTGGGTGATTTGCGATTTCTAAAATAGCGGCTCAGTTCACGATATGCATCAGGATTCGTCAATGCGTCCAGAATAACTGATTGGCGGTGTGAATTACGACCTCTTTCTTTTGCCAGAATGGCGGGGTCAAGTTTGATTTCCACCCGATCACCGTTATGCAGGCGGATGCGCATGTGTTCAATATCCGGCTTTTCGGGATCAAGAATGATCTCCGATTTCAAATCAAGCCCATGAAAGAAATTCGGGCGTTCAATATGCGTAACACCCACCGCATGCGCAACAATGCGCAGGCGCGCCGCCAAATCCGCCACGGTCGCGCCCGCTGGCAGATAAATGATGTCATTATTCGATGCATAGACAGCGATCAATTCCTTAACGGCTTCGGTTGTCTGGCCGCCCTTGGCATTGCGGACAATTTGTTGTTTGCCTGCAAATTCAAACGGCAGCAGTTTTTGGCATGCTTCGCGCATCACCAGCAGCCATGTCAGTTTCAGTTTGGCGGCTTTGCGCACCACCTTGGGTTTTGCTGCATCGGCCTTATACGCCACATGCGCCGCAGGCCCATATTCATTCACATGCAGCATGCGTTCACTAAGCGCCTGCAGCTCGATTTCCTTGGGCTTGCGCTGATGCTTGTTCTTGCGCGGCTGCTTGCCTTGCGGCGTTATGCTTACATTTTCGGTAATGGCATAGGTGCCATGCACCGCGCTATAGCCGTTTTCCTTCGGCGTGGTTGCATAATCCTTGTCGCGCTTGGTGTCGGGAACAAAATTGGCAATCGCGTCGATGCGGGTATTGCGCATCAGCATATGAATGTGCAGCGATTCTTCTTTTTCAACTTCGGCAATCGTCTTGCCGGTCTCTTCCGCGCGGCGCGCAATATGGGTATCCGATAGAATAACGCGCGTGCCGATAAAATCATGGATGAGATTATCATCCTCTAGAATCTTTTTAATCTCGGCATGCCATTTTGATTTGGGGACTTGGCGTTCCTCCATCTTGGAGGCAACTTTATTGTAAATCGATTCAATCGATTTAAGACGCACTTCCACCCTGATATCGCCCTTGTTATAACGGTCGTCCGTGTCATCGCCTTCCACGCGCAGCAGCGCGTCTTCAATTTGCGCCTTGATGTTTTCCAGAACCGCGCGCTGGCTGCGGTCATTGTGGCGGAAGGAAAAGCGTTTGGTATAGCGTTCGCGGAACGCTTTTATTTCGCGGAACACGCTGGGGTTTTCAATGCGCAGCACCGTATTCGCCATGGCGTTGCGCAGCAGCCAGAAACCCGCCATCGATGCCAATGGCACATAAATATCTTTCACATGCTGGATTAAATTAAGCCGTTCCTGCAGCGATTGCACGCGGTAGGAATTCATCACCTTCACATGCATTTCAGTCAGGCGGATAAGCGATGCGCGCGGTTCCGATGCGGATTCAAACAGCACCATCATCAAATAACGCTCGCGGCGCTCTTCTTCGCTTTGCGTTGGCACTTGGCGTTCCGGCGAGCTGCCCAGCGATGGCTTTAAATTCAAATTACGGTGAATAATGGTGCTGCGAACAATGTTCGTCACTTCTTCACCAAATCTTTCCTGAAGGATGGCAAGGTAGTCCGGATTATCTCTGGTGTATGGCGGTGGCTTCATCAACTGCGCATAGGGCGGATAAAGCAATGCCGCAAGCAACGTCGCGCGGTCGGCCTTGGCATGACGCGCCAGCGCTTCAACCACCGCGATACGGTCTTGCAGAATATCATCCTGCGGTTCCAGCTTATGCTCGGCAATTAAATGCCTTGCCCACGCATTGGCTTCCATCGCCAATTGGAAATCATTGGCCATATCAAAATCAGGAAGATACGCACCAACCTTATTCAGCACAGCTTCAATGCGAATGGCATCGGTGTTGACTTCGCGTCGTAATAAACGTCGTCCCCGAATTGCAGCTTTATAGGTAGGTCGCTTGGCCATGCATCAAGCTTACACACAAAACACCGCAAATAAAAAAACCCCGCATTTCTGCGGGGTCTAGGACATGGTTAAAACGAATAAGCTGACGTTTTGCTTATTCCTTAAGATCGTCGGGCGATGCGTCTTCGAATTGCATTTCGTTCAATTCTTCATCGGCTGCGCCTTCGTCTTCATCTTCTTCGTCTTCATCAGCGCCAGCCATGCCTTCGGCCATTGCCGCGGCGGCGGTCGCCCATTTTTGCTCTTCGGCCATCAATTCTTTTAATTCTTCTTCGCTGCTGTCGCTATCCACGCGGCGCTGGTAACCCTTCACCAGATTTTCCTTCATGCCATCGAGGCTGAGTTTTTCTTCCGCGATTTCGCGAAGCGCAACCACCGGATTTTTATCGCGGTCGCGATCAACTTGCAGGGCTGCGCCCGATGCAATTTCGCGTGCGCGCTGGCCAGCCATCATCACTAATTCAAAACGATTGGGAACAAGTAAAATGCAATCTTCAACAGTAACGCGTGCCATAGAGCAACATCCTATTATATGGAGTGATTATTAAGGGTTTTGATAATGACCAGAATGGTTTTTGTAAACAACTAATTGAATAAGGCGGCTTTACGGCAGCTTGCGCTCACTTAAAAAACAGGGTAATGCTATGAACAGATTAGCTTTTCGGGAATAAATCAAAAAAAGTAAATAACCAAAAATGTGGGATTTTTAGGAGATACTGCCATGCTGTTTTATAAAGAAGAGCGCTGCGCGCTGTTTATTGATGGCGCAAATTTATACGCCGCCGCCCGCGGCCTTGGCTTTGATATCGACTACCGCCGCCTTTTGGAAGTATTCGCACAGCGCGGCCGCCTTATTCGCGCTTTCTATTACACCGCTTTGGTAGAAGACCAGGAATACTCCCCTATCCGCCCGCTGGTGGATTGGCTGGATTACAATGGTTACTCGATGGTGACCAAGCCAACCAAGGAATACACCGATGCATTTGGTCGCCGCAAAATCAAAGGCAATATGGATATTGAATTGGCCATCGACGTGCTCGAAATGGCTGAAAAAGTTGACCACATCATCATCTTCTCCGGCGATGGCGATTTCCGCCGCCTGGTGGAGGCCTGCCAGCGCAAGGGCGTGCGCGTCAGCGTTGTATCCACCATGCGTTCATCCCCGCCAATGGTAGCCGATGAATTGCGCCGCGCCGCTGATAACTTCATTGAACTTGCCGAGCTTGCAAATTTAATCGCACGTGCTGGCGGTCAAAACGCAGCCGCTGGCCCACAGCCGCATGGTCAATCCATGAACAGCCGCAACGACCAGCCATCACGTGAACCATCGCCCATCCTTGATGACATGGATGAAGATGGTGATGAAGCAGCCGATAGCAATTCACAGGTTGCGTAAAACTGCTATCCCATTTTGTCATTGCGAAGGGGCTTTACGCCCCTGAAGCAATCCATTTTACTTATCATACTATTTCTGGATTGCTTCGTCGCCTAAAGGCTCCTCGCAATGACGTTTAATCTTCTTTTTGTCGTTCATCGTTATCCGCCATTCCCCGGCGGGTCTGAATACTATGTGCGCGATATGGCGGAAGCTGCGGTTGCCGCAGGTCATGCCGCATCCGTTTTATGCGGCCAACATGAAGGCGACCGTAACGGTGTTCACGTCACCAGCGATGGCAGCATTCTTTCCAAAAAATTTGATTTGATTATCGTGCATGGCGCGGATGTTGCTATTCAGGATTTTGTGCTGAAAAACGCCGCGAAAATTCCATCGCCCATTCTTTATATGCTTATCCTGCCATCGCAAACGCCGGTGGCGCTGGAAGCATTGCAAAACGCGCGCTGGCTGGGCTGCTCCACACCGGCGGATTGGGCGCATGCTGAAAAGCACAATGTCGCGCATAAGGCCGTTGAAGTACGCCACGGCATTTGCCGCGACTTAACAACAGGCCGCGAAGGGTTTCGCGCCGCATACACCATCACCACGCCAAAGATGTTTTTATCCTGCGGCGGGTATTGGCCGCACAAAAGAATGCGTGAGCTGGTGGATGTGTTCAACCAAACTGGTTTGACAGATACCACGCTGGTACTCACGGGTTACGATAACCGCGCGAATGCGATGCCTGCTGCATCCCAATTCGTAAAACCATTATTGTTCGATGATAAGCAAATCGTGATGGATGCGATGCGTGAAGCCGACCTCCTCATCCTCCATTCGGAAAAGGAAGGGTTCGGCCTTGTGCTTTTGGAAGCCATGCTGAACGAAACCCCGTGGGCGGCGCGGCGCATTGCGGGCGCGGAGCTGATGCAACAAGTCGGCTTTACTTACTCTAACGACGCGGAATTGCTGCATTTTATGCGCGACTTCAAACGGAATCCGGTTCAGATTAAAAAGGCATATGATTACGTCACATCCAATCATCTTATCGAACACACGCTTTCCGACATCCTCAAAGTCCTTGCATGATTATTGATCTTGGCTCCGGCCCACATCCCAAACCCGATGCAAATATCTGCGTCGATTTTCACCCGTGGCCGCGCGTTAATGTGCAGCATGATTTGCGCAAGCTTCCCTACCCCTTTGCAGATGACATGGCAGATAAAATTTATTTTGGCGATGTAATTGAACATCTGGATAAATTCATTGCGCCATCGGTACTCAAGGATATTCTACGCATTTTAAAACCCGGCGGCGTTCTTGATATAACCTGCCCTGATGCGCGCTGGGTGGCTGAACGCATTGCCAAAAATGACTGGGCAGAACAGGCCAATGTGCCGTGGCTGAACCCCACCGGCGATGCGTTTGAAGACGCGATGTCGTATTTATTCGGTGGCTGGATGACCGAAAGCGAATACAAAATTCCCGGCATGGGCCATATCAACGGCTTTGATGAAACCAAGCTGAAACGCATGCTATTGGAAGCAGGCTTTAAAACCGCGCAGCGCGTGGATGATACGCGAAACCCCGTGCCAGCACGCAATTCCATCCTTCGCATGGTGGCAACCAAATGACGCAAGATTTAGTTATCGGCTCCATCACCGGATATGATTTTGAGGCAATAAGACCGTGGGTTGTGTCGCTGGAACGCTCCGGCTTTTCCGGCATGAAGGCGATGCTGTGCTATAACATCAAGCAACCCGTTATCAACGAACTGGCATCGCGCGGCTTCACTATTTTTGCCTTTGAGCAAAACAACGAAGGCGTTGTGTATACCAAACCCTTCAACATCGTGGTTGAACGTTTCCTGCATATGTGGCTGTTCCTGCAAGGCGCACGTGAAAAATATAATCTGCGTTATCTCATTGCGCCCGATGTGCGCGATGTGTTGTTTCAATCCAACCCCAGCACTTGGATTGAACAGAATATCGGCAATAAAAAAATCATCGCGCCGCAAGAATCGATTGCGTATGAACACGAAAACTGGGGCAAACAAAACCTGCTGCAAAGCTATGGCGGCGATATTTATTCTGCCTTTGGCAAAAACACCATCATCAATGCAGGAACCATTGCTGGCGAAATTGATACGATGGTTGATTTGTTCCTGACGGTCTATTTGGCATCAAAAGCCGGCCAATCGATTAATCCCGATCAGGCCGCGCTTAACATCATCCTTAATACCAAGGTCTACCGCGATATCACCTATTTCGCGCCAGCCAATGCGGGCTGGGCATGCCAATTGGGCGTCACGGCAGACCCTGTTAAAATTTCTGGCTACCGCCCGCATCTAACCGAAGCCGAACCCCGATTTGACGGCAATACGGTGCGCACGCAATCCGGCGCGGCGTTCACGCTGGTGCATCAATATGACCGCGTGCCCACATGGCGCGATGCGCTTTTGAAAAAATATGGAGCATAATATGCCGATTTTCTCCGCCGTCATCTGCACCTATAACCGCTACGATGTGTTGCCGCGCGCGATTGAAAGTTTGCAAAAACAAACACTTCCTGCATCTGAATTCGATATTTGGGTGATTGATAATTCGCCTGCTGGCGCGGAACGCCAGGCATCATCCGACCGCTGGGGAAAAACACCCGGTTTAACCTATGCCACTGTTGACCGCGCAGGTTTATCCAATGCGCGCAATCTTGCCGCGCAACATGCACAAGGCGAATTTATTGTGTATTTGGATGATGATGCAGTGGCCGCGCCCACACTCCTCACCGAATATAAAAAGGCGTTTGAACAATTGGGTTCTAGCTGCGCCGTGATTGGCGGTAAAGTTATTCCTGATTACGCGATTGCACGCCCCGCATGGCTTGATAACCGCCTCCTCACCTTTCTTTCGTTGTGTGATTTCGGCGATGCGACCAAGCTGCTGACGGGCAGCGATGAACCCGTTGGCGCAAATATCGCATTCCGTAAATCGGCATTAGTACAAAGCGGCGGGTTTAATCCTGCCCTTGGCCGCAACGGTTTGGAAATTCACAGCCTGTTATCCGGCGAGGAATCCGATTGTCTGCGCCGCATTAAATCCCTTGGTCATAGCATTGGTTATGCACCATTGGCGCTTGCTACCCATTCCATTCCGGCTTCTCGCTTAACGCATGCATGGTTTCGCAAGCGCAGCGCATGGCAAGCTACATCCGACCAGATGCTGTATACGCTGAATGATAATGCAGTGGCGGTTTTTAAAAATGCGATTGAGCATTACATTGCCCAAGTACCGGCAGAGCATAAGAACACCATGGGCTTTAACTGGGATACGCAGGATCCTGAATTATTCTTCCGCCAGATAAATGCGATTGGGATGTTTACGCGCCTGATGCTCGCCAACGGCAAGATGTCAGATTAACGGGTAAGGGAAACAGGCATCGCATTGGTTTGCAATCCTGTTGCGACATTTGATTGAAGCGGGCCCGTTACGCCAATGCGCGGCCCCTGACGCAAATCTTCTCCAACAACCGTTGGCATGGCCACAGGGTTGCCCAAGGGAACAACACCCACTTCGTTTTGGCGGTCATTCGTATAATAGCGCCTATAGAAATCACCGCTAATCGTGGAGCCTTTGTCCTTGTCGGGCTTCTGATCGGGAGCAGCCACAGATGTATCCAAACCGGTTCCGGTTAGCTTTCTGAAAATGGATCCGGCCCTATCGGCAATTGATGTCAGCGTTTTATCCGACATGGTGGCAGAACTTATAATCCCCGTTGCCGCCGCAAGACCTGCAACACCCGCCACCGCAGCAATCACCGGCGCTGCAGCCACAATAAGCGGCGCAGTAGCAACCATGGCTGTAATACCTGCTGCACCCGCAACGATGCCGAGGCCTACAGACCCGCCAAATAGTCTTGCTCTGAGTGTATTTGCATCAGCCATAATTGCTGCTCATCATAATGAATGATCTAAATATATCTTCTCATCCTAGTAGGTTTTTCTTAACGCCTTATAAAAAGCCCAAAAATTCTGCATTTCTTTTACCAATGGTTAACCACGTTTTTTATGCTTGGATTAACAGGTGCCGATTATACTGAATGCTTACTAACCAATTTTTTGATCACCTAAATTTTTAAAAAGCCACTTTTTTTATAAAGATTGCATTATGGGTTCTGGCATTACTGGTTCATATGAAACTGTAGGTACCGTACAGGTTTCAAAGATCGATAACACACCCAACAGTGTGGTAAAGCCGAATGTGCGCTTTGACATTATGCAAGGCCATTTGCATGGCGTTGCCGAAGACAAGGTTGGCCAAAGTTTAGAAAACAAGATTTTCAAAGACCGTTGCCCGCTCAACGGCGTCGAGCTCACCCAAATCGGTCAGGAATTCGGCATCAACTTTGCCGTGAACGCCAATCCGCGTGAAGGGTTCCGTCTGCGCATTTGCGATGGCAAGGAAGCCGCGGATGAACTGACCCAATACCAGATTATGAAGGGCGGTTATGATGGCCGCAAAAAAGTGCTGACCGAAATTCAACGTGACCACATTCCTGAGCTTGATAACCCGTTTATCAGCATGGATATGTATATGCGTGAAGAATCGGTTGAGCGCCTCCTTGGCCCACTTCCCAACAATTTACGTGAAGGTACCCTTGATAAATGGCGTGAAATGGGCTGGCGCAGTGAAGCCCAGCGCATCATCAAAAACATCAATGGCTATAACCCTATTCACAATGAAATTTGCCGTATTACCAAGAAATACGTGGCACGCGAGCTGACCGAAGAAGAAGCGCAATGGCATCCAAAAGACCCGGATCAGCATCTGTTCCATGAAGACGAGATTTATGAAGTGCACGTGACCAAAGTTGCGATGCTGCCAAAGATCCGCTACTTGGGTGGCCTTCTTTCCACGCTGGCGCAAATCCGCACCGCACTTGATATTAAAAACTAAGTTTAGTTCTTGATACAAAAATCAAACGCGCCTTACGGCGCGTTTTTTTATCCCTAAATTTTCGAGTAAATTAGTGTGCTACCTGATCGCCAGCACCCGCGCCTGTTGCTGCATTACGCGCGGCTGCTTCAGCCAGCAATTCGGCTTCAATATCACGCTCGGGGTGCAGTTCCTTGCGGCGGATAACCGCTGCACGCGCTGCTTCGCGCATAAGGCTTTGCGCAGCTGCTTTTGCTTCCGGCGTAATTTCTTCACCTGCCAACATACGGGCAATTTCATCAAAGCGTTCATCTTCAGTGAGCATAAGCACGTTCGATGTGGTCGTCTTGTTATCGGCGGTTTTTTCAACCTTCATATGTTGTTCGCCGCGCGCAGCAACCTGCGGGCTGTGGGTAATAACAAACACTTGGGTTTGGTCGGAAAGACGCGCCAAGCGTTCGCCCACGGCAGACGCGGTGGGGCCGCCAAGACCCGTATCGATTTCGTCGAAGATAAGCGTTTCGGTTGACTGCACACGCTGAACAATAACTTTGAGCGCTAAAATCATACGCGCCAACTCACCGCCTGATGCTGTTTTGGCGATGGTGGTAAAGGGCATACCCGGATTGATGCGCGCAGTGAACAATACTTCGTTCATACCCAAGTGCGACCAACGGTTGCTTGGCAACTCGCTTACCTCCACGATGAATTGCGCGCGGTTCAGCTTTAATGGCGGCATTTCAGCCGTAATCTGTTCGCTAAGGTCTTTGGCGGAATGCTTACGTGCTTCGGATAGGGCTTGCGCTTTACGTGCATATTCACCCTTGGCGACCATCACCTTGTCTTCCAGTTCCTTGATAAATTCGGGCGCTTTCAAAATGCGCTGCAATTTGGCATCGAGACGAACGAGCAAATCGGGCAATTCATTGCCGGCGACCTCATGCTTTTCGGCAATCGCGTCGAACTTGTTCAAACGGTCTTCAACCTTGTGCATGTATTCGGCATCGAATTCAAACTTCGGCATCACAACCAGCAATTCATCCGACGCTGCATGGCAGGAAGCCAAGCAAGCCGCCATGTGCTTGACCAAATTTTCCAAAACTTCCGGGTCTAAATTCTTTTGCTTTTCCAACACGCGGTTTGCGGAAACCAGCAGGCGCTGCGCGCCGGTACCCGCCACCAATTGCGATTGAATGGATTGCAGCATTTCATTGATGGTGCGGATACGCACCAATTCATTATATTCCGCGTCCATCTTTTCAAATTCGCCTGGCTGTGTGCGAAGCGCTTTCAACTCAGCAACGGCCTTGCTTAGGAATTCGCGTTCCGCCGCTGAATTCGCCATGAATTTGCGTTCATCATCCAGGGCTTTTTCAAAGCCCTTTAAATCCCACCATGCCTTGGCGGTTTGCTCCAGCAGCACGCGGTAACCACCCACAAGGTCAAGCAGTTCAAGCTGCTTATTGGGATCAAGGATGGATTGGTTGGCAAACTGGCCGTGGATTTCGCACAGCTGGTACCCGACATCCTTCATGATTTCGATTGGAACTGGCTTGCCATTGACCAGTGTCTCGTTGCGTCCTTCGCGGTCGAGTATACGCTCGATTAAAATGTCGGATTTAATCTCGATGTCATAAGGCGTGAGCGATTTCCAAACCGGATGCTTGGTGCTCGCTTCAAATTGCGCGCGCACAAAACTGTCTTTGGAACCAGCTCTGATTAAATCGGCTTCACCCACATCCCCCAGAATGAGGCCAAGCGCGTCCAGCAAAATAGATTTACCGGCACCGGTTTCACCGGTCAGCACCGTAATCCCCGGCTTAAACGTAAGCGACAGGTCTTCGATGATGATGAACTCATGGATGTTGAGGGACTTCAACATGGCTTATGGAACGCTCAAAACAGTGCGGTTTAAGGAACGGGTTTTCTAACCCTCATATCCTCTAAGATATTGATTAAAAATGGAATAATGGCTTCTTATGGCCATATTCCGTAACCTCTTGTTTATGAATAACTATGGATTTCCGCGCTTCGTTTTGAAACCATAACAACAAATGAGCTGTTGCGTTCGGGGCCGCCCCTTTGCTAGAAACACGCCTCCAGCATAACTCCTAGGCCAGAGAACCAAGGGCTGCCTAATGTTTGTTGGCACATACGAAGGATGGCGACCGCCATCCCGCGAGCTTATGCGAGCGAAGCCATACGGCGTATGAGTAACTTTATAAGGAGATGAAAATGCCCAAGATTAAAACCCATTCGGGTGCCAAAAAGCGTTTCAAAGTAACCGCTTCCGGCAAAGTAAAATCCGGCTACGCTGGCAAACGCCATGGTTTGCGTAAACGCACCCAAAAAATGAAACGTAATGCGCGCGGCATGAAGGTGCTGTTCAAGACAGATGGTGACAACATCATCAAGCATTACCTGCGCAACGCTTAATTTTCAGAAAATCACAGGGCAGGGCCGGTTGCGGGAACCGCAGAGGCTTCGCCCAAAAAACATAGGAGTTTATCATGGCAAGAGTTAAACGCGGGGTCACAACCCACGCACGTCACAAAAAAATTATCGATATGGCAAAGGGCTACCGTGGCCGCGCCTCAACCTGCTTTCGCGTAGCGATTGAAAAGGTTGAAAAGGCGTTGCGCTATGCGTACCGCGATCGCCGTACCAACAAGCGCAACTTCCGCAAATTGTGGATTGTGCGTATCAATGCTGGCGCACGCGCAAACGGCACCACCTATGGCCGCCTGATTAATGGTCTCAACCTTGCTGGCATCAAGCTGAACCGCAAGATGCTTGCCGAATTGGCAGCCAAGGAACCAGCGAACTTTACGGCCGTATGCGAACAGGCAAAGGCCGCGCTTGCTAACAAGCCAGCGCCAAAAGCCGCTGCTAAAAAGAAAGCCGCTTAAGGTTTAACTAATCTAAGCATTAAGGGGCAAAAGGGTTCACCTTTTTGCCCCTTATTTTTTTGCCCAAAGTCTTTCATATTATATCCATGACAAACCTTGCCGCCCTTAAACAAGAATGCACCGCAGCCGTTGAAGCTGCGAATGATGTCTCAGCCCTTGAAGAAGTGCGCGTAAGCACGTTAGGGAAAAAAGGCCGCCTCACCGAAGTTTTAAAAACCCTTGGCACATTGCCCGCTGACCAGCGCAAAGAATTTGGCGCGCAGGTGAATGTGATTAAGGAAGAGATTACGGCATTACTGGAAGCACGCCGCGCGGTTTTAAATTCCGCTGCGCTTGATGCAAAACTGGCGAAGGAAAAAGTGGATATTACCTTGCCAGCCCGCGCGGAAAGCAAAGGCGCCATTCACCCCATCAGCCAGACGATTGAAGAAATTTCCACCATCTTTGCCGATATGGGTTTCACCATCGCCGAAGGCCCCGATGTTGAAAGCGATTTTTATAACTTCACCGCGCTTAACATGCCGCCATCGCACCCTGCCCGCCAAATGCAGGATAGTTTTTATTTAGCGAGTGAGCCTGCGGTTGCAGGAACCGCAGAGCAAGGCGAACCACTTGTATTGCGCACGCAAACATCACCTGTGCAAGTGCGCACCATGCTGTCTACGAAGCCGCCTATTCGCATTATCGCGCCGGGCCGCACCTTCCGCTGCGACTATGATCAAACCCACGCGCCCATGTTCCATCAGGTTGAAGGGCTGCTGATTGACGAGTCAACCCATATGGGTCATTTGAAAGGCGCACTCATGGATTTCCTGCGCACCTTCTTCCGTGCGCCAAATTTAAACGTGCGCTTCCGCCCATCGTACTTCCCGTTTACGGAGCCATCCGCCGAAGTTGATATTGGCTGCTCCCGCAAAAATGGCGAGCTGAAAATCGGTGAAGGCAGCGATTGGCTGGAAGTATTGGGTTGCGGCATGGTGCATCCGAAGGTTCTGGAAAACTGCAAGATCGACAGCACCCAATACCAGGGTTTTGCATTCGGCATGGGCGTTGAACGCCTTGCGATGCTGAAATACGGCATTCCCGATTTGCGCACTTTCTTTGAATCCGATTTGCGCTGGCTGCGCCATTACGGCTTTGCCTCGCTCGATATTCCTAATTTGGCACGTGGCGGCTAACACATGACTGGCATCAACCCCATTTTATTGATGCAGGGCATGTCGGCTGCGGCCATCGAAGCGGTCAGCCCGCAAAACACCATCCCCAAAGCGCTTGCCACACTGGAACGCACAAGCGGGCGCACGCTTGTCATGTGCATTGGCAAGGCTGCCGCGCAAATGGCGCAAATTGCCGAGGGCATTTTGCTGGATACGATTGGCGCAGATAATTTCTCCGGCTATGTCGTTACCAAACACGGCAATGAAGCGCCGCTGAAGCGTTTAAAAACCATCACCGCCGGTCACCCGCGCGCGGATTTGGATAGCGCGGCGGCAGCAGAATTGTTGCTGAAAGAAGCTGGAACACTTGGCCCTAATGACCGCTTGCTGGTCTTGATGTCAGGCGGCGCATCAGCGCTCACCCTGTTGCCAGCAGATGGTTTGACGTTCGATGATGTCACGGTTGTGAATGATGAATTGCTGCGCGGTGGCGTGCCAATTGATGGCATGAACACGCTGCGCCGCCACGTATCGCGCTTTAACGGTGGCCGTTTGGCCCGTGCCGCAAACGGCGCTGACATCATCACCTTTGCCGTATCGGATGTGCCGGGTGACCGCCCTGAAATTATCGGCAGCGGCCCAACCGCGCCCGATGCGACAACATTCGCCGATGCCAAGAAGGTTGTAAACGATTATGGGCTTAGCATGCCACAAAATGTCACCGATCATTTGGCAGTTGCCAGCGATGAAAGCGTAAAACCGAATGATGCATTATGGCGCAGCAAATACCGTTTTGAAGTGATTGCCAGCAACCGCCATGCATTAAATGCCGCAGCCGAATATGCGCGCCAGCAAGGCGTGACGCCAATTATCATGGATGAAGTGATTGCGGGTGATGCGGCAGCCGAAGCACAGCAATTTGCAAATATTGCGCGCACCAGAACCTATAAGGGTCAAATTATTCAAGGCCCTGCCGTTTTACTGCGCGGCGGTGAAGCGGTTGTGAAACTGCCAAAAGATTTTTCAGGCCCAAATTCAAATCAGCGTGGCGGACGTATTGGCCATGCCGCGCTCAGCTACCTTATTCACGATCCCGATGCATTCGCTGGGTTTGTTGCAACCGATGGCAGCGATGGCACCAGCGGCCATTCCGCTATTTTTCTAGCGCCCAATACGATGCAGGAAGCGGTTAAGCAAGGCCTCGACCCGCTTGCATCCCTAACCCAGTTCAACTCCGCCGCGTTTTTTGATGCGGTTGCGGCATCCGTTCCTGAACGCCCGACAGGAACCAATGTCAATGAAATCTATATCAGCTATATTCCAGTTTAGCCTAATTGGGTTCTAACCTGCGGGAATATGCTGCGGATAATCTCATCCGTGCGCACAGCATGTTTATGCGATGCCCAATTGCTTTCCTTTAGCGGCATCCATTCACGCGCTATCAATCCTTCTTCAAAGCTATCCGCATGCGCCCAAATGGTTTCGCCAGCCTTTACGCGCACGATAATCGGGTCATCCATATGCGGGCTAATCCATGCAACAACCGATTTTACATTCTCGCCCATCATCTGCACAACAGTGCCGCCGCCGCCCAATGGGCCAGTGGTACGCGCATAGGCTTCAATTTGTTCCATCGCTTTTATTTCTTCAGCGCTGTCATGGCCCGGGTCTGTAATACGGCCGGTAAATGCGCTGACGGCGGCGCGCAGCATAAGAAATGTACTGCTATTAACAACTTGGCCCATCGGTTTCTCCAAAAAATAAATAATCAAAAATACGTTCTAAATACCACCATCCCGCAGCACGCTTGTAAAGCTGCAAAATGAAGAAAACTATTGTTGAAAGCGTATAAGTTGAATAAAAAGAATGCCTGTTAAGAAAGAGATTAAAATATGAAATTCACCCTCTCCTGGCTTAAAACCCATCTTGATACATCAGCAGATGTGGCTGCGCTTGATGCCAAGCTGACCGATATCGGTCTGGAAGTGGAAGGCGTGCATAATCCCGGTGAAGCACTGGCGCCATTTGTGATTGCACAAATCGTTACCGCCGAACAACACCCCAATGCCGACCGCTTGCGTGTATGCCAGGTAAATATCGGCAAAGAAACGGTTCAGGTGGTTTGCGGTGCGCCCAATGCGCGCGCTGGTTTGAAAACTGTCTTTGGCGCGCCCGGTACCTTTGTTCCCGGCGCAAATATCACGCTCAAAATTTCCAAAATCCGTGATGTGGAATCACGCGGCATGTTGTGTTCTGCCGAAGAACTGATGCTAGCGAGTGAGCGGTTGGGCGGAGCCCAGAGCGAGCCGCAACAAAAGGGCATTATGGAATTGCCGGATAATGCACCAGTGGGCGGTTCATTTGTTGAATATGCTGGTCTTAATGACCCGCAATTTGAAATTAAGCTGACGCCTAACCGCGCCGATTGCAACGGTGTACGCGGCATTGCGCGCGATGCAGCAGCCGCAGGCCTTGGCACGCTTAAGCCACTTGCTATCAAGCAACAAAAACCAACCTTCAAAAGCACTATCGGCGTTAGCTTGAGCTTCGCAGAAAAAGATAAAGCAGCTTGCCCACTCTTCATCGGTCGTTTGATTAAGGGCGTGAAGAACGGCCCATCACCCAAATGGCTGCAAGACCGTTTAACGTCCATCGGTTTAAAACCCATTTCCGCTTTGGTTGATATCACCAATTTCATGGCGTTTGATCATGCGCGTCCATTGCACGTGTTTGACGCAAGCAAACTCAAAGGCAATATTCAGGTGCGCGTGGCGAAGTCTGGTGAAAAACTGATTGCCCTGAATGAAAAAGAATATGCACTGGATGAAACCATCACCGTGATTGCGGATGATGAAAAGGCATTGGCCATCGCCGGTATCATGGGCGGTCTGGAAAGCGGCTGTAGTGACGCCACCACCGATGTATTTTTGGAATGCGCGTATTTTGACCCTGCGCGCACCACCTTGGCAGGCCGCAAACTGAACATCATCTCCGATGCGCGTTACCGCTTCGAACGCGGCGTGGATATTGGCTTTATGCGCGATGCCACGGAACTGGCGACCCAGCTGATTATTGAATGCTGCGGCGGTACCGTTAGCGAATTGGTGATTGCAGGCAATGAAACCGCGCCAAAACGCTCCACCACCTTGCGTCATGACCGCTGCAAGACGTTGGGCGGGCTGGATGTAACAGGCGCTGAGCAAAAAAATATTCTTTTGGCGCTCGGCTGTAATGTCAGCGGTGTGTCGGGTGTGTTTGATGTCACCTTCCCCACATGGCGTCCTGATATGAGCATGGAAGCCGATTGCGTTGAAGAAATTCTGCGCATCAAAGGCTATTCACAAATTCCGGCAACTTCGCTCATTAAAAATTCTGCTGTAACTGTTTCAGCATTTTCGCCTCCGCAGAAAAAAGCAGCGATGATGCGCCGCGCACTCGCATCGCGCGGATTATTGGAAACCGTTACATGGTCATTCATGCCAAGCGCATGGGGCAAACGTTTTGGAAATCTGCACCCATCATCTTACATTCAAAATCCCATCAGCGCGGATTTGGATGTGCTTCGCCCAACCATTCTCCCAAACCTGCTCATGGCTGCAAAACGCAATGCTGACCGTGGTTTTAACGATGTTGGCCTTTATGAAATCGGGCCCATTTATAAATCCGCGAAGGCTGAAGACCAATCCTTAAGCGCAGCAGCCTTGCGCATGGGCAACCAGCCACGCAGCTGGAATGTAAAAGAACGCGCGGTTGATGTGTTTGATGCGAAGGCTGATGCGCTTGCCGCACTGGAAAGCGTGAAAGTGCCTATGGGTAATTTACAAGTGGAAGCGCTTAACGCAGGGCCGGTTGCGCCGCACGGCGCAGAGGCATCGCGCCTACAATACTTCCATCCTGGCCGTTCCGGCGTGCTTCGTCTAGGCCCAAGCGTGCTGGCGCATTTTGGTGAAATTCATCCCGCGATTTTATCAGCTGCGGATATCGACCATGCCGTGATTGGCGTTGAAGTATTCCTTGATGCACTCCCAGCGATTAAGGATGTAGGCCCTGCCAAACCACTTGCCGACTTGCCAGATTTACAAGCCGTGCAACGTGACTACGCGTTCATTCTGGCGCGTGATGTGGCTGCGGATAAGCTGATGAAGGCCATCCGCGCAGCCGATAAAGACCTGATTAGCAACGTTGAACTGTTCGACGTATATGAAGGGAAAGGCGTGCAAGAAGGCCATAAATCATTGGCGGTTTCAGTAACACTGCAGCCGCGCGGCAAAACACTGACCGATGCGGATTTGGATGCGTTCAGCGCCAAAGTCATCGCCGCGGCGCAAAAGACCGGCGCAACGCTTCGCAGCTAATCGCGGCCCTTATTTTTCAACGCCCGCGCGGCTTCGCGTTTTCCGTCACGTTCTTTAATCGCGGCGCGCTTGTCTTCTTTCTTGCGGCCTTTGGCAACGCCGAGTTCCAGCTTTGCTTTACCTTTGGCATTAAAATAAATGCTAAGCGGAACCAGCGAAACACCTTCGCGTTGTACCGCGCCAATCAATTTATTGCGCTGCGCTTTGTGCAGCAGCAATTTACGCGGATGGTTTGCTTCGTGCTGCAAATGCGCGCCGGCTTTTTTGTATTCGGCAAAATTGGCGTTGAATAAATAAATCTCGCCCTTGGCTGGCCCTGCATAGGCTTCATTAATACTCACGCCGCCACCGCGAAGCACTTTGACTTCCGTGCCGGTCAGCACAATGCCAACTTCCAATTTATCAGTAATCGCAAATTCAAACCGCGCCTTGCGGTTTTGCGCGACGTATTTCTGGGCTTCAATTCGGTCATTCATATGGGAATTCTATCTGATTGAATTTCGCTGTGGCTAAGGATTTTTGTTGTTTTTGAGAACCGGAGCGTAAGCGTACGTTAAGTACGTGCGCACTGGAAGCGCAGAAAACAGCAAAAAGCCAACGCCGCAGTTAGAAATTATGCGGCTTTGGCGGAGGTCAATCCGACTTGCTGCAATACTTCCGCAATTTGCGCCTTGGTGGATGCTTGCGCTGGCACCATTGGCAGGCGAACTTCTTCGCTCATCATGCCCAAAAGGCTCATCGCGTATTTCACCGGAACAGGATTCGGTTCGATGAACATGGATTGATGAAGTGGCATCAGCACATCGCGCAATTCGTTAAAACGCGGCATATCGCCAGCGCGCCACGCATCCTGCATTTGGGTGCATAATTTTGGTGCCACATTTCCGCTAACCGATATGCAGCCAACGCCGCCCTGCGCCAAAAACGCTGACGCCGTCATGTCATCCCCGCAGAATTGCTGGAATTGCGGGCCGCAATCAAGGCGGGTACGCACCGGGCGGGTCAAATCACCTGTGGCATCTTTAACACCAATCACCCGTGGCAATTGTGCCAAACGCTGCATCGCAGGTGGCAGAATATCCACGACACAACGCGGGGGAATGTTGTAAAGCATGAGTGGTAACTGAGTCGCATCATGCACAGCTTTGAAATGTTGAACCAAACCCTCCTGCGAAGGCTTATTATAGTACGGCGTTACAATCAGCGCGCAATCCGCGCCGCGCGATTGCGCCTGGTTGGTGCGGCGAATAACATCGGCGGTATCGAACGAACCCGTTCCCATGATCACGGGCACGCGGCGCGCAGCCACTTCAACGGCAATATCCAGCAAACGGTCTTGTTCGGCTTCGGAAAGCGTGGGCGCTTCACCGGTGGTGCCACAAACGACAAGGCCGTTAACGCCTTCTTTAATTTGCCAATCTACAAAACGTTCAAACGCTTTTTCATCAACCTGTCCGCCGCGAAACGGGGTCACCAGCGCGGTCATCAATCCTTGCAGTCGCAACATATGAAACCTCAAAATCCTCTAAACTCTGCCAAAAGTTTAACCGCTTCAACGGCCTTTTGCCACTATATATTTATGGGCATAACCGTATTATTGGTTGTTTTCTTGGGGAATGCGGCCTTGGTAACCCCAGCATTTGCAGTGACTTATGCAGGCAGATCCAGCGCGTCCATCGGCGGTTCATCCAGCAGCTCATCAGGTAGTTTTACCTATGATGGTGGCGGGCTGCGCGCTGCGCTCGCCGCGCTGGATACGCGTTCAGGAATTGAGGCAGTGCGTGCAATGCAGGGCAGCAGCGACCCGTTGATGATTGATGTGATAACCGGATTGGCGATGGGTCAAGATGACAGCCCGTATGATTTTAACACCGCCTACCAGTTTTTGCTCAATCACACCTACTGGCCGGAAAGCGATCGCAACAATATTGCCAAGCAAGCCGAAAAGAAAATCGATGGCAATGTAGCACCCCAAACGCTGATTGCATTTTTCACCGCTTACCCTGCGCAAACAGGTGATGGCTTCGTGAATTACATTGATGCGCTATCGCAAACCAACCAATCCTCTAAAATTGGCAAGGCCATTCGCAACCATTGGCGCGAAGACAATATGGGCGAGGATGAACAGCGCATCTTCATCAACCGCTTTGGCCAGCAGCTTTCCGGCGCGGATACGTTTTACCGTCTCGACCGCGTGTTGTGGGAAAAGCAATATGAACAGGCCGAACGCCTCTACGGCATGATTAGCCCGGGGTTGAAGGCGCTTGCCGAAGCGCGCATCGCGCTATCCAAAAACAGCGATAAAGCGCCAAGGCTGGTGGAACGCGTGCCAAGCAATCTGCAAAGCGACCCGGGGTTGATGTATGAGCGCACCCGCTGGCGACGCAAGCATGATGACATGGCAGGCGCTTATTCCATCATGCGTTCTGCATCCTCGCGTCTTGGCCGCGCGGATGAATGGTGGGATGAGCGCAATCTGGTTATCCGTGATTTGATGTCAACCGGAAGCTATGCGGCCGCATACCAAATGGCGGCGCAGCACGGCACGCTAAAGGGCCAGGAGTTTTCTGATGCGGAATTCATGGCGGGCTGGCTGGCGCTTCGCTACACCAATAACCCCACCGCTGCGCTGGGTCACTTCCAACGCCTGAACGGAAATGCCACTGCGCCAATTACGTTTGCACGCGCTGCGTATTGGACAGGCCGCGCACAAGAAGCATTAGGCCAAAGAGAGCAGGCACAAAGCTGGTTCTCACGTGCTGCCAGTTTCGGCACAACCTATTATGGGCAATTGGCGGCTGCGCGGTTATACCCCACCAGCCAGATTTCAGCAGCAGCGCAGCCCGTGCCATCCGAAGCGGTATCGTATTTCAACAGCCTTGTGACAACAGCGATTGTCACGCAATTGGCGGAAGTGGGCGCAAAGAAGATTGCAGAGCGTTTTGCATTGGCCTTTGCCAATGCTTCAAACCAGGAAAATGATTTCCGTTTAATGGCTGGCCTTGCCTTGCAATTGAACATGCCGGATGTCGCGGTGAAAGTTGCAAAGGCCGCAGCCAAAAAACAAATCGTGCTTCCGGTTGAAGGTTATCCGGTTCTCAATATCATCAGCGGTGACATCGCGCCGCTTGCACACGCCATCACGCGCCAGGAAAGCCAGTTTGATGCGCGCATCGCCAGTACATCGAACGCGCAAGGGCTGATGCAGCTTTTACCATCCACCGCAAAGCATGTTGCAAACAAGACTGGCTTATCAGTTGACCCCACTAATTTATATGACCCGGAAACCAATGTAGCCTTGGGCACGGCATACTTGCAGGAATTGATGGGCAATTTTGATGGCTCATTGCCGCTCACCATCGGTTCATACAATGCAGGGCCAGGGCGTATGCGCCAATGGCTCAACAGCTCCATGGGCGACCCGCGCGGCAAGGATGTGGACTTCGTCGTTGATTGGATTGAAACCATTCCCTTTAACGAAACACGCAATTATGTTCAGCGTGTTCTGGAAGCCCTGCAATTGTACCGCGCAAAGCTTAACGGCGGCGCCGCAATTCTGGGGATAAACCGCGATATTACGGGTTAACATAGCTCTCCTCTTGCTTCGGTCACGGGCGGTCTGATAGCATTCTATGCATCAGGGAGACGCCCGAAATGGATAGCATTATTAATCTGCCTACCCTCATTATGCTTGGAATTATGGTCATCGGTGCGGGCGGCTTTGTCGTCGGCGCAATGCTGTGGCTAAAGCGCCTTCGCGCCAATTTGGCCTCCGCCGTTTCCGAAGCGCTTGCACGTCAAATTACCCACGGCCAAAAGGTTGAAGAAGCGTTATCCGTATTACAGCAAAACCAGAAGAAGATGGAAGGCCAAACCCTGCTATTGGCCGAAGCCCAAACAAGAGCGCGCAATGACATCAACGCATTGGCGCAGCGTTTTGAACAGCGCGAAGTCAGTGCGGATGCACAAAACCAAACCACGCGCGTTCTTCACTAATTTTCTTCTTAATAAAATAATATGCCTTCAAACCTTTTAAGCGCGCTCGTGCTATTCGCGCTCGTTTCATCATTCACCCCCGGCCCGAATAACATGATGCTGATGGCATCGGGCGTTAATTTCGGCTTTAAACGCACATTGCCGCATATGCTGGGCGTTGCGCTGGGCTTTGGCATGATGCTGCTCGCCGTTGGCTTTGGCATCTCCGGCCTGTTTAAAGCCTACCCGTTCCTCTATTCCGTTTTGAAAATTTGCAGCATCGCTTACATGCTTTTTCTTGCTTACAAGGTTGCAACCGCAGGCCCAGTTGGCAATGACATCAGCGAGCAATCCAAGCCCATGACATTTCTTCAAGCGGTTGCATTCCAATGGGTGAACCCCAAAGCGTGGACGATGGCGCTTACTGCAATTTCCGCCTACACCATTCCCGATGATTACATCAACAGCTTGCTGGTAATGACACTTGTGTTTGTGCTGGTGAATTTTCCGGTGGTGTCGATATGGACGACTTTCGGCGTGAGCCTTCGCGGGTTTTTGCGCGATGCACAAAAAGTCCGTATCTTTAACATCATCATGGCGATTCTGCTCGTTATCTCGCTCTGGCCTGCGCTGGCAGGCACGTTTAAATAAGCCATTTCAGGCATCTGGCGCTGTTTAAGAAGCTGTTAACAGCTATTGCGCTATGCTTCATTACGTATGCATGTTACGTATCAATCACCATCAACCCCGCTTAAATCATGAAACATCCCATGACATCTGAATCACAGGTGAACCTTGCCGCGCCCTCACTTTCGGCGGCTGAGCAATGGGTTCCTAAATCTTCATCCATCAACGCCGAAAAAGTTCTTATCCGCAGCGTATGCGTTTATTGCGGATCATCCTCGCGCGTGGCGCAGCGTTACAAGGATAATGCCAAAACCATCGGCACCATGCTCGCGCAAAAAGGCATTGATGTGGTCTATGGCGGCGGGCGCGTAGGATTAATGGGCATTGTGGCTGATGCCGCGATGAATGCGGGTGGCAAGGTTATCGGCATTATTCCGCAGCATATTCAATCGAAGGAAATCGAGCATCATGGCTTAACCGAACTGCATGTGGTTGAAAGCATGCATATCCGCAAAGCGATGATGGCCGAAAAATCCGATGCGTTTGTCGTATTGCCGGGCGGCTTTGGCACCCTTGATGAAGCCTTTGAAATCATCACCTGGAAACAGCTGCAATTGCATGAAAAGCCCGTCATCATTTTTGATGATGGTGGTTTCTGGGATCCACTTGTGAAACTGATGGATAACCTGATTAAAGAAGGCTTTGCGAGCGAGCGTCACCGCAGCATGTATCAGGTTGCGCACAGCCTTGATGAAGTGTTCGAGCTGCTCAAGCAGCCCATCGTGCCGCCGCCACCCATTGAAACAAAGTGGCTTTAAATAAGTAGCGCTTGCGCCGCTAGCCCATCGGTTTTAATTTGGCGGCATGCCGCTTTCTCCCCTAACCGTTTCCAATCTTTCCTGCACGCGTCCCAGTGTAAATGGGGGCGATCGTAATCTGTTTGCGCCAGTAAGCTTCACATTGAATCCTGCCAGCGCACTTATTCTGCGCGGCGAAAATGGCAGCGGGAAAAGTACCTTGCTTCGCGCACTCGCGGGTTTGTTTCCTTCAAACACCGCGCCGCTATCGTCATTCCTTTATCTGGGTCATGCCAATGCGCTGCACCCCGATATGAATGCGATTGAACATTTGAATTTCTGGCGCACGCTGCATGCCACGCACAATACTGGCCGCGATGTAAATAAAGTTGCCAATGAGCTGATATTGGAAACGCTGGGCCTAACCGCGCAGCGGCATCAGCTTGCCGCGCAATTATCAAACGGGCAAAAGCGCCGCTTATCCTTCGGGCGGCTGCTGTTGCAACAGGCGGATTGCTGGCTGCTGGATGAACCGCAAGCCGCATTGGATAACGCGGCGCACCAAATGCTGCTCAAACTGATTGCGCAGCATTTGGCAGCAGGCGGCATGGCCATTATCGCCAGCCATGATGAATTGGCCATTCAAGGCGCAGAAATGATTGAATTGCGGGCTTATACATGAACGCAATCCTTTCCCTATTTAAGCGCGAAATGGTGATTGCATGGCGCACAAGAGCGCAAAGCATGGCGCATCTGGTCTTTGTGCTGCTAATGATTACGCTATTCCCCTTCGCCCTTGGCCCGGATGAAACGCAATTGCGGCGCTTGGCGCCTGGCCTGCTCCTGCTCGCCATTCTGCTCGGGCAAATGCTTGGCTTTGAAAAACTGTTTAGTGCGGATTACCAAAACGGCACGCTGGATATTATTCATGGTTCTAAGCTTTCGCTTTCCTTTTACGCCATTGTAAAAAGCAAGGCGCAATGGTGCGCATTATTATTGCCTATCATTCTATGCAGCCCGCTGCTGATGTTACTGCTGCATGTGCCCGTCACGCAAATGCCGGTACTTATCCTCGCGCTCCTCCTCGCATCCTATGTTATTCAGCAATTGGGAATGCTGGGCGCGGCACTGGCACTTGGCGCAAAACATGCTGGCCTCCTTTTGCCGCTCTTGCTTATTCCGTTTTATATTCCGGTGATGATTTTCGCCGTTAGCCTTGCCACCACCGGCTTTGAAGGCGAAGGATTGCAGGCGCTTTATTTCCTTTCCGCGCTACTTATTCTTTATTCATCCACCCTTCCATTCCTAACGGGCGCTGCGTTGCGTTCTGCTATCCAATCGTCATAGGTTCCCATGCTGCATTACTTTGCCAACCCCAGCCGTTTCCAGAAAATTGCCCGTATCCTGTGGCCTTTATTTGGGGCGCTGAGCCTTATCCTGTTCACGCTTGGCACACACGCAGCACTGGTTACATCGCCGCCCGATTACCAGCAGGGCGAAACCGTGCGCATTATGTATGTGCATGTTCCCGCCGCATGGTGGGCGCTGGCGCTCTATACCATCATGGCGCTTGCCGCCATTACCGCGTTTGTATGGAAACACACCGTCGCTGATTTATTCTGCAAAGCTGCTGCGCCGGTTGGCGCGGTGCTCAGCGCCATCTGCCTCATCACCGGAAGCATTTGGGGCAAGCCAATGTGGGGCGCGTGGTGGGTGTGGGATGCACGGCTTACATCCATGCTGATTTTATTTTTTCTCTATGTTGGATTCATCGTATTGCGCAACGCATTTGATGACGAACAGCGCGGCGAAAAAGCCAGCCAGATTTTATTGGTGGTTGGCCTTATCAACATTCCGATTATCAAATTCTCCGTTGATTGGTGGAATACGCTGCATCAGGGCGCAACGATCATCAAAAAAGGCGGGCCTTCCCTTGACCCCAGCATGATGCCGGCGCTTTTTTTAATGGCCGGAGGCGTTTTTTTCTTCTGCGGGGCCATCATTTTGCTGCGAATTCTAACGGCCATTACCATGAAAAAACTCGAAAATACTCAAAAAAGCCAAAATTAATGCCCATTTTTCTTAGCTTAATGCTTGTTTTACACATTTTTTAATTACATCCAAAAAAAGTGATTTCAGGTGTTTTTGCTTTCATGGTTAGGGAGTAATCTGAAAATACAGAATCAAAAAAACCCAATAAAGAGGCCAAGGGTTCTGGAATAAGACAAACGCCCGAGCGGTTGTGCCATAAGGCACAGAGCGAATGGTGGAAAAGATAAAAAAAGAAGATTGCTTTTGTAAGGATAGAGTGCCGTGCGAGTAGATATGACACCGACTGTTTTTCTTGCCCTATGTGGCCTTGTAAAGGACGCGCTTGTTGTTCCAAGCGATGCGACACCTGTGCTGCAAAAAGCAGCGGCAGAGCTTTCGGCGGCCTTCAATGAACTGTCGGAAATCCCAGCACAGCTCGAACCCCACACCGAAACAATCAGCAATTTGGCTAGTGAATCTGCGGATTCTTCAAAACAGGCTGTTGCTTAAGCCCAGCTTCGTTCTATGTTCCCTGCCATGATTAATCACGCGTTCGATGTCGTATGGGCATGGCTATCCGGTCATTTTAATTTTTTAGTGCTGTTTGGCCTGTTGGGTCAGGCCCTGTTCATGATGCGCTTTATCGCCCAATGGGTGCATAGCGAGAAAATGGGCCGCAGCGCCGTGCCGGAAATTTTCTGGGCCTTCAGCATTGGCGGCGGGCTGGTTCTGCTCATTTATGCCATTTTGAAAAACGATTTCGTGTTTATCGTCGGGCAATCGCTGGGCCTTTTTATCTATGCCCGCAACGTGTTTTTCATCCACAAAATCAAAGCCAAGCAACAGGCCAATAACCCTGCGCAAATCCTGCATGAATTGTCGTTTGAAGTGACCGAGCTTTCGGCAAAGGGCCGCGAACTGACACCCGATGAAATAAAGGCCGCCAGCGAAGCATTGGTTACCTTGCAGCACATCAAGAAATAAGCTTGTTGAAGTGAAACGTCGCGCCACTTAATGTAGCGCGTGATGTTCAAAGCCCTTACCGCCAATTTATTCCCGCATGAAAAACGCCTAACCGGTGCTGCTTACGGTGTGCTGGTTTGTTTTTGTCTGGCGATATTCTTGCCGGGCTTTTTCACCCTGCCTGTGTTCGACCGTGATGAGCCCAGCTTTGCGCAAGCCAGCCGCCAAATGCTGCAAACCGGTGATTTAGTCGATATCCGTTTTCAAGATGAACCGCGCTATAAAAAACCCATCGGCATTTATTGGTTGCAAGCTGGCGCAGTGCAACTCGTGCAAAGCATTGCGGGCGATGATATTGCCAATTCCATCTGGCCCTATCGTTTGCCATCGCTGCTTGGCGGAATATTGGCGGTGCTGCTCACCGCGGCGCTGGGCTGCAAATTGCTCAATGCGGAAACAGGTTTTGCAGCAGCCATTTTGCTGGCCTGCTGTTTCATTTTAAATGTTGAAACGCGCCTTGCCAAAACCGATGCAATGCTATTGGCAACCATTGTTGCCTGCCAATTTGTGCTCGCCAAAGCTTTCATCCAGACCAAGGCATTAAAGGCTAAGGATTTCCTGTTGTTCTGGGGCGCGCTGGCGGCTGGCTTTCTGATTAAAGGCCCGCTTATTTTGCTGGCGCCGCTTGGCACCATCATCACGCTTAAATTATTCAAAGAACCTATTGGTTTTGCCAAAAAACTAAACCCGCTTTTGGGTATTCCATTTGCGCTGCTGCTTATCCTGCCGTGGTTTATTCTGATTACGCATCAGGCGGGCGCGGAGTTTTACAAGAATTCCGCGGGCCATGATTTATTTGCCAAAATCTGGGAAGTGCAGGGCTTTGCGCATCAATGGGGTTTTGCATTGCCTGGGCTCTACGCATTTATTCTGCCGGCGATGATGTGGCCCGCATCGCTTCCTTTCATGCTCGCCATTCCCTATATCTGGGCGTGCCGTCATGACAAAGATGTGCGCTTTTGTCTTGCATGGGCATTGCCCATTTGGATTGTGTTTGAATTAACGCTGACCAAATTACCGCATTACGTGTTGCCTGCTTATCCCGCGCTTTGTCTGCTCGCCATGCGCTGGCTGTTTTCCGGCGTGCGCGATACGGGGCATTCCTTATGGAATGTGTTGTGTTATCTCGCCTTTGCGGGCGTATCGCTCGGCTTTGCGCTTATTCCAGCGGTGCTGCCCGTGGTGCTGGAAGGCACGTTATTTTATTGGGCGCTCTTTGCTGGCACACTGGCCTTTGCGGCATGCCTGACCGCCATTCATTTGATGCGCGGCAAGCCATCCACAGACCCCTCCGTTGGCCTTGCGCCGCTGCCCGTAGCGGGCGTGATGCTGATGTCAGCCCTATTCGGCGTGATGCTGCCGAACCTGAACCATTTATTTATCAGCGAACAAATCGTGCGGCATTTGCCTGAATTGGAAAACTGCGAAAAACCATTGCTGGCAACGGCTGGGTATGGCGAGCCCAGCCTGGTGTTTAATGCAAGCGTCAAAACCGAATTCTTGAATGTGGGTGAGCGACTGGCGGTCGAGATGAAGCGCAACCCCTGCCTGATTGGGGTTGTAGAAAGCAGGCAGAAAGCTGAATTTCTGGAAAAAGCGAGATTCTTCCAGCTTATCCCGCTGCTCACCGGCAATGCGGATGGTTTTAGCATCGGCACAGGCAAAATGATGAAGCTGGAAATTTACCGCACCGCGCCAGAAGAAAAGAAACTTAAGCCACGTTGAGGCGGAGCATGGTGCGGCGATGAATGGTTTCATACGCCATGTGAATATGACGCAGTGATGGGCGGAAGGCACAGCCCGCTTCCACCACTCTACGCATATCGCCAAGCTTTCTCAGCATATCTTCCCGTGCCCTGGCATCGGCTGGAATGGCGGCTTGGTCATTGGTATTGGCAAGGCCATCAATGCTTTTCAGTTTGGCATACAGCGCATCACCCAGCGCGCGTTGCTGCTGCGCGCCTGTCTTCATTTGCTTATTGGCAACATTGGATGGATCGGTTAAACGGAACACCACATCTTCAGCGCCTGGAAACAGCTTTGCAATCGCTTCCAATAATGGCTTTGCAATCGCTTCTTTTTCAGCAGGCGTCAGTTTCTGGCCGGGCTGCAAATTGCGCTTATAGGCGCGTTCAATCACATCATGGCAAATCATGCCAATCACTTCGCGCATCTGCGATTGGTCAAGGCGTTTGGCGACGCGGCGCAATTTATGCTTCAACTGGTCCTTGGTATCATGCGCGGTACTTTCCACCACGCGGATTAGCTGGCGCACCACGAAATTATCATCAAAATTTTCTTCAACTTTTTTGCGCATAACCATTTCGTAATGCGCGGCGATGAATGCAACTTCCAATGTGTGGCACAGGTAATCGCGCGGGGTGCCATCGCTGTTGGGGCGGTGGCGCGTTTCGCCTGCATGCTGGCGCTCGGCAAAATCAAAAACAAATTCAAGCGCAGATAAACAATCTTGCTGCGCTGCGAGATAAACTGCCGAGTGAGGAGCAGCGCCCCTGTAATTTGGCGAAGATAACATAAAAATGCCCACATATTTTCGGGCATTGTCTTTTATACGGAATAAATATGTATTCGTAACAACGCCCACTAAACGGAGCTTGGTTATAACCTCAGATTCAGTCGGATTCTACTGAATAAAAACAAGATAAATCAAAAACTTATTTGAAATTTAACTGGTCAGTTTAATAATTATGGCAGCCAAAACCAGCCCGCTGCTCGCAGCGATGAGCGTGAAATCAAATGCTGCGGTTTTTGTAATTGCTACTGATTTTCTAATCATACGCGTCATATTTTATTCCCGTCTCAGTTACATTATGTGAATGAATCACTACCTCTATAAAAATCATAACCCAGATTTTTGAAAGTAATGGGTCTCAGATGCTTTATAGAAATTAGTTAGTTGGTTAAAATCCATTAACCAGTCCTAGCGCACATATATGTGTTCTTCATCATTTAGTCAGAAATGCTGACTTATTCTTAAAGAGCTATTCAGAATCTCGCTGTGGCTAAGGATTATGGGTGGTTTCGAAAACCGGAGCGCAGCGTACATTTTAGTACGCGAGCACCGGAAGCACAGAAAACGCACATAAGCCAACGCCACAGTCAGAGATAATGAACTAGCTCTGAATTTCCACTTCTGAATTCCTGCCTAATAGGTCTCTCAAAACTAAGGTCTCAATATGCGCCACGTTTATATTGCGGGTTATGCACGCTCCCCCTTCACACCGGCGAATAAAGGGGCGATGGCAGGCATAAGAGCGGATGATATGGCCGCGCAAACCGTGCTTGGCCTTCTGAAAAAAACCGGCATGGATGCAAAATATGTCGAAGATCTTATTCTGGGCTGCGCATTTCCCGAAGGCGAACAGGGCTTGAACCTAGCGCGCCTCGTGGTGCTGCTGGCCGGCTTGCCGCAATCGGTTGCGGGCCAAACCATCAACCGTTTCTGCGGTTCTTCTATGCAAAGTATCCATGCTGCTGCGGGTGCAATTCAAATGAACGCAGGGGAAGCATTTATTTGCGCCGGCGTTGAAAGCATGACGCGCGTTCCGATGAGCGGGTTTAATCCATTGCCCAATCCGGCGCTTACTGTGCGTTTGCCGGGTGCCTATATGGGCATGGGAACAACAGCCGAAAATGTCGCGCGCATGTATAAAATTTCCCGCCCTGAACAGGAAGCATTTGCGGTGCGTTCCCACCAGAAAGCAGCCGAAGCACAAGGCAAAGGCCATTTAACCGATGAAATTGTTCCAATTGCTGCGGATGGTTTTAGCGCAAATTCAGATGGCTGCATTCGCCCCGAAACCACGGTTGAAAAACTCGCGGATTTAAAACCTGCCTTTGAAGAAAAAGGTTCGGTTACCGCTGGCACATCCAGCCCGTTAACGGATGGTGCGGCAGCAACATTAGTCGTCTCCGAAGATTTCCTTCGCGCCAATGGCATGAAGGCCATTGCAAAAATCCGCAGCATTGCGGTTGCGGGCTGCGCGCCAGAAATCATGGGCATTGGCCCCGTTGCCGCAACCCGCAAAGCATTGCAGCGCGCAGGCCTCACCGTTGCCGATATTGACGTCATTGAACTCAATGAAGCCTTCGCATCGCAATCACTCGCATGCATCCGTGATTTAGGTTTGGATGAAAGCAAGATTAACTTGGATGGCGGCGCAATTGCGATGGGCCATCCCCTTGGCGCAACCGGCGCACGTATTACGGGCAAGGCCGCATCCCTCCTTCAACGCACGGGTAAAAAATTCGCGCTCGCCACGCAATGCATTGGCGGCGGGCAAGGCATCGCAACCATTCTGGAAGCCGTTTAAGGCACCCCTTCAGGAGACCATCTACATGATCGATAAAATTTCCAAAGTTGCAGTGATTGGTTCCGGCGTGATGGGCAGCCAGATTGCAGCGCATCTCGCCAATGCTGGCCTTTCCGTGATGTTACTGGATATTGTTCCAGATGGCGCATCTGACCCCAATGTCGTTGCCAAAGGCGCGCTGGAAAAATTGCTGAAGATGGACCCCGCGCCATTTATGCACAAGGAATTTGCCAAGCGCGTAACGCCCGGCAATCTGCGTGATGATTTGAACAAGCTTGGCGAGGTTGACTGGATTATCGAAGCCATTATCGAAAATCCGATTATCAAGGCCGACCTTTATAAGAAGATTGATGCCGTTCGCAAAAAAGGTTCGATTGTTTCATCGAACACTTCAACCATTCCACTTGGCGTTTTAACGGGCGGCCAATCGGAAGAATTTGCGGCCGATTTTCTCATCACCCACTTCTTCAACCCGCCGCGCTATATGCGCTTGCTGGAATTTGTAACCGGCCCCAAAACGCGCCCCGATGCTGCGGCGCTCATCCGCAAAACCTGCGATGAAGTATTGGGTAAGGGCGTTGTGGTGTGCAAGGACACACCGGGCTTTATCGCCAACCGCATCGGCACCTACTGGATGGAACGCGCGGTGTATGCCGCGATGGATTTGGGCATAAGTGTGGAAGAAGCCGATGCTGTATGCAGCAAACCCTTCAACATGCCAAAGACAGGCGTGTTTGGTTTAATTGATTTAGTCGGCCTTGATTTGATGCCGCTGATTGCGAAAAGCTTTTTGGCCACATTGCCAAGTGATGATGCGTACCGCGCGCTGCACCGCGATGTGCCTTTGTTCAATAAAATGATTGCCGATGGGTATACTGGCCGCAAGGGCAAGGGCGGCTTCTACCGCATTAATAAGAACGCGCCAGATCCTGCGAGCGGCAGCGAAGCAGGTGAATCTGCCGCATCTAAAAAATCCGGCGGTAAGGTCAAAGAATCCATCAATCTGAAAACCGGCGAATATTCAAAATCAGAAAGCAGCAAATTATCCGCATTGGAAAATGCCGGAAAAAATATTGCCAAGCTCTGCGAAGGCAGCGATAAAATTTCCCAATTTGCTTGGACATGCCTGCGCGATGGCTTGACCTACGCAGCATCCCTTGTTCCACAAATTGCCAATGATATTGTCGCGGTTGATGAAGCGATGCGCTTTGGCTATAATTGGGGTGAAGGCCCGTTTGAGCTGATCGACCGTTTGGGCGTTGACTGGTTTATTGACCGTTTGAAGCGCGAAAACGCACGCATCCCCGAATTGCTGCAAAAGGCCGCGGGCAAAAGCTTTTATAAAACCATCAATGGCAAGCTGCATTATCTGACGACAAGCGGCGAATTCCAGCCGGTGCAGCGCGCCAAGGGTGTTATTTTATTATCCGATGTGAAACGTGCATCCGAAAAACCTGTCTTCAAAACCGGCAGCGCAAGTCTGTGGGATGTGGGCGATGGCGTTCTTTGCGCTGAATACCACACGAAAATGAACGCGATTGATCCGGATATTTTCAAGACATTGCAGGAAGCGTGCAAAATTATTCCCGCAAGCAACGGCAAATACAAAGCGCTTGTAATTCACAACGAAGGTTCCAACTTCTCCGTTGGTGCAAATCTTGGTCTCGCCCTTTTCGCCATCAACATCGCGTCATGGGAAACGATTGAACAATTGGTGAAGGAAGGCCAAAACACCTATCGCCAGCTTCGCTACGCGCCCTTCCCTGTGGTGAGCGTTGCGCATAACATGGCATTGGGCGGTGGCTGTGAAATCCATCTGCATGCTGACCACGTCGTTGCGCATGCTGAAACCTATACAGGCCTTGTGGAAGTGGGTGTTGGCGTTATCCCCGGTTGGGGCGGCTGCGCACAACTCCTTGGCCGCGCATACCATCACCCCAAGCAGAAAAAAGGCCCCATGCCCGCATTGGCGCAAGTGTTCGAACAAATCGCCACCGCGAAATATTCAAAATCTGCCTTTGAAGCACGCGACATGATGGTGCTTCTGGATGGCCATCACACCATTACGTTCAACGTTGACCGCTTGCTGCAAAATGCAAAATCGGTCGCACTGGAACTTGCCAAAAATTACAAAGCACCGGAACCATACACCTACCGCCTTGCTGGCCCGCCGGGCAAAGCCGCGATTGGCTTGTCGGTTGGCGCGATGAAGGCAGTTGGCAAAGTCACGCCGCATGATGAAGTGGTGATTGATGTGCTGGCGGATATTCTCACAGGAAAAAACACCAACATCATCAAACTGATGACTGAAGATGATGTGTACAAGCTGGAGTTTGAAGGCTTCATGAAGCTTATTCGCACCGCTGGCTCGATTGCGCGTATTGAAACCATGCTGGAAACAGGCAAGCCCTTAAGGAACTGATGATGGAACTGAAAAGCATCGCCATCTACCTGCCAATTTGCGCGGCGCTGTGCTGGGCATTTATCTACACCGTCAATGCCCGCAATTACGAGATTATCACCGTGCCAACGGGCCTTGCCGCGCAAGGCATCGGCATGCTGGGCGCGGCGTGGCTGGCAAACGTGCTGCTAAAAAGCCCGCTGGATTTTGCGCCGTTTTTTTCCCATGCGCAAAAATGGTGGTTCTGGTCGGTTCCGGTTGCCGTCGTTTTCGCATCTTGCTTTTTGCATCTCAGTTTGAAATTGAACTCCGCAACTTACACAGGCCTTGTTGAAATTCTCTATGTCATTCTTATTCCGTTATTTGCCTATCTGTTCTTTGGCCAGAAGCAATTAAACCTGTCGATGATCATCGGCGGGTTGCTGATGCTGTCGGGCATCGGGTTTGTGGTTTACGGTCAATTGCAAAAAGCGTCTTAAAGCGAGGAAGTTATGCCTACATATAAAGCCCCCTTGACCGATATGCAGTTTCTGCTGAACGACGTGTTTGATGCAAGCCAGCTTGCCAAGCTTCCGGGTTATGAAGAAGCAACGCCGGATATGTTCCAGAGCATTCTGGAAGAAGGCGCGAAGCTGTGCGAAGAAGTGCTGTTACCCATCAACCAATCCGGTGATATCGAGGGCTGCACCTTCAAAGACGGCGTGGTGACTACGCCAAAAGGCTTTAAGGAAGCATACGAAACCTTCACCCAAGGCGGATGGATGGGCTTATCGTGCAGCAAAGAATTCGGCGGCCAAGGCCTGCCATTGCTGCTGAATTTTTTGCTCGATGAAATGGTGTGCTCCGCCAATTTATCCTTTGGTATGTACCCCGGCCTTTCACACGGTGCCTATAACGCGATTGAAAAACACGGCGTTCAGGAACTCAAAGAAAAATACCTGCCCAAAATGGTAACGGGTGAATGGTCTGGCACCATGTGCCTTACCGAACCGCATTGCGGCACGGATTTGGGTCTCATTAAAACCAAGGCCATTCCAAAAGGCGATGGCAGCTATTCCATTTCCGGCACCAAGATTTTTATTTCAGCAGGCGAGCAAGACTTAACCGAAAACATCATTCACCTTGTGCTGGCAAAATTGCCTGATGCGCCGCCGGGCGTGCGCGGTATTTCATTATTCTTGGTTCCCAAATTCTTGGTGAAGGATGATGGCGGCATTGGCGCGCGCAATGGCGCGGTATGCGGCTCTATCGAACACAAAATGGGCATTAAAGCATCCGCAACCTGCGTGATGAATTTTGATAACGCAACCGGCTGGCTGGTTGGCGTGCCCAATAAGGGCATGAAGGCCATGTTCACCATGATGAATGAAGCGCGTCTGGCAGTTGGCCTGCAAGGTTTAGGTATTGCCGAGGTTGCGTATCAAAATGGTTTGTCTTATGCCAAAGACCGTTTGCAGGGCCGCGGATTAAAGGGCGCTGTGTTTCCTGATAAAGTTGCCGACCCCATCATTGTGCACCCCGATGTGCGCCGCATGTTGTTGACGATGAAATCGATTACCGAAGGCGCACGCGCGCTCGCGGTTTGGGTTGGTATGAATTTGGATATTGAAACCAAGCACACCGATGCAACCACGCGCGAAGAAGCAGGTGAACTCGTTGCACTGCTCACCCCCATCACCAAGGCATTGATGACCGACCACGGCTTTGATGCTGCAAATCTGGCGGTGCAGATTATGGGCGGGCACGGCTATATCCGCGAATATGGCGTTGAACAATTCGTGCGTGATGCGCGTATCACGCAAATTTACGAAGGCACCAACGGCATTCAGGCGCTTGATTTGGTTGGCCGCAAGATGCCAGAACGTTTTGGCCGCATGCTGCGCCGTTTCTTCTGGCCCTGCGCGGAATTCATCAAGGAAAATTCAAGCAATCCTGCCTTTGCCGATATTCTTCCCAATTTTGCCAAGACCTTTCAGCGCTTCCAGATGATTTCATTGCTGATGGCACAGCGCAGTTTTGCAAACCCCGAGGAAGCTGGCGCGGCCGCAACCGATTACCTGCGCGGCTTCTCGCTGCTCGTGCTCGGCTATATGTGGCTGCTCATGGTCAAGACCGCACATGGCAAATTGGCCGATGCATCTGAAAAATCATTCTATGAGTCAAAACTAAAAACGGCCGATTTCTATTTTGCTAAAGTTCTGCCGGAAATCAATGCGCGCATGATGAATATTCAGGCAGGTTCAAAACCGGTCATGGGCATGAGTGCCGACTTATTTTGAGGATAGCTTGAATGGCTAACGATCCAAAAGCACCATCCTTCCCATCAGTCGCGCCAAATAATTCTGTTTGGCAGCTTTCCAAGGATACCAATAAGGAACGCGCTGCACTGCCGGAGCGGTTATTGCTCGATGCCGTTGAACGCATGGGCGCATTCCGCGAAGGCCGCATTGCAGCACATATCCATTTCTCCAAACTTCAGCATCATAACCGCCGCGATCATTATCTGCGTATCGCGGCCGATAATTTTGAAAGCCATGTGAAGTCCTATGCGGGTCACATCTTCCTGCTCAGCAATGGCGATTTATTTTTCCTTGGCAAAGACGTGGAGATGCATTCGCTGATTGAAGCAGTTGATAAATTGCGCGTGCTGTTTTCCGAAGACCCGCTGGCGCAATACCATTCAAGTGATGATGAAACCGGCGGGTTTGCCAGCTACTACGATTTCGAGGAAAATTACGATTTGCTGCAACAGGATGTTCTTATTCTTTACAAGAGCATGGAGCGCTTGCGCAAAACCAAAGAAGCAACGGAAGCCAAGGCCATCAAAACATCGACGCGTGGCCGCCCATTCGTGCCGGGTGATTTGGCAAAATTGATTTCCATTCTGGAGCGCGCGGATTTGACCAACATCCTTCGCCGTCAAACCGCCTGCACGATTGATGAAAACGGAATTCCCAAACCATTGTTTCAGGAAGCTTATGTTTCCATCGATGATTTACAAAAAATCTGCACGCCGGATATTGATTTGCTATCCGACCGCTGGCTGTTCCATTATTTGACGCGCACGCTGGATAAGCGCGTGCTCACGCTGCTGTCGAACACCGGCATTAATCCTGAAATGCCGTTCAGCTTGAATTTGAATGTGCAAACGGTGCTCTCGCCCGAATTTGCAAAATTCGATACGCTTATTCCATCGCAATTGCGCGGACGCGTCGCGATTGAAGTGCACAAGGTGGATTTGTTCAGCGATATGGGCGCATTCGTGTTCGCGCGCGATTTCCTTCGCGAACGCGGCTATCTGCTGTGCCTTGATGGCCTAACGCAGCACACCCTGCCCTTCTTTGATAAGAACAAGCTGGGCTTTGATTATTTCAAGGTTTATTGGGCACCCGATGGGTTGAACACCGCGCAGCCGCCAGCCTTGGCGGAAGTCAAATTGCTATTATCGGAATTTGGCGAGAAAAGCTTCATCCTGTGCCGCTGCGATAGTGAAGATGCCATCACGGTTGGCCGCGAACTGGGCTTCACGCAATTCCAGGGCCGCTTGATTGACCGTCTGCTTGGCATTTCCAAAACCGGCGTGCCCATCCTCACCAATAAAAAATACTAAAATTGAGCTACACGTTTCATGCAAAACTGACTATATAGTCACGCATGAATAATGCTGCCCCAACCATATATGCCGAAAACCTGAGCAAGACATTTGCAGGTTTTACGGCGGTCAACAACATCAACTTCACTGTCGATGCCGGGGAAATGGTTGCGCTGCTTGGCAGCAATGGCGCAGGTAAAACCACGACCATGATGATGCTGCTTGGCATATCGCTGCCATCCAGCGGCCGCGCATCCATTTTGGGGCATGATATGGCAACGCATCGCTATGACGCATTGCCGCGCATGAATTTTTCAAGCCCCTATGTTGATTTACCGCCCGCACTCACCGCTGCACAAAATTTGTCTGTGTATGGTGATTTATACGGCGTGCCGCGTTTGAAAGAACGCATCGAAGAATTGGCGGTTGCACTGCAATTCAAGGATTACCTTCATAAAAAATTCGGCAGTTTAAGTGCCGGGCAAAAAACCCGCGTGTCACTGGCAAAGGCACTGCTAAACAAGCCCACAGTACTGTTGCTGGATGAACCCACCGCTTCGCTAGACCCTGATAGTGCGGATTGGGTGCGCAGGTATTTAATGCAATACCAGAAAGATACCCATGCCAGCATTTTAATGGCATCGCATAACATGCAGGAGGTGGAACGCATGGCCGACCATATTCTGATCATGCATAAGGGTGATATTCTGCACCGTGGCACCACGCCTGAATTATTTGCGCAATTCAACCGCAGCAATCTGGAAGATATTTTCCTTGATGTCGTGCGCGAAAAGGTGCCTGCATGAATGAAATGATTTTATCCGCGCGCCGCATTTACGCATTGGTGTTCCGTTACATCACGCTGCTGCTTGGGTCGATGCCACGCTTGTTTGAAAGCCTTTACTGGCCAATCATCAATACCTCGCTCCTTGGCTTTATGAATTATTATTTGCTCAAGCAGCGCGGCATTGCCGAGATTAATTTCCATTCCATTTTAGGCGCAACGCTGCTGCTGGAATTTTTCCTGCGCTGCCAGCTTAGCTTCATATTGATATTCGTTGAGGAAATTTATTCGCGCAATTTGGGTCAGCTGTATACCAGCCCCATGCGCGCAGGCGAACAATTGGCATCCTATGTCATCATCATGCTGATCCGCATGCTGGCGCTAGTGCCGGCCATTTGGCTATGTTCTGTACTGTTCGGTTATAATCTTCTCAGCCTTGGGGAATGGCTCGCGCCCTTCATCCTCAACATGCTGCTGCTGGGCGTTGCGTTCGGTTTCTTGCTTATCAGTTTGCTGCTGCGCTTTGGCCAAAGCGCGGAATGGTTTGGCTGGATGTTCAGCTGGGCATTCATCCCGTTTATCGGCGTTTACTACCCGATTGATATTTTGCCAGCGCCCATGCAAATCATTGGTCATGCCTTGCCTATCTCGCATGTGTTTGAAAGCCTGCGCACCATCGCGGCGGGCGGCGCGGTCGATGGCCATGTGATGCTGACGGCTACCCTGACCAATCTTTTCTATCTCGCTATCGCCATCTGTATTTTCTTTGCCACACTGCGCGGCGCAAGAAAGCGCGGTAATCTGCTCAATTTGAACGAATAATACCAACGCATTGGTATCCGTGCCAACTGGCACGGCGGCGGCTTATGCCGCCGAACAGTATTTTTAGGCAACAGTTCTGACATTTGTGCACCGAAAGCCACTTGCTCTGTTTTGAACAACGGCTAAATCTATTATATTGCTTTCGAATCAGAATAAGGG
>JAKFVN010000013.1 GCA_021732145.1 Alphaproteobacteria bacterium
CGCCAACATCGGCTCCATCTGCAACATCATCTGCAATGCCAGATGTACCGCCTTCGGCAATTGTGCAAGCGCCATCTGCAACGCCATCGCAATTGCCGCCTTCCATTCCCATCACGCGTCCAGATATCTTGCGCCGTTTCTCGCGCTTAACGCCGCCGAATGCAACGCCTATCCCGCCGCATTCACTGCGTTATCAGGAACCGGAGCGCCTTGGGGTTGATGAAACGCAACGGCCCGTGCTTGAAAATGACACGCGTCTGCGTGGCTTCAGCGTGGGCATGGAAGGCATTATCGCAAGAGATGATGGCACTATCTGGAACCCCATCAAGCGCCCCGATGGCACATGGACCGCGGAAATTGTAAATGGCAAAGACCGTTATGTGCGCAATTCACAGGGCCAGTATGTGCTGGAAAGCGACCCGACCAGGTTCTATCCAGGAACTGAAAATCCATTAGCAGTGGCCGCGCCGACGGCGACACCTTCGTCAATACCATCAGCGGCTGCGGACACGTCACCACCATCATCGACAGTATCCGTGTCACCATTGATAACTCCAACATCAGTCGCATCAGCAACAACAGGTACGCCAAGCAGCGTGCCTGAAGGCACTATCATGCTGGATGCAATTGAAGTTGAAGCCGATAGCTCGCCAAATGGTGCGCCAACCGCCACAACGCCGACCGCCACGCCAATGGCATCGGTCATGCCGCGCAGCCTGATGTCACGTCGCAACCTCACCGAATTGCCGGGCCACAAGCCGATTGTTCAGGCGCAAAGCTCCACTGCGCGCCTTGCAACATTTAATGCAATTCAGAATGCGTCTGGCTCGGTAATTCGCGGCCAGCCTGAAGCAGCAAATCCTGAAATTGCAGCTGCTGCGAGCGCGGCACCAAAACCAGATCAGGTGGCGGCAGCATCCCCGTCATCAACGCCGTCTGCCACCTCGTCGGCCGCACCAAAAAACGAGCAGGTTGCGAGCGCCACGCCAACCGCCACGCCAACGGCAAGACCAAATGCGGCAGGGCCACGTGTTGCATAAATGCGCTGTAACATGTGGGCGCTGCATGGGTGTTATGCTTAACGCCGCTTAAGCACGTGTTTAAAAATTTTTTCCTGAAGCGCACATATATATATGCCCTTAGCGATTTATAGATGAACATTTGATGTAATAACGGCTCGCATTCGATATGGGGCGAATTTGAAAAAACCGACCTACGGCGCCAGTGAAGAGCAGCAGTTTCGCCAGATGCTGCGCGATGAAAATCGCGTGTTAAAGCAGGAATTGGCCGAGCAGCGCTTTGTGCTGCAAAAACTGCAAACGGAAGTGAAGCTGCTCAGCGCGGCATTATCGATGGTCAATGAAAAGGCTGCTCAGCTGCAGCACTCGCAAAATATGCGCATCGCCGACATGCAATTGATGATGTACACCATGGCTGATAAATACATGCCAGGTAACGAGGACTTCCTTAACAAACCTTCACACTAATCCGGAAGCGCGCGGTTTTGCTTGGGTTTCACGGGATTTTTGACGCGCTGCGTTTAAAATAAAGCATGGTAAAAGGGCGTTAAATTAAGTTTCTAATAACCGTATCTGGGTAAACTGAAAGCTGAAATATAAAATTTTAGCAATTCAATTTGCCATTTTAAGGATGCGCCGCCGCCATGTTTGGGTTTGGAAAACGAAGACCACCGAGCGCATTAGACGAATTAAAGGAGCGCATGACCTTGCCCGATATCAAGAAAGCTGAAATCGTATTATTGGATTTTTATCAAGGCCGTAATCCTTACGAACATTTGAAGGGTGAGTGGCCTGTGCCTTACACGGAATTTGTGAAGGGTTTTGCATACGCGCTTGACCGCTGCAAAAAAGACGGGATTATGGATTTTCAACGCTGTGAAGTGATTGCATCAACTTGCGGTATGGGGCTTGCAAAAGCATCGTTTGAACGGAATAGGGCGGCTTAACAATGACCACGAGAGATTTCAACGCATTCGCAAGAATGGCCATGGGCGCAAAGGGTGAACCCTTAAGCGGCGCGCTGAACGTTGTGAACAGCAAGAATTTAAGCAGCCTTCCTGACACGGTGTTGCTGAACGTATTGGGCCGCATGGCTGACACCGAATTCCAGGCCAATCGGGCAAACTTCTATGCGCCAACGGCTGATGCCACCCCCGCGCCAAGAGTGGAAAACGCAGGTTTCATGCCGCCAGCAGTTGCCGGACGCATTCAGAATGCTGCGCTTGAAACGCCATTCCGCGCTGCGCCTAAAAGCCCACTCGACATCTAACCCAAAATCTTTTTCTGTTTTTCCGTTAATTCGCGAATGCCCTTTTGCGCGAGCTTTAGTAGTGCAGTGAATTGATCTTCACTAAACGGTTTTTCTTCCGCTGTGCCTTGAATTTCCACAATGCCGTTTTTGCCTGTTAGCACAAAATTGGCATCGGCTTGCGCGGTTGAATCTTCCGCGTAATCTAAGTCTAATACCGCTGCTCCATTGTATATGCCGCATGAAATGGCTGCCACGCTGTCGGTCAGCGGGATTTGTTTAATCTTGCCACGCGCCACAAGTGTTTGGCAGGCAAGGTGAAGCGCAACGTAACTGCCAGTAATGGATGCGCAGCGCGTTCCGCCATCGGCCTGCAATACATCGCAATCGAGTTTAATCTGAATCTCGCCCAGCGCAGCGCGGTCAGTAATGGCGCGAAGGCTGCGGCCAATCAACCGTTGAATTTCCTGCGTGCGGCCGGATTGTTTTCCTTTGGCTGCTTCGCGGTCGGTGCGTTCCAATGTGGCACGCGGCAACATGCCGTATTCGGCGGTGACCCAGCCAAGACCTGTGCCCTTGATGAAGGGCGGAACTTTTTCTTCCACCGTCGCGGTGCACAGCACATGGGTTTCACCGCATTTAATCAGGCAGCTGCCTTCAGCATATTTTGCAAAACCGGGGATCAGTTCAATGCTGCGGAGTTGGTCGAGCGCGCGGCCGGATGGACGTGTCATTTTTAATTCTTTCAATAGAGTGAGTTATTTACTTAGGCTTTGTTTAACATGGGGCCCAAGGGGCGACCAGCCAGAATATGCACATGGTAATGCGGCACTTCCTGATGCGCATTGGCGCCGCAATTACTGATAAGGCGGTAGCCCTGATGGTGCGCGCCGACGGTTTCGGCAACAATGCCAACTGCTTTGGTAAAGCCCGCGGCCTCTGCTTCGGTGGCGCGTTTTGAAAAATCGGCGAAATCGACAAACTTGCCTTTGGGAATAACCAGCGCGTGAATGGGCGCTTGCGGATGGATATCATGAAAGGCGAGGGCGAAATCGCTTTCATAAATCTTCTTGCATGGAATTTCGCCGAGCAGAATTTTAGCGAAGATATTGTTGTTATCATAAGCCGACATATTAATTCCTTTTTATTGGCGCGATGCCTCTGCGCTACGCGCAACCGGCCCTGCGCAGTTAATCCCCGCCCTTACGCTTCTTCTTATCATCCGCGGTAACATCCATGCGGCTTTCAATGACCTTTGCAACTTCAGATGGCGTGATGCCCACATCGGCCCAAGTGACGAGTAAGTGATAGAGAAGGTCAGCGGATTCTTCGGCGAGCTTGACCTTGTCGCCCTTCATCGCTTCAATCACGCTTTCCACCGCTTCCTCACCCAGCTTTTGCGCGATTTTGGCGCGGCCCTTGGCAAATAATTTGGCGGTGTATGATTTTTCAGGATCGGCTTTTTTGCGTTTATCGATGGTATCGAACAGCGTATCGAGAATGGATAAATCGGGCATGGCGACTTCTTATATATATGTGAGGAACAGGATTATTTTCTAACAGTTACACCGGCATTTGCCAAATGCTGCTTTGCTTGTGCAATGGTGAAGGTTCCAAAATGGAAAATGCTGGCGGCTAATACCGCGCTGGCATGGCCTTTGGTGACGCCGTCAACAAGATGATCGAGTGTGCCCACGCCGCCCGATGCAATGACGGGAATGCTCACCGCATCGGCGATGGCGCGCGTGAGTTCAATATCAAAGCCAGACTTCGTGCCGTCCTTATCCATTGATGTCAGCAAGATTTCACCAGCGCCAAGTGACGCTACTTCCTTTGCCCATTGGATTGCATCGCGGCCAGTGTTTTCGCGGCCACCTTTTACATATACGCACCATTTTGATGAGCGCGATGTCTCTGTGCCTTCCATTTTAAAAATGGGCGGCACAACCGACCCTGCGCTATCGACCCGTTTCGCATCAATCGCAACGACAATACATTGGCTGCCGAATTTTTCTGCGCCTTCCTTAATCAGCGCGGGGCGTTCGACGGCACTGGAATTCATCGACACCTTATCAGCGCCGCAGAGTAATAATTTGCGAATATCATCCACGCTGCGCACGCCGCCGCCAACGGTGAGTGGCATGAACACTTGTTCGGCTGTACGTTGCACCACATCATATAAGGTCGCGCGGCCATCCGAACTTGCGGTGATGTCTAAGAAACATAATTCATCTGCGCCTTGCGCATCGTAAGCCTTGGCCTGTTCAACCGGGTCGCCCGCATCGATGAGATCAAGGAAATTGATGCCCTTGACCACGCGGCCATTTTTCACATCAAGGCAGGGAATGATACGGGTGGTAAGCGACATAAGCGGCTGAAATCCAAGAGCTATTGGCATTAAGGGTGTTTCAATAAGCCCAATTTAGACTATTCCCCAGCATTAGCAATAAGGGGATATGAATGGCTGATTTATCAGCGCAGGATCTTGCCAATATTACTGCCATCCAGCTGGCAGTTTCGCGCACCGATGCTGTTCAGCGTTTTGACCAGGCGCTTGCGGCGCAAGCGTGTTATGTCAAAGCATTGCAGAACAAACATGGCGAAGGCATTGGCAGGATTCCGTTTGATATCGCCAATCATCCTGCATTGGATCCTGAAGAAAAGAAAAAACTGCAGCAGTTTAATAACGCGCATCGGGATAGCATTGCCAACTTGACTTTCGAAGCAGAGCGCGCTGCAAAGCAACTCAAGATTGATGACCGCGAAGCGGGTGACCCGCCCATGAACTTGTCACTGCGTGCAGTGGGGAATATCACCAGTGGTGCCGCGCTGGCTTCGTGTTCGGAAATATCCAGCCTTCAGCCAGCCAAGCGTTTGCCGCCGCGTAGCCCCGGTATGGTGGGGTAAGGTTACGCAGCTTTCTTTAGCAGCTATGTTTTATTTTTATGCAGCTTTTTTCAAAAGCTGTAGGGCTTGCTCGATTTGAATGCGGCCATCGTAAATGGCACGGCCAGCAATCACGCCGCAGATACCGGTTTCTTCTTCTTCTTTCAGCTCAATCAAATCCTGCATCGTTGATACGCCGCCCGATGCAATGACGGGCGTTGTTAAATGCTGCGCCAAATTCGCGGTGCCTTCGACATTGACGCCCTGCAAGGCGCCGTCGCGGTTGATATCGGTGTAGATAATGGCGGCTACACCGCAATCTTCGAACTTCAGCGCTAAATCAAGCGCTTTCACGCGCGTTGCTTCCGCCCAGCCTTGCACGGCCACATACCCTTCGCGTGCATCAATGCCGACGGCAATCTTGCCGGGGAATTTCTTGCAAGCTTCTTTCACCAATTCCGGATTTTGCAAAGCCGCCGTTCCCAGAATCACGCGGGTCACGCCTTTGGACAGCCACAACTCAATCGTTTCCATATTGCGGATGCCGCCGCCAAGCTGCACCGGCATTTTCACGGTTTTCAAAACCGCCTCAACCGCGCCGGCGTTAATTGGCTTTCCTTCGAACGCGCCGTTTAAATCGACCAGATGCAGCCATTCAAAACCCAGATTTTCAAATTCCCTGGCTTGCGCCGCAGGGTCTGAATTAAACACCACCGCCTGCTGCATATCGCCGCGCACAAGGCGAACGCATTCGCCGTCTTTTAAATCTATGGCCGGGAATAAAATCATGGGCATCGTTATACCTACTTCAGCGATTAAAAAAAGCAATTTTTCTCTATTTTTTCTGGACATTAGTGCAACGCACACCAACTTGGTGCGAATTAACACTTTTTCGCTTTGTGAAAGTATTCCCGCTGGGTAACACCGAAAGGTCTGTTTTTTTAAGAAGTCGTTTTTTCAAGAGAATTGCCTTTTTAAGAAGTCGTTTTTATCAGGAGTTATTTCAATGTTAGATAAGCCCACCACTGCGTCTTTTCAGTCCGCTGATGAATTCATCACCCGTTTGAGAGCGAGCGAGGTTAAGGACAGAGCAGATATCGTTGCCGAACTTATCCGCGTAACCTATGTCGCGCCAAACTCTGAATTTTCGCTGCTGCCTGCTGACCGCCAATTGCCTTATCTTGAATTGCTGCGCGATATCGCATGCAGTTCTGCATTCGATGGTATCTCCCGCAACAATTCGTTCACTGCATTGAACACCGCGCAACGTTACAAGGTTGCTGGTGCATCTGCATTATGTGATGAAGCGGTAAAGGGCTTGCCAAAAGTATCAAAGCCAGCAGGAAAATCTGCCGGTGAAGAAAGCCAAGTGGTTGCAGCAGCGGCAGAAGGCATGCATTTGGGTGACTGGGTAAATGCAGGTCGCCCGACGGGTCGTTTAAAAGCGTTGCATGCAGCGCCAAAAGCAACCGACATAGCTTAAAGTTAAGGTTTCCAGTTCAGGAAATTTTTTACTAATTGCTGGCCAAGTTTCTGGCTTTTTTCCGGATGGAATTGGGTGCCAGCAATATTGTCTTTGACAACTGCGGCGGTGAAATTGCCGCCGTAGTTGCAAGACGCAAGTTCATATTGTGGTGCGCGACTGCTCTGGGCTTCGCCCAACCGCGACGGCGCATCTCCCAATACCAACGCGTAGGAATGCACGAAATAGACGTAAGGGTTTTCTGGTAAATCCTTTAGTAATGCGTGGTTTGGTTTGGAAAGGTTCAACGTGTTCCAGCCCATATGCGGGATTTTCAAATTCGCGTTATCTAATTCTAACTTCCGCACTTCACCGGACAGCCAGTTGAGGCCAGCATGCGCACCGTGCTCCAAACCGCGCGTGGCCAGCAATTGCATGCCAACGCAGATACCAAAAAACGGCTTGGCTTTTTTTAGCACCGCTTCGTTCAGTGCTTCGACCATGCCGGGAACGGATGACAACCCCTTCATGCAATCGGCAAATGCGCCCTGGCCGGGCAGCACAATGCGGTCAGCTTTTAAAACATCTTCGGCTTTATCGGTGAGGATGACTTGCGCATTGCCCATATCGCCAGCGGCTTTTTCAAACGCCTTGGTCGCCGAACGCAAATTGCCGGAGCCGTAATCAATAACAGTAATAAGCATGAGGAAAATAAATTGAGGTAAGAGTTTAGGGTTTAATTGTCATAATGATAACGGCATTGATGAATGGTCAGCGTCTTATCCGCGTTTTTTCCATCTATTTTATAAACCAATCTGTGTTCGTTTGTTATGCGCCGTGACCAGTAGCCGGAAAAATCACCTTTGAGCGGTTCGGGTTTCCCAAGACCCTTAAAAGGCGATTTCTTTATATCTTCAATTAGTTTGAGAATTTTAATTACGATTTCTTGGTCATTATCTGACCAATATGCCATTTCTTCATTTGCTTTTTTTGTGAACTCTATTTTCATTTTTCAGAAAGGCTTTTTTTAGGTCATCCAGCGTGTCATAGCTTATTACCTCGCCATTTTCTGCTTCCTTAAGAGACGCGTGAAGACGTTTAGCATTAGCAGGCGAGCTGAGTAGATATGTGGTTTCATCGAGCTGCTCATACTCTTCAAGCGAAAGCATGATCACGGGTTTTGAGCCTTGGCGATGGATAATAACTTTATCCCCGTTTCCAGCCTTATCCATCATCTCGGCAAGTTTTTGCCGCGCATGTGTGTATGAACAGACTTCCATAATAAGCACCTTAAGTTATTGCATGTCAAACAAAATTGTACATGTACAGAATTATGTATCATAAAGTTATGATAGAGTCAATAAAAATGTTGCGCGCAGGCAACAAGAACAACAATAACATGTTGATTAATATTGATAATTCAGCACTACAAAACGCCCTTGGTTGACGGGATCGCATTGCTGTTGCCCGCAAGCTGAAACGCCTGGCGCAGCGCGCGGCCCGTTGCCTTGAAAGATGCTTCTGCCATGTGATGCGCGTTATCGCCAGTCACCGTAATGTGAATGGCGCAGGCCATCGCAACCGCCAACGAATGGAAAAAATGCGGTATCATTTCGCTGCTCATCCCGCCGATATTTTCAGCCGGGAATTTGCCCCCATTTGATGAAATGGTGAACTGCGCGAAGGGACGACCGGATAAATCAACCGTTGCCTGTGCCAGCGCTTCATCGAGTGGCGCGGTAAACCCAAACCGCGCAATGCCGCGCTTATCACCCAGCGCTGCTTTTAATGCTTCGCCCAATGCCAATGCGCAATCTTCAATCGTGTGATGCTGGTCGATGTGCAAATCGCCAGCGCAGTTGAGCGCGAGGCCGAAGCCACCATGCGATGCAAGCTGCGAGAGCATGTGGTCAAAGAACCCAATGCCGGTGGAAATATTGAGGAAATCCGGTTTATCCAAATTCACCGTCACATCAATCTGCGTTTCCTTCGTGCCGCGTGATGATGAATAAAGGCGCGGCATGGAACCCTTTGTTTCCTTCGTCAGCTCAACGCCCATGGCGCGCAACACCAAATCATTTTCATCCGGCGTTGAAACTGAAAAACGAATGGTATTTGGAATGGCGGAGGAGCGGTTACGCGCCAGAATGCCAGCGCGTTTTAATGTATCCAAAACGTCGGCTGGGTCTTTGACCTTCACGAGCAGGAAATTTGCATCGCTGGGAAAAATGCTTTCCACGAACTTGGATTTGGGCAAAAGTTTTTCCATGCGTTTGCGTTCAAAAACCAATATGCGGCGGTGCTCCGCGCCATCGACCAAGCCATTGGGGCTGAGCGCATCAAGCGCCGCGCGAACGGAAGATTGTGGCAGCGGGTAGGGCGCCAAGATGCCGCGCAGTCGCGCGATAATCTCCGGACGCGCAATCACGCCGCCAATGCGTTCACCTGCAAGCGCATAGGCTTTAGATAGCGTGCGCAGGATGACAAGGTTGCTATGGTTTTTTAATTCCGCGATTAAACCCGATGTATCATCGGCAAATGCGATATAGGCTTCATCTACCACCACCAGAACTTTTTCCGCCGTGGCTTTGAGAAGCGCAAGTACATCCGCGCGGTTCATCATATGGCCCATTGGCGCGTGCGGGGATGGGAAGAAAATGAGTTTGGTATTGGTTGTAATGGCTTTGGTGATGGCGTTTACATCCAATTGCCATTTGGAATTCAAGGGCACCTTAATCACTTCCGCGCCTTGCAGCTTTGCCGAATGGTCATACATTGCAAAGGTTGGCGGGCAGATGATGATGCTGTCTTTGCCTTGGTTGCAGAGCAGGCGGATGAGCAAATCAATACCCTCATCGCTGCCGCGGCCCAGCATGATATCGTCCGGCGTGACGTTCCATTGCACGGCAAGGCGTTGCAAAAGTTCGGGCGGTTGCTGGTCTTCGATATAACGGTTGGGTTTTACCAATTTGCTGATGCTGCCAAACGGTGGCCACGGGCTTTCATTCGCATCGATTTTAATGGGCGGAACATAGCCGCCAGCTTCCACCACCGCTGATGAATAAACAGGGATGGATAAAAGGTCTGGTCTAACTAATGCATCGAACCACTTCATTAAAAACTCCGGTAATGAATATAGCGTGAAATTAAGATATTGCCTGCAGCGAGGCAATGAATTTGATATTTCACGTTGTAATATGGGGGGCTTTATTTTTTGTTAAGCACAATGTTTACCGGCTTAAACGCGGTTTCATCGCGCTTTTGCGTGACATGCGCGTGGCCAACAAAGCCTTCATATTCCGCCAAAATCTCAACGGGTTTTTTCAAGGATTGATAGCCCGCCGCCGTGACATATGAAAGGCTGGAGCGTTTCAGGAATGACCATACCGATGTGCAGGAATGGGTGCGCGCAGCGCCGCCCGTTGGCAGAACGGCGTTAATGCCAATGCCAAAATTGCCCAGCACGGATGGCGTGGTTTCGCCCAAAAGGATTTCACCCGCATTGGTAATGCGCGGCAAAATCTGTTCCGGATTTTTGGTTTTAATCAGCAAATGCTCAACCGCATATTCATTGCAGAAATCAATCGCGGCGTTCATGTCCTTGCAGATCATGATGCCGCCAAAGCTTGAAAAGCCAATCTCGCAATATGTGCGGCGCTGCTCAGGTAATGCTTCCAATACTTTTGGCAAACATGCGGCAACGTCATGCGCAAATTTTTCTGAATCCGTAACCAGCAGGCACGCAGAGTCATCGCCATGTTCGGCTTCATTCATCATATCAAGTGCCGTGTTCCACGCATTCGCGGTATCATCCGCCAATACAATCGCTTCGGATGGCCCAGCGGGCATGCCGGGGTCGATGACAGATGATAATAGGCGTTTTGCTGCGGCCACATATGGGCTTCCGGGCCCTTCCACTTTCGCAACCTTGGGGATGGTGGCAGTGCCGTAAGCAAGCGCGGCAATCGCCTGCGCGCCGCCAGCTTTGTATACATCACGCACGCCGCAGACATCAGCGGCAACCAAACTCGCTGCATCAAAATCACCATCCGGTGTTGGAGGCGTCACGACAGCAATTGTTTTTACGCCGGCAATTTTTGCAGGTGCGCACAGCATGTACATCATGGACGGAAACGCGCCCTTGCCGCGCGGCACGTAAATGCCAACGCTGTCAATCGCGGTGACTTTTTCGCCGCCATACACGCCGGGCGCAATTTCTTCCATCCATTCCTTTTCAACGCGCGCCATTTGCTGCCGGTGATGCCTGGCAACATTTCCTGCGCAGGTTTTAATCGCGGCAATCAGTTCGGCGGGAAGCGATTGATAGGCTTTTTCAAAATCGGCATCGGTGGCTTTGAGTGAACCCTTAATCTCGGCCTTATCGAATTTCTTGGCGTAATCAATTAACGCTGCATCACCGCGCACGCGCACATCGTCAATAATTGGCTTAACAGCGTCCATCACGCCATCAATCGCGGTTTCGCTGCGGCGCAACAGGCGCGCTTTTTCAGCCCCGCCCAGTTGCTCAAGTTTCCAGATATTTAGTTTCATATTTTGATGATAAAAAAGATTAGGCAAAAAAGAAACAGCAAATGGCAAATATTGATTTTTTTCTGGATTTTGACGAGATTTTTCACGGCACCACGCCCGAAGGCAGCATGCTGTTTCCAAGCAGCGCGCGCCGCGTTAACAACTTTATCGAACAGTTGCACGGCAAGGGGCATGTCGTCACTGTTGTGCCGGTTACCAGTTACCGCCGTTTCAAGACATTGCAAGAATTGCGCGAATTGTTTGAAGATAATGGACTGGTTGCAGGATTGCCGTTTGTGGAAGTCGGCAATGAACCGCGCAAGGAAGTTATTGCCGCGCGTTTGGCGGAAGGCAAAACCGATGCCTATATTATTCTCGATGATTATGCGGGCGCGTATGATGCAGATCAGAAAAACCTGATTTTGGTAAAAAACCGCGCCACGCATAACTGCGCGGAGCGCATGCGCGGTGTGAATATGGGTGATATTGGCAAGGCACGCAAAATGATTGACGAGCAACTGGCCGCGCCCACACGCGGCAAGCGCCGTGCCAGCGACCCAAATAACGACCCTAGTCAAACACCCTAGGCGTATGCCCTAGCCAAAACCCATAAGATGCACTATTTATGTCTTTATGACCGAAGACAAAAATCCCGCCCATAACCCGAACTGGCACGGCACAACCATCATTGCCATCCGCAAGGGCAGTGATGTGGTGATTGCCGGCGATGGTCAGGTGACCGTTGGCGCAACCGTGATGAAAAGCAATGCGCGCAAGGTGCGCAGGCTTGGCAAGGGCGAGGTGATTGCAGGATTTGCGGGAGCAACTGCCGATGCGTTTGCGTTATTCGAACGCCTTGAAGGCAAATTGGAAAAACATCCGGGCCAGCTGACGCGGGCTTGCGTTGAAATGGCAAAGGACTGGCGCACCGATCGATATTTGCGCCGTTTGGAAGCGATGATGGCGGTTGCCGATAAAGACGTGTCACTGATTTTGACAGGCATGGGCGATGTGCTGGAGCCGCAAGATGGCATCATCGGCATTGGTTCCGGCGGGTCATTTGCATTGGCGGCAGCACGTGCATTGATTGACAATAAGGATTTGAACGCCGAAGCCATTGCGCGCAAAGCCTTGGATATTGCAGCCGATATTTGCATTTACACCAACAAAAACGTTACCGTAGAAAAGCTCTAGTAAAGCTTTTTTTAATACTCCTTAACGCAAAATGCGCTTAAGACCCGCATAAATGCCACAAATCGGCATTAAATTTGCAGCGTTGAAATGATTACGTTGTTTGACCTTTATCCCGCATATCCTTTAAACTAGCTTCGATTGATTACGAATCCGGACAGGCCGCATATGCTGGTAAAAAAATTGGCGATTAGAAATTGGGTTGCTGCAATTTTGGCGGCGTTTTTGATGATGAGTGTTCCTGCGCTTGCGGCACCTGTTACCGATGACAGCCTGCAATTTTCCGGCAAGGCCAGCGATTATTTCCACGTTCAAGGTTCCTGTAATTTCCCAACCGGCGTTATTCCTACGCTTTGCCCGCAAGGTACAATCCTTGGCACCGATTTATGCGTGTCAACATGGTCGTGCCGCGGCGCAGGCAAGGATATGCTCAAAGCAACCTATAAAAGCGGCTTGAAGGTGTGCGCCTATCTCGACAATCAGGGCAGCCAAGGGTATTTCGTGCCGATGAACACGGCAACCGAATGGCTGGCTTTTTCCAATACCAACAACACGCCGCCCGATGTGCGCGTTGTGGTGGGTTGTGAAGGCGGCATCAAGCAGGATCCATGCGGCAATCAATATACGCTGCCCGATGTGCGCGTTTCCGATGATCCAAAAGACACCTATCATTTTGCGACCAGCGGCGATTATTCCGTTGATTTCACATGCCCTGCTTCCGTTAAAGTGACCAATAAGCAGACCGGCATTGAAACGGCGCAGGCTGTCGTGAACTGCGGCACATGGCAGGTCAAGGAAACCGGAAGCTGCGTTTCATCGGCGGGCCTTACCTTTAATGGCGCAATGTGCAGCCAGCAAACCAAAAGCGTTGAATTCGCGATTGTGCTTGATGCGTCTGGCTCGATGGATCAATTGCTGGGCGGCGCGCAAAACGCATTGCGCGCGCTGGTTGGCCAATACCTTGTCCCGCGTACCGATATACCTGTGACCGTCACGGTGATTGGCGGCGATGGGTATGCCAACATGCTCAACGACCCGTCCAAGGAAAACTGCACCTATGGCAAATTGTATGGGCCGCTTTCGGCCGATGCGACGCAAATCAATTCAGCGGTTAGCGCTGCCTTTGCAACCAACAATACCCCGCTGGATACCACGCTGCGTTACACCGCTGGCTTTTTCCAGGACAAGAGCAAGCGCCGCGTGATGCTGGTGCTGACGGATGGGTATGAAACCTGCTTTGGCAATGCGGCCTTTGCGGTACAACAACTTCGCCAGCAAGGCATTGAAGTGTACGGCATTCGCTATGGCGAGGGCCAGGATGCGGAAGCCGAGGCCTTCTTCAAGGCGATGAACAGCTTTTCCCCTGCGAACTCGCAAGACCAGATTACGGCCGCCATGGAAAGCATCGTCAAAAACGTGACCGAAAATTCCTGCAAGCCGATCTTGCGTTTGTACAGGCCAGGCCAAACCGAGGGCACCGAGCTGTACACTATTTTGGCGGGCCAGACCGTGAAGGTTAAGCGCGGCACATACGATGCGGTGGTGGATTACTGCACGGGCAAGCAGATCTTCATCAACCAAGTGGTCGCCGCCGACCGTGATTTCAACTTCGACCAACAGAATTGCAAGAAGTAAACAGGTGGGGTACTATTTGCCACCCGCTCTGTGCCATTTTGTTTACGCGATGCTTCTGTGCCTTCGGCACAACCAGCCCTGCTGAATGGCGCACCCGCTCGGGCGAGTATGTTACCTCTTCCTGTCTTACGTGGTCTTATGCGGTTTTGCGTTTTTCTTTTCCTGATATGGCTGTGTGTTGTAACGCCTGCGCTGGCGCAAGACCCGCAATTTGTGGTGCAACCCGGCCCACCGCTCAATACCCGCATCTGCATTGTTGATAAGACCAAAGCGGTGGATGGCCAGACATTCCAGTCATGCGACGCGCCAGCGGAAAACAATGCGCTGCTGATGAAGGGCTTCATGATTGCGCGCATCGACCGCGGTACGATTAAAAGCAAGCAGCCCATTTGGGTGCACAACCTTTGCCGCTTTGTCGATAACCGCTCGCCCACGCAAGACGTGCTGGTGCCGTTTGGCACGGAGGATGAATGGCTGACTTTTAACAAGCTGGTGCCTGGTATTATGAAGGTTGCAGGATGCTGCCAGCCACGCACGCTGACTGTTCGCGATATTCCCGAGCCCACCGCGCCCTGCGTTGGCAGATGGAATTTGCAGCAGGTGGTTTCAGCCGCCAGCCTTGGCCAGGGCGCAAATCCCGCTGAGCAGATTGTCGATGAGAAGATGAAAGTGGGCGGCGGCGATGCGATGATTAGCAGCAATGGCGCGCCGCTGAGTTTGCCGATTGCGCGCGATGATGACAATACGGCATTCACGGTTGATGGCATCAAGGAATTTGCCGCGCGCTGGGTATGCTCGAATGATGAGCCAACCGCCGCCGTGCCCATGCCCGTGCCGGAAGGCAGTGAGGACAATCCCTCCAGCAATGGCGATGTGCTCTATGTTAGTTTTACCTTGAATTGTACCGGAGAGCGGTGGACACCGGTGACCTTGCAGAATTTCTGCGTGCCGTATGAGAACAGCCGCGCCTATCCGTGCGAGATGATGGGCTATCCCGCGGGCACGGCGGGCGACGTGATCATGCATGAAAAAACCATGTGCCCCAAAGGCACCACAACGCGTAGCCTGATTAAGGATAGCTGCGAGGGGCAAAAGATAAATGAGGCAGCACCCGAAGTAACGCCGACCGATGCGCCAGCACCTGCTGCGGAGGCAGCGCCTGCGCTCACGCCCGCCCCAGCCGCCGCCACGCCAGCAGGCAAGCCGCCAAATAAGACCAATCCTAAAGACAATACGATGCAGTAAGACTGCTGTTAAGCAGGATGCGCGCCCGGGCGTATAAACGGGCGTTCCTTCGTTGTGACCGCGTGCAGGGTATTGAGGAACGTCATTTCCAATTCAGTTTTTATCTGTTGCTGCAAACCTAAATCTTTTTGCGCTTTTTGCATAACCGACCAAAGCCGCGCCGTGTGCACATTCGATGTGCGGCGTTTGCTAAAGCCAAGGGCTGCGACAATATAAAGGCGCTGCATCGGGCAAACCGCTTGTTGTTTTTCGCCCGCCCCCACCGGTTTCTCACCCATGAACATTTGCGTTGGATGAAACGATGCAATGCTTTCCATGACATCACGGTGCTGCCATTGCCCTGCAAGGCGGTTTTCATTCACGCAATTGCACAAATGGCGGAAATAGGTTTGCGTGAGAAGCCCATGCACAATACCCAGCGATGGAAGGCGGGTCTGGCTGGTTGTGTGATCAAGCACCGCAAAGGCGTTGCGAGTTTTGCTGTAAGCAGGAGGTTGCTGACGCACGCCAATTTTCGATAGCGGGTCTTTGAGCGCTTCTAATCCTTCTGAAAAATAATCACGCATAGCAGCATCGAGCGCGGCATAGGCAATCAGAATATTTGGATTTTCAATGATGAGGTCGATGGCATGAAGTTTTTCGGCAAAGGTGGATTTGCCGGATAGCTGGACGCCTGCAAGGTTGTTGCGTGGAGCAAAGTTGGGCGCGACATAGCGTTCTGGCTCGCGCATTTCACTGTCATCTGACCCATCATAAAATTGATTGCCCATCGCATCATTCATGACGCTGCGCAAAATACCGATGAAGCGCTGCAATGAATTTTTGAACGTGTCGCTGGTAAGAAGATCGGGGCGTTGCAGATAGGCTTCGACGTAATTATCAAAGATATGCGGCGGGCAAATCACATTCACGCCGCCCAGTACGGCATCGCGCTTAACGCCAAAGGTTCCATTTCTTGGCAGCGGCAAAACCACATCCAAAAAAGCATCGGGGATGGCATTGCCATCCAGCGACATCAAATGATCATACAGCGCTTTATCCATTACCATCCATTGCCACGGGCCTTGCGGATGCATTCTACCAAATGGCCCGTGGTACAAATAGTTTCGCAAAAAACATGGTTAACGGTATAAATGCCCAGAAATACATTGGAAATGCAGGTCATAAATGCATTTTGCTTTCGGTGTTGCCATGCTAAAACTCCTGTATATTAAAGGATGCATTTTTTAAGAATTAAGGCATAAAGCATATTCAGGTCAGTGGTTATGAGTGATGTAATTTCAAGTGATGTCGTTTCCGAATTCCGCGCCGCAGCGGTATTTTTTGGTTCGGGCGCTGGCACCCAAGCCGTGGGCCGCGCCTTTGCCGGAAAGCATAAATTAGAGCTGATTGAAAAACGCGACGTTGGCAAGTTCTCCAACGGCGAGATTAAGCTTGAGATTAAGCAGAACATTCGCGGCCGCGACATTACCTATTTCGCGCCCAATACCGGCAATGTCTATGACGACATCATGGAAACGCTGATTACGCTAGATACGCTGCACCGCCACGGCGCAAAGAAAATTGCCGTGTTCCTGCCCAATGAGCTGATTAAGTTTAACGGCAAGGAAACCAAAGACAGCCCGTTCACACCCGCCATGTTTGGTTTCTTTATGAAGATGTGGCACGAAGTGACCACCATTCGTGACCATGCAGGCCACAAAGTACATTTTGAACGCATTCATTTTCCTAAAATTCCATTGGAGCCCGGTGAGCGCAAAGTTATTGCGCGTGGCCATTCTGCTAAAAAGCTGGCGAATGAAATTTCTGCCGAACTGGACGGTTTGCCGATTATCGATTGGCGTAAGAAATCCAGTCTTGATAACACCAACGTGATTGCGCTGGCATCAAGCGCTGGTAATCCAAACCAGGCGGTTCTGGAAACCGCAGCGATGATTTATAATTTACGTCAACGCGGCGCGGCATTCATCAATGTGGTGTTACCGCTCTGGCATTATGCGCGCCAGGAACGCACCGATAATCGCCGTGTGCCTATTTCGGCTGCGCTGATTGGCAAATTGCTGAACGTGTTCCGCCCCAATTCCATTTTGACACAAGATTTGCACCAAGCTGCCATTCAGGGGCTTGGCCGTGAAACCCATGTTGACCCGATTTATTCAACGGCGGTGATTGCATCCAAAATTGCCAAGCTGGTGAAGGATAATAAAATCAACCCCGCTGATATTTTGATTGGCGCAGTTGACCGCGGCGCGATTGGCCGCGCAACGCAATTGCGCAAGCAGCTTAAAGAAAATCATGGCCTTGATATCAGCCAGGATATTCCAACCGTGGATAAGCGCCATAAAGAAGACGTTGATGGTGTCACCGAAGCCAAGGATATTAGCCATAAGGATATTATCCCCGGCAAAATCATGTTCTTTGTTGATGATATGACCGATAGCGGCGGCACGTTTAGGGGCGCAGCTGAAGCTGCCAAAGCCGCAGGCGCAAAACGCGTGATTGGCTTTGTGACCCATGTGGTATCGCCAATAAACCCGGATACCAAGATGCTGAATATCGCCAAGCTTGAAGCATCAGGCGCGCTCGATGCGCTGATTGGTTTGGATACGGTGGCAGATTTAACGCCGGAAATGCATAAGTTGAACAAGATTGATATTATGAGTAATTCAAAATGGCTCGCGCAAAATATTCGCGAATGGGCATGGTGGCTGAAGAAGTCGACCGAAGATGCATCATTAAAGACATTAAACGATACCGCAACGCCGGAAGCGCCGCGTTTGCGCAAGCGCGTTGAAGCACATCTGCGCAGCATTTTGGCCGCCGCCTAATTTTTTAAGGAATAAATAATGACCACCGATATTCAAGAAGAAATGCAGCGCCATAAGGCGGTTGCGCAAACACTGCGCGACACGTTTTTTGATGCATGTGACAAGCTGAATGAATTATTGGCCGCGCATAATGGCGTGCTGCCACGCGTGCAGGAAAGCGATAATGCTGCACGCAGAAAAGAAATTGCTGCAATCGATGAAGCAGTGGTTGAAGTAACCAGCACCCTGTTTGGAGCCGTGCGCGCGCTGCACACCAAGATTGGCGAAACGCATCTGTTTATTGCCAATGATAATCCGTACCGTTTTCAATGCCGCGCCGCACATTACAAATTGCAGGGTATTTTGTTTGCTTACCAAGGCCTTTACCTTGGCGCATACCATGACAATTTGCGTGAAGCTGCTGACCAGTTCGTGCATAAGCTGGACTTAAGCAATGCTGCGCCGTTTTCCAAAATACCGCGCAAAATCGTAAAACCAAAACCAGAGAAGAAGCCGGAAGTAAAAGCTGCGCGCCCGAAACGCCGCCCAGGGCAAGGTCGTGCCAGCATTGGAAGCAGCAGCCCCTCCTGCATTCCGCAATATACCTAAGGCTGGCTAATGGCTTGCGATAGGCTAACTTATTGCACTGCAAGGCAGATTTTATCCGTTTTTTTAAATAAAAGACTTGGATTCCACGCCCTTTTCGTGGAAAACAGGTGACCCCAAAACGCAGGAAAAAAGCATGGCCAAGAACAGCGATATTAACCCCGAACAATCGAACCGCAGCCTTGATGAAGAAGCGCTGATCATGCATGCGTCAGGCCGCCCGGGAAAACTCGAAATCGTGCCAACCAAGCCGATGAAGACCCAGCGCGATTTGTCGCTGGCCTATTCGCCCGGTGTTGCTGCGCCCTGCATCGAAATTCACAAGAACCCCGATAAGGCCTATGACTACACCGCGAGCGGGAACATGGTGGCGGTTATTTCCAACGGCACGGCGGTTCTGGGTCTTGGTAACCTTGGCGCGCTGGCGGGCAAGCCCGTTATGGAAGGCAAGAGCGTTTTGTTCAAGCGCTTTGCCGATGTGGACAGCATCGATTTGGAAATTAACACCGAAGACCCCGAAGAATTCATCAATGCCGTTAAATACCTTGGCCCATCCTTTGGGGGTATTAACCTTGAAGATATCAAATCGCCCGAATGCTTCATGATTGAACAGCGCTTGCGCGAATTGATGGACATTCCCGTATTCCACGATGACCAGCACGGCACCGCGATTATTTCAGCGGCTGGTTTGGTATCCGCGCTCGATATCACCGGCAAGAACATCAAGGACATCAAGCTGGTTGTAAACGGCGCTGGCGCGGCGGCGATAGCCTGCGTTGAGCTGATTAAGACGATGGGTCTGCCGCATGATAACGTCATCATGTGCGATACCAAGGGCGTGATTTACAAAGGCCGCACCGAAGATATGAACCAGTGGAAATCGGCGCATGCCGCGAACACCAAGGACAGAACCTTGGCAGATGCATTGCGCGGCGCAGACGTATTCTGGGGCCTATCCGTTGCGAATTGCGTAACACCAGAAATGGTGAAGGCAATGGCAAAGAACCCGGCGATTTTCGCCATGGCCAACCCGAACCCTGAAATCCGTCCGGAAATTGCACGCGAAGTTCGCCCGGATGCGATTATCGCAACCGGCCGCTCGGATTACCCGAACCAGATTAACAACGTGCTTGGCTTCCCTTACATCTTCCGCGGCGCTTTAGATGTCCGCGCACGTACCATCAATGATGATATGAAGATTGCAGCGGCAAAGGCACTTGCAGCACTTGCCCGTGAAGATGTTCCGGATGAAGTGGATGCAGCCTATGGCCGCCGTCTGCGTTATGGCCCTGATTATATTATTCCAGTTCCGTTTGACCCACGCTTGATTGTTGAAATTCCAACGGCTGTTGCGAAGGCTGCGGTTGCTTCCGGCGTTGCACGCAAACCGATTGCGGATGAAAAAGCATTCCGTTCGGCATTGCGCGCCCGCCTTGACCCCACCGCGGATACGATGGAATTGATTTTCACACGCGTACGCAATAACCCGCAGCGCGTTGTGTTTGCGGAAGGCGAAGAAGAACGCATGATCCGCGCAGCGATTTCGTTCCGTGATGCTGGTTACGGCACCCCGATTTTGATTGCACGTGAAGAAGTTGTGAAAGAAAAAATCGGCATGTTGGGTTTGGCCGATATGAAGGGCATTGAAATCCACAATTCCCGCGTATCGCAGCACAATAAGCGTTTCACCGAATATCTGTTTAAACGTTTGCAACGCCGTGGTTTGCTGGAACGTGATTGTCAGCGCATGGTGAACCAGCAACGCAACGTGTTTGCAGCCTGCATGGTTGCGCATGGTGAAGCGGATGCGATGGTTACCGGTTTGTCGCGTAACTTCAACGTTTGCTATGAAGATATTCGCAAGGCAATTGATGCGCGCACGCAATACAGCGCATTCGGTTTGTCGATGAGCATTTCGGCTGGCCGTACCATTTTCTTGGCGGATACTGCTGTAAACCCATCCACCAATCCTGACCGTCATGCGGAAATTGCTATCCGCGCAGCAGAGTTCGCGGAACAAATGGGCCATCAGCCACGCGTGGCACTCATTTCATACTCGACCTTTGGTCAGCAGATGAATGATGAACGCGCGAACTTCATGCGTGAAGTTGTGGCGAAGTTGGATGACCATGAAGTGAGCTTCGAATATGAAGGTGAAATGGCACCGGATGTTGCACTTGATCATGATTTGATGAAGCGCCTCTATCCGTTCTGCCGTTTAACCGGCCCAGCGAACGTGTTGATTATGCCAAGCTTGCAAGCAGCTAACATCGCAACCAAGCTGATGCAGAAAATGGTCAATAGCCGCGATGGCAATATGATTGGTCCATTGCTGCAAGGCCTGAAGCGCCCCGCGCAAATCGTGGGCATGGGCGCAACCGTGTCGGAAATCGTGACTATGGCAGCGCTTGCTGCCCATGAAGCGATTGGCAATGCGGAAAGCGATAAGAAGGCAAAGCCATCTGTAGTTAAAGAGGGCGTGGTCAAGGGCGGCAAGGCAGCCTAAATCTTAACGGCAAAGACTTCCAAAAACCCGCTCCGAGCCAGTCTCGAGCGGGTTTTTTCTTGGCGAGTCCCTCCTTGCCGCTTTATGAACACCAAGCTGCCATCTTAAGATTTTCGCGCGCGGTTTTTTGCCTCGCTCGCTCTCGCGCAGCAGAAAAAATTTGCACAAATGCCAATAAATTTGCGTTTTTTGTTTTTGCATGAGTGCTCGCGCGTGCGCTCAACGCTCTCGTTGAAGCGCGCGCAGCGTTAAGATTCTCCGCTGCGATTAGTATCAGCAGCGCAACACCGCTGGAGATTTCCCACAGATTTTGCCCCTGAAGGTAAAAAACTTATTGAATCTTTTCAGCATCGTGATACATCTGCTCTCGAACGCGCACGAACCCCTATTGTTATCGATGTGCCCATCGGTGTTTATGTAACGACGCGTCTCATTGTTGGTTGGTGGTCTGGAGCCTTATCCCAGATATCTGATTAATGGAGAGATGTATGGGCAAGAACACCCCGTCATTGATTGAAGAAATTACTGAACCTCCCATTGAACCTGGGGGGCCTTCGGGCACTGTTGGAAACGCGTATCTTCTTCCCGAGTTTGAATCTCAAGACCAAGCGCAGCGCGCGAGCCATCATGCACGCTCAGGCGCCGCGCCAAAAAACGTGGCTCTGAAAACGCGCCCATCGGCAACACGTCCGCAGGTCTATAATGATGCAACGCATTACATTGCTGAAACACGCCCGTCAAACCCCGTGCACTTTTTGCGCACGCATGTTCTGCGCGGTGCGGCGCAATGGTTCCTGCGCCATTTCCCCGGCACCGTTTTGTATGCCGTAAAAGCAAACCCATCACCTGCGGTTATCAAAGAATTGTGGGCATCGGGCATTCGTCACTTTGACGTTGCGTCCTTGGCCGAAGTTGAACTGGTGGCTGGTCTTTGCCCGAAAGCAAAGCTGCACTTCATGCATCCTGTGAAGTCACGCGAAGCCATTCGTAAATCATACTTCAATTACGGCGTGCGCGATTTCGTGATTGATAGCGCGCAGGAATTGTTCAAGCTTCTTGAAGAAACACGCGGCGCGAAAGACCTTGGCATTATGATCCGCCTTGCGGTTTCAAACGGCCATGCGTTCCACAGCCTTGATGGCAAGTTCGGTGCGGATAACCGCTTGGCGGCTGAATTGCTCCAGCAAGCACGCAAGGTATCATCGCGCCTTGGCATCGCATTCCACGTTGGTCAGCAAACCATGCATAGCAAGGCTTATGCAGCGGCAATGGCGCAAGTGGGCGAAGTAATTAAGCAAGCCAAAGTAAACCCCGACATCATCGATGTGGGCGGCGGTTTCCCTGTGGCATTTCCCGGCCTCGTGCCACCGGATATGCACGGCTATATGAACAGTATTAAGGAAGCATTTGAAAGCTTGAACCTTCCAAAGAAGACCAAGCTGTGGTGCGAACCCGGCCGTGCGCTTGTTCAAGAATCCGGTTCATTGCTGGTGAAGGTTGAACTGCGCAAAGACAACCGCCTTTACATCAATGACGGTTTCTATGGCGCGCTGTTTGATGCTGGCTATAGCAAATTGGCTTACCCTGTTCGCGCGATCCGCGCAGGTGAAAATGCAAATGGCGCACTCAGCAATAAAACGGCACGCTTCACCGTGTTTGGCCCAACCTGCGACAGTATTGACGTGCTGAAGACGCAGCTTGTGCTGCCTGCGGATATTGAAGAAGGCGATTATCTGGAGTTCGGTCAGACAGGTGGTTATGCAGCCGCGCTGCAATCGGGCTTTAATGGATTTGGCGCAGACGCCAAGCCAGTGGTATTGCGTGATATGCCGATGTTACAGACGCCTGGCTTCTGGCAGGACGATGCCGTGCAGCCGGAAGGTGAAGCAGCGGAAATCCCCGCAACGCTGGTGGCGTTCTAAGCGTTTCTACCCTGGGCACAACCCTAAATCGCACATTACGTTTCATTACGATTGCCTTGCTTTGGCTTGGGCTTACCCTTGGCCTTTGGACGCGTGGTCTTGGGTGTGTTCGCCATGCGCTTTTCTTCGCGCAGGCGCGCTGCTTCTTCGCCCACTAAATCCTGAAACGCTTCAAAGGGGTTATTACTGCGCGCGTGCGGGTGTTCTTCATGTACCAGCTGGCTGTGCAGAATGTGCGGCATGATATCGCGGCGCAGGATAAGCGCATCCGCCATGTAGCTGGCATAGGCTTTCAGGCGGCCTTTCATGTCATCATCAGGAATAATTTTTGCCATGGTATCGGCAAGGCGTTTCATTTCAGCGCGAATGGTTGCATCATCGATGGATTGAATATGCGCCATGATTTTATGCATTGCCTTGAAATCCAAATGCGGCGCAAAGACATGGGATAGCATCGCTTCGGGATAATCTTCATTAATGTCTGACCAGTCTTTTTTACCCGTAATGCGCACCAGTTTTTGTTCAGCGGCTTTCAAGCTGGGGTAGGTTTCAACCACGCTGACCAGCGCATAAGATGGCTGGCGCGGGTCGATGTGCGAAGGAATTCCTTTGCGTACATCCTGCACATCCATAACGCCATTGGCAAAATCACAGATATAAAATCCAAGATTGTTATGCGGGTTAATCTCGTCTTCGCGCACCATCTCCATGGCTTTACGCACGCTTAGCATCTGGTTGCTGGGGTTTAAATCACCGCTGCCCAGCCATTCCATTATCGTCACCGCTTCGCTAATGGGTTTGATGGCGTGATGGAAAACCGCGCGTTCCATATCGAGGAGCGGGGGAATTTCTTCTTCATGCGCAAGGGAGCGCCACATGGTGCCATCATAGGTATGGATTTTGTATGGTTTGCCTTTTTCGCGTGCCTGCGCATATTCCAGAACAGTTTCAGCGCGCACGGTGTGGTTGTGAACCTGAATGGATGAAATAAAACTGCCAAAGCCGTTTTTATCACGGCGCAACTCGTCATCGGTGGGCTTATAGTCGAACACAACCGGTGCCAGCGGCGCGCCGATAATGCTCGCCCATGATGCGGCCATTACTTCATTAAACGCTTCTTCGATGCTTAAGACATTTTTGGTGTGCAGGGTAATGGCGTGGATTTTGCCGGCGCTGTCGGTGAACAGCCCATCGCCCGATGGATGATTGAATACATCGCGTTCATTAACGTGGCCCGCGCAACGTTGCGCCAGCTCCCCGATATGTTTAGGAAACCCCTGTGCTGAAAATCCCTTTGTCATAGGTATAAAATACACGATTGCGCAGCAACTAATTACCTTCTAATTTCCCCGCACCCATTAACCATCTAAGCATTTGAATGATGATGAAGCCGCCAACACTCATACCCGCCGAATGGGCACAGCAGCGCGCCATTTGGACCGCATGGCCTGCTAATCAAGATGAATGGAATGGTGATTTAGTATCGCCGCGCACCGACGTTGCTGCGATGGTTCACGCGCTTGCGCCAACCAACAAGGTGCGCGTGCTGGTGAATGGCGAAGATGCACTAAAAACCGCAAAAGAAAAAATTGGCAATGTTGCGGAACTCATCCCCGCGAAATACGGTGACATCTGGCTGCGTGATACCGGGCCGATTTTTGCAAAGAGTGGCGCTGGGCAAATTGCGCTGCGCTTTAAAACCAATAGCTGGGGCGGCAAATATGATTTGCCCGATGATGCAACGGTGGGTGATGCGATTGCAAAATTCGCTGATAAGCCCGCAAGCCATTTCGATTTTGTATTGGAAGGCGGCGCGGTTGACCATGATGGCCAAGGCACGGTTTTAACAACCGCGCAGACGGTTCTAAACCCCAACCGCAATGGCTGGACGAAAGCGCAAGCCGAAACCGAATTATCAAAAGCTTTGGGCGCGCAGCACATCATCTGGATTGATGAAGGATTATTGAACGACCACACCGATGGCCATATTGATAACATTGCGCGCTTTGTTGCGCCGGGCCGCGTGGTGTGCCAAGCCCCGGTGGGTAAGGACGACCCGAATGCCGATACGTTGAACCACATCGCCGCGACATTGGAAAAATCTGTGGATGCGACGGGCAGGAAGCTGGACGTCATCCGTATTCCAAGCCCGGGGCTTTATCATGATAAGCTGGGCGCAATTTCACCTGCATCGCATATGAATTTCATCATCGGCAATGGCGTTGTTGTTGTGCCTGTATATGGAACGCAGACTGAAGCAGCAGCGCTTGAAGAATTGCAAAAAGTGTTCCCAAATCGTAAAGTCGTTGGCGTTTCGTCCAAGGGATTATTGGGCAGCGATGGGTCGGGTGGTGGTTCCTTCCATTGCATAACACAACAGGAGCCAGCATAATCTCTAACTGCGGCGTCAGCCTTTCAGCGTTTTCTGCGCTTCCGGTACGCATGTACTAAAACGTACATTTGCGTTCCGGTTCTCGAAAACATCTGAAAATCGTTAGCCGCAGCGAGATTCTGAAAAGGATAGATTATGAGCAAGGTAACCGTTGCAGCATTGCAGGCGCAATATGGCATGGATATGCAGGCCAATATTGCAACGACTGAAAAACTGGTGCGCGATGCCGCCAAGCAAGGCGCGCAGATTATTCTGCCATCTGAACTGTTTCAGGGAATTTATTTCTGCACCCAGCAAAACCCGAAATGGTTTGAAACCGCATTTAGCGTGAACGAGCATCCCTGCGTACTTGCCTTGCAAAAGCTGGCGGCGGAATTGAAAGTTGTTCTGCCGATTTCCTTTTTTGAAAAAGATGGCCCGCGTTATTTTAATAGTGTGGCGATTGCCGATGCTGATGGAAAAATTCTGGGCGTTTACCGCAAAAGCCATATCCCGGATGGCCCCGGCTATATGGAAAAATATTATTTTCGCCCGGGTGATACGGGTTTCAAAGCGTGGCAAACCAAATATGCAAAAATTGGCGTGGGCATTTGCTGGGACCAATGGTACCCCGAATGCGCGCGTGCGATGATGAATGAAGGCGCGGAATTGCTGTTTTACCCAACGGCGATTGGCTCGGAACCTTACGATAAAAACCTTGATACGCATGCACCGTGGCAACGTGCGATGCAGGGCCATGCGGTCAGCAATGCTGTGCCGGTGATTGCATCAAACCGCATTGGACTGGAAGATAATGATGGCGCCAAGCAACAATTTTACGGGCATTCCTTCATTGCCGACCAAGCAGGCAATTTGGTAAAAGAATTTGGCAAGGCTGATACGGGCGTATTGGTTCAGCAATTTGATTTGAAACTGTTGGAAAGCTACCGCGCCGATTGGGGTTTTTTCCGCGATCGCCGCACTGATTTATACCGTACTAATTAATACGGAAAAGTTTTAAGTAAGTTATTTTTAAAAAGAGAAATCCGCGATGCATATCGCAACCTTTGATGCCTTGGCAGAGATATTGTGCCCGAAATTGCTCGACCCGTCCGAGGATGGGTTGGTGTCGCCCGAATTCCTGCGCGGCGGCAAACCCAAACGCGAGCATTGGAAGAAGCTGATGAACGCCGTGTTCTATGCGCCGTTGATGCGCAAGGCTTTGGGCGAATATCTATCCGCGCCGCCGGATATGAGTTACGACACCATGTGGCGCTATACGACCGAGATGGATTTCATGCAGGGTTATACGGGTGATTTCAATCATCCCAGCCTGCCCGCCAAGTTCGACCCCGAACAGGATTTAACACATTTATTGATGGCGCAGCGCGTATCGCATCAGCAGGTCATTGAAAATTTTGCAACGCTGGAACGCAACCCGCATTTCATTGTGACCATCGCGCATATGCAGAATTTCTTTGTGGACTATACGGAGAAATTGGAAGTAAGCATCATGGCGCGCATTAATCCGCAGCAGGATGATAAGTTTCGCGTCACCCAGATTTTCGAGCAATTCAAGAAAGTAGTGCGCAGCAACCAAAGCCTGTTTATCGGCGTGATGGCGATGCAATTGATGGCCGTGCATGCCAATTTGGCGCAGCGCGAAGGACGGCCCGTTGGCGATATGGTCTTAAAAGATTTTCTGGCCTTTGACCGTTATATCCGCAGCGGAAAATTATTCGTGCAAAAGGGCGACCAATGCCCGTTCAGCGATGCATACCGTTTGGCGATGACGGGCAAGGAAGTGGCGGCAAATGGCGGGTTCATCAACGTATCCGGCGTTCAGCTATGGCGCTTGCACCAGCATGTTGCGCCAGCGGCGCAAGCAATGCGCGATGTATTGCGCGAAGATGTGTTACGTGCAGGCACGGCATTCAGCCAGAAATTAGGGGAGCGTTTGGAGCGCGAGCGTTCAGGCATTTGCCCGTATCGGCCGGGCGCGACAGCAGATGATATATTGGTTGTCGAATTGACGCGGTTAGTGGGCTAAACCCGCTTATTTATTTCCATTGAGCATCGGGCGGCAGGCTCATTAAAATCGCCTCCGTATTACCACCCGTCATCAGGCCGAATTTTGTGCCGCGATCATAGACGAGATTAAATTCCACATATCGCCCACGGCGGATGCTTTGCTGCTGTTTATCGGCATCCGTGAATGCATCATGCATATGCTGGCGTACCAGTTTTGGATAGATGTCGAGGAACGCCAAGCCAACATCTTGCGTGAATTTAAAATCCGCATCCCAATTACCGCTATCATGGTAATCGTAAAAAATACCGCCAACGCCGCGTGGTTCATTGCGGTGCTTGTTAAAGAAATACTCATCCGCCCATGCTTTGTATTTTTCATAATAATCCGGCGAATGCGCATCGCATGCTTGTTTTAGCCGCGCATGGAATGCTGATGTGTCGGCATCATTCGGGATATTCGGATTTAAATCGGAACCGCCGCCAAACCAGCCGCGTGTTGTGACAATGTGGCGCGTGTTCATATGCACGGGCGGCACATGCGGATTGGTTGGATGAAGTACCAAACTAATGCCGCTTGCCCAGAACATGCCAGTTTCCGCAGCGCCCGGAATTTGCGTGCGGAATTCAGGGGAGAAATGCCCATAGGTGGTTGAGATATTCACGCCGCCCTTTTCAAACACGCGGCCACGCAATTGGCCCATAACCCCGCCGCCGCCCGGAAGCGTGTCATGCGTTTGTCTATCCCAAGGTTTATACGTAAACTTTGCTGGCTCTGCATTTTTATTTGCCATTCGCTCTGTTCCATCTTGCGATGGAACAACCGCTCGGGCGTATTCTTCTTCAATCTTTTCAACTTCTGCACAAATTTTATCACGCAATTCTTTGAACCAAGCGGCTGCGCGTTCCTTTTGCTCCTGCGTTGGGAACGTATGAACGTTATTAGTGTTGGGGGCGCTAATCGGTTGAATGCGGGAGGTTTCCATTTAAATGCTTTTCGTTTGCCACGCTTTAGTTTGCCGAAGCGCTTCGCTTAATACGATGGCGGCTGACATTCCTACATTTAAGGAACGCAGCCCTTTTTGCAACGGAATAACCACCCGTGCGTCAACTTGTCCATGTACCTCATCGGGAACGCCCGCGCTTTCGCGGCCCAGCAACAGGATGTCATTCGGCTCGAACTTGAACTCGGTATAGGGGATGGCGGCTTTGGTGGAGAGCAATATCAGTCGTTTTTTTGCCATTCGCTCTGCTTCGCCTGACGAGGGAATAACCGCCTGGGCGTTAAGAAACGCCTCCCAGCTGAGGTGGCGGGTCATGTTTACGAAGTTAATATAATCCATCGCCACGCGCTTAACCTTTGCATCATCCCAGACAAAGCCAAAAGGTTCAATCAGCTCCAGCTGTACCCCAAAACAGGCGCAAAGCCGCATGATTGCCCCGCAATTCTGGGGCATATCCGGCTGGTAGAGGGCGATGCTGGGAAGGCTGGTCATAGGGCTAGTCATGGGGGTGTTTTTGAGCCTACCTGCCCCATTTTGCAACTGCAAAATAACGCTCTTTAGTTGCAAGGTTTAGCCGCTAAGGTTTAAAGGCTAAGTGGTTGGTGGTTTTAAGTGGAAGCATTTTAAACGACTGAATGTTGCTCTATTTTTTTAAGGAATACTGCCCGTGCCCGACGGAATTTCCAGTAATGACTTGCGTTCCTATTACCAGGCGCGCACGGCCAAGGCGTTTATCGCTCCCGTGCTTTCGCATCTTGTCCCGCACGAAGATGTTGGGTTGATTCCCGATATCGAAGCCATTGCCAATGAGCTGATTGCGCCCGTTATCGATAGCAGCATTTATTCGGATGCTGATTTTGCCGAGGCGGATTTTTTGAAACATTTATACGGCTTTGAAAAAGCCGCGACTGCGCGCCGCCACAGCGTCTTGGATAGTGTTTTGCAAAAATACAAGGATGACCTCGCGCGCATGCGCCGCATGCTGGAACATGTGGTGTTCATTGGCCAGGTGATTAAAGTTGCCGCCCCGCACAGCCATGATAATGTGGTCGATGAATTGCGCCCCGAACGCAACCGCGTCTTTAACATCATCAAGGAATATGGCGTTGGCAATGCAGGCGATTTTTCCAAGGTTATCCCCGAAGGGTTCGAGCATTATATCAGTGAAATGATCCGCATTGGCGGGTTTACAACCGGCGGGCAATTGCGCGCGGCATTGGCAGCGCCCGTTGTGACTTCCGTTTCCACATCGCACCCCACGCGTTACACAACCGCTGATTTTACCGATGCGCGCCGCGTATTCTGTCTGGCGCAGCGTAAATTAACGCGCCGCGTGGCGGCAGGCGAAACGCATTTACTGCTGGATTACGTAAACGGCGAAGGCGAAGCCTTTGAAGCTTTGAAGAAAATGAAAGAAGCCGATCTGACGTTCAAGGATGAGAATGGCGAGCTGGCGAATTTGACGCCGCTGGGCGAAATCATGTCAACGCTGGCGGATATCACGGATGACTTCACGCGCAACATCGATGAAATTTACCGCAAGACCGATGATGCGATGACACGTTTATCGGATGCGAAAATCCTGCCGTATGAATATGACGCGCAGGAGCGCTTGCTGACTGAGCTTAGCCTGCGCTTTGCGACATGGACGATGGGCGATAAGGACGGCAATAACAATTTGCGTTCCGAGCATTTGATGCTGGCAACCGTGCTGTTCCGCCAAAAATCAGCCGAGCTTTACCTGAAACAACTGAATGATGCCGGGCTTGTTCTGGAAGGCGCGCCGGATGGTAAAAGCTGGAATAGCTATTTGGCTATCAAGCAGCTGGAAATGAAGGCGATTATCGAGCCATTGCTGGAACGCATTACCGGCGCAGGTAACGGTGTTGATTTGCCATTATCCCGTGCGGAATACCAGGGCGTGCTGGCGGCGATTAAGGATGTCTTTTTGATTAAAGGAGGGGCATGTGATGGCGGCAACATCAATGAAGTAAACGCCAATTTCCAAAGCGCATTGACAGCGGCTTATGGCACATGCGAAGGCGCACAGAAAAAAGCCGCGCTGTCATTGCTGCGTAAATCAAAAATGCTGGGCCTGGGGCTGCTCAATTTCCATTTGCGCGAAACAGCGGATGAATACGAGCATGTGATGGGCGCATTACTGAATAAGGATGAAAGCTTGTTCGGCTATCAGATTAAAGATTATGCCGCGCTGGAAGATGGGCAAAAACTGGCAATGCTGAATAGCGCCTTAAGCAAGGGCCCTCATTCGCTGCAAAAACTGAAAACCAATTTCCTTGCACGGCTGGCAAGTAAGGGCAGAAAAGCCGAGGATATGCGTGATTATAACGCGAAGGACCCGGATGTCATTACGCTGCACACGTTGCAACGCTTTGAAGTGGGTACGCTGCAAGACGGCCTGATTACCGACCACGTTTTGGCGGAATGCAAAGGCGCGCTGCAAATGATGGAAACCCTGCTTGTTGCCAAGATGACCGGCGTGAAGATCGCGATTGTGCCCTTGCTGGAAGATATTGAAACGCTGACGCAGGCCGTGCCGATTTTCGAGGATGTGTTCAGGCAGCGCGCATGGCGCGACCATGTGTGGGATTTGGCGAATGGCGATGCAACGCAAATCATCAATCAATTAAAAATCCAGTTTGCGCATAGCGATTGCATGCGCCGCGGCGGGTTGCCGCGCGCGCGCGGCACCATTTATGACCAGGCCAATTTGCTGGTGCCAGGCATGAAGGAATTATTCCCAAAAATCCTGCAATCCTATGTGCGCGATGGCCGCATGAAGGCCGAAGATATTACAAAGATTCTGGTAAAGATGGATGAGCGCCCAACGGCGTATCATGTGCGCCAGTTCCACGGCGGCAGCAAAAGCGATACCGCGCGCGGCGGCGTACGCTCCACCACCGCCTTTGCCAAGGACGCGAATTTATCCGACTGGATGGAAGATACGCATCAGGGCGGCGATAATCCTGAGCTGCGTCTGGGCGAGCGCTTCCAGCGCTTGCAAACGACACTGGTGGCACGCAATGCGCTGGAACTTGTTAAGAAAGCCAATGGCAACGGGTCATCATGGAATTACGGGCGCGAGCACGCATTGAACGAGGCGATTGATCGCTCCATTGAAGATTATATTGCGAACCATTATGGCCCTGAAAACCAGTTGGGCCGCGCGATGGGCGAAGCCGGGTTTTATGATGTGAACCACACGTTTAATAATCCGGGCTCCCGCCAGGGCCGCAGCGAAACGGGCGGCATTAAAAAGGTTTACCCGAATACCAAGCCTGTTGCGCCGGGTGATATGCGCACCATCGGCTTTACCACAACCGGATTGGATATGGGCGTTGGCTTTGGCGTATTGCCGATGCGCAATATGGCAAGCTACATCAACGAGCTTTACGCGAGCCGCGCCGATTTGCGCGCAGAGTTATTGAAGGATGCGCAAGCCACCTGCGGCAAGGATGTGATTGTATTTGAAGACGGCAAATTAACGCCAAAGGGCCTGCAAACGCTGTACCGTGTGTCGCCGATTTACCGCGCCGCCGTGGCCGATTTCCCGGCATTCGGCGTTGCCATTAGCAACGTGCAGCGCACGGTGGATTTGTTGAAGCAGCGCGCGGCGCGCGGCGCGCCAAAGGTCAGTGATGAAACCATGCGTTATTTCGAAGAAAGCCTGCCCAAGGATATTGTCGGCGCGGCGGTTCCGTATTTGCAGGCCAAGGGTGCCGCCATTCCCGAAGCGTTCATCAGCCAGGGTGAGCTTTCCAATCCAAATCCTGAGACATGCAGCAAGCTGTCATTCCTTATCCGCAAAATCACCATGCAGCATATTGATGAGCAAATGGGCATGGGCGACCGCATGCTGCACCTCGCGCATCTAACGCGTGAAACGCTGTATACCAAGGCGATGGAAACACCTGACCAGCCTTACAGCAATGATGCGATGGTTATGTGGCGCTTGGCGGGTATCTCGCGCGGGCTGGCCGGCCACCAGATTTACGATGGTGCTGCCGACCACAGCATGGGCGTTCGCCGCGTTGAACGGCGCGCGCAGCGCGAGCAATGGGCACCGGCCTTGGCGGCGGCTTAGGGATTGGTAGTAAGCGTTAAAAAAATACCCGTAATATCAGTGGTTTTGCATAGAATTGCGCATATAAAGCACTTGTTTAGAGTTAACGTTCATACTGAACCCTTACCCAACGATTGCATTTAAAAAAATGCTTTTTCGTTAAACCATTTTGTGTTTAGGTTCGTTCATTAGGGTTCAATGATTTCACAGTAATCCGTATATGTAATCCATTTATTCATTTAGGAAATTTTTTATGGTTGAAGCAAATAGTTCTGCTGTCCCTGTGTCTGAAACCGAAGCGCATTTGCTGGGTCACGTGATCGTCATCCGTGACTGGAGCCAATCTTCTTATGGCAACCGCGTTCCGCTGAACCATGAAAAGCTGGACCAGTTCTATAAACTGATTGGCGCATTCAACGACGCAGGCCCCGTCAAAATTACCGCTGTTGAAGGCCCATCGGGTGCGCAGCCACAGCGCGATGTCATGCTGGGTCGCCCGCCTTTGGAATCCATTGTGCATATGGATAAGAAGCTGGCGCGCGATGTCGAAATGCGTTTGCTGGTACGCGGCCCGTTTGCCGTCGGTCTGGAAGCGCTGCATGAAGATGATTTGACCTTTGTTCTGGAGACCATGGCGCAAAAAGCCGGCGCGGTACCCGAAGGTGATAAACCCGGCCGCAAGGTCGTGTTCCGTTTATTCGAAGCGCAAAATAACCCCGATGAATACGCGGCAACCTTGCGCATTTTAACGGCGATGCGCGCCAGGGGGTACAATGTAAGCTGCGAACTGGCCATCTGCTATACAGCGGATGACAGCTTTACCTCCGAACATTACCGCCATTTGTTTGAACGCGCGCTGATTAACCAGACGATTGACCCGAATGTGATTACGCGCATCAGCGTCAAGGACATGATTGGCCAGTTGAACGACAAGCCCGGCGAGGTAAAAGACGGCAACGCCTATTCCGTCACCAATGTGATGCTGATGATTGCCGAGCAGTTCAAGGAAAAATATGGCCGCGTGCTGGAAATCGGCGTGCACACCCACCAGACCGATTACGCATTGGGCGCTAGTACCATGGCTGCTGCCGCTGCCGTCAGCCACATTAAACACAATGATGGCAAGGAAGCCGCCATCAGCCGTTTGACATTGGACAGCATTCCGGGCGGACGCGGTTTTGCCGATACCAAGGCGCTGATTATCCAAGCCGCCAAATTCGGTTACGGCCCGCAGCCAACCGATGCGCAAATCGAAATCCTTGATAGACTGGAGAGCATCATCCACAAGCTGGAACGCGCATATAAAGCAGATGCCAATGGCTTTACCGGCGAAGAATTGCGCTATGCGCGCTTGCCGGGCGGTGCGGTGCCTTCTGCGATGGATTACGCGATTAACAAGCTTGCGACCGGATTTGTATCCGAAGGTCTTGCCGATAATCTTGGCAGTGCAACGCAAATGGCATCACGCGCATTTCTGGATGTGAACCGCCGCTTGTCGATTGATTTTGGTAATGCGTCTTCGGTAACGCCCGGCGCATTGTTCCTAACCATTTGTTCCAAAGCCGTGATTGAAGCGATGCTGGACCGCGGTTTCTTCAAGCGCATGCGTTCGATGGGCCTCAACCTTTCCAAGCGTTTCTCGCAGCAGGGCCTGCTGACAGGGTTACTGGATGATATCCGCGATTATTATGATGCATTGCGCGATATGCAGGACCCGCGTCCTGCCGCTTATTTCCGTGGCCAGATGCCGCAGGAAGTGGAGCCGCGTTTGCTCAAGCATATTTGCTATAACTACCTCTCCAAATTATTGCCGGAAGGCTATCAGCAATCAGCACTCAAGGACATTGTAACGGAACGTGCATACCCGGCCGTTCGCCGCCATTTGCTCAGCGACCCGGCCGATAAGGATAAGGCGCGCGTATTTCTGAAACGCGCCAAGGGTGCGCCAGAAAAAATCGAAGCGTTCATTGAAGCGCATATCGGCAAGGTGGAAGCAAAACGCGATACTGCGAAGAAACCGCAACTGGACGTGGCACGCAATGCCGTTGCCGCTGAAGAACGCGTGGTAGTATCGAATGAAGAAGCGGTGTTTGCAACGCTCATCATGGGTAATCTCGGCATGGGCCGCCCCAGCAATTTTGCTGCCAAGATGATGCGCACGCCGCGCGCCACGCATCCTGAAGAATACCTGGATAGTCTTGATACAACCGCGATTGTCGGTGGCCCGCAACGCCGCTGGCTGGAAGCCGTGAAAGCAGCAGCCGATAAGTATCAGGTTGGCGCGCTTTCCGAACTTGCACGCAAAGCACCAGCCATTCATGAAGAATTGCTGCGCGCCAAGACACAAGGCTGGATGGCAGGCTTGACGGAACGCGGCGGCACTGGTGGCAACAGCATGTGGTGTAAAGACCCAGCACGTCCTGCTGCAAATGGTAACGGCAATGGCGTCCACCAAGGTGAACAGCCAGCGCCTGGTAAAGCAGGCTAAAACCCCTTATTAAATGCGGCATATCCAGCTAGCCATTAACGCTAGACATTCATGCTGCGCCTTGCTAAATCACAGCCTTCGAAATTGATGGGCACGCCTGTCTTTTCGGCTTTTCCGTAAGGTGGGGCGATTAGCTCAGTTGGTAGAGCAGTTGACTCTTAATCAATAGGTCGTAGGTTCGAATCCTACATCGCCCACCATTTTTTCCTGTTAAAAATTGTTACCGCAGATTGCAAGCGGGGCTTGTTGTTTCTTAATACATCAGTAATTGAGTCCAAGAACTGAAATTGGTATCTTACAGAAAATTTTTAAAGTAATTTTTTAGTATGTGATAATTGAGGTTTGCGAATGCAATTGCCAAAATTTCCGATAGCGCCGATATTCAATGGCGAAATCCCCGAAGCGTATTGGGGATTACTGTTACAAAAAGGTGTCCATTATCAAAGTGAGTTTAATACCTTAAGAATGGTCTTAAATGACCCCGTGTTTGCAACTCCAGAAATAATTTCTAATTGGTTTTCACACAGGTTCTACCAAGAAATCGATCCTGCCGAATGGCCGATATTGGATGGTAACTTTTATAAAGTTTACAAAAATCCTTTCACCGATGATCCGTCAGCAAGCATACTATATGAATTCCGACTGGGGGCTGTGCAGGTTACTCTCAAGGGAAGTGAAAAATTTATTACACTTTCTGAATCTGCCCATCTGTTTGGTGAAGGTAACGGATTAGCAGCGGTAAGACCTGATGGTAATAATGTTCTACAGCCGCGTCGTAGCCTCGCAACAGATGTGCGTATAACCGCAACAATTGATGCGGCGTTGCGCAGTTTTATTGGTGCGGAATATGAAATGAATTCGGATAATGCGCTTGGGTTTGCCCAATTTATTTCTACAGTATCAATCGCTCGTGATAATCCAAGGGCACAAAGCGAAGCCACACAATTGATAGCTATTATTGATCATGAGCGGAAATTCATTGCGTCTTCAAACGCCAATTATGAGATTGCCCACAATATCGCAGCTCTTGTTAAGGGAATATACGAAGGTTCGACAACCTATGCCGATTTAGTAGGGCGAGTAAAAGACAATAATAATGCAGCAATCGAAATTGCGATCAATCGTTTGTGGGCGCTTGAATATCTTTACTCATATGAAGGAAGAGATTTGGAGTCAGATAATCGTTTTGAGAACACATCCACACGAAATTTTTTTATACAGTGCTTGGCTAGCAAGCTTTTGGACTCATCACCAGAACAGCTTATTGTATCAACCGAAGATTTTGGCCCGTTTTATAATCGCCGAAACCGCTTTGGATACATGTTGCCAGGTGATTTTGATGTTTCTGAAGTGCCATCTGGCAGCTTTGGCGGGTTGCTTGGCATTAGGGGTGCAAATGGTGAGATAGAGTTTCGCTTTGATGAAGCAAGAAATTCTATGGCATATCTTACCAAAGAAGATATCGATACTGCATTGGTGCTTGCATTTGGGGATGATAAGCCATTAATGCCTTCTATTTCCATGAACAATCTGGATGATCGCACCCCTTTTCTTGCAGAAAAAGTTTGGGAGCCAGAATGGCTCGGAAAAACGGCATTTGGAAAAACATTGTATGCAACAGACTATTGGATGGGACGGATTTGTGGCTTTAAAAATGGCGAGCTACATGCAAATGAAATTCTTGCAGACTATTTAAAGGCAACACAGGAAATCGTTTTAGGTTTGCATGAAATCGGATTGAGAGTCGACAACACAAACTTCAATCTTCGTCCAATGCAGATCGATTGGTTCTGGGAAACCGATGCAAATAATCAAGAACATCGATGCACTATAAAAAAAATAACCATGGGCATGCTGAGTGAGAAAGCAAAATTCGATAGTGAAAATAAACAATATGTGAATGAATGGAGCGGCGAAGACACAGGCCATTCCAAGATTTTTAATGAACGATATGATGAAATCGCTACCATGTGGCCAATTTTTGAACGTCAACGCCATTTGGTTGCGCTTACGCGTAGCCTTACAGAGCTAAGGGAAAGAGGTTTTCAGCCAAGCGCTGCTCTCGCAGACCGCATTTCTAAAATGAATGAAGCATTTAACAGTCAACCTGCCTTGAAATTTCAAGACAGGCTTGTGCTATGGACGTGAGATTGTCAGATGGGCGTTAATTTTCACAGCGGCAATGTTATCAATGCTCCCCCGGGTGATAGTGGTGACGGTGGTGGGTATATGCGAGATTTGTGGGGCATGACTGCAAAAGGTGCAGGTCTTGAACCACATCTTGAGCACCCGGATTTTCCAGGAAGTACTTCATTAAATATTCAAGCCGGGGAGCACACCAAGTTGTATGAAGACCACGAAGCGGCGCGTCTGAATGCAGAGCATATTAAAGCTAACCCAACACATTATATTCCGCCTCACCATGAAGACAGGCCTGTTGTGAGCTACCGAACTGATATGGTAACGGACAATCTCGACCATGCTCATAGAAGCAGTAATCAAGTTGGTGTCTATGCGACCAGGCCTTCTGATATTCAAGATGCTAGTGGCGCATATCATTCTGCAGCGCAGATTCAACAAGACTTGAATTTACCAAAAATGCCGGAGTATGTATCATCTGTACACCCTGATATAGGCACTGATATACTCGCTAGTCGGCCAATTTCTGGGAATGCACGACAATATGAATTAAAACAACTGGCGGACACATGGTTTGGAACACCTACACCACTGAGCTAGAAGAGTTCAGTGTTGATGAAAACGGGCTCAAGCGTGATGGGCGTGAGATAGTGAAATTCGCAACACCCATTTGCGAGCTTGCCAGGCTTAATGACAAGTTATTTGTTGTCCTGCATCCATATCAATCACCGCGCGATAGAGATTTTGCTGGAACCAATCTTCTGGCAATAGATTTAAATGGCAAACTTCTATGGCAAGCACGAAATTTAAACCCAGCGGGCATTGTTGGAGTTGAGCGTCCAGCTTCTACTGCCATAGAATCTCTGCCGCATTCATATACTAACTTAACGTTGTTTAATAAGGACGAGAAGCCATTGATACAAGCAGATACAACTAATGATCGCATCTGTCCAATTATTGAAGTTGAAACAGGCAAGGAAATCGGTGGTCTTGGAAGTGCGCTATGGCAAGAAGCTGACATCAAGAAACATGTCATCAGCAACTCAAAGCGTTATTTGGTGATTGTTCCTGGTTCCCCACCAAAGCCAAAACAGGGCGATCATTTGCAACTATAATTTTTAAGTTTGCTGAGAAACGCGGACGTTAGCATGACATATAATAAATATTCTGATATGCAATCAGCAACGAAGCCTGAAAAAGCAGAACAGGCTACAAATAGTGCGCCTGCGCAAGCTAATCCAAATATTATTACTTCAAAGGAACACAGCGTTCCTGTCATCATGCATATCACTTATAAGACTGATATGGTGAGCGATGGGTTCGTAAGAATTTTTGATGGAACGATTGCGTCGCGTGACGAAGCATTTCTCGTTAACCGCAAAGAACTTGTGGGCAAAACGCCAGAGCAAATGCAACAGCATTTTAGCCTATCCTATGTGCCGCAGTTTATATGTGATGCTCACATTCCAATTGGGGATTCCGTTGCCGTGGGGCGCGTGACCAATTCTGATGGAAAGCAGGTATATGTTTTCAAGGCGCTAACACGGCTTGAATTATCTCACGAGCGTCCTCTCACAATAGAAAATATTGCGCCTATCCCTTGATGCTATTCGCTCACCTGCGCGAAATGCCGCACCCCCTGTCGTGGCAGGTTGCCTTATTTCAAATTAGCAGGTAAGAATGCGTATCATCATTGCCGCCTGCCATACCTCATGACCGCCACCTTTTTAGGAACATTCAGACAGAACGACCTGCGAAGTTTCTTCGCAGGATTGCTGCTGGTTGCCTATCTGTTCAAGGCGATTATTCCGGTTGGCTATATGCCGGATATGTCAGCGGCAAGTAAGAATTTATTCAGCATCACCATTTGTACGGCGGATGGCCCGCAAAGCATCAATGTTGGTAAGGATGCTCCGGCACATGATAAATCCAAAACCAATTTCTGTCCGTTTGCCGGCGCAACGCAAAGCTTTGTTTTGGCGCTCTATGCGCCCTTGCTGGTTACAGTTTTTTTTGCCGAGCTAAAACATTTTATAGCGCCGGATGTTTCTGTTCTTAAAACATTCCGCACACCCACACAGGCGCGCGCACCCCCGACCTTTTGATTGAGTTGAAATCGTCAATTAATCAATCAAAAGGAAAATCCCATGAAACAACTCTTCATGCCAGCCTTGCTGGCATTGCTTGCGGTGCCTGTAGCGTTACAGGCGCATGTTACGGCCAATCCCAATCAAGGCGCTGCCGGTTCTTACTTCCAATCATCCTTCCGTATTTCGCATGGCTGTGATGGCAGCGATACGAAGGAAGTGCGCATCAAAATTCCCGATGGAATAATGGTCGTGCACCCGCAATTCAAACCGGGATGGAAAGCCAAAACCATTACGCGTTCACTGGATAAGGAAGTTCAGGTTGGTCACGGCAAAACGGTGAAAGAAGCGCCTGCTGAAGTGGTATGGACAGGCGGCACGCTTCCCGATGACCAATATGATGATTTTGGCCTGGTGATGAAGCTGCCGCAGGCACCGCGCAAAACCTTGTGGTTTCCTGTGACGCAGATTTGCGACAGCGGCGAGAACAAATGGACGGATATTCCTGAAGGCAAGCAGGAATGGCATGCTTTGAAAAAGCCCGCACCGTTTGTGAACATCACCGCGCCATAACCCCCCCCCTCATCATCAACGGAGTAATCCCATGTCTCGTATCAAGCATGTGGCCTGCATGATTGCGGCTGCGCTTTTACTATCTTATCCCGCATATGCAGGCATACCAGCCAACATACCGCGCATCACCATTCCGGCGCCGCGCGGTTCACTGACCGTGCCGGATGTCAACACGCAGGAAGAAGCACTGAACCGCAATGTGGGTTCAGTCAGTTTCGTGGATAGCGAAAATTACAAGACGCGCTATGCCCATACGCTGCGCGATGTGCTGGAAGACACGCCGGGCGTGTTTGTGCAAAACCGCTATGGGCAGGAAATGCGTGTGTCGGTGCGCGGTTCCGGCATGGCGCGCGGATTCCACGCGCGCGGCATTGAAATCCTGCAAGATGGAATCCCCAACACCCTTGCCGATGGCAGCGGGGATTTTTACCAGATTGACCCGTTAAGCTTGCGTTCGGTGGAAGTGTATAAGGGCGGGAACGGGCTTGCCTTCGGTTCAACGACGCTGGGCGGGGCGGTTAATGTTGTAACACCCACCGCCTATACGGCCGTTGCGCCGAATGTATTGCGGATGGAAGGCGGAAGCTTTGGCACGGTTCGCGGCAACGCGCAAGTCTCGCGGATTGTCGGCGCGGCGGATTTTCTTGTGAACGGCACAGTGACCAATGCCGATGGCTATCGTGACCATTCCAGGACGCAAAGCGAAAGCGTCAACGCCAATATCGGTTACCGTTTTAATCAGGATGTTGAAACGCGGTTTTATCTGGGCGCGTTTATCGTTGACCAGCAATTGCCGGGTTCAGTTTCACTCAATGACGCCTTGCGCAACCCGGTGGGTGCGGCAGCGCCAGCGCTGGCAGGCGATCAGGCGCGTGATAGCAGAACGCAGCGCATTGCCAATAAAACCAGCCTTAAAATCGGGACAGGCAAGCTGGATTTCAGCACATGGGCCATTCATAAAAACCTGTTCCATCCCATCTTTCAGGTGCTTGATCAGGATGGCTGGACCTATGGCGTGAACCCGCATTATGCCAATCAATTTAATGTGTCGGGATTGCGCAATGAGCTGCTTGTTGGCGCGCGGTTTTTCGGCGGCAACACCGTAGCGCTGCAATACACCAATGTCGGTGGCTCACGCGGGGCGCAGCAGCTGAATGCGCGGCAGGATGCGACGAATTACGAAGCCTATTTTGAAAACCGCTTATGGTTTTTGGATGATGTGGCGTTGATGACAGGCGCAAAGGCGTTTCATTCCGGGCGCAATTACCGTGACCTTGGCGGGCTTCCCGGCAATCTTGCGCCAAAGCAGGATAGCAAGGATTATGACGGCATTAATCCCAAGCTTGGTTTTCTATGGCAGCCCCAAAAAGACATTCAAGCGTTTATTGACGTGACCCGCAGCCGGGATGTTCCGGATTTCACCGATCTGACGCAAACCACATCAGCGACCACGCGTTTTGTGCCATTGAAGGCGCAAGACGGATGGACGCTGGAAATGGGTACGCGCGGCAAGCACGGCCGCCTTGCTTGGGATGCGACGATGTTCCGTTCATGGATCAGCGACGAGCTGATGCAGTTTACGGTAAACCCCAGCATTCCGGCATCGACATTCAATGCCAAAAACACGCTGCATCAGGGCATCGAGCTTGGCGTGCGCGTGGATGTTGCGCGGGATGTGATGGGCGGTGACGTGGCATTCGGGCAATTATGGAATTACAGCGATTTCCGTTTCCAGAATGATGCGCAATATGGCGGCAACCGCATTGCAGGCGTGCCGGAGCATGTGTTGCGCAGTTCATTAAGCTATAAGCATCGCAGCGGGTTTTATGCAACGCCCGCGGTTGACTGGGTACCGGATGGCGCGTTTGCCGACCAGAAGAACACGCTGAAAGCGCCAGGCTATGCGGTGCTTGGATTGCAAACGGGTTTTCAGTTTGAGAATGGCGTGCTGTTTTATATCGATGCGCGTAATTTGACGAATGAAAATTACGTGACCGATATCAGCGCGATTACTGATGCAAGCAAGGCTTCGACATCTGTGTTCTATCCCGGTGAAGGGCGCGCGGTGTTTGCAGGCTTGCGTTATGCGTTTTAATAAACCCGGATAACGCGGTGGCGGGCGACGGGGTGCGCCTGGTATACCGTTACCCCGCTGACCGGCTGGTAACGCGTGACATGTTCCACATATTGGCAATAGGGCGATAGGTTGCAGCCATTGTAATCCACGCCGCCGCTGACCAATACGGAACCCGCCGCGCAGGTGGGAATGGCGATATTGGCGCAGGTCTTGTTATCGCTGGAACGCGTGATGACATTGCTGTACGGTTCGATGTAATTGCTGGTCGGCACGATGTAGGACGATCTGCCATAGATGCGGCTGTCGCCCGGATCAATCACATTGTTGGCGGGTGTAATCACCGAATTCCTTGGTTCAATCAGCGATGAGGCAATATACCCGCCGCTGCCATTGGTTGCTGCAATGCTGGGCGGAATGCCGGTGGGAACGCCCGCACTGGTATACGCAGTGGTTGCGCCTCTGGTGGGGGATACGCTTGTTGGCCGCGATGCGCTGGAATAGGATCTAACCTCCGCTTGCTCGGCCTGGAAATTTGGCGCGTAGGTATAGATGAACGCGGCATCTGCTTGCCCGGCAGCGAGCGCGAATAAAATCAAAAGCAGTAAAATATAAAGTGGTTTAAAATTCAAAAGCTTCGTCATGGGATATTCCTTATGCCGATATATATAGCGCATGGAACGCCAAGCCGCATAAATTTCCCATTTGGTTTAAAGGAAAGCCGTTGAAGGCGGGATGTTAATAAATGCCATTAAGAAATATGGGCGCGCGCATCCTTGACTGTGCACTCAGGCAACGGGCGGCTCATTTAAGCGCTGGTTATTACTGGCTTTTTTGAGTGTGGATGCGGGTTGTGCCCTTTTTGAATCATACCCGACAAATGTTACGAATCATAGTTTTTACAGAGTTTTGTTAACGAGGTAACAAAAACTGGGCAAGTAGGGTTATGGCAGTATGCAAAGGATTTCCATATGCGCTTCATGACCCATCGTATTGCCCTTTCACTTCTCCTGAGCCTTGCGGCACTGCCAGCGCTCGCGGATACTTCGGCCACTGATATTAATGACAGTACCATCAGCGGCCCGGTTGATTTCTCGCTCGGCTATGACACGACGACCGATGGAAATCTGACCAACCAAATTAGCGCGGGCAGCACCTATACAAAAATTATTTCCGGTTCCGGTAATGTGACGATTGATGGTTCGACATCGCTGAGCCCGAACGTAAATGCGTGGACGCTTTCTGGCATCAATACGTATACCGGCACCACAACCATTACGGCTGGCGGCGTATTGGCATTTGGCGTGAATGATGTGATTGCGAACAGCGCCAGCGTTGTAAACAATGGCGGCATCAATATCGCCGCAACCACGCAGACGCTGCAAGCCCTATCAGGCAGCGGCACGGTGACCACCAGTGCTGGCGGCATTCTCACCCATTCTGGCACATCGACTTGGGGCGGCGTAATTTCCGGCGCTGGCGGGGTTGCAACCACCGGCACGGGTACATGGACTTTAACGGGCACCAATACCTATACCGGTGCAACAGCGATTGGCAGCGGCACGACATTGAGCATCACCGGCCAAAGCAACATCAATGACACCAGCGGCATTAACATGGGTGGCGGCACATTGCAATTAACCGGCAATACTACCATCAGCAAAGCGATTGCACTCACCGGCAGCAACACCATTAATGTTGGTGCGAATGCGGACGTGTTCTCGGGCGTGATTTCAGGCGCGGGCGATGTGACCATGTCGGGTTCGGGCGGTACCGTTGGCATGACCAACACCAATACGTATACCGGTACAACCACCGTGAGCTCCGGCACGACGCTTGGTCTTGTTACCACCAATGACACGATTGCGACCAGCAGCGCCGTGACCAATAACGGCACGATTGACATGACCGGCACTGACCAGACCTTTAATGCGCTGTCAGGATCCGGCGGCATCGTGACCGATGCTGGCCATACGCTGACTGAAAACGGCACAGGCACGTATAGCGGCGTGATTTCCGGCGCAGGAAATGTTGCAACCACCGGCACGGGCACATGGACCTTATCCGGCGTGAATACCTATACCGGCACGACGACAGTGGGTTCAGGCTCAACGCTGAGCCTTACCACCAACAATTCCATCGCCACCAGTTCCAGCGTTGCGATTAACGGCGTGCTTGATATCAATAGCACCAACCAGACGCTTAGCAATTTAAGCGGGTCGGGAAGCATCCTGCTGGATGGTGGCACCATGACGCAAAGCGGCACCAACACATTCAGTGGCAGCGTCGGTGATGGCTCGCCAACCGGCGGTGGCCTGATAGTGACGGGCAACGGCACATGGCGCATTACCGGCACCAATACCTATACTGGCACAACCAGCATCTTAAGCGGTTCAACACTGCAAAATGATGGCAGAGTCGCCAGCAGCACCGTGACAGTGAATTCCGGCGCGGGCTTGAAAGGTACCGGTACATTCACTGGCCAGATTATCAATAACGGCACGGTTGCACCGGGCGATAGCCCCGGCACATTGACCGTTGCCGGCTTCACGCAAAATTCGGGCGGCACGTTTGAAGTGGAATTTAATGGCACGCAGCATGACCAGTTGAATGTCACGGGTTCCACCACATCGCTGGATGGACGCATTCATTATAAGCCGCAAGCGGGCGTGAAATATGTGCGCGGCACGACGTATACCATTATCTCAAGCCCCGTGGGTGGCAGCACCGGCCGCTTCAGCGGCACATCATCGGGCGCGGCGATAGGCGCAACCAATATCGTGAATGCGGCGAATGAACCGGAAATCGCTGGTTCAGCGAACCCGCAGCTTGCCATTCAAACGCTTTACAGCCCAACCGGCACGCAGATGAAAATCGTGCAGGCTGAATTATTTGGCAATGCACCGGGCGCCACCACGAATCAGGTTGCAACGGGCCGCGCATTGGACGGCATTCAGCAAACCACCGCCAATGGCAGCTCGATGGATGCGCTATTGAATGCATTAAGCGCGGTTGGCCCAGCGCGTCAGGCAGCGGCGCTTGAAACATTATCAGGTCAGGTGAATGCCGATATCGGGCAGGGATGGCGCGAAACCCATTATACCTTTGATGAAATCCTGTCGAACCCCGGCAGCGGCAATTGCGATACGATGTATAATTATGATTACGACACAGCCAATGGCAGCGATTATGCAGCGCCGCCGCCTGCCAGAACGGTTATCCAATCGCAGCAGCGCTATACGCCAATTGCGTATGAAACGCATCGTAGCCCATCATTGCTGGCACGCCCCATCGGTTTAACGGCAATGGATTATGCCCCTGATAATTACAAGGCGTTGATGCATGCGCGTTCAGGTGTGAATAGCGGAATGCCAAATGGCTATATGCCAGCGCCGCAACCACCGGCAGCGCAAGCAGGCGCATATCGTCCGCTGGGCCTTTATTCACAAGCCTATGCACCGCAAGGCATGGTTGCGCAAGCCGCGTCGCCACCGGTGAATTATGTGGTGGTTCAATCATCGGGCTATATGCCGGGGCCCATGCCAGCCCCAATGCCAAGTCCGCAGATGATGCCATCCTACCAGCATTATGCGCAATCGAACATGAATGCGCCGTATGGCGGCGGCACGCATCAGGATTTGTATTCACAAACCGCTATTCCCGTGCCCGTCGCGCAGCCTGTGCAGGTGATGACGCAGCAAGCGCAAATTGTGCAGCAGCCACAAGCACAGCAATATGTACCGCAGCAATATGTACCGCAGCCGGAATACGTTCCGCCTCCTCCTTATTATGAGCGCAAGGAACAGCGCTATCAGCAGCTGCCGCTTGTCTATCCGCGTGACCGTCAGGATGACCGCCCTGTTCAAGCCCAGGGCGAGCGCAAGCACGTTCAGCTGAAGCGCAACTTCATGCGCCAGAATATTGCAGCATGGGGCTGTGCGTATGGCAAATTCGCAAGCCTGACCGGCAACAGCAATGCCAGCGATATTAAGGGAACGCAAGTCGGCGGCATGGTTGGCTTGGAATTCAAGCCTGAACGCGACATGCTGCTGCGCATCGGCTTTGGGTACGGCAATAATGACATGAACCTTAAGTCAAACGGCAACACCGCGTTCTTAAGCAGCTATCAGTTAGGCTTGTATGGCCAGAAGAATCTGGACAGCAACCTGTATGTGGGCGGCGCGGTGGGCATCGGCTTTGATAAGGGCGATACCAAGCGCGATATCCGGGTTGGCACATTTGCGGGCACCGCGAAGGGTTCACCCGAAGGCCAGACGTTCAGCGCGTCAGGCACGCTTGGCTATAAGGCGGATGACGGCGATGTGCAGTTCGGCATTTTTGATACCGTGTCCTATCTTTATAACAATCAGGACGCGTTTGTTGAAACGGGCGCAAATGCCGCAAACCTTGCCGTGGATAGCCAAAGCACTAACGCATTGCGCAACACCGTGCAGGTGCATGTGGCCAAGCGCTTCGATATTGACCGGGCGGAAGGTTCCATGCTTATTCCTGAACTCACGGCCGCGTATTTGTATGATGCGTATCGCCCAGATGCGAACGCAACGCAAACCTTTGATGGCACCACGGCGCGGTTCAAGGTGGATGGCACGAATGTGGATCCAAGCGCGGTACAGGCAGGCGCAGGCGTGCAGTTAAGGCTTGATAACGATTTCTCAGTATTTGGGAAGTATAGTGGCCGCTTCCGCAACAACGAAACCACGCATGGCGTGTTTGGCGGCATGAAGTACCGATGGTAATGGGAGGGCACATGAAAAAGAAATTCTGGCTGATGGCAATGGGATTGATGCTGTCCGCAGGGCCGGTATGGGCCGCGGGCACGGCTGATGTTCTGGAACTGGTGCAGACATCGCGCGCGAAGGTGACGGGATTCTTATCAACCGATGATGAGAATGTTCGTTCAACGCTCTTAAGCGAAATCGGCGCATCGACGCAGGAGGTTGATATGCGCACCGATACCATGTTGCAAGACGAGCATACGCCGGATGATGTCAAGCAAAAGCTGACAGAATTCAAGATCATCTGGGCGGAGTTCGTGCAGACAAGGGACGGCGAGATGATTCCCGCCGCCCAGGCAGGTGACAAGGAAAAGGCCAAGAGCCTTGGTCAGACCGTTCAGGCCGAACGCTTCAAGAAAATCCAGGCGCTTTTGAAATAGCTATTCTTCGTAATAGCTGCCGCTGTCATATGAATAGCTTGGCGCTTCTTCGTAATAGGTTGGCGCTGGTTCGGCGTAATATTCATCCACATAGGTTGGCGATGAATAATAGGATGACCCAGAATAATAGCTGGCATAGGGGTTGTAATAGCCATAGCCATTGCTGCTTGCGACGCTGTTATTCGATAAGCCGCCATTAGCATAGCTGGCGTAAGCTGCCTGCGCATTCGCCGTGCTGCCCATGTATTTGCATTGCGGGGAAGTCTGGCAGCCATTGAAATCAAGGCCATAATTCACCAGTACTGAATCCGATGCGCATACCGGAATGGTGATATCCGGGCATGCGCTATTGCCGGTGCGTTGCACGGGGTTTGGCATGGTCACTGGAGTTGATTGCGTTTTGCCATTGCTGGCAGCCACACTTGGCGCTGCACCCGTTGGCGTGCCGTTTGAATTATAAGCTACGGTTGGCGTTGTCGTTGGTGGTGGTGTAGTGGTTGTCGCCGTTGGTGGTGGGGCAACAGGCGCAGCAGGGGTTGATGCTGATACAGCGCCAGTGGAAACTTTCACGCAAGCAAGATTGCCGTTTTTCTTGGTGAGGAATTCGCCTTCACCGCAATCAGGAATGGCCGCAGTTGGAAAGCGCGTGCAGTAGGTGCTGCCATCGCCGTTCCACGCCACAATCGGATTATCGGCATTGCACGGGCCTTGCGGCGGGAAGAATTGGATTTGCGCAGAAAGTGCTGGTTGCGCGAAGAAAAAAACGAGAGCTAATGCCAACATACGGAACATAACACACGACCTTTCAAAAGAGGCTTTGTCACACGGGCTAAAGCCCTGCGGTGCGTATAGAAGCATGCCTGTTTCGAAAGTAAAACGATGTTATTATTAAGATTATGGGCTTTAATTAGCCATTCGCTCTGCGCTTACGCGCAACCGCTCGGGCTTTAATTAGCCATTTGCTCTGCGCTTACGCGCAACCGCTCGGGCTTTAATTAGCCATTTGCTCTGCGCTTACGCGCAACCGCTCGGGCTTTAATTAGCCATTTGCTCTGCGCTTACGCGCAACCGCTCGGGCTTTAATTAGCCATTTGCTCTGCGCTTACGCGCAACCGCTCGGGCTTTAATTAGCCATTTGCTCTGCGCTTACGCGCAACCGCTCGGGCTTTAATTAGCCATTTGCTCTGCGCTTACGCGCAACCGCTCGGGCTGTTTTTGGCGCTGTGGGTGCGGCAAACAGGCCATTTTGCATCCATCTGGCGAACCATGCGGATAATCGGGATGGCAGGGCTTCATCGCTTAGGCCCAGTTGGCTTTGGGTTTTTTCCAGCGCATCGGCAATCATCATCCCGCTGAAGATATTCTTTAGCAAATGATATTCGTTTTCATCGAGCGGCAAGCGCCAGACCTCATCATCATGGCGGTAGGCGACCAGAAAGCTTTCTAGTTTTTCGGGAAGGTTGGGGAGGTGTTTATCGCGCACCGCGTTGTAATACGAATTCACCGGATATTGAAATGCAAAAAGCTGTAAGGCCGCGCGGGGTTTCAGCGCGGTTTCCATCAAGGCTTCGGGCGTGAGGTGGCTGATGTGCTGCGGCAGAAGTGGCGTGGTTTCTTTTGCATCCAGCAGTTGCGCGATGGCGCTTTCCAATTGCGCGATTTCAAGCGCAAGCGGCGTTGCGGTTGCATGACGCGCCAAAAATTCGGGAACATGCACTGAATAGCGCGCAATGTTGAAATGGGTTGCGGGAATCGCATTGATGCAATCCATCAGCATATCACCAAACGCATCATTCCCAAGCGCGTGCTTTAATACCGGATAATCTTCCGCCGTCACGTTATAAAGACGGTAGCGGTAGCCATTGATGTAAACATCCAGCTGCTCGGCTGGACTGAAGTTTTCCTTGGGCTTAATCCAGGCGGCGGGCTCATCATCCCCGCCATTTAAAATCGCGTGTTGCATGTGGGTTTGCGCATCCGCCAGCGTCGTCACGATATTGGCGCGGTAGGCGGCATGAGGCGTTGCTAAATCAGGAAGCGGGGCGTAATGCTGCGCATCCTTGGCGGCTGCTTTGGCTTTTTCCAATTCAGCAAACACAGTGCTGAATTCCGGAATGTTATCATCCCATTCCACCATCGTGTTGATGGGGCGCGCAGCCTTATGCATCACATATTTATAAAGCGCCCAAACCTCATCAACCACATGGTCGTCATGCGTATCAATAATATGCGTGCCCATATGGCTATGGCCCGATAAATGGATTTGCGCGACGTGGTTTAACGGCAATGCGTCGATATAGGCTTTGGCATCCAAACGGTGGTTATAACAGGTGACGTATACGTTGTTTACATCGAGTAATAAATGGCAGCCGGAATCTTTCGCCATGCGCGCGATAAACTCTGCCTCCGGCATTTTGGATGATTTGAATTCCAGATAGGTGGATGGGTTTTCGAGCGCGATACTGCATTCCAGAAAATCCTGTACGTTTTTGATGCGCTGCGTGATGTGCCGTAATGCTTCCTCGGTATAGGGCACGGGCAGTAAGTCGTGCGAGGTCTTGTGCGCAATGCCCGTCCAGCATAAATGGTCGGATATCCATGCGGGGTTTACCGCGTTTTTCAGCGCTTTGAGCTTGCGCATATATTCCGAATTAAGGGGGTCTGCCGTGCCAATCGACATGGCAACGCCGTGCATGACAATCGGGTAATGCGCGCGGATCTTGGCAAGATTGCGCTTTGGGCGGCCATCCGTATCCATGAAGTTTTCAGAGATGATTTCAAACCAGTCAACCGCAGGGCGCGTTTCCAGAATATGCGCGTAATGCGGAATGCGCAGGCCAAGGCCAAAACCTAAATAAGCTGGGATGGAATGTGTCATATGGCTGCAATGTATAAAAAAAGTGGGGATGTTTCCATCCCCACTTTCAATCTATTGATAAGCTTGACGCTTATGAATTAGTGCTTAGCTGGCTTTTCGGCTGGCTTCATTGCTGCTGCTGGAGCAGGCGCTGCCTTTGGTGCAGCTTTCTTGTGGTGCTTGTGATGCTTTGGCTTTGCAGCTGCGCATGACTTTTCTGCGTTGCAACCGCCTGCGCCCTTGCAGGCAGCTTTTTCTGAGGTGTAAGAAGTGCCGTTACCCTTGTAGCCTTGCGGGTACATGGATGGGTAATCGTCACCAGCAAATGCGGCGGTGGTCATGATTGCCATTGCGCCAGCAAGCGCAGCAGCGGCGAGTTTATTGGACGTCTTCATCAGGTGTTCTCCAGATAGGTTAAATCATGCCACAGGGGATATGGCATTAAGGCGCTATAACACCCTATTTCCAGCGATTTGGAAAGTGGTTACCAAGAAGAAACAAGCGGTATGCCGCTAAAAGATTTCATGTGTAACCAAACTGCATTATGCTAGGAATCATCCGACACACCTTACTAACCTTATGGAGTACCACATGAAAAACACCCTTATTGCTGCTGCTGTGCTGGCAGGGTTGATGGGCACCAGCCTGGTGCATGCCCAAGACAAGGCACCGGAGCGTGAAAAATGCTTTGGCATTGCCAAGGCCGGAAAGAATGACTGCGCCGCCAAGGACGGCAAGAATAGCTGTGCCGGCGCATCCAAGCGCGACAATGACCCGAATGACTGGGTATTTGTTCCAAAGGGCACATGCGAAGAAAAGGGCGGTAAGAAAGGATAATCCGTTTAGCTATCGATTTAAAAAGGGAGGCGGGCGCCTCCCTTTTTTTTAGCCTCACTTCAGACTATATATATGGGGAAAGAGGTGTGTGATGACCAAGGCCTATTCGAAAAATCCGGCGGCCCTCGCGAAGCTTGATGCCGTTCAGCGCCATGTCACGCAGGCCTGCGGAACCGAGCCGCCCTTTCGCAACGCCTTCTGGAATGAACAGCGCGCCGGCATCTATGTGGATGTGGTTTCGGGCGAGCCGCTTTTTTCCTCAACCGATAAATTTGACAGCGGCACAGGCTGGCCCAGCTTCACGCGCCCGTTAAAGGAGGAGCATATCGTTGAAAGGCGCGATGCCAGTCATGGCATGGTGCGCATCGAAGTGCGTTCCAAGCACGGCGATTCCCATTTAGGCCATGTGTTCGACGATGGGCCAGCCGAAACCGGCCTTCGTTATTGCATTAATTCGGCATCGCTGCGTTTCATTCCAAAGGAAGATCTGGAAAAAGAAGGCTATGGCGAATATGCGCAATGGGTTTAGGGGTATGCATGGCGATTGAACGCGCAATACTGGCGGGCGGCTGTTTCTGGGGGATGGAAGATTTAATCCGCAAGGTGCAGGGCGTGACCAATACCGATGTCGGCTATACGGGCGGCACGCTTGAAAACCCGACTTATAAGGATGTGACATCGAAAACCACCGGCCATGCGGAGGCGATTGAAATCACCTTTGATAGCGATGTGGTTTCATACCGCAAAATCCTGGAATTCTTTTTCCAGATTCACGACCCCACCACCAAGAACCGGCAGGGCAATGATGTGGGGCCATCGTACCGATCCGCCATTTTTTATCTGAATGAGGAGCAGCGCAAGATTGCAAGCCAGTTGATTGGCGAATTAAACGCATCGCAGAAATTCCCCGGATTAATCGTGACGGAAGTGACGGCAGCAACCCCATTCTATGTCGCGGAGGATTACCACCAGGATTACCTGATGCAGCACCCCAATGGCTATACATGCCATTATATAAGGCCCAATTGGAAAGTAAGCTAAGATGAAACGCAGGGATTTTTTATTGGTCGGTGCGGCGGCCATTGGCCTTTTAGGCGCAGGAAAACTGCGCGCCGCTGAAACATTCGCGGTTACCAAAACCAATGATGAATGGAAGAAAATTTTAACAGCGGAGCAATATCATATTCTGCGCGAAGAAGGTACCGAAGCGCCGTTCACCAGCAAGCTGGTGAACGAACGCCGCGAAGGAACATTCCATTGCGCAGGTTGCGATTACCCGTTGTTTGAATCAAGCACCAAGTTTGAAAGCGGCACGGGCTGGCCCAGTTTTTATGCCGCCATTCCCGAACACATCAAAACCAGAAAAGACACCAGCCTTTTTATGACGCGCACCGAATATCATTGCGCGAATTGCGGCGGGCATCATGGCCATGTGTTTGATGATGGGCCAAAACCAACGGGGCTGCGGCATTGCAGCAATGGCGCGGTGCTGGTTTTCAAGCCCAGCAGCAAGCAGGCATGACATGAAGAAAGCCCTTGTCCTGATTGCATTTTTGTTAAGCGTGCCGGCGCATGCAGAAACGCTGGTGGTGGCGGGCGGTTGTTTCTGGGGCGTGGAAGCGGTGTTTGACCATGTAAAAGGTGTTTCCAAAGCCGTGTCGGGTTACGCAGGCGGCACCGCAGAAACCGCCAATTACGAGCGCGTGAGTGATGGCGATACAGGCCATGCCGAAAGCGTGGAAATTACCTATGATCCCAAGGACGTTTCATTGAACCAGTTATTGGATGTTTATTTCAAAGTCGCGCATGACCCAACGCAATTGAATTTCCAAGGGCCGGATAAGGGCACGCAATACCGCAGTGAAGTGTTTACAGCAAATGCTGAACAGGAAAAAGCGGTGAAAGATAAAATCGCGGAGCTGACAAAGTCAAATCGATATGACAGCCCGATTGTTACAACGGTTGAACCGCTGAAAGCATTTTATCCGGCAGAAGAATATCACCAGAATTATCTGCCGCGGAACATGACCAACCCTTACATCGTCATGCATGATTTGCCCAAGCTGGCAAAGCTGCGCCTAAGCTATCCCGAGCTTTACAAGCCTTGATTGGTCGCCCAGATCAACCAAACGCATGTGCTTTTTGGCGGCGTGTATTCATCACCACATGCATGCGGTAATAAAGCTCTTCGCGCGCTTTTTGTGCGGCTTCACTGTTCTCTTCGCTTTGCGCAAGGTTCACCAGTTTCGCGCCAAAGATAATCTTCGCGGCATGGGGTCTGTCTTCGCCATAAATCGCATCATCGCCGTAACGTAATTGATGCTGGATATTGCCGCGGCTGTATTCACAGATTTGACGCTCGGCTTTTACAAAGCCATCCAGTAAACGATTTTTCTCGCGTGTTGATAATGCGAATTCGCTTTTAACGCTATCGGCCTGATTATCGTTCGCTGCAGCTTGGCGAATGCGTTTGGCAGTTTTCGCATCAAGCTTCAAATGTTTTGCAACCGCTGCATCAAGACCCGCCTTTGTGCGGTAACCAAAGCTGCGCAGAATACCGTTGCGCGTTCCTTCATAGGTGTTGACGCTGCCAATCTTGCTGCTGGTATTGCCAATTAATTCGCATGCGGTAATGCCGAAAAGGTAATAACCAACGCCATTTGTCATATCCTGACCGTTCACTGGCGCCTGCGTGCGCGGGCGAACGCCGGAGATAAATTTCAAATGACGCTTCAGCAAGAAACGGTTGATGCTGCTTTCAGGGCGCTGGCTTCCCAGTTGCGGGAATTCGGCAAGCAGTTTGACTTTTTGTTGCGGCGATAGTTTCGCGCCAAGTGCATCCAGCTTGTCATACAAACCAAGACGTGTGCGTCTGCCATTTGAATTACGTTTGCCAAACAGATTGGTAATCATGCCTGTTTGATATGCAAGCTGCGGGTTGCGCACCAGCATGTCGTGCTTTTGCTTATTGCTAAGCGTGGTTTTGCCAAAATTATTTTCCAGCGCCGGGAAGACACCGATATGTTTATTACCATCTCTATCCTTACCGCCAAATAATTTGGCAATGATGGTATCTGGGCTTAGGTACGCCCATTGCGGCGAGCGCACCAGAATGCGTTCCAAATCGCCATTTGTTAAATGAATACCGTTATCATTGATGCGTTCAATAAGGCCCTTAACACGCAAACCCGTTTTGCTGTCGCGGTAACCAAAGAGATTACCCAGCGTTGTTTCCGGATCGCCCGAGACAAGATTTGGCGCAAGCACTGCAATGCGCGCAATTTTTTCTGGCGTGAAACGCAAGCCGCGTTTTTCAAGCCCCTTGATGAAGCCGTCATATTTGCGTTGGAACTGGTATACTTCGCTTTCGCGCGTGAGGGATTTATCACCCAGAAAATGTGCAAAGGTGCGCGCAATCTGGCGTGCGGTTTTTTTAAGGTCTGCTTCGCTAAAGGTTACCGCGCTGTTGCCCTTGCCAAAACGCATTGCTGCCAATGCGGCATAGACGTGGGTATAAACAATTGCTGTGCGTTCAGGATTACTGTCGCGTCTGGATGGCTTTGCCATGTTGGGCCTTTTGCAAAAAATCTTAAAAAATAACACTGTATTTAATGTGTTATTTTTAGCGTTTTTGCGTGGGTATGCGGTATGGCAAAATTAGTTTCACACCCTAAACAGGCCTGTTTATGGGGTTTTTTGCGTGTGTGCAGCCAGGGTTATTTCAGCAATTCCGAATAAACCGCAAGGGTTGTGCCGCACATGCGCTCCATATTGAAATGGGAGCGCGCATGCATGATGGCTTTTTCCGCCATTGCCAGACGGTTGGAATGCGAAAGCTGCAATGCATTGCGAATGGCATCCGCGAGTTCATCCACATCGCCTGGTTCAACCAGCCATCCGGTTTGACCATCCAAAATCGTTTCTGACATCGCGCCAAGATTGCTGGCAATCACCGGCATGCCCATTGCCTGCGCTTCCGCGGCAACGCGGCCAAATGCTTCGGGCATTTGGCTGGGGCATAAGACGACATTGGCGTGCATATAGGCGGCGGGCAAGTCCACATGGTCAAGGAAGGTGACCTTATCCTGCAAAAACAGCTTTTGCTTCATGGCCTTTAAATGCTCGCGGTAACCGACATGTTCATGATCGGGCCCGACGATAAGGCAGAAGAATGGCTCTTCAATTTTTGCCAGCGCTTGCAGGGCCAGTTCCTGACCTTTGCCTTTCATCAGGCGGCCAGGGAATAGAATAAACGGAACGCCCTGCGGCAATAACACCTGCTGCGCAAGCTTTTCCTTGCGCTCTTCGCTGACGTTATCGCGGTTATAGGTGTTCAAATCAATGCCGCGCGGAATGACGGTAATGCGCTCCGGGCGCACGCTGTAATTCTTTTCAATAAACTCCGCCATGTTGCGCGACAGCGCAATGGTGCGCTCGCCCTTGGTCATAATGGAGTTATAGAATTTTTCCCACGGCAGATGGGTGTCGTAGCTGGAGTGCATGGTGGTCACCATCGGCACCTTCGAATGACGCGTGGCAAGGTAAGCCGACCATGCGGGAGCGCGCGAGCGCACATGCACCAGGCTGACGCGCTCCATGCTCACGAAATCTTTTAAAAGATTATGGTTCTTCCAGATGATGCGCGGGTCTTTGCTATTCGCTTCCCAGCTGAAATGCGTAGCGCCGGATTTTTCCAGCTCATCCACCATGCGGCCACCCGCCGATATAACGAAGGCCCGTCCGCCAGCGCGCACGACGGCTGCGGCAACGTCGAGCGTTGAGCGTTCCGGCCCGCCGACATCAAGCGATGGAACAATCTGTAAAATGGTTTTGCCTTCAAGGGATGTGAGCATGGAAGCGTCCTTAGATTTTACGCAAACGCTTTGCGTCTTACTCGCCATTCGCTCTGCGCCCACTGCTGTGATGCAGGTGGCGCAACCGCTCGGGCGAAGCACGCCTGCGTTAGGGGGTAACCCTAACGCCTTTTTTGCAAAGGAATAGTAAATATGACGCAAGTGCCCGCCAGATAAGCGGTTCTAGGCATGGCTGCTCTGCACATTGACCATCGCTTGCGCGATTTCCATCGCGCCGATGATGGTTTGGCTGGCCCCGCAATTGCGCAGATGGTCGCTTTCGGCGGCGCTGTGGCCGCGCGCCACGATGAACAAATCCTTATTAATTGCGCGCGCCTTGGCAACAATCTGCCCTGCTTCAAAACTGTCAGGGATTGCAACGAGCAGCGCCTTGGCCTTTTTCAAATTGGCGGTACCCAAAAGCGTGAGCGCATTGCCATGCACGCCCGCAACATGTTTTGCAGCCAATTCTTCAATCGTTTTGGCGCGGTCATCCATCACATACAATGCTTCGCCGCGCGCAATGAGCGCCGCGCCGATTTTCCCGCCCACATGACCATAGCCCACCAGCACCACATGGTTTTCAAGCGCGGTAATTTCTGCGGCTGGCGTTTTATCAACCTTCGGCTCTTTCTTGCCGATTGCCGGATGAAAGCGTTCAAGAATGGCAAACAAGACAGGATTGAGAAGGATGGAAAAAATCGCGCCCGCCAAAATCAAATCGCGGCCATCCTGCGACATCACATCCATCTGCACGCCAAGCCCGGCAAGGATGAAGGAGAATTCACCGATCTGCCCAAGCGCGGCCGCCATAAACACCGCGCTGGTAAAGGGTTTTCGCAAGACCAGCATCACGCCAAAAGCCGCCAGCGACTGGCCAAGGATAATCACCACAACAGTCGCAACCACTTGCCATGCCTGGTTCAAAAGAATAATCGGGTTGAACAGCATGCCAACCGAAACAAAGAACAGCACGGCGAACGCATCGCGCAGTGGTAGGGTTTCTTCAGCCGCGCGCTGGCTGAGCTCTGACTCGCTTAAGATCATGCCGGCAAAGAATGCGCCGAGCGCGAGGGAAACGCCGAATAATTTAGCGGCAATGAACGCAACGCTAAGCGCAATCGCCAATACGCATAAGCGGAATAATTCGCGCGACCCCGTATGCGCCACGTAATGCAGCACAAAGGGAATGATGCGGCGGCCAAAAATCAGCATGAAGGCGACAAAGCCGACAATCTTGCCAAAGGTGATAGCCAGCGCGATGGCGACATTCTTCAGGGCTTCGGGGGTGATGCCGCCCGTCATGCCCGGGCTGTCCATTAACGGCAAAATCGTTGGCAGCAACACCAACGAAAACACCATCATCACATCCTGCACAATCAGCCAGCCGACCGCTGTTTTGCCGTTGTCGGAATTGAGCAGGCGGCGCTCGCGCAGCGTGCGCATCATCACCACGGTACTGGCAACCGACAGCGAAAGGCCGAAGACGACCGCGGATGCCAATGACCAGCCAAAGAACATGGCCAGCGCCATGCCAAGGCCGGTTGAAACCAGGATTTGCGCAATCGCGCCCGGAATGGCGGTTGCGCGCACCGATAATAAATCCTTAATTGAAAAATGCAGCCCAACCCCGAACATCAGCAGGATAACACCAAGTTCCGCCAGTTCCAGCGCTAGCGACTGGTCGGCAACAAAGCCGGGGGTGTGCGGGCCAACGATGATGCCTGCCAGTAAATAACCGGCGATGGGCGAGATTTTTAAGCGATGGGCAATCGTGCCAAACAGCGCCGCCAGCGTAAGGCCGATAATAACCATAGCAATAAGCGGCGTTTCGTTGAGCATATAGGCTTTCTTAAGTGCACGTTGAATGGTGGTGGCGGGACTCTATCGAATCACACTATAGATAATTGGTGTAAATCTTCCAACCTTCAAGGCATGTTTGGCATGCATTCCAAATTAACGTCCCGCAGCATTACGGTGGGCAGCATTACGGCGGATTTGGTGCGAAAGCGCATCAAGCACATTAATGTGCGCATTTATGCGCAGACAGGGCGCATTCAGATTGCAGCGCCGCATTTAAGGCTGAATGCGCGCATGACGATTGAACATATCCGCGCTTTCGCGGTTTCAAAACTTGGCTGGATTATCAGGCAGCAAACGCGCATGCGGCACATCCGCCTGCCAAAGCGAGAGAAGCCGAGCGCGAATATCCAGATGCTGTGGGGGAAGGCGTGCCCGATGGTGATCAGCGAAACGCATGGCCCATCGCGCATTCAGTTTACGGATGGCGAGTTGCGCGTGCTGCTTCGCCCGAAAGCCAAAAAGAAAACGCGGGATGCGCTGGTGATGGCCCTGATGGGCAAATGGCAGAAAACCCAGCTTACCCGCGCCATCCGCTTGCTGCTTGACAGGTGGGAGCCCGTGATGGGGATTGAGGTTGCGCGTGTCACAATTCTTAAGATGAAAACGCGCTGGGGCAGCTGCACGCCAGCCAGAAGGCGTATCCGCTTGAATCTGGAGCTGATCAAGCACCCGCCCGAATATCTGGAATATGTGCTGGTGCATGAATTATGTCATTTTTTCGAGAGCGGCCACGGCCCTGCCTTTAAACAACTGATGGATAGCTACCTTCCCCATTGGCGTAAACTGCGCGCGGCGCTGAACGATGCGCAGATAAACTGACCAATGAGTTGAGTTGGAGTTTGACTTTTCTGGCCCATATACCCTACGCTTTCCGCATGAAAGAAAATCCCTCAGTTGTGTCTTGCGTTGCTTCTTCGGTGGCTTCCTTTTTTTTCCTGGCGGTACTTGCATGCATGCCCGCATTGCCTGCGCATGCCGATGTAAAGCTTACCGCCGAACAATTCACAAACTTTCAAAAAATAGCGCCCGGTACTGTTGTTCAGGGCGTAACCGCAGGCGTTTATGATTTCAGCGATAAGGAAAGCCCCAATAGCACTATCATCGCAACGGTAAGCACGGCGAATGCCCTGATTGCCGGCGATGATGGCCAGACATTGGTCGCCAGCCCCTATGGCAAGGATGTTCTGTCGGTTGCGAATGGAAACAACATCACGCTGAAAGCCGGAAACAGCGGCACGACCATGATTGGCGGCTCTGGCCCCGACACGATTATTGGCGGCGCGGGCGATGATAAAATCGCCGGTGCTGGCGGGGCAGATACCATTTACGGCAATGGTGGCGATGACACGGTTGTGTATGACCAGCAGGCTGTAAGCATTGATGGCGGCCTGGGCATTGATACATTGGTGGTCACGCCGGGCGTTGAGGTTGATCTGAAAAATACCGAAAATCAGGTTCCGGCCAACTCAACCATCGTCACCGGATTTGAACGCGTTTCAATCGCACAACCTCAATAACAGGAGTATGGTATGACCTTGGAGCATCTTGCGGTTACGGCGGGGATTGGCATTGCAGGCGGCTGGCTTGGCAGCTTCGTCATGGGCGGCCTTCGCTCCGGTATTCTGGGTTACCTGATTGCGGGATTATTGGGCGGCGTGGTTGGCTATTGGATGCTGGGCGTTTTAGGCATGACCATTATGCCAGGCAATCCGCTTGCGGATGCCATCATCACGTCGGCAATTGGCGCGATTGTGGTGGTGTGGCTCGCACGCAAAATTGGCGCTTAAATTATTTTTCTTTATTGCCGTGCACCAGGTGCAGCGCCACCAGCCGCGCGACAAAGGTCGCTGGGAATAGAGCGCCAAATACCGACTCCAGATTCGCAAGGCTGCGCGCAATCGGGTGCACCGGCACCAAATCGCCATAACCGGTGGTGGTGATGGTTGCCAAACTGAAATACGATAATTCGGCAATGCGTGAGCTCATCGCGCTGTTCATGAGTGCGCCGGATGCTTCACGTATCGCGCCCGGCGAAAAACTATCCAGCATGTTATAGGCGATGGAAAACATCACCGCCACGTTGAGGTAAACCAGCACCGCGCCCAGCACGCGGTGGCCCGTGACCTGCCCCGGGCCAAACACATAACGCACGACCAGCCAGGTGACGAGGGAGTTGAAACACAGCGCCGCAAATGAAATGGATTCATGCGTCGTCACCGCATCAAACTGCGTTGTGACATTCAAAAGTTTCAAGACCGGCGGCCCCCATACCAGCACCAGCAGGCAGCCCAGCAAGGCCAGTTGGATGGCGCGGCGGCGCGTGAATGCAATGGCCGCCACAACCGCAAACATCAGATGGAACACATCCATCACCCAATGCCCCACCACATGCATGGCCAATAGCGGAATAACCACAAAGATAATTGCGCATTGAATGAAGGTTAGCGCCGCCAACCCCGCATCATTGGGATGCAGGCCAAGCAGTGTTTGATTGGGCCTGATCGAAAACGGAAAAGGAATTTTGGAAGGCATGATCTGTTCTCTTGGGAGGCTATGCGTACTCTACCCAAACGAATAAAGCGATTTTGTGGCGGTGATGAAGCGATAGGAAGGGAGCAATTTAAAGTATTTATTGCTCATCAAGCAATTTTACATTTTCAGGTTTTTGAAGCAAATCCCATGCTTGATCGGTGATATGTACAGTAGTGGATTTGCCATCTGTAGTGGCTTGATTAAGTTTTAGAAAACCCTTACTGGCTAGACCAACAATAACACTACTTTTAAACATGTGGTCTGCAAGGCTATTAGTTGATAGTGCGTGAAAATAAAAAGTTTTTTCGTTTTTTGCTAATTGTCGCTGAAGTATAAGTCTTTCATCTTTATTCAATGATGGAAGGGAATCTACAATTTTTTTCCCAAGCTTATGACTAGAGTATAGCTTTCTAAGCTGTACAAATAACCATTCGCCAATTCCAACACTACCAATTGCAATAAAAATCCATCCAGCCCACTTAATTTCCGATGGTGCAGCCATAAGAATAACAAATCCAGCAGCCAACAAATGTTGAGGCTTGTTAATTTTTTCCCAAATTGCAGTAAGCCATTCCATTTGCTTTTTCTCTTGTTGCTAACAACAGTAACAAACCGTCTAGTGAGACTGGATAATAGAGTGAATTTTTTAATAGCAGTGTCGAGAATGTGCTCGCTGCGTCTGCTTTGCAGACTTGCTGTGCAGCAATTTTCTGGTCGCGTCATCGCTAATCGCTTCGTCGCTTCCGAAAATTGTGAACCCCCTTTGTGGGGCTCAACTTTCCGCTGGTTGCCATTAAAAAAAGCCCCAACTGGGACTTTTTTTAATGGTAGCAGCGGAGAGATTTGAACCCCCGACCAAAGGATTATGATTCCTCTGCTCTACCACTGAGCTACGCTGCCGCACCATTCAAACAGTTAAAAAGATGTGGGTAAGTGCCCGGCAATCGCCTGACCACCTTCTTAAAAGATGCCGTGTTTTAAGCGTTTTGGTGGGGGCAAGTCAAGCCCAACAACAGTCATGAAAGCCAATGCTTGCAGGGCTTGCTGCAAGGGCATGCGTGCGCGGGCTTAAGGCGATGCTCCCAATGCTGTGCCCATGCTGCACTGCGCACCAATGCCCTTCAATTCGTGAAACCAATTCATGCATTGTGGCCCCCTTAAAAAATCAAATAATCATTCGAATGTACCACGTTAAGCGCGACACACTTATTCATTCTGCCGAACCATTTGATGCGGCACGGCACAATGTCCTCATGCTCAATAGCGGCAGCGAGTATATTGAAACGCAAATTCAATGGCGCGCAGGAAAAGTTGCAAGCGCTAATTATGCCGAGTTTGTGTTTACAACCCCGATAAAATATGACGGGCGTTTCCATGTCATCGCTTATGCGAGCGGTGAGCTTGTGTCCCATGACCATGACAGCAGGAAGCCGCTTGATGCGCCGCGCATTGATTTACAGCTTGTCGCGGTTGACCAGCATTATCAGGGCATGGGGCTGGGCCGCGCGGTTTCAGCCAAGGTGATTGATGCATTGTATGCCGAAGCCCGAATGCCGGTGATTGAAGTGCGCTCGATTGACCCGATTGGCAGCTATTCATCCGCCATGCGCAGATCATGCGGGTTCAAGCCTATTGCCGGCTCCGCGCATCTTAGCCTTACCGTATGCCCTGATGAATTACAGAAAGTGCGCGCATGGCCACTTAACTTGCGCCCGGGGATTATTATCACCCATAGCACGATGCAAGTTCCGTTCGAAAAACTGGAACTTGCCTTTGATTTAAGCGGTCGCAAAGATCCCGGTATCACGCTCGGATAAAAACGCGGATGCAGGTTTCTGCATCGCATGCGTCTTTGCAATCCATCCGCCGCCGATGACGCGAGTGCCATCATACACAACGCAAGCCTGCCCCGGTGCCACGCCAAATTGCGGGTCGTTGAATTCAATCCTTGCGCTATTATTACCACTGCCGTTTTCATTGAATGTAATCTGCGCGGGCACAGGTTCCATGCTGGAGCGGTAGCGCACCAGCAGATTTTGCGTATTGTTTTTGGAAAGCCAATTGGTTTCTTTCAAATCAATCGCCGCAACGGCCAGCGCGTGGTGGTTGCCCACAATCACCTGTTTTTTTTCAGCGTTCAGGCCAATCACAAATAACGGCTCGCGGTTTTCACCGCTGCGCTGTTGCAGGTTCAATCCTTTGCGCTGGCCAATCGTGTAGTGAATAATGCCTTCATGGCGGCCTATCACGGTGCCATCGGCCAGCACGATATCGCCGGGTTCAATCGCGCCGGGGCGCATTTTGGCAACGACATCCACATACTTGCCCTGCGGGACAAAGCAAATATCCTGGCTATCGGGTTTTTCAGCGACCACCAATTCATATTTTGCGGCAAGCGCGCGCGTTTCGGCTTTGGTCGGCAAATGGCCAAGTGGAAAGCGCAGGTAATCGAGTTGGTCTTGTGTTGTGGCAAAGAGGAAATAGCTTTGGTCGCGCGCGGGGTCTGCGGCGCGGTGCAATTCGCTGATATATTTTTGGCGCGATGCCTCTGCGGTTCCCGCAACCGGCTCTGCGTTGTGCGTGACAATACGTTGCACGTAATGGCCGGTCGCCAGACAATCCGCGCCTAAATCACGTGCGGCATCCAGTAAATCGCGGAACTTCACTTTTTGGTTGCAGCGCACGCATGGAATGGGCGTTTCACCTTTTAAATAACTATCGGCGAAATCATCCATCACGCTTTGGCGAAACGCGGATTCATAATCCAGCACGTAATGCGGGATGTTGATTTTGGCGGCGACAGATTTCGCGTCGTAAATGTCAGCGCCCGCGCAGCAGGTTTTAGAGGTTTTTGGCGCGGCTGGTGCCGCGTCAGTGCTGCACACCTTTGTTGCTGCGCCGTGGTCGTATAATTGCAGCGTAATGCCCACCACGTCATAGCCCTGGTCTTTCAGCATGGCGGCGACCACAGACGAATCCACGCCGCCGCTCATCGCGACAACGACACGTGTATCTTTCGGCTCTTTGTTAAAGCCCAAACTGTTTACGGGTGAATTCATGGCCAGAAAATAGGGCGAAGAATGCTGCGGGGAAAGGCCTATTTTACTTGCCTAGAATGTAAGCCTGAACGTAATAACACCCGCCGCAATCATGGCAGCGCCCATGATGCGGAAAAGACTGGGTTTTTCTTTAAGCAGCCAAATGCCGACAATCGCCGAAAATAAAATGGAACTTTCACGCAGCGCCGCAACCATAGCGATGGGGGCCTGTGTCATGGCCCATAATGCAACGGCATAAGCGGCGGAAGACAGCACCGCGCCCAGCCACGGTTTCCAGCTATCAAGCGGTATCCATAACGCGTGCTTCTTAAACGCGCGGAAGATGAATACGCCAATCCCTTGCAGCACGAATACCCACATGGTGTAGGCGACGGATGAATTGGAAAGCCGCGCGCCGGTGCCATCCACCAGCGCATAATACGCAATCATCAACCCGCAAAACAGCGCAAGCATTCCCTGTTTTTTAAATGAATGGAAATGGTGAATGGCGCTGATGCCGATGGCGAGTACGCCAAGCGAAATGCAGGCAAGGCCAAGCATTTCATTGAGCATCATGGTTTCGTGCAAAAACAAAAATCCGAACAGCGCAACAAAGGGCGGCGATAGCCCGCGCATGAGCGGATAGCCGACGGCGTAATCGCCTTTCTTGTAAACTTTGGAAACCATGTACATGTAGAAAAACTGCGTGCCGCCCGATGCAATCATGTATGGCCAGCTTTCCGGTGCGGGCGCTGGAACAAAAAATAAAACGAGGGCAGATGTGAAAGCGGTGGCATAACACAATGCGGTCACATTATCCCACGGCTTGCCGCTGCTTTTTAAAAGTGCATTCCACACGGCGTGACCAAGCGCGGCCGTGAGCACAGCAAGAAAAACAACAAGCGGCATGGATGTTGGTGTGGGCATGCCGTGGTTATAAACAGCGATTCAGTTGTGAGAAAGCTGTATTTACATGAAAAATAATGCTGTACTGCAACATCACCCCCCGCGCCGGAGATGACTTCTTTGCAGCCAAAATCGTCTTTTGTTTTATGCCCCATTCCTGCCCCGCATAAGATTCATGTACTTAAATGGTCTGCCATTCGCTCTGCGCCTTCCATTTCAGAAATGGGCGGCGCAACCGCTCGGGCAGAAGAGAAACTGCCGCCCGTCATCTGCGTGCATGGCCTGACGCGCATGGCGCATGATTTTGTCGACATTGCAAAAAAGCTGTCTGAAAACCGTGATGTCTATGCCTTCAGCATGGCGGGGCGCGGCGAAAGCGATTGGCTGATCGACCCCATGCATTACGTTTACCCAAGCTATGCTGCGGATTGCATTCATATCATCAAGGATGAATTGAAACTGACGCAGGTTGACTGGATTGGCACCAGCATGGGCGGTTTAATCGGCATGTGGGTTGCAAGCCTTGATAGTTTGCGCGAACGCTCTGCGCCAAGTGGCGCAACCGCCCCTGCGCTAGTGCGCCGTTTGGTTTTAAATGACATTGGCCCGTTTTTGCCATTATCTGCCGTGCAGCGCATTGCGCTATATGCGGGCCGCCCGCTTTATTTCAATACGATTGAAGATGCGGAGCGTCATTGCCGCGCGATTTATGCCGATTTTGGAATTAAGTCCGATAAGGACTGGCGCTTCTTTGCCGAGAAAACAGTAAGATTAATAGATAAGCGCGATGCCTCTGCGCCAAGCGGCGCAACCGGCTCTGCGCCAAAATACACCTTACATTACGATCCGAAAATCGCGACCGCTTTTGGCAGCGTGAAGGAAGATATCAGCGTATGGCCGATGTATGACAGCGTTTCATGCCCAACGTTACTATTGCGCGGCGTGCGTTCCGATGTACTGACCAAGGCGGTGGCGGTTGAAATGACGCGGCGCGGGCCAAAAGCGCGATTGGTGGAGTTCGACAATTGCGGCCATGCGCCAGCCTTGATTGACCCCGAGCAAATCGCAGTCGTCGAAAAGTTTTTATCTTAGAATCTGCATGGCCTTGCCGCCAACATCATTGGCATTGCACACGCCATCACCAAATAATGCGGCCGTGCCGCATGCGCTGCGCCACAGGCTCAAGCCATCTTCGTTGATGCCCTGCACGAGATAAAGTTTTTGCAAGCGGTCAACTTCATCGCCATATAAACGCTTAAGGCTCGCAAAGAATATCTCCGCGCGTTTGGCGGTATTGGGCCCTTGCGCATTCAGCGCGCAGGCATCTGGCGTTGTTTCATTAATCGGCAGCGTTGCGCCAGCGCCCGCCAAATACACAATGCGTTTGCCGGTGTAATTTAAACGCACTTCATTGACCGCATTCTTGCGGCCATAGGGCATCATTTCATCAAGCCCGTAGGGGTATGAATTCATCGGCTTGCAGGTTTCCGGTTTTGTTGGCGCAAAGCTGTCGGTTTCAACGCGCGGCGTTAAGGGGTCATCCCGATGCTGGAAAAGGCGCTGGTTATCCATGTATAAGAAGCTGCGCGTTTGTGCGGCAATGAAGCGCACATCAATGCCTTCATCCATCAGCACAGATGGCGCAACGCCAAGCGCGGCATAACGCTGCACAAAATCTGCGCCGCTTACGGTTCCCGCAATGACCACTTTTTGCAAATCAGGAAACAGTTTTGGCCGCGCCATTAAAAGCAATGCGAAATCCAATACCGTGAAACTGCTCATGCCGGTTCGGCCTTGCCAGATGCCGCTTTTATCCGCGGTGACACTATTCATGCCATACATCCAGTTATTATTGACCCAGCGCAGCATGGCCGAACCGCCATCAGGCCAGGTTTTGGAATGCGCTTCCACATCTTCACTATTCAGAAATTGCGGCGCGAAGATATAAGTGCTGTCGGCATTCCATTCAGGATGGCGCGCAATCGCTTCTTCCTGCGCACTTCTGGCAAATGCGAATGCGCGTGCAGCTTCGCGTGTTTGGTCGTGAATAAAAACAACAATGGTTTGGATTTTGCGGTGAACTTCGTTTACCGGCGATGTGCTGAAGAACGGCAAGACAGGCGGGGATTCTTCATCATCATTTCTATCGAACGAATAAATCGGCAAAAAGCTTTGGCCGATTTCAAGGCCGGATGATGGAACGGATTGTTTCTGGCCAGGCTCAGGCGGCTGCGGCACATCATTCACAATCGCTTCGCGCACATTTCGCTCAGGCAATTTTTTTGCGGGAATATCGACGTGCGGAATTTCGCGGTTGGTTAGAATATTAAGCAGCTTATCAACCAGTGACATCTCGCCTTGTTTTGCTGGCGCTGCCGCTTGCGCGGGTTTTGGGGATGGCAAAATATCTTGCGCCAACGCTATTCTTGGCAGCACAAATGCCACAAAAACCAACATTAAAGCGGCGCAAAACGAATGATGGGGTTTTGATAGTGGATTAGCCTTCATTCTTTAGATATTGTCTCCACCCGTAACCAAAGTCACTAAATTTCATGCGCCTAAATCATGCGTAAGACTGCCCAATCACCTGTGAATGTTCATGTGCTCGTTGACCTTGAATGGTCTCCGCAGGCAGGGGGGCATGTGAAATGCTGGGAACGTTTCGCTGAGGCCGCCATCAAGGTGCCGGATCTGGATTTAACGGTGCATTTTTCCGGCGAGAAGGCACAGACCCGCCAGCTTTCATCGCATGTGAAATTTGAAATTCATGAACCGGTGTTCAGTACGCGCCGCATTCCGTTTTTGGGCCACGTGCCCGACCATACCGATATGGGGCAGTTTCACCCTGAACTCGCGCGTCATTTGATGACGGCGGATGTTATTCATACGACCGATGCGTTTTTTGCATTTGCCAGAACGGCAGAACGCCTTGCGGCGCAAACGCTTGTGCCGCTCGTGCATTCGGTGCATACCGATAGTGTTGCGTATTCTGAATTATTTACGCGCACTACGCTGGAAGAAAAATTCAATATTCTTAAATTAAACCGCTTTTTAGTTGATAAATTGCGTGTTCCGCAACGCATTGCAGGATTGATGCAAATGCGTTTGAACAAGCATCAAAGCCTTTGCGCGCATGTGATGACATCACGTGAGGAAGACAGACAGGTTGCGATGCGTAATGTATCGCCCGATAAACTTTCAACGCTGCGCATTGGCATTGACCGCACGGTGTTTAAGGCGCAGCGCGGTGACCGCACAAAATTAAATGAAAAATATAATATTCCCGATGATGCATTGCTGGTGGTGTTTGTTGGCCGCCTTGATGAAGGCAAAAACATTTATGTATTGATTGATGCGGTTGAACGCGCGCTGCGTGAAGGCTTGCCGGTATTCCTGATTGCTGCGGGTATTGGCCCAGCCGCCAATGTGATTGAACAGCGCCTGCATGAAAATGCGGCATGCGTTGGTTTCCTTGCGCCGCATGAGCTGGCGGAGATTTACGGCAGCGCAGATTTCATGGTACTGCCATCGCATGTCGAAACATGGAGCATGGTGGCAGCAGAAGCTATGGCATGCGGATTGCCCGTGATTGCGGCTGCGCAAAGCGGCGTTGGCCGTTTCATTGGCGATAGCCATGCGGGCGAATTAGTGCATGAAGATAGCGCGCGTGCATGGGCGCAAGCGCTGCATCAGGCCGATGGCCTGCGCGGTAATACCAATTTGCGTGATAATGCGATGCTGCTGGCGGGCGAACATTTCCCCACATGGCTGGAAGCATTACAGGAAGATCTAATCCCCGTCTGGCAAGCTGTACGAAAGCGCAGATAATGTTCGGCAAACGCATTTTAATTCTAATTCCGCATCCGGATGACGAAGTGGTGGGATGCGCCGCCGCGATTGCACGTGCAAGGGCACAAGGCGCGCGCGTATTCGGTGTGAATTTATCACACGGCTGTCTTGCCCAAAAAACCATGTGGTGGTGGCAGCGCGGAAATTATCAGCGCGATGTGGATTTGCGGTTAAGTGAATTTACCCATGTCGCTGAATTCCTTGGCATTAAAATGGTCGGCGCAAATAACGAACGCGCTGCGCGCGAAATCTGGCCCAATTTACAAATGGTGTATGGCGAAGTGATGCAAGCGATGCAGCAATGCGCGCCGGATTGCATTTGGGTGCCAGCCTATGAAGGCGGAAACCCCGACCATGATGCGCTCAATGCACTCGCATCCACGATTAAAAACGTGCCCGTTTATGAGGTTGCGGAATATCATTTTGCGCATGGCATTCCGCATTCCAATGCGTTTTTGGCGGTAAAGGGCAACGAAATTGTTGTGAATTGCACGGAAGATGAAATGAAGATGAAGCGCGCAGCGCTCGCGCTCTATGCATCCGAACAAAAAAATCTTGGCGATATTGATGTGCGTTATGAAAGCTTCCGGCCCATAGCGCAATATGATTATTCCAAACCGCCGCATGAAGGCACGCTGTGGTATGAACGCTTCCAATGGGTGCCGTTCAAGCACCCGCGTGTTGATTTCACAAAATCAGCAACGGTATCCAAAGCGATTATGGAATTTTTGGGCAAACGTAGTTAATAGTAGGTTAATATCTAGCTAAATATAGCTTGAATATATCAAATATTTACTTGATACGTACCACGTACAATGTTACTATATGGGGACTAAAAATGATTAAGTCTTTTGTATGTAAAGAGACTGAAAAAATATGGGGAGGAAATGCTTCGCGCAAACTACCCAGAGAAATACAGGATAAGGCTTTAGTGAAACTTCGCCAACTAGATGCTGCATCCACTCTCAATGATTTGAAGTTGCCCCCAAGTAATCATTTGGAAGAACTGAAAAAGGATCGCAAAGGGCAAATGAGTATACGAATAAATAAGCAATGGCGCATATGCTTTGTATGGAAAGACAACGAAGCTAGAAATGTTGAGATTGCGGATTACCATTAATAAATTGATAGGAGTTAACTATGAATAAAATTGTAAATCCGCATCCTGGCCAAATTCTCCATGAAGAGTTTTTAGTTCCATTAAGATTAAGTCAAAATGCTCTTGCTAAAGCAATTGCCGTTCCGGCAAACCGTATTCATGCGATTGTAAATGGAACTCGCGATATAAGCGCTGAAACAGATTTGCACCTAACAAAATATTTTGGTTTGTCTGAGGGATATTTTTTACGCTTACAGGAAACATATAATCTGATGGAAGCGAAGCGAAATATTTCAAATAAAATTAATAAAATCAAACCATATAAATATATGAAGCGCGCTGCCTAAATTTTTGTAAGTAACTTCGCCACGTCTTTCGCAGCGTAGGTGAGAATGGCATCCGCGCCGGCGCGTTTGAAGCACAGCATGGTTTCCATCAAGATGCGTTCGCCATCAATCCAGCCATTCGCGGCTGCGGCTTTCATCATCGCGTATTCACCGCTGACCTGATAAACGAAGGTCGGCATATTAAACGTCTGCTTCACGCGGGAAACAATATCGAGATACGGCAAACCGGGCTTTACCATCACCATATCCGCGCCTTCATTGATATCCATGGCGACTTCACGAATGGCTTCATCGCTATTGGCGGCATCCATTTGATAGGTTTTTTTATCGCCCTTTAAGCTGCCCTTATTATTCAAGGCATCGCGGAATGGGCCATAAAAGCCCGATGCGTATTTAGCAGCGTAAGAAAGAATAAGCTTGTCTTGGAAGCCGTTGTTGTCGAGTGCTTTACGAATGGCGCCAATGCGGCCATCCATCATATCGGATGGCGCGATGATATCGCAGCCTGCCTTTACCTGCACCAATGCCTGCGTGCACAAGATTTCAACCGTTTCGTCATTGAGAATTTTTCCATCCACCAACAGTCCGTCATGCGCATGATCGGTAAATGGGTCTAGCGCCACATCGCAAATGATGCCCATTTCCGGCACAGCTTTTTTTACAGCACTTACTGCGCGGCAAATTAAATTATCAGGATTAACCGCTTCGCTGCCAGTCGCATTTTTAATCTTGGGGTCGAGGGCAGGGAAAACCGCCATCGCATTAATGCCAAGGGATTTCAGTTCTTGCGCTTCCGCCACCAATTCATCAATCGATAAGCGCGCAACGCCGGGGAGTGATGCGATGGGTTCGCGCAACGCGCTGCCTTCCATCACGAAACCCGTCCAGATAAGGTCGTTGATGGTCAGCGTATTTTCCGCAACAAGATTGCGCAGCCAAGGCGTTTGGCGGGTGCGGCGCAGGCGGCTGTTTGGAAATGATTGGGCAAGGGATGGGTTCATAAAAGCGCTGCTTTGCTAGGTAATATAAGCTCTAGTTTTAAGGTCTGGTATTTTTACGCAATATCTTTATTTTCTACCAGTCTTTAAATACTGACCGTTTAAACGAATGTTTTGCCATGAACCTCCTGCCTGCCGGATTTTATGACGTATTAAGCCCTGACGCTGAAAGCGAAGCGAATGCAACGCAAGCGCTGCTTTCTGTCTTTGCAGAAAATGGCTATGGCCGCGTTGCGCCGCCCATTATGGAATTTGAAGAAACACTTTTATCGGGCCCCGGTGCGACATTAAACCGCACCACCTTCCGCGTGATGGACCCGAATTCGCAGCGCATGCTGGCATGCCGCAGCGACCACACCTTGCAAATTGGCCGCATTGCCGCAACGCGCTTATCTACCGCGCCGCGCCCACTGCGCCTTTCATATGCTGGCCCAATCCTGCGCATTACGGGCCATGAGAAAAGCCATGCACGTCAGGTGACACAAGTTGGCGCAGAAATCATCGGCAGCCTGGAAGCCGAAGCGGACGCTGAAGTTATTTTATTGGCGATGCAAAGCCTGGAACGCATTGGCGTGGGCAGCGTGACGCTGGACATTACCATGCCAACGCTCATCCCCAGCATTTGCGAGGCGTTTGGCGTGGAAGGTGATGCGCGCCAGAAATTGCACAATGCGCTCGACCGCAAGAATGAAGCACTGGTGCAGGGATTATCAAAAACCGCTGGCCTTGAAAAAACATGCGCGTTGGCGGTGCAATTGCTGCGCGCCAGCGGCGATGCGGAAAAAGCCATTGAAGCATTGGGCAAGATGGAGTTGCCGGAAAAGGCAGCATTAGACCGCACGCGCTTGCAGCGCGTATTCGAATTATTGCCGAAGGAAATGCGCGGCCAAATGACGGTGGATTTGGTGGAATATCGCGGCTTTGAATATCAAACAGGTTTAAGCTTCGCGCTGTTTTCCAAAACTATTCGCGCGGAACTGGGCCGCGGCGGGCGTTACCGCACGGCAACCCATGAACCCGCAACCGGTTTCACATTCTACGCTGAAAGCCTGATGCCCGTTCTGCCACGCGCCAAAAACCGCGCGCGCATTCTGGTGCCATTTGAAACCGATGCAACGCAGGTTGCAGGTTTGGTGAAGGAAGGTTATGTGGTGTTACGCAGCCTTTCCAAAGACAGCGATTTAACGGCAGAAGCCAAGCGTCAGGCCTGCCACGCAATCTTGGAAAACAAAAAACCGAAGATGGTTTGAAGTTACGTGATAATGGGCTGCAAATGACGGCGTTCCTGCCTGTCCTGCTTTGCAGGACATTATATAGAACCCGCGAAGCGGGGCGGTGCTCACGTACTTAAACGTACGCTGCGCTCCGGTTCTCGTAACCCCGCATTTTCGCGGCATTCTGACGTAACTTGATTATGTGGGTGAGGGCTTGGGGCGTCCCGGATCATCAGGATTTGTGCGCCGCGCTGCTTCCACCAATTTGCGCTGACGAAAACGTTCACGCGCCGCAGCATCCATTGGTAATACAACACCGGTTTCTTCAGCAGGCGGTTTCGCACTCGCAGTTGCTTTTACAGTTGTTGTGCCAGCCGCAGGCGGGCGACCATAAAAACCAGTGCGGACTTGTTCAGGGCGGTGCGGAACCAGCGCATGATCATGCGGAACGGGTACATATTCCTCGGGCGGCAGTTTAAATTCGCCCGCTATTGCCACTTGTTGTTTCCCCAGTAAATCACCCGATATGTTACGCGCAATGTCACGCGGAATGCGCAGGGTTAAATTATTGGTCACCACAATCGTAAAGCAATCGGCAATCGCATCATCAATATGCTTGGCGGTATCCTTGTTTCTGCCAGCAACGGTTTTTGTTTCATTGAGCGCAATCAGCAGCACGGTATAAAAATCACTTAAGGCGCTATGCAGTTTTTCGCCAAGCGGCGCGGAATCCATCGGGCGGTGCGTGTTCATGAAGGATTGCACTTTGTCATTCAAATCAATCAGCAACGTAGCGGTTGCGCCAATATCGGTCGCCACAAACAAATCGGTTGCGGTGCCGTTGCTGTTCTGTTGCATCGCCTTGATGATGCCGCAGGTGATGTAACCCATGGAGGCATAGCGCGCTGCGTGCTGAATAGTGCCTTCAACGCTTTGTAGTTTTGGCAAGCCGCGGCCAAGTCCGCGCTGGGTTGCGTAAAACCGGTCAGTAAACGCGGAGGGATTATCCGCCGGGGATTCAAGGAACAAATTCCATACCACATTAAATGGAATGCAGCTGCTGCTTTCCATCAACACCTGCGATGGGCGCTTGTTAATGCGATCGAGTATCGCCTGCGTGATGGTTTCTAAATCATGCATGGGAAAAGGTTACAATATAAAGCGGTCGTTTGCGGGCTTTTCTTTCGAAAGGCGCGGATGGCCTTTTGGCAAGGTTGGGCCAAAACATGAAAGCTCAGGTGAATTTTTTACAAACAGCAGGCATAGCTGGTCGTTCTGTTCGTGCATGGTGATGCTGCAACCAAGCTCGCGCAGCATAGTGATAAAGTCTTTGGCGTTATGAAGGTAATAGGTTGGAAGGCAACCATCTTCATCGGATTCAATATAAGTGCGACCCTTGTTGTTGCCAGTTTTATGATCGGAGCTTCTAAAATTAATGACAAACTGGGTGTCTGGCCCTGCGCGTTCAACCAATTGTTCCATGAGGTTTTTAACAACCGTCAATGGCAGGAAATGCAATACGCGGTTGAGGATGATGACATCCCACGGCTTATCGCCAAGCACATCAATATTAAGCCGGTATAAGTCCTGATTGACGAAATCGATTTGCGCAAAGCCGTCTTTAAGCAAGCCAATGTTGCGCTGCGCGATATCATTGTGGCTTTCGCGCACATCGGCACCCGTTACATGGCAACCAAGGCGCGCATATTTTTCAGCCGCATCGCCTGTGCCGCATCCCAAATCCAGAACATATACCAGCGAACTTCTATCTTCTTGTTGCAGTAGCTTTCGAGCGTGCTGCATCGCGGCTTCATCGATGCCGCGTGTTTCAACGCGGGAAACTTCGCGGCCGTAATGCGTGTTCTGCGGCCCAATCATTTGCGGGCCATGTTCACTATCGTCAAAAGAATAAGCGTTTATCATTTATCACGTGGTCAAGGTAAGGGTTGCCAAGAATGTGTCAGTTATTTATGAAACCAAAAAGCCCTTTAGTGTGCTGTGCAAAAACATTATGGCGCGCGGCTGGTACGCTTGGCGATGGGGCCGAATGTCAGGAGTTTGCCCTTTTCGCCTGCATCGCCCGTGCTGATGCCGGGGCGCGCCGCCAACACCGCAACATCTTCGCCTACTTCGGCTTGGCGCGCGCGTTCATCGCGGTTCATGAATAATGGCAAATCAAACGATCTCATGGTGGTGGTGTAATTGCCCACGGCAGCATTAATATCATCGCGCATGGAATGGTAAGAACTTGGGCGCAGCTCGCGCAGCGCGTAAATGCAAAGCGAATAAAACTCACCAAGGGCTGCGCGAAGGCCATCATCAATCGATGCTTTGCCGCCGCCTGCGTTCAATTGCGCGGTAAGGCTCATGGTCATTTTGTGGCTGATGTGGCTGATGAACACAACCTTGGATGATATTTCTTTATGCAAGGTTTCTTGAATATCGTCTGGTGGTGTTTCATGCACAATTTTTGTGCCGTAATGCGCGGCGGCAATATAACTCATCGCGACATAACGCGATGCATCGCGCACTACTTTCAAATCAATTGCCTTATTGCCTTCGGTGAGTGCAAAGGCCGCCGCCGATTGCCAGATGGTAGTATAGAAGTCAGGATTTTTGGCGGCCTGGCTGATATAGACGCCCCATGCACCATCAAAGGTCGGGCTTTCAGTTGAATCCACAACCGCCACGCCGCGCCCGGTTTGAATACCTTTTGATAATTCGAAAAGTGTGCTTAGCGGTAACATCAATGTTCCGTTTAAATGGGATTTATAAAATCACTAAAAAATCGCATTAATTTAATATGGTGAGCAGATTAATAGGCGGATATGAAAGCAAAAAGGCCTTTTAAGCATTAATTCATGGGGGCTTTTGGTTTTTCAATTAAGATGCGTGGTTTTGCTTGTTCTTTCGCCTGACTCTTGGTTTATTACATGCCTCAAAATGCCCCACCTAAAAGTATTAAGGAAACACCATGCCTAACGTAGCCGTCGTCGGAGCCCAATGGGGCGATGAAGGTAAAGGAAAAGTCGTCGATTGGCTTTCAAGCCGCGCAGATGTTGTGGTGCGTTTCCAAGGCGGTCATAACGCCGGTCACACTTTGGTGATTGATGGCGTGACGTATAAATTATCTTTGCTGCCATCGGGCGTGGTGCGCGGCGGAAAACTTTCCATCATCGGGAATGGCGTGGTGGTTGACCCTGTTGCGCTCTTAAAAGAAATTGATGGCATCGCCGAAAAAGGCATCAAGATTACACCAAAGAATTTATTGCTCGCAGAAAATGCCGCGCTGATTTTGCCTATACACGGTATGCTTGACCGTGCACGCGAAGCAAGCAAGGGCAATTCCAAAATCGGCACAACTGGCCGCGGCATTGGCCCGGCTTATGAAGACAAGGTGGGTCGCCGCGCAATTCGCGTATGCGATTTGCAACATCCGGAACATTTGAAAACCAAACTGTCCGAATTGCTGGAGCACCATAATCTATTGCTGAAAGGCTATGGCGCAGAAACCGTTAGCGCCAGCCAATTGCACGGCGAATTGATGCAAATGGCGCCGCGTTTGTTAAGCCACGCTGCGCCCGTATGGCGCGTTTTGGATGAAGCAAACCGCGCAGGCAAACGCATTTTGTTTGAAGGCGCGCAGGGCATTATGCTGGATGTGGATTTTGGAACCTACCCATTCGTGACTTCATCCAACACCGTTGCCGCGCAAGCATCGACCGGAAGCGGCATCGGGCCAAAGGCGATTGGCATGGTCTTAGGCATTTGCAAAGCATACACAACGCGCGTGGGCTCTGGCCCATTCCCAACTGAAGAGCTTGGCCCGATTGGCGAAAAGATTGGCGAGCGCGGCCGCGAATTTGGAACCGTGACAGGACGCAAACGCCGCTGCGGCTGGTTTGACAGTGTGATGGTACGCCAGGCCGTGAAGTTCGGCGGCATTGATGGGTTGACCCTGACGAAGCTCGACGTGCTGGATGGTTTCAAGGAACTCAATATCTGCACCGGATACAGGATTGGAAAAGACGCGCTTGATTATCTGCCATCCGACCAATTCGCGCAGGCAAAAATTGAACCCATCTATGAAACGATTGAAGGTTGGCAAGGCACAACCGCTGGCGCGCGCAGCTGGGCGCAATTGCCAGCGCAGGCCATTAAATATGTACGCCGCATCGAAGAATTGACGGGCGCACCTGTGACCATTTTGTCAACGAGCCCTGAGCGCGAAGACACGATTTTGATGAAAGACCCGTTTGAAGGGTAGAGTCATTGAAGGTCGGGGCATAACTGGTTATAGTTTTGCGACATGGCCATTTTCAATGAACGCTATACAATTGATGAAATGCAGCCGCTGCCCGATTTTGATACGGGCACGGCCAAGGCCTATGCCGTGCATGGCAAGATCAGTAGCAGCAGCGGATTAATGGCCTATGTCGTCACTGGTCACATGCCTACGCGCGTGGATGCGCTGGCGGGATTTCATGGCCTTTCCCATAGCAGTCTTAGCCTGGTGCATGAAGCGCATGTGATTGACTGGCCGTTAACGGGCCACCGCCACATGGCGATTATTTATGACATGATAAAAGGGGCGCGCCTTGCGCCGCTGGGCGATGCGCCCGATTTTATTCACGGGCCATTTCCGGCAATCAAGGAAACGGTGCTGACCGAAGAGCTCATCAAGCCGCTTGGCCAGGCAATTTGCCAGATTGCTAAGATGGGATTGTTTCACGGCTCCATCCGCGCCGATAACGTATTTATGGGCGATGGCAACGCGGTGAAACTTGGCGAATGCTTGACTGCGCCCAGCGCATATCGCCAGCCCGCGCAATATGAAACGCCGCAACGCGCATTGGCATCTGACATTGCGCGTGGCATGGGAACATCGGGCGATGATTTTTATGCGTTCGGCGTTTTGATTTTAACGGCATTGATGGGCGATATTCCGCTGCGCGGCCTAACGCCGGAGGCCATTGTGCAATTAAAGATTGAGCGCGGCAGCTATTCCGCGCTGGCGGGCGAGCGCCGTTTTTCACAAGCCACCATTGAACTGCTGCGCGGATTATTGACGGATGATCCTGCGCTGCGCTGGAACCATGAAGATTTCGAGCATTGGGTGGCGGGCCGCCGCTTAACGCCGCGCCAATCGACCATTGCCAAGAAAGCCAGCCGCCTGCTGAAATTCGGCAATCAGGATTTTGTGCAGTTGCGCCAGTTGCTGACCGCCATGAGCAGCGATACGAAACTGGCGGCCAGCATGATTGCCAATCAAGAACTGGCGCGCTGGATCAGCCACGGCTTTTCCGATGAAAAAGCGATTAAGAATCTGGATCAGGCGATTGCCACGACGCGCCAGCAGCGCTTAGGCAGCGAAGAGGAGCGGCTGGTTTCCAATGTGCAGCTTGCGCTTGACCCGCTGGCACCCATTCGCTATCGCGGCATCAGCGTGTATCCATCAGGCCTTCCTGCATTATTGGCGCAGATGATGCTGAGCGAAGCGCAGCTGACCACCATCGCGGAAATCATCATCAACCGTTTCCCCGCGCTATGGCTGGAATACCAACCCGACAGTAAAATCGGCAATTCGATTGTTGCCGTGCAACTGTGTGAAAAAGCGGTGGATGTCGTGCAGAACAAATCGCTGGGCTTTGGGCTGGAGCGATATATGTATGATGGCAATCCAAGCCTTCCATGCCTCAACCCGCAAATCCGCGACCGCTATGTGCAAACGCCAAAGCAATTGCTGGAGGCAATGGAACGCCGCGCGCCGCTGGGCGGGCTGCAATTGATTGACCGCCACATTGCCGCGTTCTTGATGGCAAAGGATAAAAACATCTCGCTGTTACTGATGCAGAACATTGACCAGGTACGCGATATGACGCGCCGGAACATCGGCATCCTCAACCTTTATGCCAATTTGCAGGAACGCTTTGGGCCAGATAATTTGAAAAATCTGGCGGCAGTTTTATTGCCGCTGACCGAAGAAGCGGTAAAGCGTTTCCACAACCGCCCGCGCCAGGAACGCGTACGCAAGGAATTGAAAGCTGCCGCTGCGACGGGCCGTTTAAGCGTTCTTCTTAATCTTGTCGATGATACCGATACGGTTGTGCTGGATGCGCAGGAATTTGTTGCCGCCAAAATGCTGTATAAGGAAATGGAAAATGAAGCCGAGCGCCTTGGCGAATACGCAAAGAACAAGAAGATGCTCGCGGAGCAGGCAGGGCAGCCTTTGGCTGCCGTGATTTCCGTCGGCATTTCGTTCTTTATTATGCTGATTATCTTGCTGCGTTTGTTTCGGTGATGGGGATGATGAATGGGTAAAGCGCCTGCAAAAGTACCCGCCAAAAGCCCAGCCAAAGGGAAGGGCGCAAAAGGCGCGCCAGCTGGCGGCAAAGGTAAAGGGTTATGGGTGTCCTTTGCTATTCTTGGCATTGGTGCGGTGTTTGTGTTGCCCGCGACCATCGTCGCGCTGGGCGGTTTCATTCCGACCATTGCCACCATGCTGACCGATAAAAGCCGCGGGCGCAGCATGACGGTGGCGGTGGGTTCCCTCAACATGACCGGCGTTGCCTATATTGTCATCCAGCTTTTCCAAAAAGGCATGCGCATGGATTACGCGATGCTGCTTTTGCAAGATCCCTTGAATTGGTTCATCATGTGGGGCGGCACGGCCATCGGCCTTGCCTTGCTCACGCTTATCCCGCCGGTAGTTGCGCAGGTGCTGACCAGCATTTCGGAATACAAGCTGCAAAAGATGAAAAGCAATCAGGCCGAAATACGAAAAATCTGGGGTGAGGACGTGAAGGGCTAGAAATCCCTGATTGCGGCGTTGGCTTTTTGGCGCTTCCTGCCTGCCCTGCTTTGCAGGGCATCATAAAAACCCGCAAAGCGGGCCTTGCTCACGCACTGAAATCTAAGCCACAGCGAGATTTAGTCATTGCCCTGGAAGGTGCCCATGATGCGCTGTCCTGTGCCCATGAGTTTCTGCATCCATGCCGGGCCGGATTTTGGTGCTTGCTGCTGCGTGGCCGTTTGCGCTGCTGGCGCGGGGATAACGCTCAGTCGTGCAAGCCAGAACGAAGGTTCAATATCGCTTTCGCCCAGGCGCGTTTGCGTGCGCAGCGCATCAAGCTGAGCTTGCGCCGCACGCGCATTCACGCCGAGCATACCTGTCAGGCTGCCGACATGCGTGCCCATGCGCTGCAAGGTATCCGCGTTTAGATCGGATGCGAATAAATCACCCACGATGCCGAAGAGCTGACCGGCCAGCATCACCATCTGCGCAGGCGGCATGCCGTTGCGGTCGGGCAGCAAGGCATCCAGCAATGTTTTGCCATCAATCACGTATTGGTTGGATTTATCCATCACGATGCGCAACTGCACCTTGGTTTGGCCCTGGCTGAACACATGCTGTGCCTGAAAGGGCGGCGACAGCATCGAGCAGTAAAGGTTATTCGTTTTAAACAGCTGCGTGATTTGCGTTTTTTCCTCCGGGCTGGTTTTGCTGCTTGCCAGTTTCTGGCATTCGGAAAAGCTTGGCATGCGCCGCGCCTGCTGTTCGGCTGCGTGCGCAAATGGGGCCATGCCAATCAAGGCGCATAGCATGAGGATGAACAGGAGGAAGGCAGGACGAATGAAGGGATGCATGGGGGTAGCCTAGGGGGCAAGTGTTGAAAACGAGGTTAAGAAATCATTGAAATGCAGGGGTATTAAGGCATATTCAGACATTGTTTAGGGTTGGGGAGCTAGGATGAAGCGTTATAAACCTTATTTGATGAAATATCATGGCTTATCTTGCCATCTCCAGAGAACCGCCTTATGCCGAAGCAGATGACATGCTGGGCGGTACATCTGAGCCCCGTCAGCGGTTTGTGCATGGCAGGGGCGCTGCGGGCGAAACCACGCTTGAACCCGACTTGCATAGAATTGAAGCGCAAAAAGCAGTGGAATTTGCCAAAGCGCAAATGGCCGCAGTACTAGCCGCGAAAGCAGCGGCCCATGATAACAGGCCGGACGGTGATGCCCCGCCCGCCGCGTCGGAACATGTTGACCCGCGCGTAGCCGCACTGCCGGAACCTGAAGGCATGAAGCGCAATCTCGGCCCAAGGCCGCCTACGCATACTGTTTAACAGATATTTACCATAAACATTCAGCAGTCATTTAGAACTCACCGATAGGATTGAGCATTACATTCTTTATTGGATAATAAATGGCAGACAAAAAGCCAAAAAACTATCCCGATGTTGTGGCCGCACACCGTGTTGAACCAAGCACGTTTGGTGTTGGCGAGCGCGCCGAGATAGATCGTGTATTTAACGAGGGACGTCAAACGCGTACCCACCGCCTTGAACAAACACCGATGCAGCAGGCAGAAAACGCATTGCGCATGCAGGATGTGGGCGCATTAACGCGCGCGCTCCAAGAAAATCCTTCGCTCGGAAGCAATAATTATTTTATGGGTAAGTTGAAGCAAGACCCATTCTATCAAGCCAATTCACAGGAAATCATGGCGTCCCTGCGCCAGCCCGACCCGAATAACAGGGATGCGCCATTAGCGCAAGAGCAGCAAAAACTTATCTCGCAGCTTGAGAATTTGAGCAGACCGGCAAGTGTTGCATCTTACGCCGCGCTTCCGGCGCCGCGCGGAGATGCGCCGCGTTCAACGCAGCAACCGCAGTTTAATGCGTTTGGCTAAATACGGCTAAATCCCGTAACGTTTTCCAGCTTGTTCCAGAAATTGTGCTTGGGGTTCTGACGCGGTCAGCGTTCCTGCCTTGGCGCGTTCGTCTTCCGCCAACACAGTTGATAAATAACGCTCCGTATAACTGGGGATAATCACCACAATCATCTTGCCCTTGTTCTCCGGCAATGCGCCAACGCGCAACGCTGCCGTCACCGCCGCGCCGCTGGAAATGCCAACCGGAATACCGTGTTGTTTAATGAGCGTGCGGGCCATAGCGAGACTATCGCCGCTGCTGACTTTCTCAACGCGGTCAATTTGCGCGCGGTCAAGGGTATTGGGAATAAAGCCCGCGCCAATGCCCTGAATTTTATGCGGGGAATGTTTGCCGCCGGAAATAACGGGGGATTCTTCAGGCTCCACCGCCACCATTCTGATCGATGATTTCTTGGCTTTCAGTGCTTTACCAACGCCTGATAATGTGCCGCCGGTGCCCACACCAGAAACCACAATATCCACTTTGCCATCGGTGTCATTCCAGATTTCTAATCCGGTGGTCGCGGCATGAATGGCGGGATTGGCGGGGTTATCAAACTGTTCCATCATGATGCAGTTCTTATCGGCCGCGCACATTTCCATCGCCTTGGCAATCGCACCGCGCATGCCCATCGCGCCGGGCGTTAGCACCACATCCGCGCCAAGCAATAAAAGGAGCGAGCGGCGTTCCATTGACATGGTTTCCGGCATGGTCAGCGTAATCTGGTAACCCTTTGCCGCGGCGATGAAGGCGAGGCCAATGCCCGTGTTTCCCGATGTGGGTTCGACAATGCGCATGCCTTTTTTCAGGCGGCCGGATTTTTCCGCATCCTCCAGCATCGCCTTGCCGATACGGTCCTTGACCGAGCCCAGCGGGTTGAAGAATTCAAGCTTAAGCACAATATCGGCGGCACTTTGCAAACCTGGCACGCGGATAAGCGGCGTCTTGCCAATCGTATCAAGAACGGAAGCATGGATATTCATAGGGCACCTGTGTGTTGTTATTCGGCGGTGTTGGCGGAATTTTCGGTCGGCAATGAAACCTTGGCGGGAATGCCAAAGGCGGTTGCGCCTGCTGGAATGTCTTTGGTGACAACGGAATTTGCGCCAATTTTCGCATCATCCGAAATGGTGATGTTGCCAATTAATTTTGCGCCTGCGCCAATCATCACGCGGTTGCCAACGGTGGGGTGGCGTTTGCCAAAGCCGCCCTTGCCGCCCAAGGTAACGCCGTGGAAGATTAAACAATCATCGCCAATCTCGGCGGTTTCGCCAATGACCACGCCCATGCCGTGATCAATGACCAGATTTTTGCCGATGCGCGCACCGGGATGAATTTCAATGCCGGTAATCAGGCGCGAAATTTCGCACACCAAACGCGGGAAAAACGGAACGCCCCATGTGTAAAGCTGATGCGCAACACGGTGCAGCAAAATCGCCTTCACGCCGGGGTAAAGCAAAGCAACTTCCAACAAGCTGCGGGCAGCGGGGTCGTTTTTCTTATATGCTTCGAGCAAGGCCATGCCGTTCGTTATGGGTCATAAGTTAGCTTCAAATAGGTGGCCAAGCTTACAGTTCAAGCCCGTTAATGTTAAGGGGCTAAATCCCTTAAATATCACTGGCGGATGGAACGGAGCCGCCATGTGACACGCCAGCACCACCAGCAGACCCATTACTTGATAAGGGCGCGTTAGGCTTGTGCTTATCACCCGCCAGCTCGTCCAATATGGCAATGCGCTTGGCAATGGGCGGGTGGGTTGCAAATACATCGAAAATTCCGGCGCTGTTTTCGATAAACATTTGCTTAACTTCCGGCGGCACGTTTTGCACGTCACTTTGCCCGCTGATTTTGCGCAGCGCACTGGCAAGGGCCGCGGGATTTTTGGTCAGCTCTACACTGCCTGCATCGGCGTTGTATTCGCGCTTGCGTGAAATCGCAAACCGAAGAAGGAGCGCGAGAAGATAGCCGAGCGCGAGCAACACGGTCGCAATCAGCATCAACGGTAAATTGGAACGCCGCCCATTGCTGTCGCCGGTGTTATAGATATAAGGGTTGTTATAGGAATTGGTATAAAACATATTGCGCCACGCCAGTTGCGATAAAAATGAAATCATCCCGACAAAGACGGTGGTGATAATCAGCAGGCGCACATCGCGGTTGATGATATGGGTCAGTTCGTGGCCAATCACGGCTTCCATTTCCGCGCGGTCTAGGGTTTGCATGAGGCCGCGCGTAACCGTAATGCAAAAACTGCTTTGCGTCAGGCCGCTGGCATAGGCGTTCAGCGCCGCATCTTCAATGATTTCCAGCCGCGGCATGGGGAGGCCGCGGCTGATGCAGAGGTTTTCCAGGATATTATAAAGGTCAGGTTCTTCGGCGCGTGTGACACTGCGTGAACCCGTTGCCGTGCTTATCATCCAGCCATTGAATAATGTGGCGATGAGCACCCATAAGGCAGCGGCGCCAAGAATGCCGGGAAGCACTTGCAGCGTCAGCGCGGCGGCAAGCTGAAATGTTTGCTGATTGAAGAATTCCCCAGGCCCGTAAGTATTTGGGGGCTGGCTGCCATAGACAAAAATATAGGCGCCTACGAAAAACAGCAGCGCCAGCATGAACGGAAAGCAGACCAGCAGCAGGGTCGATTTAAAATTATTCGCCCATATCCACGTCTTTAATCCGAGGATTTGCTTTGGCATGGTCGTTTAGAATTTAACCGAAGGCGCGGTGGATAATTGCGTGCGCGCATCATTGCCCAAATCGAACATGGTTTCTTCTTTAAAGCCAAGCGTTGGCGCAACCAGCACCGCAGGGAATTGCTGGATGGATGCGTTGTATTCGCCCACCGCATTGTTAAAGAAACGGCGCGCGGCCGATACTTTGTTTTCGATATCTGAAAGTTCTGCCATCAGGCGCTGGAAGTTTCCATCGGCCTTTAATGTGGGATAATTTTCCATCACGGCGAATAAACCGCGCACCCCCATGCTGAGCTGGTTTTCGGCCTGAACGCGGTCGGAAATATTGGATGCGCTGGAAATGCCTGCGCGCGCCTTGGCGATTTCCTCAAACACAGATTTTTCATGCGCCGCATAACCCTTCACCGTTTCCACAAGGTTCGGGATTAAATCAAAGCGCTGCTTTAAATACACATCGACATCGGCAAAGGCGTTCTTGCACTCCTGGCGCAGCGCCACAAGACGGTTATAAACCCCGATGATGAATAAAATGACAAACCCTGCAACAATGGCTACAGCTAACATGTGCGCTTCCTTAAGTGGGTTGGATGGTTTATATAGGTATCATTATCTTAATCGCACCTTTCTAAAACTTAAATATGTCTTTTTTAACCAACCAACTCCCCGCTGCCTGGCAGCCTTATGCGCGCTCTTATATCCAACTGGCGCGCCTGGATAAGCCGACCGGCTTCATGCTGCTGCTATTTCCCGCATGGTGGGCGCAAATGCTGGCAACCCCGGAAGGGGATTGGCCGAACCTTTGGATATTCATGCTGTTTTTCATCGGCGCGGTGGCGATGCGCGCGGCTGGCTGCGCCGTGAATGACGTGATTGACCGCAAGCTGGATGCGCAGGTGGAACGCACGCGTAGCCGCCCGGTTGCCAGCGGCGAGATTAAGCCTTGGCAAGGCATTGCCTTTGCAATCGGTTGTTGCATGGTTGGGTTATTGGTCGTGCTGTGCATGAACCGACTTGCCTTTGTGCTGGCGGTTGCCTCGTTGCCGTTGATTGCGCTTTACCCGATCATGAAACGCATCACATGGTGGCCGCAGGTTTTCCTTGGCGTGATTTTCAACTGGGGCGCGATGATGGGATTTGCGGCCGTGCAAACCACGCTGCCCGTTGCAGCGTTCATATTATACGCCGCATGTTTTTTCTGGACGCTTAGCTACGACACCATCTATGCGTTTCAGGATAAGGCGGATGATGAGGTGGCGGGCATTAAATCTACCGCGCGCGTGCTTGGGGATGATGCGAAAAGAACCATCATCATCTGGGCAGGCACCAGTTTCGTTTTATTATTGGCGGCCGGCGCAGCCGCGCATTTAAGCCCGCTGTTTTATGCAGGCATGCTGTTGGCACTTATATATATGGCGTGGATTTTAAAGAACTGGCGCATGGAGGATAGTGCGAGTAGCCTTGCCGCGTTCAAGGCCAACACCACGTTCGGCTGGATAGTTTTAGCAGCGATGGTTTCAGGACGGGTAATCGTATGACAGCAATAAAAACCAAGCGCGTGAAGAAAGTTGAGGATTGGCCCAGCTATATCACCCAGAATAGCGAGTTCATCATCAACAACACGCAGCTCAAAAACCCGCCGCTGCTGCCGGAAATGAAATTATATTTGAGCGAAGTGTTTAATGCGCTGTGGCGCGTGACCGAAGAACGGTTTGATGCCAAAAATATCCCGCCGCCATTCTGGTCGTTTGCGTGGCCGGGCGGGCAGGCGCTGGCGCGTTATGTTCTGGATAATGCGGAAATTGTGCGCGGCAAGCGCGTGTTTGATTTTGCATCGGGTTCGGGCCTGTGCGCGATTGCCGCGAAGATGTCCGGCGCGGCATCGGTGGTGGCCAATGACGTTGACCCATTATCCATCGTGGCGGTGGGCATGAATGCGGCAGCCAATAATGTCAGCGTGGATGTGTTGCACGATAACAAAATTAACCGCGATTTGCCGGATATGGATGTGATTTTGGCGGGCGATTTTTGCTATGAATGGCCGATGGCGGGCTATGCCATTGAATGGCTGCGCGCGCAGGTCAAGCAGGGCAAGGTGGTGCTGCTCGCTGACCCTGGGCGCAATTACCTGCCCAAGGAAGGCATCGAAAAACTGGCGGAGTATGATGTAGCAACGCCGTTAGAGGTCGAAGATAGCGAGATTAAGCACACGACCATCTACAGGCTGTTAGAAGCTGAGCCTGAGTGAAAAAAAGCCACGCGGATCGCAACCCGCGTGGCTTTAGGGAACAAACTTTAATAACAAGAAAACCGGTCTTTTAAGCTTGCGCAGTACCCGTTTGAGTGGTCTTGCGGCGATAGTCTTGCAGACGGGTAACGCGCAATGCACGTGAGCCGCCACGTTCAGATAATTTCATCCATGAACGAATTTCTTCTTCCGACAGCGAATAGCGTGCGCATACTTCTGCCAAGGTGATGTGACCTTTGCGAACTGCGTCAACCACGATGGCTTTGCGGCTGATGACCCAGCGCTTGGTATCGGGTGGTGGCAAATGCGATAAATCAGCATTACCGCGCGCCTTGAATTCCTGATTTTGCTGTGCGCCTAAATTGGCGTTATTCATTGTCATAGCCGTACCCCTTTTGTGACTTAAAAAATAATTTTCTTGTTATCCGGACAGCATACCTGCGGCGTATTAAAAAAAACTGAATTAAATCATTGAAATCATTGGCATTTTAGACAAATACAGGTGATTTTTTACACAAATTGAACGCAAAATTCATGTCTGGTTAATGCGTAAATAACCTTAACAATATCAGTTGGTTAAGGCTGTTTCACGCTTTCTTTGCGATTTTTCCATAGAATGAAGGCAGGTGCACCAACTCACGAGATGAGTGGTTAGTGGTTCGAAGATGAACGCTTTATGAAGCAACCGATAAAAAATGATGAAATATTTTGGGGCATCAAATCATAATATTCCCGAAGCCGCCCGAAAAATTTTAGCGGCGATGAATTATTTTGACCTTTCGCTGGTCACGGCCCCGGTTCCATCGCATGGTGGAGCGAATCACGGAGCTTCTAAAAAACCCAGTGAGCGCTTCTCTACCTATCAATGCAATGACGCGATGATCAGTATTGCATCATCCGCCAAGGATAAGCCGATTACCGTGACCATTGCCAAAACAGACAAGAACGGTATTTCCGAAGATATTCTGTTTCACTTCGACCCTGTGAAAAAAATGCTGCTCACCGCGCGCCAAACGGAAGATCCGTTAGGGGAGGGGTTATGAGTATTATCACCGAAGTGAAGTTGACCCAGCTTTCCAGCCTTGGCACCAAACGCGAATGGCATGGCGCGGAAGCATTGAAGTTTGCAGGCGCGCCATTGCCTGCAGGTATGATTTCACCCACCACCCGCATGTTGGCGGATATTCACCGCAGCGTTTTATTGGCGCTGCGCGATGAGCTTTCCGGTCACACCCCGCAAGGGAATGCCTAGCCAACCAATCAGTCAAGCAAACGCAGCTTGACCGTTTCAATGGAATGTCGGCAAGGCTGGGTTACGCGCTTAGCTTCGCTTCCGTCAGTAATGCAATCTCGGCTTTTGTTTCCGCAGCGGCTGGCTTCACATAAACCGGCTTGCCGGATGTGAATTCCGCAAGGCAGTGATTCATCACCGCATGCATGTCATTCGTTTGCTGCCAGCGCTGGCGCAAGCGTTCGGCTGCGGTGCCTTGTGCCATCATCTGGCGCAGGGTGCGCATTTCATCATGGTAGCCAAGCTTGGTCACGCTATCCGTGATGCGTTCCAGCCATTGGTCGATGTCGGTGCGCATATGGGTGGTGGAACCATCAATATCCTTGATAAGGTCGGCCGATAAACCGTGGCGAATAGCGCGCCATTTGTTTTCACGCGCAATCCAGACCTTTGGCGGGTTCATGTGCACAAGCCATTCACCATTGGTTTCAAACCAATGGGCGAGTGCATGGGCAAACGCCACAATCGCTTTCATTTCCTGCATGTTGGTTGGCATGTCGCACATGCGGAGTTCCAGCGTGCCGTAATGACAGCTTGGGCGCAAATCCCACCACAAATCCTTGATGTGCTTGATCACGCCGGAAACTTCCAGCGTTTTCACCTGCTGCTGGAAATCTTCCCATGTCTTGACGGAATGCAGCAGCGATGCGGTTGGCAATGCTTCATTCAGCATCGCGCGGTTGCTGTGCAGGCCCGTGTCATCGCCCTGCCAGAAGGGGGAGCTGGCTGACAGCGCCGTGAAATGCGGAATGAAATAGCGAAAGAAATTCATGAAGCGGATGCATTCGCGTTCCGATTTCATAGCAATATGGATATGCATGCCGCAGGCAATCCATTGACGCATCACATGCTGGAAGCGATTAACGTTATCGAGATAGCGCTCATCGCCCCTGGTTTGCACATTGCGGTAATGCACGGATGGATGGCAGCCATTGGCGAGCGGCACGGCATGCAGCGACATGGCGATGCCGTTCAGCTCTTCATATAAGGTGCCCAGTTCCTTTTCAACGCCGTGCGCATCCTTTTGGATGCTGGTAATGATTTCCACCATCGACAGCGAAGCCTCGGGGGTGATGTTCTTGCTGCTCGAGAAAATCTTCTGCACATCATCGGCAAATGGCACGGGCGCATGGGTTTCAGAATCAATAAGCTGAAACTCCGTTTCAACGCCGATGGTCATGTCCTTGTTGGCCTTGAACTCCGTCTGTTCGACAAGGCTGCGCTTGACGGCATCCTGCTTTGCGCCAAGGTTCTTAAGATTTGAGAGCGCCTTTACGAAATCGATAATCATGCGTTGTCCTCTTTATATAAGTGTAAGCGTATAAGTTAAGAGCTTTGTCTTTTTTGAGTTGTTTTCGTGAGGGAAGAATGACTTAGCTCAGATATTTTTCCGATAATCATCGACAGCGCGCGGTATAAAGAGCGCATAAACAGCAGATTTTTAATTAATTTTTATTTTGCCGTTAGATCAACAGCAGCAAGGTGTTGCGGCTGCTGTGCCTTGTTTTCAACCGCATCTGTGGGTTTTTTATCGCTGAATATTTTTGCAAAAAAATCAGCAGCGGGATTTTTATCTTCATTCGCCCATGATGATTCGCGCGGCGCGCTAAGAATCGTATCGGCTTTGGTGGGCGCATTAATGCGGAAGGTGGATGCTGCATGCGCAGGCGATGGCGTTGATACCAGAACGGCAAGCGCCATGAATGCCAATACGACAATCGTGAACAATGTGTATTCTTTCATAACGCCTCCTTTAATGGTGTGACCTGAAGCAGACGCTAAGTCATGTACGTTTAAGGGGCGATATGATGTGCACATTGTTTGCATCAAATTGACATAAGTAATCCTCCTTTTGACCTGTGGGTTTAATGCGCGGAAAATCCGGATATATGGGCACGAAGCCCATAACAACAAAGGCCGGGGGTTGGCCCGGCCTTTGCAACTGGCTAAGGATATGGGGATTAGCGCTTTGAGCCGCTGACCTTTGCATAATCCTTGCTGCGTTCTTTTTCGCTGTTAATCGCAGGATTGGTTTGGCCACGATTCTTGCCTTGCATGTTCTGCTGTGACGGCTTGCTGTCTTTTTGGGTGGTTTGCTGCGTGCCTTGCTTCATGTTCATATCAGCCATGATGTTCTCCTGCTGGTTGTTATACGAAAAGAAATGAAAATTGCTAAGATGCAAATCTTTTCAGGGAGCGCACCATACTGCGTCATCAGATTAAATTGCCATTCGGGATTTCCATTCATACGGGCCTTTCCAATTTATAAGAATTTTATAAAATAAAATTTTCACTCAATCGATAATTTATGCGTAATTGAATACTCCTGGCGCATTCCACATTTTAAGGAGATGCATCATGAATTTTGGCAAAGGCTTGTTACTCTGGCTGCTTGGCATTCCGCTTCCCATCATCCTGTTAATCGCATTGCTGTGGCGCAACTAAGTTACAAAGGGAGAGAGCCATGAACGAATCCTACGCGCAAACCTATGAAGGTGCTGTATCAAACGGCACGGTGCATGAATCCAGAAGCGCTGGCGTATCATGGGCCGCCATTCTTGGCGGGTCGGTGGCGGCCAGCGGCATGCTGCTTATCTTATGGCCCGTTGCCAGCGCATTTGGCTTTGCGGCCGTATCGCCGTGGAATGTGTCGCAGCCCAACGCCACCCTGGGCGCGATGGCCATCATCTGGCTTATCATTGTGCAGTGGCTGTCATCGGCGTTTGGCGGATACCTAACCGGGCGCTTGCGCACCAAATGGGTCGGGGCACACACCAATGAGGTATTCTTTCGTGATACCGTACATGGATTCCTGTCATGGGCGCTTACGGCTGTAATCAGCGCATTGCTTCTGGCCGGATTTATTTCCCATTCCGCATCCATCACCACGCAAACTGCCCTGATGGCAGAAATGCGTGATGGCAAGAATGCAAATGACGATTTAAAAGGCCCGCTTGCCTATATGACGGATGGCTTGTTCCGCAATGATAGCGCGAATAGCAGCGTGAATGACCGCGACAGAACGGAGGCCGCGCGCATTTTAGCAACTGGCCTGTCAGATAAAGGCATTGAGCAGCAAGATCGCGCATATCTTGTGCGCTTAATCAATGTACGCAGCGGCGTTGCGGAGCCCGAAGCCAACCGCCGCATTGATGATGCGGTCGTGAAGGAAAAGCAAGCGGTTGATCAATTCCGCAAAGGCGCGTCCGCGCTTTCCATCTTCACGGTCATCTCCATGCTGATTGGGGCGTTGGTTGCCTGCGCGGCAGCGGCGCTTGGCGGTGCGCACCGCGACGAGCATTACGAAACTGGCAAAATAAGCTGCGCCAAATCAACATAAGTAATAAGTGTGGCGAAGCATAAAACCCTGCCTTTTTATTAAGGCAGGGTTTTTTACTGGGTTTTCTTATTAATTTTTATGGCGTGCTTATACAGCTCAAAACTGCTGCGAATAGTTTCCTGAGAGCCGATATGAAAATCTCCATCTCACCAAAGACCAAAAGGAGTTTGATATGAAAGTTCTAAATCTGCTTATGACCGCATCCATTTTATGTCTGAGTGTTTCATCTGCTGAAGCCGCAACCATCAGCGACAAGAAAGTGGTGCGCAGTGAAAACGGCCAGATTGTTCGTGCCCGTTTGAACGGCACGTGCGTGCGCACCGATTGGCAAAGCACGGGCGATCCGTGTGCGCCTGTTCCGCCAGCACCAAAGGTTGCAGCATATATTCCGCCCCCAGCACCTCCGCCACCGCCCGCGCCCGTTGTGGTTCAACAGCGCCGCGATGTGCTGACATCGGATGAAAAGATTGTGTACTTTAATTTTAACAGTGCTGTCTTGACGCCGGGCGCAAAAACCAAGCTGGATAGCGTGGCATCCAAGCTGTCGGCGGCTTCGGCCGTGCGCGGCGCGGATATTGTGGGTTATGCTGACCGCATCGGCTCGAATTCATATAATGTGGCGCTGTCAGAAAAACGGGCTGCTGCCGTGCATGATTATCTGGCAGGGCGCGGTTACTTGAATACGCAAGTGGCAAAAGTGCGCGGGTTAGGCAAAAGCCAGCCGATTACCCATTGCCCTAAAAACGAGTCGCGCAATGCGCAGATTGAATGCCTTGGCGCTGACCGCCGCGTAGAACTGGAAGTGCAATACACCAAGACGGAAGTGAACAATGTGCTGGTGCAACCGCCTGCATACGCGCCGCAACCTGCACCGCAAGCTGCGCAGCAACCAATGCCAGCCGCTTACCCCGTGCAGGGTGAATTGCAGCCAGTACCCGACCAGGGGAAGGTTGTGTATCGCTCAGTTGCTGGCGTTCAGTAATCTCTAACTGCGGCGTTGGCTTTTTGCGTCTATCTGCGCTTCCGGTGCTCACGTACTAAAACGTACGCTGCGCTCCGGTTCTCGATAGCCATCAAAAATCCTTAGCCGCAGCGAGATTATAAGTAATGCTTGGTTCTAGTGACCTAAGAACATCAGATAAGCTGGGTTATTCGTTTCTTCTTCATACGGATAACCCAGCTTGTTCAATTGCTGGATAAAATGCGCACGGTCTTTTTGCGGGATTTCAACGCCGACCAATACACGCCCGTAATCCGCGCCGTGATTGCGGTAATGGAATAGCGTGATGTTCCAGCTGGCTTCCATGCTATCCAGGAATTTCATCAGCGCGCCGGGGCGTTCCGGAAATTCAAAGCGCAATAGCATTTCATTGTGCAGATTTGGCGCGCGGCCACCCACCATGTAGCGGATGTGCAGCTTGGCGGTTTCATCCGCGCTCATGTCTATCGCCCTGTATCCGGCTTTCGCCAGTTCCGTGATGATTTTTTCCTTTTCGGTATGCGCGTGTTCCATGCGCAGGCCCACAAACACATGCGCGTCATGTCCCGCTGCATAGCGGTAATTGAATTCGGTGACGATGCGCGGCCCCAGCAATTGCACAAAGCGGCGATAGCTGCCGGGTTCTTCGGGAATGGTCACGCCCAGCAGAATTTCGCGGTCTTCACCGATTTCAGCGCGTTCCGCGACATGGCGCAGACGGTCAAAATTCATATTCGCGCCGCTGTTGATGGCAATCAGCGCGCCGCTGCGTGTTGGGTTGTTTTCAACATAGGTTTTAAGGCCAGCCAAGGCGAGTGCGCCAGCGGGTTCGGCAATAACGCGCATATCTTCAAAAATATCTTTAATCGCGGCGCACATTTCATCGGTATTTGCTGTCAGCACATCATCCAGCAATTCGCGGCAGATGCGGAATGTTTCTTCGCCCGCTTGGCGCACGGCAACGCCGTCAGCAAATAAGCCAACGCGGTTTAAGATGATGCGTTCGCCAGCGGCAATCGCGCCTTTCATGGATGCGGCATCAACTGGCTCAACGCCAATGACTTTCACATGCGGCTGAAAATGTTTGATGTAGGCCGCAACGCCAGCAGCCAAGCCGCCGCCGCCGATGGGAACAAACACGGCTTCGATCGGGCCATGATATTGCTGCAAGATTTCCATGCCAATCGTGCCCTGGCCCGCAATTACATCCGCATCATCATAGGGGTGAATGAAGGTCAGCTGGTGCTTTTTTTCCAGATCACGCGCGTGCACATAGGCTTCATCAAAGGTGTCGCCATGCAGCACGACATTGCCGCCAAAATAACGTACCGCATCAATCTTGATGGGCGGGGTGGTGATGGGCATGACAATCATCGCCTTGATGCCAAGGCGCTGCGCGGACAATGCAACGCCCTGCGCGTGATTGCCGGCGGATGCGCAAATCACGCCGGCCTTGCGGGCCGATTGCGGCAATTGCGCGATGCGGTTATAGGCACCGCGCAGCTTGAATGAAAACACGGGCTGTAAATCTTCGCGCTTTAACATGATTTCAGCGTCGATGCGACGGCTGAGGCGCGGCATTTCATCGAGCGATGTTTTTAAAGCGATATCGTAAACCTGTGCGCCTTCAATTTTCTTGATGTAGTCAGTCATCGTTTCTTAAGCTCATTCCTTGATTGATGAATATCGCCGTTTCATGCCCTAATGCCAAGCAGATACGAAATATCTGTAAAATATGGGCATTTGATGCTGGTTTTACGAAGCCGGCGCGCGGTCTGTATATCAATTCAACGCATTTATTTCCTAAAATGGCGCATGATTGATGGAGCACGACATGGCACGGCAAGCCGCGCAATACATATTCAAGGGTCAGCATTGGACGTTTCGCAGCACCAGACAGGGCGCGTGGTTTTTAAAGGCTGCCCGGCAATTCATATGCTGGGGAACGGTGAATAACATATTGAAAATGCCCGGTTCGCAAGGCGTTCTTTGCGGAAAACTTATATCGCCGCCTGAGCATCCAACTGTGAATTGATAAAAGCGGGGCTAGGCTCCTCCTTGCTAACCAAAAGGAGAGACCTTATGAAACATTCAGCTATTCATTCTGCATTTAGTGATGAGATGTTAGACGATTGCGTTCTTCCTGAAACCAATGTGCTGGAGGAAATGGGCATCTTTGACTGCGAAAACCTGGACGAACTGACCCATGACGTGGCCGGCCACCATGAATATGAATCATGGGATAGCCAGCGATAATCCGCATGACCGGTGCCGTAAATGAAGAGGATGACGGGCAACAGGCGCGGCTGCGGACGCTAGCGCGCTATTGCACGATTTTCATCGGCGTGTTCGCGGTTATTGCGGCGCTCAAGCTGACGGCGCATATCATGGTGCCGCTGGTGCTGGCGCTATTCCTTATCCTGATTGCATGGCCGTTTAAAAGCTGGCTGGATGAACGGCTTGATGCGCGATTGCCCAAATCGCTGAGCTATGCCGGTTCGTTTATCGCCATCACGCTGATGATGGTCACGCTGATTGTGATTGTGTGGATCAGTGCGCTAGAAATTGCCGAGCAGCAATCGGCCTACCGCGATGGGTTCCAGCAATTTCTAACGCACGCCAAGCAGGAATTATCACGCAAGGGCGTAAGCACCAAAGCAACCATGAGCCTTGATGATATCCGCGTCATGGCGATGATGTTGGCAGATAATTTCAAGGAAGGCATCATCATCTTCTGTTTGATGATTTCGTATATCCTGCTTGCTATTCCTGAGGTATCCAGTTGGAAAACCAAGCTTACCCGCTGCATCAGCCCGGCGCACAGCAGCCATGTCATGAATACTGCTTCTGAAATCGCGATATCCTATCAAAAGTACATGGCGTTTGTGGTCACCAGCGGCGCGTTCAACGCGTGCCTGACGTATGTGCTGGCGATGATGCTGCATCTGGATTTCCCCGTGACATGGGGCGTGGTTATTTTCCTTCTCAATTTCGTGCCAACGCTTGGCCCGTCACTGATGCCGTTTTTAATGACAGCGGTGGCCTTCGTGCAGTTTGATGCAGGCAGCATGATGCCTTATGTCGTGTTCATTGCGGTGAGCGCCGTGCAGCTTATCGTTATCTATGTGATTGAGCCGCGCATTCCCAAAGATGAAACGCAGCTTTCCGCGCTGGTGGTTTTATTCTCTCTGACCTTTTGGGGTTATGTGTGGGGGCTGACGGGGATGCTGCTGTCAACGCCGCTGACTATGGGGATTGTCATTGCCTTCCGCCATTTCAAGGATACGCAGTGGATGGCCTGCATGCTGTGCGAAGCGCCAAAAGACATGCCCACGCGCTCTAATCTGCTGGATGTTAAGAAAACCCGGCGGAATTAATCCTTTCTTATGGAGAATTTATAAAACCATGCGCAAAGCATGGTCGCGAATTAGCACAGCTTGCCGCACCATTTGCGCACATCGTCACGACAAGGGTTCCCTTAAAGGAGTACAGACATGCCTTACGCAAAACAGATTACTCATGCATATGACATGCGTCATGATGGTTCGGTAGGCCTGTGGCCTTCGCAGCAGGATTTGCGCGATGCACGCACCCAGTTCTCCATCATGCGCAAGCGCATGAAGGCAGCCGCAATTGCCAACGCCAATGCGCAACCCAAAATCATGAAGCCGGATCATGAAAAGACGTATGACGCGAGCCGCCTGACGTTTCATGCATCCCCCTTGTTCAAGAGCGAGGAAGTGATTGAACGCGTGGTGAACATATTGCTGGTGCTTACCATATTGTTTGTGGTGGCGTGGTTATCGTTATCCATCGTGACGCATGATGATTTTGCATTTCGCCGCCCGGTCGTTGACATGAGCCAGCTGGAGCCGGTCATTGATGCACAAAAAATGCCGCCCGTGGCAGCTAATCAACTTTTGTCTGGAGAATTTCTTCCTGATATAGGCAAGCCCATAAACCTTAACCAGGTTTCGGGCGGGCAAGTGATGCGCTTGCCGCCCCCTCCGCCAAGCTTGGAAGACATTGAAGCCATAGAAGCCGATGACGGCATGATTGCTGGTCATGGAGCAAGCGCCTGGGGCCAAGGCGGCGCTCTTCACCAGTTCGATATTTAAAGCATATCCTTAAAGCATATCATCAACGATTTCCTTGATGAAGTGATTAAGCTTATGATTGGCTTCATTCACCTTTGCGACCGCTTTTGAATAATCATGGGCGTTATCGCTGGTGGTGGCGCAAGGGCTTTCATCATCAATCCGCAACTGGTCATTTAACAGGCCGCTCAAGCGTTCCTTGGCATCGCCCAGCAGCTCCGCGCTTTTATCGGCGATTCTCAGTTCCCTTCCGGTGGGCTGCTGCACGTTCATTTCGCGTGCCATGTTGGTGAGCATGATTTCGGCAATTTCCAGGTCATCGCGGCTCTCGTCATCGCTTTCGATGCAATCATGGTATCGGGTACGCACGGTTTCGATGCTGTTGATGGCATCCGCAATGTCTTTTTTTAATTCCTGCTTATCCGGATGAATATCATCATGCGAGCTGGCATGCTCCGTTTCACCTTTTAGCCATTTACGGTATTGCAGCGTGTACATGAAAAGCTCCTGTTATTACCCATGTTCAAAAAGCGATTGTTTCGAAAATTAGATAAAATTGCTGTTGTTGAAATGGAGCGCATTATCAAAACCCCCTAAATCACAAGGATTTTTATGCATTTTTTATGGCCGGGGGCGTGAATGATGATGGCAGCTTAAGCAAACAATTCGTTAGGCTTTTTCATCTACTATGACAGATGAGAGACCCGGTTTATTGAGGTGAGGCATGATGAACCAAAATCAAATGAACCAGAATCAGATGTCTGGACAGGTATATGGTTCCGAATTCATTCAGCAATGGGACCAGTTCAAGGGCGAAGCCAAATGGCACTGGGACAAGTTTACGGATGATACGCTGACCGAGATTGAAGGCAGCCGCGAGCGCCTTGCCACGAAAATCCAGGAATATTATGGGATTGCGCGCGAAGACGCGCACCGGCAAATTGAAGCGTTTGAAATGCGATGCAAGAAAAGATGCAGGAACGATTTTGTATAATAGGGTGTTGCACCCTATCGGGCCACAGCACACCAAAAAGGTGGGCCCTACAGAAAAAGCCGGGACATGTTCCCGGCTTTTTCATGTCTTGATGCGGGATTTATAATGCGCATTCTTCAACGCATGGCATCCTGAGGCATTTTATGAAAATCTGCGCATATCAAACCAGCAGGGGAACATGCCTATGCCACGTTTTACCAAGAAAACCACATCACACCACGAGGAGGAAACCATGAGCACCGCCGCACAGCGTGAAATGAAGGAATTGCGCGAACAAGTGGATATGCTGACCGAGCTGTTCAAGCAGCGCGGCAAGGAAGGCGTGCGTACGGCGCGCAAGGCCATTCAGGAAGAAAGCAATATCATCAATTTAACATCCGAAGATATTGCACGCATGGCCAAAAAGGCTGGCAAGCAAGCGCGCGATTTTGTCGAGCACAGAATTGAAGATGCCGAAGAAGCCTATTCGGAAGTGGAAGACAAAATCCACAAGAACCCGTTGCAGGCGGTTGCGATTGCCGCAGGCGGCGGATTGCTGCTCGGGCTTTTGATGAAAAAGTAAACCTTCCATAATGCTTCTAAGGTAAGGAACATCACATGTCGTTCTTGGCGCGCCAGTTACCGCGGCGTTTATCGATGTGGGTTTTAGGCAAATCCTTAAGCGCTGCGATGGATGCAACGCCGCTTATTCGTCTTGGGCTGCTGGGCCTTGGCACCGTGATGATTGGCGCATTGCTGGCCGTTGCGGCGCTGGTGGGATTGCTTGGCGCGCTATACATGTATCTTATTACCATGACACCGCTTAGTCCCGCCATGTGCCTGCTGATTGTGTCGGTGCTGTGCGCATCACTTTCCGGCGCGGCGTTTTACTACATGCGCGTCCATGTGCTGGAGGTGCCGCGCACGAATTTCACGCGTATCCGCAGCATCCTCGCCAATTCGCTGCAAGGAAGCCATAGCGAGCTGTTTCACACATCCAAAGACATTCTTCGCAATTTTGCTGATGGTTTTATGCGCAAATAACCGGCGTTAAGGGTTAATTGTAAGGGTTCGTTAATGGGTTTCGTCTGAAATGTGGGATATAAGATCAGGACGCCCTCTCAGACATGATGAAAGCACTCGATAAACGCGGTTATATCCTTGGGCTGATTGTCATCAGCATCATCATGCTCGCTGGCGCGATTTACGCCGTGCAAATTCCGCGCAAGCAGGAAATCGAGGGAAAATGGGTGAGCCATACGCGTGAAGTGCTGGCCGCGCTGGATACCCTTTCCAAGCACATGACCGAAGCGGAAACGGGCGAGCGCGGCTATGTGCTGACAGGCGATGCATCATTTCTTGCGCCATATCTCGATGCCATTACATTCATTGATGCGGATGTGGCGCGCATTGAAACATTAATTACCGATAATCCCGTGCAGCAGGCGCGCGCTCCTTCATTGCGCGAAGATGTAAAAAACAAGCTGGATCATTTAAGGGAAGTGGTGGATTTGCGCCAGCATGACGGGTTTGATGCGGCAGCAAAATCCATTGCAACCGGGCGCGGGCGCGATTTGATGAGCAGCATTCATCGAAAAATTGAGGAAATGCGCCATGAAGAGGAGGCGCTGCTAAATATCCGTGTCGAGAAATGGAGCAGTGCGGCGGCGCTGACCCGCATGGTGGTGTTGAGCATCGGCGGCATGGTTTACCTGCTGGCCTGCATTATTTATTTCAATCTCTATCAGGAAGCAAAGCGCCGCCAGCAATTGGCGGAAGCCGAAGCACGGGCGAATGCCATTCAGCGCGCAGAAGCGGAACGCCTTGCCAATATCGTAACCATTCAACGTGAAATTGCCGCGCATAACATGGATCTTGCGGCAGCGATGAACATCATCTCCCGTGAAACGCAGAAATTGACGCATGCATCGGGCGCGATAGTTGAAATGCTGGATGGCGATGACATTGTCTATCGCGCGGGCAGCGGCGCGGCCGCCGCGCATGTGGGCGTTCGGATAAAAGCGCAAGGAAGCTTATCCGGATTATGCATGCGTGAAAACCATGTGCTGCGCTGCGTGGATTCGGAAACCGATGACCGTGTTGACCGCGAAGCATGCCGCAGGGTGGGCTTGCGTTCGATGGTGGTGGTGCCATTGCGTCATCACGGAAAATCGGTTGGCGTATTAAAGGTATTGTCGCCCCATACCAATGCCTTTGCCGATGAGGCGGTGGCAACGCTGGAGCTGATGGCGGGTGTGCTTTCCGCCAGCATCAGCGATGCGATTACGGCCGATGCCATTCGCGGCGCTAACCAGCAATTGACGATAGCGAATGAAAGCCTCGTCTTGCAAAAAATGGAACTGGAAAGCGCCAACAAATTGCTGGAAGGGCTGGCAACAACCGATGGCCTGACCGGATTGAAAAATCACCGCACTTTTCAGGAGCAGCTGGCGTTGGAATTCCAGCGCGCCACGCGCCACAAGAAACCGTTCTCGCTTATCATTCTTGATGTCGATTATTTCAAGAAATACAACGACACTTTCGGTCACCCGGCGGGTGATGCGGTATTGAAAAAAATTGGCGCGATGCTGGCCACAGCCGCGCGCAGCACGGATTGCGTTGCGCGGTATGGTGGCGAGGAATTTGCGCTATTGCTTCCTGAAACCGATGCCGATGGCGCGATGGTGATTGCCGAGCGCGTTCGCGCGGCAATTGCAAGTGCTGAATGGGAGCAGCGCGAGATTACAGTGAGCGTGGGCGTGAGCAGCTTTGCGGGACAAAAGGACGCAAGCGAATTGCTGAATGCGGCCGATAAAGCATTGTATGTTTCAAAAACAAATGGCCGCAACCGGGTCAGCGCCGCCGCGCGTGACGGGATTGCGGCCTGATTTATGTTATGTTCAAGCGGCCTGCGCCATGCCTTCCACAACCAGCGACATGTCGATATTGCCGCGTGTTGCGTGGCTGTAAGGGCAGATGGATTCATGCGCTTCATTCGCCAATTGCTGCGCTTCAGCTTGCGAAAGGTTTGGAACCTTGACACGCATTTTCACGGCAATGCCAAACCCGCCGCCTTCGCGCGGGCCAATCGATGCTTCGCAGGTGACGACAGCCCCCGATGCATCTTTCTTATGCTTGGTGGCAATGAAATCCAGCGCGCCGCCAAAGCATGCCGCATAGCCAGCAGCAAATAAATGTTCTGGCGTGGTGGTGTTGGGAAGGCCAGGCCCGCCCATTTCCTTGCGCACGGATAGATTGACGCTGACCGAGCCATCGGTCGTTTCCGAATGACCGTTGCGGCCACCTGTTGAATGGGCAACAGCGGTGACGAGTGGTTTGATGGTATATGCAGCCATGATGTTCTCCTGTTTGCGTTATGAAGGATTGTTAGCGGTGCCTTGCGGGTTCCAAGGATAATAGTGCGCAATGCCAATCTGCCTGAAATATCCACTGCATACAAGCAGCTGCAATGGCTGCAAGCCAAGCAACGGATGACTGCAAGCCATACATCGGTATGTGCGCTTTTAATCGTGATTTAGCAGGCAGGGGGTAGGGTTATATCGCCGCTTTCAGGATGCCCAGGCAGATAAAGATGACCCGCCGCTATTTAAAACTATGCGCCATTTTGCTTTTTGTGCTGCCTTTTGGCGCAGCGGTGTCGCTGTTTTTTAACGAAACGCAAAAAAATATTCTTGCAACGCAGCAGGAAATTATCGGCGTTCGCTATAATGTTGCCTTATTTAAGGCGCTGCTGGCGATGCAGCGCTATCGCGGGGCGCACAACCTCATGGTGGCCGGGAATGGCGCGGCCGCTAATGTGGAGGCGTTGAAAAGCGGTGCATATGCTGCCATCGAAGCGGTGGACAATATGGCGGATGAGGCGCGGCAGCTTGGGGTCGCATTGCTGTGGCCCGATCGGCGCAAGCAGCTTATCGATGTGCTGGAGCACAGCGAGCAAGCAGGATTAACTGATCATTTCAAGCAGCAGCGTGCCGCCGTTCATGCCTTGCGCATTTTTATTGAAAATGTGGGCACGGGTTCGCGGATGATGCTGGATGAAGGGATTGAGACCTATTACATGGCGCGGCTGGCTGTTATGGATATACCGCAGATCACCGAATATCTGGGAAGCATGCCTGAAGAAGTTGCCTTGATCTTTGCAGACAAGGAAATGAGCGTGACTGAAATCAGGATGCTGCTCAAGTATGTCGATCAAATCGAAATTCTGGAAGAAAATTACCGCCATGTGTTTTCCACCATTGAAACCAGCGATGACGATAATGACTTGCACGCAATTGAAAATGATACGCGCAGCTTAAGCAATTTCGCGGTGGTGCTGAAACTGTTTGAAGGGCTTGAAGCCAAGCAAAGCTATCAGTTTGACAGCGTGGCATTTTATAGCACCGTGATGCAAGCGCTGAATGTGTTTGAGGATACCTATGGCGAATTAGTCAAGCACCTGAACTGGCATTTGGATAATCGATTGCGCGAACAGCAAATATACATTGCCAAAATGGCTGGCATGCTGCTTGCAGCGCTGCTGCTGACCATTGGCGTTTATATTCTTGCCATTCGCAATATGACGCGAAGGGACGAGGTGGACAGCGCGCAGCGCATTGCATCGCGGCTGGAGGATTACGCCCAGCAGCTTGAACAAAAGAATAATGACTTGAAAATGGCGCAGGTGGCGGCCGAGAACGCCAACCGCATGAAATCGGATTTCCTGGCAACGATGAGCCATGAAATTCGCACGCCAATGAATGGCATTATCGGCATGACCGAGCTGCTTTTGGAAACAAAGCTCAGTGACCAGCAGGAAGGCTATGCGCGCACGGTAATTAATTCGGCCGATGCGCTATTGAACATCATCAACGATATCCTGGATTTCTCAAAAATTGAAGCGGGCAAGCTGGAATTGGATCCGAGCGAGATTGATTTGCAAGCGGTGGTCGAGGACATTACCGAGCTCTTGTCGGTCAAGGCGCGTGAGAAAGCGCTGGAGCTTATTGTGCGTTATGTGCCCGGCACGCCGCGGCATTTTCTGGGCGATCCCGTGCGCATCCGGCAGATTTTATCCAACCTGATCAGCAACGCGATTAAGTTCACCAATAAGGGATATGTGCTGGTGAGCATCGAGCAGGCAGATGTGCCGGATGCCAAGGAAGACTTGTGCGGCATTAAAATATGCGTGCAGGACACAGGCATTGGCATTTCACAGGAAGCGCAGAAAAAGTTGTTCCAGAAATTCACACAGGCGGATAATTCCACGACGCGCAAATATGGCGGCACGGGGCTGGGTCTTGCCATTTGCAAGCAGCTGGCAGAATTGATGGGTGGCAGCGCGGGCGTGGAAAGCGAAGTGGGGCAAGGCTCCAATTTCTGGTTCACGATGCAACTGGAGCAGCATCATGCCTTTGATGCATTGCACGAACAGACGGTTAGCATGATGCAGCAGCTGCGCGTATTGGTCGTTGATGATATTCAGGTCAATTGCGCATTGGTCACCGAGCAATTAGCGCATATCGGCATCCAGTGCGAATCCGTAAACAGCGCAAAGGATGCATTGCAGCAATTGCGCATTGCGGCGCAAAACGGCGTGCCATATGACTTGGCCATTCTTGATTACCTGATGCCGGAAATAAACGGCGAAATGCTTGCGCGCTCAATTAAATCGGACAATCAGCTCAAATCGACATCGCTTATTATGCTGAGCTCGGCGGGTGCCACCAATTATCCGCACCGTTTTGAAGATGCAGGCTTGTCGTATTTCATTCCAAAACCTGTGCGTAGCGACCAGTTGCTCGATATTGTAGTGCAGGTGTGGCAGGCTTATTCGGCTGGGCAGACGTTTGGTCTTGTTGATGTGAAGCTTACCCGTAACAACAAACCAAAGCGCAAGCATGCTGAAGTACGCTTTCCCGGCGTGCGCGTACTGCTTGCCGAGGATAATCGTGTCAATCAAGGCTTCGCGACCGAGATCCTGGAGCATGCAGGATGCCGCGTGGTGGTTGCCACGACCGGAAATGAAGTGCTGGCCAAGGTAAAAGAACAGCCATTTGATTTCATTTTCATGGATTGCCATATGCCCAAAATGGATGGGTTTGAGGCAGCGCAGCAATTGACATTGATGAAGCAAAATAATGCTATCCCGGATATTCCGATTGTGGCGCTCACCGCAAAAAACATGAAGGAAGACAAGGAGCAATGCATTGCCTCCGGCATGTGCGATTTTGTGACCAAGCCCATGCGCAAGCAGCAGCTGCTGGACATGCTGGGCAAATGGCTGCCGTATAATGATGAAGAGGCGGAAGACGATGCCATGCTGGTATTCACTGGCGCGCGCGTGCTGCTGGTGGAAGACAACCGCATCAATTGCGCCTTTGCCAAGGAAACACTGGAAGGCCTTGGCTGCACGGTAACGGTTGCTGAGAACGGATTAATCGCGTTGAACAAAGCAAAGCAGGAACCGTTTGATATTATCTTCATGGATTGTCAGATGCCGGTGATGGACGGGTTTGAATCCGCGCGCGCCATCAGGGAACTGATTAATTCAAGCAGCATCGCCAGCGTGCCGATTGTGGCGCTGACCGCCAATGCGATGAAGGGTGACCAGGAAAAATGCCTGAAAGCGGGGATGGATGATTACGTGACGAAGCCCGTTCGCAAGGAGCAATTATACGCCATCCTTGCAAAATGGGTGCGCCACAAGGGCAAGGAAATGATGGTAATGTCAGATTGCGAAAAAGCCGACGCGCTGAAGGAACATGTGCTGCTGGTGGAAGATGACCGCACGCACCAGGAATTCGTGACCAGCATTCTGCAAAAACTGAATAAGCAGGTCACGATTGCCCTGAACGGCAAGCTTGCCATCGAGCAATTGAAGAGCCAGTGTTATGACCTGGTGCTGATGGATTGCAATATGCCGGTCATGGACGGGTATGAGGCGGCGCGCATCATCCGCACCATGAAAAAATCCGGCGAAATCAGGGATATCCCGGTTATTGCGCTCACCGCAAATGACAAGGAAGGCGATGCGGAGCGTTGCTTTGAAGCAGGCATGGATGATTACATGCCAAAATCATTGTGGCGGGTGCGCTGGCTTTCCAGCATTGAACAAAAAATGCAGCGCTGGCTGCCGGTGAATGAAAACAGCAACCGCTCCAAGCAGGCAGCGGTGCCGGTTATTGATATCGCATCCATCAATGACATTCATTATACAATGGGATGGCAGTTTGCGTCGTTCATTCAAACGTTCCTTGAGGATTGCCGCTTCCAGATTGAGACCATCAACGCCTGCATCCGCCAGAACCGCTTGCCGGATACGGTCATTATTCCCGCGCATTCCCTCAAATCATCAACGGGGCAGATTGGGCTGAAGCAAGTGGCGGCTGCGGCCGCGCACGTCGAAATGAAGGCAAGCGAATTGGTGCGCTTGCAGAGCGCGGTGCATTTTCTTGCGCCTGATGTGGTGGAATTGGAAGCTGCCTTTGCTGCCGCCACCCAGCAACTCACGGCGTATCTTGATGAATTGAATAACCAGCACGGCAAACAGGGAGGATATCATGAGCACCGATATGAACAGAACACCCATTCTTGACGAAACCATCATTGCGGAAGCCAAGCAGATGATGCAGGCCAAGTTTTCCATCATGGCCCAGTATTATTTTGAGGATTCAGACGGGTATATCGCCGCCATTCGCGACAGCATCGCGCATCAACGCATGGATGAGGTGGTGTCGCCAGCGCATACGCTTAAATCATCCAGCCGGCAGATGGGCGCGCTGCGCGTTTCGGAGCTTGCCAAGCAAATTGAACATCTGGCACGCGATCACGCGAATAGCAATGTGGCCCGGCTTGCGCCCCTGGTGAGCGAGCTGGAGGTGGCCTTTGCCGAAACCAAACGCGCTTTTGTGCCGCACCAGTCTTAAACTAGCTTGGCAGATGCCATTTAATAAATGAACGGCAAATCGTCTTGCGCGGCAAGGCGGGTATTCTCTGGGGATGCTGCGTCCTCTGCCGTCATCACGCCGCCGCCCAGCGCCTTGTACAGCGCGATGAGATTGCGGCTGGCATTGGCCTGCGCTTCGGCAAGGCGGGTTTCGGATTCCAGCACATTTTGTTCCTGCACCATGACATCCAAAAAGGTTGCCTCGCCCACCCGGAATTTAATGCGGGCAAGCACAGCGGCTTTTTTATTCGATGCAGCGGCGCTTTCCAGCAATATCACGCGGCGTTTTTCGTTGATGGTGGCGGTAAGCGCATTGTCGGTTTCTTCAAGGCCCAGCAGCACAGCTTGCAAATAGGAATGATAGGCTTGCTGCTGGCGGGCATCTGCTGCATCAATCTGTGATTGGATGCGTCCGAAGCTGAATAACGGCGCAATCAGGTTCATGCCAAGCGACCAGGGCGTTGACCCTGTATATAAGGTGGAGCCGCCAAGGCCGAAGAGGGCGGAAAGAGTGAGTTTTGGATAGGCCTCCCCAACTGCAACACCGTGCAGGGCCGTTGATTGCGCAAGTCGGCGCTCAGCCGCGCGGATATCCGGTCGCTGGCTGAGGATGAATGCCGGGGTTTGCGATAATAAATCCAGATTGGCTTGCGGAATGGGGCCGATGTTTTTGAGCATGCTGTCAAGCGTACCGGGCGCTTCGCCGACCAAGACGGCTAAACGATTAAGCGCAGCTTCGGTAGAGGTGGTGATTTGCGGCAGTCGGGATTTTGTTTCATCCACCTGTGCGCTGGCGCGCAGCACGTCAAATTCGCCGACCGCCTTGGCTTCGTACTGGATGCGGGTAAGGCGAAGGGTTTCCTGCTGCGCGGCCAGGTTCTTTTTCGTGAGTTCAATAATGTGCTGCTGCATCCGCAAATCGCAATAGCTGCGCGCGACTTCCGCCAGCAATGTGGCAAGGGCTTGCTGCTGGTCGGCTGTTGCTGCTTCTTCATTCGCCAGCCCCGCTTCGACCTTGCGGCGGTTGCCGCCGAATAAATCGATTTCCCAGCTTGCATCAAAACCGGCATCGAATGCCAATTGCTCGTCATTTCGTCCGCCTTTTGATGCTTTCCCGCCAGATGCAGTTGTGCCTGCGGTGCCATTGACCTGCGGCATGAGGTTGGCGGAAGCATTTCGGCGTTGCGAGCGTGCTTCAAGGACACGGGCGGTGGCAACCTTCAATTCCTTATTATTGGCAACTGCGCGTTCCACTAATTTATTCAGCAGCGGATCCTTAAACTGCTTCCACCAGTCGTTCAGCGGCAATGCATTGGTGCGCGATGATATCCTGCCCGGCAAGGCATCAGGGTGGCGTTGCATGGCCGCCCATGAAAGGGGCATGTTCACCGCTGGTTTTTGATAATCTTCACCTACCGTGCCGCATGCAGTGAGCAGCAACATACAGCACGATGTATAGAATGACTTATGTGACATAATGCTTCTCCAAAAAATAACTTCCTTTACCATTCAAGCTGTGCGCTATTGCCGACAAAGGCGGTAACCTCATTGCCCTTGTCATTATAGCCAAGCTCATCAAAGCAAACGCTGTTAGCCTGCGCGATGCCGCGGCCGTGATTATCGCTTGCTCTGGCTGGATCAATTTGCATGAAGGCGCGCCAGTCAAACCCTTTGCCGTAATCCTTGATGGTAAGAAAAATACCATCTGCGCTGCGCTTTAAAATGGCTTCGGCTTTCCTGTCCTTAAATGCAGGATGCTCGGCGCGTTTCAGCAATTCTTCACGCCATGCGCCCTTGTGGATGAGCAGGCTTTTTTGCTCATAGCCAATTTCATAAATGCCGTGCTCAACCGCGTTAATCAGCAATTCGGCAATGCCCATAATGCTGCGTTCGGGTTCGGGGAAACAATTGGCGATAAAGCTGGCAAGATGCTCTGCTTCTGGCAAAGTGCAAAAGCGAAACACGCAGGTATCAATCAGGTTGAAGCTGGTTTTCTGGTGCTTCAGTTCGGAAAACAGCAGGCGGGTTTGTGACATTTCACGCACCGATGCGGCAAGCACCGATTTTAAAATATCTTCATTGATTGGTTTGGTAAGGTAATAGAATACACCCGCATCAATGCCTTCCTTCACCTGGCTTGGCTGGTCATAGCCTGTTTGCATGATGATGGGGATGTTACGAAGCTTGCGATCCGCTTTCATTGCGGCAACCACCTGCATGCCGTTCATCACCGGCATTTCGCGGTCGAGCAGAATGGCATCGATATTCTCATATTCGGTTTGAATAACTTCCAGCGCTTGCTGGCCATTGGCTGCTTCAAGGCAGCTATAACCAAGGCGCGTGAGCATTTCCACCAGTATCATGCGCATGGTGCGGTCGTCATCCACCACCAGAATGAGCGATGTGGGATGGGCATGAACGCCATAATGAGGGTCGGCAAGCTTTGCGGAATTCGTTACGGGAGTCATGGGATGGTTCCTTATCTTTCGTCAAGAGCCTGATTGAACGCGCGTTGGATGGGTTTAAACAAATAGCTCAGCACCGATTTTTTGCCGGTGAAAATGCCCGCCTGTACCACCATGCCGGGCAGAATGGCAAGTTCAGGATGACGTGCCAGATGCGTATCGCGGAAACTGACTCGCCCGCGGTAATATTTCTGGTCGCGTTCATCGGTAAACGTGGTGGCGGAGATAAATTCCAGCGTGCCATCCACGCCGCCATAGCGCCCGAAATCATACGAGCTAATCTTGATTTTTACCGGCTGGCCGATTTCTACATGCCCGATGTCGCTGGGGTTGATGCGCACATCCGCCACAAACCCTTTGCTGGTAGGAACAATTTCCATGAGCACATCGCCGGGCTTGACGACTTCGCCCAGCGTGTTGACGCGCACGCTTTTGATGATGCCATCAACCGGCGCACGCACTTCAAGCCGTTCGACCTTGTCCTGCAAGCGCTGCTTGACCTGATGCTGCTGGTTGAGCGCGCTTTCAGCCTCGGTAAGTGCTTTCTTGGCATCAAGGTAGCGCACATGGGATGATGCGCCTTTTTCTTCCAGTGTTTTCTGGATGGCAAAGCTTTCGCGCGTAATGCCCAGATTTTTTTGCAGGCTTTTTTCTTCAATCACCGCGCGGTTGAGCTCTTCTTGAATGCCCACGCCGTCAATGGTCAGCAGTACATCGCCTTCCCTTACCGTTGCGCCTTCCTGCACGCGGATGTCCTTGACCATGCCGCCATCAAAATGCTGAACAACCTGCGTTAAGCCCTTTGGCACGATATCGCCCGGCGCCTGCGCGATTTCCTGCAATTGCGTGATCGCCATCCATGTAATGAACAGCACAAGGAATGCGGAAAGGATAAAGGTTGTGCCATGCACCAGCGCCGGCGCATTGCTTTCTTCCAGGCGCGTGGATTGCTGCAAGAACTTTAATTGGTCATAGCGTTGTGATGACTCATAGGATGATGGGCGTGATTGCTCGTTCATACTCGTTTTCTCCCGGGGCTGAATTCTTCATCAAGCAGTCGGCGCAATACGGCATCTGGCGCATCCAATGCAATGCGTCCGCCGCGCAAAATGCCCAAGGCCTTGTCGGCCATCTTGATGTAGTCGTTGCGGTGGGAAACCAGCACAATGGTTTTCTGGCCTTTCCATTTGGCGATTTGGTTTTTAAATGTCTCGCCGCTCTTGCTGTTCAAAATTGCGTAGGGCAATTCATCAATCAGCATGACGGGCGCGTCTTTCAAATAAGCGCGCGCAAGCCCAATGCGGTAAGCCAGGCTGGCGGGCAGGCCGTCGGCGCTGCCGCCAATGCGCGTTGCAAGGCCTTCAGGAAGCCGTTCAACATCGGTTGCGGCATCCGCCATGCGCAGGGTTTCCCATAATGCGCTTTCAGGCGCATCGATATTGGCAAGGCGCAGGTTTTCAGCAATGGTTCCATCGAATAATTCGGGAAGCTGCGGAACATAGGCAAGCTTCTGGCGCAAATCGACCGGATCAAGCTGGCGAATATCGCGGCCATCAATGCGGATGGCCCCCGCCTGCGGATGATAAAGCCCCAGCAGCAATTTCAAAATGGTGGATTTCCCGGAACCGTTGCTGCCGGAGACGGCCAGCATCTCGCCTTGCTTCAAACGGAAGGAAAGACCGGTGAAAATCGGGTCTGTCTCGCGGCTGTAGCGCAAGCCGACCTGATCAAATTCCAGTTCGCCCTTGATGGATGGAACATGCACAAGGCTGACAGCGCTTTCACGCTCGGTATCAATATCCATCAGGCTGTTAATCTGGCGGATACTGTTTTTAAGCTGTTGCAGGCGCGGCAGCGATGTGGTGACGGTATGCAGCGGCGTTAAAATGCGCCCGCATAAAATGATTGCTGCAAATAATGCGCCGCCAGTCATGGTTCCATCCCATACGCGCAGCACGCCCGCGTAAATCAGCGTGATGCTGCCAATGACGGATATGAAATGCGCAACGGTATCGGTGACCATGTTGAGGTATTGCGCCTTGAAGGAGAACATGGCGGCGCTGGCGGATACATCGCGGAACTGAGTGCGCCACACATCGCTGAGGCCATTGAGGCGAAGTGATTGCAGTTTTTCAAACATTTCGATGTGGCGCTGCTGAATGCGCGAATGCGCGCGCGCGGATTCAAAATTGGCCTGATGCAGCGGCAGGCGCATCGCAGCCAGCAATGCGCCGTTGAGCGCCAGCACGCCAACCGGTATCCAGAATAGCCACCCGCCAATCGCGCCAAGGAACATAAATGCAAGCAGGGTGAATGGCAGCTCAATGAGGGTGAGGAAAAGCGGGGATGTAAAGAATTCACGCACGGATTCAAATGCCTTCAGGCGTGCGACCTGCGCAGCAACCGATGCCTGTTCGATGAAGGAAGCAGGCAATTGCAGCAGGCGCGAGAACACGCGGTTGCTGATACCGTGGTCGAGGCGCGCCGTAAACCATGCAAGATGATGCGCGCGCATGGAGCACAGGAACGCTTCGGCAAGCAGCACGATGAGCGCGCCGCCCGCAAGGTAAACAAGCGGCGATACCTTGCCCACATTGACCACCTGGTCATACATGGTCATCAGCATCAGCGGTAAAACAAGGCCGATGAGGTTTAGCACGCCTGCAATCGCAAAACCTTTGATGAAGGTGCCCTTAAAGCGCTGCAAAAATCCGCGGAACCAGCCATGACCTGCGGCTTGGCGCGCTTCTTTTTCCTCAACCGGCTGTTGAACATCTAGTTTTGTAAAATAATAAGCCGTGCCTTTTTGCGTGCCGCCGGATCCGGATGCGTCGCGCAGCACTCGTGGGTTTTGGTATTTCTCATCGACAAACAGGCATGGGAATAAGCGCGCATCAATATCACACAGGCGCGTGGCATTGGGGCGGCCCGTATACCCCATGCGCACCATGACATTAAGCAGCTGAACAAGGTCAAACTGCTCCACATGATAGGGCAGCGCCTGCGTTAAGCGGTTTTTCTCCTGCGCCAGGCCATACGCATCCAGCAAATCGTACAGCGTGTTCAGATAAACATCGCCATGCGTGTCTACTGGCTGTGGATTGCTGTTGCCCGTTCTGGTTTTTGGAGGCGTGAATGAAATAACGCGGCCGTTCATAAGCGAAGCTCCTGATAGGTTGCGATTTCATAGGTGGCGGCGGATTTTTGCGTCTGGCGTTCCACCAGCTTGCCGCCGATTAAATCGTAATGCTTATCGGCTATTGCCAGCATGTTGCGGTCATTGCACACGAACAGCATTGTGACGCGGCCTTTCAGCTTGCCAAGCAAGCTGTAGAGGGCATTATAGCCTTCCTTATCAAGCGCACGGTCGGCGTTATAGAATAAAAGCAAGCGCGGTTTCATCGCGAGCACGCGCGCAATCGTGATGCGCTGGCGCAATCCCGGCGGAATGGGGTCTGCGGCGGTTCCTTCAAGCTTGGTGTCATAGCCCGCAGGCATCAGAATAACCTGCTGGTGAATGCCCATGAGTTTCGAGATTTCCATTACGCGCTCTTCGGGCACTGCGCCAAAGCGGGAGAGATTATCGTAAATCGTGCCGCGGAAAATGGTGGAGGTGGGCGGCAGGAAACCGACATTTTGCACAAGTTCCTGCGCGCTCAAATGATGCGCTTCCATGCCGTTAATCAGCACCATGCCGGAATGCGGCCTGAGGAGCCCGCTCGCCAGCTTAAACAGGGTGTGCTTGCCGGCCCCATGCTCGCCATACAGCGCAATCGTGTCACCGGGATTGATGCGCAGCGATATGTTTTTCAATAAGGATGGATGGCCCTTGTATCTGAAGCTGACATTCTTAAACTCAATCGTGCCGCTGTTCTGAAGCGTTTCGCTTTCTGAATGGGTGCGCGGCGTGCTGCTGGTTGCAAACAGCGCCTGAATTTTTTTCTGCGCGAGCTCGATATCCTGCAACCGCGTCCATAACCCAAAGGCACGCTGCACGGGTTGCATGACGCGGCCTGATAAAAGGACGCATGCAATAAGCGTTCCAAGGCTAATCGTGCCATGAATAACGAATACTGCGCCGCTGGCTGCGACCAGCAGCATCATGATGTGTGAGTACAGCACACCCTGATCAAACGCATGAACATTCAACCGCGCGGCATGGTAATGCGCGATAGTGGTTTTGGCCTGCCAATGCTCAAAGCGGCGTTCAAACACTGCTTCAAGGCCAAGCCCTTTCACGGTGTGAATGCCGTTGAGCGCCTTCACAATAAAGCCATAGCGCCCATTATCCGCTTCGTCGCGCGCACGCAGGGATTGTTTAAGGGCCCGACCAAGCATCCATGCGCTGAGGCTGAAGATAACCAGCAGCGTGATCGGCACGATCACCAGCAGGCCTGAGAAATAGGTGATGAGGCCAAGGAAGACGAGAACGAAGGGCAAATCAATCAGCGTCATCAACACTTGACCCGATACAAAATCCTTCACCTTTGATACGGCGGAGATGCGTTGCAGATGCTCGCCAATGCCCAGTTCTTCAAGCGTGGTGACATCCTGTTCCAGCACATGGCGCACGGCGTTGGTTGCAACCGTGTGCTCGAAAGTTGCGCCGGCCCATCCGGTTGCGTAGGCGCGCGCAAGGCGAAGGCCCATATCCACCAGCGCGACCAGCGCCGCGCCAATGCACAGCATGTTCAAAGTTGCCTGGTTTTGATAAGGCACGATGCGGTCATAGACCTGCAATGTGATAAGCGGCAGCGCAAGCGAAAGCACATTGATGGATAACGAGCCCGCAATCAGCTCTACAATATTCAGGGTGTAGCCAAGCTTGGGCGCTCGCAACCCTTCAGGCGGGATATGAGTGATGGCAACGCGCGCAGCATCCTTGCGCACCGATGCTATCGGTTCGTCCTGAACGGCCGCGGATGCCCGCGCGCGCGGAACCGCGCGGCAAGCAGAAGAATAATGATTTGAAACCATAGGTTAGGCAGGCCTTATTTAATGAGACAGGTTTTTACCAAGGTGATCGAACGCGTTATCGGCGGTGGTGGTGGCGGGTGCGTGGATGGTGTTGAGCAGGCTGGTGAGAGGAGACGAGGCGGATGATTGCGTCGCAGTGGATGCTGCAACGGAGGAAGTGATGTCGGAATGGGTATCAGCCACATCCAGCCAGCTGCTTTGCGCAGTGGTGGTGACGGCGGCGTTGGCAGAAAAGGCGCGGTCAATCGCATCAGTCCATGATGACGTTGATGCGGTAGGCAGTTCCAGAATGGATAACGGGTTGGAAATCGCGCTGGTTAACGTGCTGGTTGTGCTTGCAAGTGTATTGGTGAGTGCACTGGCCGTCGTGTTCGTCAGTGCTGATCCATCTACATGGATTGCATCGCTAGTAACAGGCGTTAAAATGCTGGTGTCAACTGCTGCATTCAGTGTCGAGCCTAATCCGGCATCTGATGTCAGGGCGGATGTTAACCCAGATGTAAGGCCAGATGTTAAGCCTGTAAGTGCACCGGCAGTGTCAACGGTTTGTCCAACCACCGATGTTGCAGTTTCAACTGTATCAGAAGCCAAGCCAAGCACGCTTTGCAAAAGGCTTGACGAAGATCCGCAATTTGAATCATTGGGCGCAGGGGTGCATGAGGGGTTATTCTGGTTCGATACCGATGCGAGTAAATCCAGCACGGGCGCTATAATAGCATGGTCAACTGTAGAAACAGTTGTGCCAAGAATTTCTGGAACAGCAGCGACAGTTTGGCCCACCGTGGATAATGTGTTTTCAACAATTGGCGTTGCGGCATCGGCAGCGTGACCCACTGTGCAAAGCGCTGTATCAGTGACCGTGCCAAGAATTTCTGGAACAGCAGCGACAGTTTGCGACGCAGTACATAAGGTGTCCCCCACAACCTGATTGATGGTGCATAGCGCATTGCCGGCAATTTCTGGAACGGCAGAAACTGTCTCGCCCACGGCGTATAGCGCGGTGTCAATGACGGGTGCCAGCCCATCTAATGCGCTGTCAACGGTGTAAAGTGCATTATCAACGACATGATCAACAAGCGGGATAGCCGTGCTGGCAACCGTTGTTACCGTGTTCACAACGGGGTCAAGCACGTGGTCAACCAGCGATGCCAGACCGCAGCTTCCCTGATTACCGCTGGGGTCGCCGCATGAATTATCAGGGTTGGTGAGGTTGCCCAGCACATCCTGAACGGGATCAAGTGCATGATTCAAGGTATTATCAACCGTGGAAACAATTGTATCGATAGCAGGCGTAACGCTATTCACAACGTCATTCAC
>JAKFVN010000007.1:0-85000 GCA_021732145.1 Alphaproteobacteria bacterium
AAAGGGACTGCGTAGTGATTGGCAAGCTGACCGATACAGGCCGCTTGGTTGTGAAACACAAGGGTAATGTGGAAGCGGATATCGTCGTTGAACCACTCGTTGAAAACGCGCCGCAATATAATCGTCCGTTTGAAGCAACACCAAAGCAAGCGGAAGTAAAAGCAGATGCCTATCCGCTTCCTGCTGAGATGACATTAGGAAAAGCGCTCGAAACGCTCCTCGCCTGTCCGGATTTATGCTCACGCCGCTGGGTCTATGAACAATATGATAGCCAAGTGGGTGCTGATACCGTTGCAACCGGCGGTGATGCTGCGGTGGTGCGTTTGCATGCCAATACAAATAAAGATTACAAGCGCGGCTTGGCAATGACAGTTGATTGTACACCGCGCTATTGCTTTGCCGACCCTGTGGAAGGCGGCAAGCAAGCCGTTGCCGAAACCTGGCGTAATCTGACAGCTGTTGGCGCGAAGCCATTGGCAATTACGGATAATATGAATTTCGGTAACCCTGAAAAACCACGCATCATGGGCCAGTTTGCGGGCTGCGTGGAAGGGATTGCCGCGGCATGCACCGCGCTCGCCTACCCCGTCATCTCCGGCAACGTATCGCTTTATAACGAAACCAAGGGCGAAGGCATCTTACCAACGCCAGTCATCGGCGGCGTTGGCATGGTGGAAGATGTTTCCAAAATCGCGCGCATCAATGCCGCACGTGAAGGCGATGTGGTGCTGCTGGTTGGCGAAACCAAAGGCCATATTGGCCAATCGCTTTATCTTCGCGAACTTCACGGCAAGGAAATAGGCACCGCCCCAACTGTTGATTTGGTGCATGAGAAAAAGAACGGCGATTTTGTTCGCGGCCTGATTAACGCCGACACTGTTCCATGCTGCCATGACGTTTCCGATGGCGGCTTGCTGGTAGCTTTGGCTGACATCTGCCTTGCATCCAATGTGGGTATCGCGCTGGAACAGGCGGAAAACACCGCTGCCTATTGGTTTGGCGAAGACCAAGGCCGATACATCATCACCATCCGCGCGCATCAATATAACGAACAATCGGTTTTTGATGCCGCAAAGAAAGCTGGCGTTGAGCTGGAATTCCTTGGTTTCATGGGCAGCCCTGATATCAAGCTGGATGACAAGCCAATCGCATCCGTTGCAAACTTACGCAAAGCCCATGAAGGCACCTTGCCAGCACTGATGGAAGGATAACCATGCAACCCATTGAACGCAGCGATTATGAACAATTGAGCAAAGCGCTTGCGGTGGTATTTAACGACTTCAATACGCAGAAAAAATTTGATGTATCGCCGGGTGAAGCCGCTGATATTTTAATAGAACCGCTTGAATTTGACGTTGCGTTCAAAGGGCTTGATGATTTTCTTGACCGCGTGCTTACCCGCATTGAGTTTATCGCGCAAGAACGCCTTGGCATGGATTACGAGACGGAGAATATGAAAGAATTGTACAATAAGGTCATGCCAATCCTTGAAAAAAGCAGCGTATTTGCTGGTTGGAAATAAGAACTTAATCTCAATGGGAAGACCGCATCATGGCCATGGAAGCAAAAGCAGTTGAAGCCCTTATCCGCGAAGGATTGCCCGGCGCAAAGGTGCGCATAGAGGATTTGCGCGGCGATGGCGACCATTACGCCGCTTATGTTGAAAGCGCATCGTTTATCGGCAAGTCGCGCGTACAGCAGCACCAGATGGTCTATGCCGCGCTGAAGGGTAAAATGGGCGGCGAATTACACGCGCTGGCCCTCTACACATCCATCCCTGCTTAGGCAGCGATGAGGCGTATCCCCGGCTTTAGCCGGATAAGGCCTTTATTGTTCCTGACCATCATGTTGGCAATGCCCGCTTCGCGCTGCATGAACATGCCCAGCTGCATCAGCTGTATTTTAAATATTTCCTGCGTATAGGTTTCAGGCGTATAGCGTTTGGTAATGGAATGGGTGTCTTCTGGCGTTGGCATATCATTTGGAATGCCGTGCACCGCGCGGTAAAGCGCTTCTTGGGATATCAGGGGGTATTAGGGCTCTGCGCCAGTACAAACAGCGCTTTAATCGCCAAACTGTTATCGTTGAATGGCACGCCGCCCGCAGACGCGATATTGTGATCTAAATCAATCCGGATAGACCCAAGATTGATAATCCGGACATTCGGGTCTGTAAATGCGTTGCTCATCAAATGGATCAAAAAATGTTTTAAAAACAGGCATTTATAAGCCCAGCGCAGTCTAATATGACCAATTTACTTTCGCCTACGGCTTTATTATATAAATGGTCTCAGTTTAATGATTTTAAGGGGTTTAGAATGAGCCAAGCAGTCGTGGAACGCATTACCAAAGATATCGCAGATAACGCCGTAGTGCTTTATATGAAGGGCTCGCCCGACTTTCCAATGTGCGGCTTTTCCAGCGCTGTGTGTCAGGTTCTAAAGAACATGAACGTGACCTTTAAAGGCATCAACATTCTGGAAGACGCGGAACTGCGCCAGGGTATCAAGGATTTCAGCAACTGGCCAACCATTCCTCAGCTTTATGTGAAGGGTGAGTTCATTGGTGGCTGCGACATTGTGCGCGAGATGTTTTCCACAGGCGAATTGAAGAAACTTTTCAAGGATAAGGGCGTGCCGTTTCAGGAAAACGCCGCCTAATCTTCCCTATTCCCAAGTAAACCATAGCGTTACGTGCAGCCATTAGGTTTAATAATGGCCTGTAATTGCTTGCATTTTATGGTTAATTTACCGTTTGCTAACCGTGATAATTAAGCATCAGGAAAGGATGTTAAGGGATAGTGGGTGTATCCGAACACCACCCATTAGGAGTTACCCCCATGACCAAGTTATTCGCGATTGCTACATTAGCCTTGTGCGTAATTTCCGGTGCAGCATTTGCTGATACACGCGGCGATTACATCAATAACCCAGACGCGTACGGCGTTATTTCGGTAAACAAAGGCATCACCAACGGTGCTTCTGTTTCATTTGATATTCCAGTGCATGCAAGCCTGCTTGGCCAGCGCCAAGGTGCAATGCCCGTTTCATCAACCGGCCGTATCTTTGCAACGTCAATTGGCTATTACACAGCCCACCCGGTACAGGGCTCATCCAATATCCTTGGCCTTGCACAGTCACCCTACCAACGCTAAGGTTTAGTTCTGGAAGTACGACGAGTAAAAAATAAGAACTGAAAAAGTTCATGGGAATATGCCCCGCCGGGAGTGACCGGCGGGGTTTTTTATAGCTAACCCGCCCTACCAAGGTTCACTTGAGATCACCAACCCAAAAGCTCTGAGTGTATTTGTTGGAAAAGGTGATAAAGGCACTGCATGGGCAATTCCTGCGCAATCTACGCACAAGAGGTAGACGTAATTGAGCTGGAAGGTTACAAAACCATTGTTGAAGGCCTTCAGCGCCCCGGAATTAGCGTAGAAGTTGGCGTTGCGTTCACATTGATGGCAGCCGAGAAGCCCGGCGCCTTTCAAGCCACATTGCAAGAAGCTCAATTTGGCCAAGCGATCAAGTAGCAAAAAAAAGGCCCCCGCCACTTGCGTGAAACGGGGGCTAGAAATTTGTGACCCTGGAGGTACGACGGGTTAGAGTCACAAAAGAAATTCGTAAAACTTAAATCTTAGAAGCCAGCGTAATTTCCGCGTAGTGAACGGTAACCTTGCGCGCCAACTGGTTGCGCCGCAGGTTGAACACCCATTTGCCTGCCAGGAGCCGATGCTGCAACACCGCTGGTTCGGCCAGCGATAATGTTTGGAACAACGCTGGCAAGCTGCTCAACGGTCATGGCAAAGCCAACGCCCGATGATGTGCTGCTGGGAGACAGAATGGCTGTGTTCATGCCGATTAAGCAGCCACGTTGATCAATCAATGGGCCGCCTGAATTACCTGGGTTAAGTGCAGCGTCGGTCTGCACAAGATTGCCAAGCTTGCGGCGTTCCGTGGTTTCAATGCTGCGGTTCAAACCGGAAACAATGCCGCGTGAAAGGCTGATGCCTACGCCGTAAGGGTTACCGATTGCATAAACCTGCTCACCTACGCGAAGCGCGCCACTGTTACCGCGCGGCATTAAACCGCCGCTGCTTGGAACATGCAAAATCGCGATATCGAAATTGTTATCCACGCCCACTACTTCGGGCGTTACGCGCTGACCATTCGCAAGGATAACGGTTGTATTTTGGCCAAGCACGTGAACGTTGGTCACGATGTGGCCTTGATTATCCCAGAAAAAGCCTGAACCATATAATTCGCTGCCGCCATTGGTGGATTCAATGGCCACCACTGCAGGCGATGATGCGGAGAATACGTCGGTTGCATCAGCCTTGGTGTAGGGATTGCAGAGTTGCGCGAAAGCCGAACCCGACATAAGCGTCAAGGTTACTGCGAAGGCTAATACGGTTGATTTAAAAATGCTTTTCATAACTTTGATCCCGTCACATGCAGCCGTCTTGGAAGCTATTTCATTGTAGTCATGATATCGTGTAGTGATATCTGCTTCCTTCGAGGCCCTGTTAATAAAAATTACATCAAATGTTATTCAAATAGTATCATTTAATAACAGAAAGTAACAATTAGTTTTTTACTTTCATAGCCTGGCTGCCATATGTTAACCATATGAAAACATTGAAGTTTTTTCTATCGAAACGCTCTAAGCGTTTAATGCTATTCCTTTGAAGGCAAACAGTTTTTATCCACAGACCTAGCTAAAAGCGCATTTTGAGAAAACGTTGAAAAAGCTCAAAAAAAATAGCTGGCAGCGTGACAAAAATACCTAGTCCTTTTGCTGGGGATAGATTCCCTGCTCATCTTGCCTGATGGGCAGATTTGAGTACTTGATGGAACCCCAAAGATCGATGAAGGAAACCTATGCTGCACCGGATAGCCCTGCTTACTGCGCTTTTGATTACTGCCGCCCCCGCCCTTCTTTATGCACATGAATATGAGGCGGGCGGCCTGTCCATCTTCCATCCCTATGCGTATGAGGTGAGCCTGAAAGGTGAACCAACCCATGCCTACATGACCATTACCAATAACGGCGATGAAAAGGACGTATTGCTCAGCGCATCATCACCGATTGCCACCAGCATCGATATCATCGATAACGAAGAAAAAATGGATAAGGTGGAAATCGCCAGCCATGAAGCGGTGAAATTCAAGATGAAAGGTATTCATCTTCGCTTGAACGGCGTGAAGAAAGCTATCAAGCCCGGCGCAAAGCACCCTATCACCCTTACCTTCGCGCATGCCGGCGCTGTGAAAGGCCAGTTACTAATCACCAAGCTTGGTGAAGTCAGCTTGTGCGATGATGGGCATCACAATAAAAAGATTGGCAGCGATAAGCGTAACTAAGAACAATAAAAAAAGGCTCCATTTCTGGAGCCTTTTTCGTGAATACTTCGCAACCGATTATCGTGAATAGAATTCGATAACGAGCGCTGGTTCCATTTGCACCGGGTATGGCACATCGCCCATTGCAGGAACGCGCGTGAACGTGCCCTTCATGTCTTTGTGGTCAACGGCCATGAATTCAGGAACTTCGCGTTCCTGGCTTGCTGCCGCTTCCAATACAACCGTCATCTGGCGTGACTTTTCACGCAGTTCAACAGTGTCGCCTTGCTTTAAGGCATAGCTTGCGATGTTGACGCGCTTGCCGTTCACCTTCACATGGCCGTGATTAATCAACTGGCGCGATGCGAATGGACTTGCCGCGAACTTCATGCGGTATACAACGGTATCCAGGCGGCTTTCGAGCAATTGGATAAGATTTTCGGAACTATCACCACGGCGGCGAATAGCTTCGAAATAATAGCGGCGGAACTGACGTTCGCCGATGTTGCCGTAATAGCCTTTAAGCTTTTGTTTTGCCATCAGCTGCTGACCAAAGTCAGACAGCTTGTTGCGGCGCTGGCCATGCTGACCCGGGCGGTAGTCACGCTTGTTGAGCGGTGATTTTGCACGACCCCAGTGGTTGCAACCATGGCGGCGATTGATTTTAAATTTAGCAGTAGCGCGTTTTGACATACTCTATATTCCTTGTTTTTCTAAGCCCAGTTATTGAGCCTTTATGTTGTCCCGATAGGTCACCCCGAAGATTTAAACGATACGCTCTGCGTTACACGCAACCGCTCATCGAATATCGCCGGAACCGTGACAAAGCCCTTAAAAGCCTTATCCACATTCTCTGGGAATGGCGCAACCATAAGGATTTATTGAGACTTGTCAAATAGTTACAAAACGGCTCGGAATGCTATAAAAAACTCATTACTTTCATGTGCTTAGACTAGGATCATGGAGCAATAAAACGGCGTTGGGATAATGAATAGTCAGCAAGTTCTCGATCGGCGCAAGCATTTGGTGGATACAGGCGTTATCCATGAAATGAACCTTGGCGGCATAAATCTGGGTTACGAATGGTCAGCGATGGAGCCTGACCAGACCGATGAACGCGTCCATCAACACATGGATCGCCTCGCACGCTTAAGCGGTGATGCCGGCTCGCCGCGCATCGTTTTGGATTTGGGCTGCGCGCATGGCGCACGATCGCATACATCCATGCAGATATCCGTGCATTGGAAGCCGCTGATTTCGGGGGCAAACAATTTGCCGTTATCAATTGTTCCCAAGTACTGCATTTCATGAGCAAGGATGACATCATCCACATGCTGCAATTCATCCAGGCAATTGCGGGGCCTCAAACATTGATCTGCATTTCACTGGATACGGTTGATGCCACAACCAACTCCCCCTTCTTCCGCGAACACGTAAAAATGCTGTGGGATGAACGCCTGCAGATTCTGGGCAGAATGGGATATATGCCCAAAGACAAGCTTGAATACCGGATTTATTCGGAAGTGGATATTACGACAATTGCCAACAAAGTTGGCCTGCATATTCACGGCACATTGGGCAACCAAAGCGGGTTGTTGACGATGTTCGCCAGCACAGCCAGCGATGCACTGCTTGATCAGCGCCCGAACCAGCGGGGCATGGTTGTCACCTTGAAAGATTATTTCAGGGCGCAGTTTTAGGCGGGCGCAGCACAAGCTGTAGTGCATTCCCGTCCCACAAAATGCCGCGCGCTTGCGGCGTATAATCGCCCTTGATGTCCCGAATATAGAGTTTTCCGAGCTCTGAAACGGTCATTTGACCCGTTTGCGATGCTTTTGCGGTCACAATAACGCGAATTGGGGTGGTTTCATCGCTGGAATAGACCCTGAACACACCGATTTCGGTAAAATGCGCTTTTAGCGCTTCAAGCAAGGTTTCTTCCCTATCGCTTGGAAAAATAACAAGAAAGCTGCCTTCGTGCGTCACATATGTCTTTGCGCAGGAAATCCAGTTTTCAAGTTTCGAGCCATGAGCGGCATGCGCTTCGCTTTTTCCGGCATTGGGCGATTTGAAATAGGCTTCCTCATCGAAATAAGGCGGGTTGGCCACCACGTAATCAAAGGTCGCGGGTTCAATCACGCGCGGCGGGCGGCATACATCGCCAAAATGTAAATCGATGGAACGCTGCCAGTTATTTCGTGAGACCGATTTTGCCGCCAGTTCCAGATACCCCGTATTTTTATCAATCCCGGTAATTTTGCATTGCGGCACGCGGGCGCGAATGCACAGGCTGACCGCGCCCGTACCCACGCCCAAATCCAGCACCTTGTCACCGGCCTTTGCAGGCACGGCTGCCGCCAGCAAGCAGCTATCCACGGCAACGCGGTAGCCTTTTTTGGGCTGGAAAATAATAACCTTTCCGCCCAATAGCTTGTCTTCGGTTACATCGGTGTTTTCGTTTGCCATTTGAATTTATTGGTGGATGCGTTAAGTTGAGCTGCCCCAAGTTCCTATGTGTTTTCAGGCATTCACTTAACAAAAGTTCTTCCCATGTCAACAGTCGTTTCATTCGTCCATTCATTGGAAAGCAGCAAGCGCAAATCACGCAGCGATGCGCTTAGTGATTTGACCGGGCTGGTGCAAGAAGACCTTCTCGCGGTCAACGAAGTGATTATGCAGCGCATGCAATCCCCCGTTGCGCTTATCCCGCAATTGGCGGGGCATTTGATTGCCGCGGGCGGCAAGCGCTTGCGCCCTGTGCTTACGCTTGCCTGTGCGCGCCTGTGCGGATATGAAGGCGCGCGTCACCGTAAATTGGCGGCATGCGTTGAATTCATTCATACCGCCACCCTGCTGCATGATGATGTGGTGGATGACAGCGATTTGCGCCGTGGCAGGCCCGCCGCCAATTCCCTGTTCGGCAATAAGCCAACCGTGTTGGTCGGCGATTTCCTGTTCAGCCGCGCATTTCAATTAATGACCGAAGACGGGTCATTGGATGTGCTGCGCATTCTTTCCAATGCATCAGCCATCATCGCCGAAGGCGAAGTATTGCAAATCACCACTACCAATGATATCCGCACCAGCGAACAGGCTTATCTGGAAGTTATTCGCGCCAAGACCGCCGAATTATTTGCAGCCGCTTGCCGCATTGGCGCAGTGGTTTCCGCCCGCCCAACACCGGAAGAAGAAGCGCTGCGCACCTTTGGCTTGAATTTGGGCCTGGCATTCCAGATTATTGACGATGTTCTGGATTATTCTGCCGAACAGGCGCGGCTGGGCAAGTCCATCGGCGATGATTTCCGCGAAGGTAAAATCACCTTGCCCGTTATCTTGGCATACAATCGCGGTGGAGAAGCCGAGCGCTTCTTCTGGCGACGCACGCTGGAAGATATGGAACAAAATGAAGGTGATTTGGAAAAAGCCATTGATTTGCTGGTGAAAAGCCAGGCCTTGAAAGATGCCGCCGACCGCGCGCGCCATTACGGCGCGATTGCAAGAGATGCGCTGGGGCTTTTCCCCGAACATCCGATTAAATCGGCGCTGTTATCGGTCGTCGATTTCACGCTGGAGCGCGAATACTAATCGATGCGGGAATTAAGCGCAGTCCTTGAACAATGCATACAGCAATCTTATCAAAGCGGCGCGTTTAAAACATGCGATGAAACCATAAGTCGTGATGCATCGCTTTTCTATGCCATCAAAGATAAACGCACGCATATCGGTGAAAGCCCGCTAAAAAATCTGGCCTATGAAGTGATGGGCATTGATTTTTTTGTACATACATTCCGCAACTTCCCCAAAAAATCACATCAGCGGCTGCGCCCGTATGTGGATGAGCATTTCAAAGCCCTGACGAATGCGTTTGATGCCGTGCTGGGCGGTAACGCGGACTTGCCAAAGGCATGGTATGCAGCGGCGCTGGAAAAGCCGCTATGCGGGCTTAGTAATGATGCCCAAAACATCTATGATAACATCATTTATGCCCTGCCCCGCTTTCCATTTCACCAAGGATGGCTGGATAAAAAAGAACTGAAGCGCAGTTTTGAATCTAAAATCAAACGCACGGATCAGGTTGATCTGTTCAAGCTGCGCGGCTTTCCAAAATCACCTTGGGATCAAGATGATATTATTGCATCTTACCTTTACGGCGTATTGCATCCTGAAATTTGGGTGGGGTTATGGGCATGGCAATTCACCACATCGCAATTATTCGCAGCGCTTTACGACACCACCGCGGATTTAAGCGATGCATATCCCAAGGAATGGCTAGCCACCTACCGCCAATATGCCGATATGATGAGCCGTGTGTGCGTAAAGGCACTGTTCCCCATTTTCCTTTTGCCCGGCATGGCCACGCTTGGTTTAACCAAAGCGCCGGATGCGGCAGATATCAGTCGCGGGCTTGTTCATTCCATTTCATTCGGTGCGTTTGGGTCGATGGCGCGGGATGATGATGGCAACGGGCTGAGGCATGCCTGCCCGTTTAACGGCACGGGTGCACGGTTATTGATGATGGATATGGCCCCATATATATCGGGCGGACAGCGTTCCCTTGCTGCATTCTGCCTGAAAATGCGCGATGATTCTGAATGTCAGCCGATGCTGGCCGATTTGCGCGAGGAATTGCTGATGCATGTCGTCAACACTTGTAATCAAAGCATTGTTAAGCGGTTCATGATGGCCGGACGCGGGCAGCAATTTGCCGCCGCATTGGAGGCGATGGATGCCCCGACCACCACGCAGGCATTGCTTTATGGGCTTGCTTAAACAATACTTTTCCACGCAATTCAAATATAGGAATTCCTTATGGATATGAATTTAATCGCAATGCTGCCCGAATGGATGAAAGCTGATTGGCTGGGCCATCCAGTATGGATGTGGCTGAACTTCCTCACCATCATTCTTTCCGTGATGGTTTACGATTTGGGGCTGTTCAGCAAAAAAAAGGATGCCATTCCTTCCGTTAAAAAAAGCCTTATCAACACGCTTATCTATATCGCGCTAGCCATCTGGTTTGGCTGGAGCACATGGGCCGATTTAGGCCCCAAGGCAGGCATGGAATTCTTTACCGGCTATGCGATGGAGCTAAGCCTTTCGATTGATAATATTTTTGTCATCTCGCTTATTTTCTCTTCGCTTGCCATACCTGCCCAATACCGTCACCGCGTATTGTTCTGGGGGATTCTGGGCGTGCTGCTGCTGCGCGGCATCATGATTGCCGCGGGCGCTGCGCTCATTACGCAGTTTAGCTGGCTATTGCTGATATTCGGTGCTTTCCTGCTGTTTACCGGCTTTAAAATGCTGTTCGTTGAAAACGAGCATGGCGATATTCAAAACAATGCCACGCTGAAATGGATGCAAAAGCATCTGCCAATTACCAAGGAATTGCACAAGGAGCGCTTTTTTGTTCGCCTGCCTAATCCGCAGCAGCCGGCACGCAAGATGACTTTCATCACGCCGCTGTTTGTGGCGCTGGTTCTGGTTGAAATTGCCGATTTGGTCTTTGCAGTAGATAGCGTGCCAGCGGTATTCGCGGTAACCCAAGACCCCTATATCGTATACACCAGCAACATCTTTGCGATTATTGGCCTTCGTTCACTATTTTTCTTGCTGGAAGACATGGTGCACCGCTTTGAATATCTATCCAAAGCGCTTGCCTTCATTCTAATCTTCATTGGCGGAAAGATTACGGCATCTCAATTGCTGCACTATCATATGCCGACGGAAATAAGCCTGGCAATTGTGCTTACGCTGATTGCGAGCGGGATTGGCATATCGCTTATTAAAACGCGGAAGAAAAAGGGCTAGCCAGCGCCGCCGGAGATAATCTTGAACTGGCGGCCGGCAGGCATTTCGCCCAATTCATCGATTTCCTCTTCGGTCATGGCCTGTATTTGCGTGATTTGCTCCTCAAGTGCGGCAATCTTGGCCTCCAGCTTCGGCAGCTCGCCTAGCAATGCGGCGCGCTCATCAAATAGCTGGCCGTTTTGCTGCTGCTGGCTGTGCAGATTGTTTTTAATGACATCCAGCGCAGCAGTGCTGCCGTTTTTAATGCCGGCAAGTTCAGCGGATTGCTTTTCAAAATCCTGCTGCGCGTAGCGGAATTGACTGAGCACCATTGCCATCTTGCCGGTGATGCTCGCGGCGGTAGTTGCCAAGGCGCGGATTTGCTCGGAAATCCTTGCATTCTTTTCTTCGGGAATGGGCGCGCCAAGATGCGCCTGCAACTTTGCCAATTCAATGGTGACATTCAATGCCACCACGTTACCATCAGTCGCAAGGCCCTGCATGCCATGCATTAATTCGCCAATACTGTCAACAAAATGCTTGGTCTGGTCGTTGATATGGCCAATACGGCCCAAGGACATAGCAATTTTCTCACCCTGGTTTTGCAAGGCTTCAACTTCGGTGCGGCTGATTTCAACGCGCGCCGGCTGTTTGATATCGCTATCGGCATGGCGCTGCACGGCCTGAATGTCTTTCTTCAATTCCTCGCTGTCTTTGTGTAAACGGTTCAGGCGGTTGATAAGCGCCAGCGTAGAAAGCGAGCGCGCCTCCAGAATGCGCTTGCGGGTTTCAGCCATTTCATCAGCCGATAGGACGCGAGTGGATGCCGCCTGCACGGTTTCAATTTCCAACTTGCGGATTTTCTCAACGTATTTGTGCAAGATGGTTGAGCGCAACATGACGATAATGGCCATGCCGAGTGCTGTCAGGCCAACCAGCAACAGGATAATCATGATGGATTGCTGGCGCACGAACTGGAAATGCTCATCGCCAAAATGCTGGCGGGAATTGATGAGGTCATTCAAGGAGTTCTGCGCGGTCTTTAATGCAGGGTCAACCTCATCCTGCAAAATACCACGCGCCTTGGTCGCGTTGCCATCTTCCACGGCGGTTTCCAATGCCTTGTCGGTGGCGGTGAGGAAGTTGGTCACATTATAGCGAATGGCTTCAATTGCAGTGCCCGCAGTGCCCGATGTGCTGAGCAATGCGAGGTTGCCCAAATTTTGCGTGATGGCTTCGCGTGTTTTATTGGATTGGCGTTCTTTCAGCATCATGCGGTTGAAATCCTGTTGCAGCAGGAAGTCATAGGTCAGCATGGAGAATGCCGCGATTTCTTCCTTTAAATTCACCGCCAATACCAATGAACGGTCATCCTTGGTTTGAAATTGCAATGACAAATCGGTAATGCGCCACAGGCCCCAGACGGAGAAAATGGTCGATGCAACGCCAAGCAACGCCAGAAACCACAGCATCGCGACTGGCGTGATGGGTTTATGCTTTGGCCTTGGGGCTTGCGCAGTTTCGGTTGCTTCCGGAGCTTCTGAATTCATTTCAGGATTTAACATTCGGGTCTGGTCCTTAATTGTATTCGTCGAAGGCGTAGTAGAAGCGCCAGATGAGGCGCTTCTATGGTATTTCTGGGGCAATCTTACTCAGCTGCCTTTGCAGCTAAAGCTTGCTGACGCAATGCGGCTTGTGCAGCTGCAAGGCGAGCAATCGGAACGCGGTATGGGGAGCATGACACGTAATCCAAACCAGCACCTTCACAGAAGCCAATTGAATCTGGGTCACCGCCATGTTCGCCGCAAATGCCAAGCTTGATGCCTGCGCGGGTACGACGGCCACGTTCAACGGCCAGACGGATGAGTTCGCCAACGCCCTGTTGGTCAAGGGATGCGAACGGGTCGCGTTCCATGATGCCAAGGCGCGCGTAATCCGGCAGGAAGTTGCCTGCGTCATCGCGGCTGATGCCAAGGGTGGTTTGGGTCAAATCATTGGTGCCGAAGCTGAAGAATTCCGCGCTTTCAGCAATCTGGCCTGCCATCAATGCTGCGCGTGGCAATTCTATCATGGTGCCAACGAGGTAGCTGACCTTCACGCCAAACTTCTTCATGGCTTTTTCAGCTTCTGCATCCACGACTTCCTTGAGGATGGTGAATTCCTTCTTCGAGAAAATGAGCGGCAACATGACTTCGGGCAATACGGTCTGCCCTGCTTTTTGAACTTCGCATGCGGCTTCGAAAATCGCGCGCGCCTGCATTTCATAAATTTCAGGATAGGTGATGCCAAGGCGGCAACCACGGTGACCTAACATCGGGTTGGATTCATGCAATTGCTGCGCACGAACCTTAATTTTGGCCAAATCGGTGCCTGCGCCCTTTGCCACTTCTTCCATTTCGCTTTCAGATTTTGGAAGGAATTCGTGCAATGGCGGATCCAGCAAACGAATGGTTACCGGCAAACCGGCCATGATGGTAAAGATTTCAACGAAATCTTTTTTCTGCATTGGCTCAATCTTTGCCAAGGCTGCACGGCGGCCAGCTTCATCATCAGCCACAATCATTTCACGCACGGCGATGATGCGTTCAGCATCAAAGAACATGTGTTCAGTGCGGCATAGACCAATGCCTTCCGCGCCGAATTTACGTGCGGTTTTTGAATCCAATACGGTTTCAGCATTGGTGCGGATTTTCATGCGGCGGTACTTATCAGCCCAACCCATGAGTGTCGCAAAATCGCCCGACAGTTCAGGTTGAACGGTTGGCACTTGGCCCAGCATCAATTCGCCCGTTGAACCATCGATGGTCACAACGTCGCCAGCTTTGATAACGGTCTTGCCAACGGTCATCTGTTCTTTTGCGTATTCGATGTGAACGGAACCTGCACCTGCAACACATGCGCGGCCCATGCCACGGGCAACCACGGCGGCGTGGCTGGTCATGCCACCACGGCTGGTCAGAATGCCCTTCGCGGCATGCATGCCGTGAATGTCTTCGGGTGATGTTTCAATACGGCACAGAATAACCGCTGCACCCTTGGATGCGAGTTCTTCTGCCTTATCCGCATTAAATACAACCTGGCCCGATGCTGCACCTGGTGATGCCGGCAAGCCCTTTGCGACCACTTCGCGCTTGGCCTTGGGGTCAAGCGTTGGGTGAAGCAATTGGTCGAGCGCCGATGGTTCAACGCGTTGAACGGCGGTTGCCTGGTCAATCAAGCCTTCGGCAACCAAATCAACAGCAACCTTCAATGCGGCCTTTGCAGTACGCTTTGCGTTGCGGGTTTGCAGCATGAACAGCACGCCCTTTTCAACGGTGAATTCAATGTCCTGCATATCGCGGTAATGCTTTTCCAGTTTTTCGCATACAGCGATGAATTGCTTGTAAACCGCAGGCATCACTTCTTCCATCGCTGGCAAATCGGAGCCGCTGGCTTGCTTTGCTTGGATGGTGATGGATTGCGGTGTGCGAATACCGGCAACCACGTCTTCGCCTTGCGCGTTCACAAGGTATTCGCCGTAGAAAATCTTTTCGCCGGTTGATGGGTTGCGAGTGAATGCAACACCGGTTGCGCAATCCTGGCCCATATTGCCAAACACCATGGATTGCACGTTTACAGCTGTGCCCCAATCCGCTGGAATGTTATGCAGCTTGCGGTACGTAACCGCACGCTGGTTCATCCATGAATTGAACACGGCAGCAATTGCGCCCCAAAGTTGTTCTTGCGCATCTTGCGGGAATGGCTTGCCGGTTTGGGCAGATACGACTTTTTTGTAGCCTTCAATAACCTGCTGCCAGTCTTGTGCTGTGAGTTCGGTATCCAGCTTCACGCCGCGCTTGTGCTTTTGATCTTCAATCACTTCTTCGAAGTGGTGATATTCCACGTTCAGCACAACGCCGGAATACATCTGTATGAAACGGCGGTAGCTATCGTAAGCAAAGCGTTCATCGCCGCTTTGTGCCTTCAAGCCTTCAACCGTGATGTCGTTGAGGCCAAGGTTTAAAACAGTATCCATCATGCCCGGCATGGATGCGCGCGCGCCGGAGCGAACGGAAACCAGCAATGGATTTTTTGCATCGCCAAATTTTTTGCCCATGCGCTTTTCAATCAGCGCCAAGGATTCATCGGCTTGTGCTTTCAATTCGGTTGGGTATTTGCGACCGTTTGCGTAATAATGAACACATGCTTCGGTGGTAATCGTGAAACCCGGTGGCACTGGCAATGCAAGATTGGTCATTTCTGCCAAGTTTGCGCCCTTCCCGCCCAGAAGATTTTTCATGTCCGCGCGGCCTTCTGCCTTGCCTTCACCGAAACTGTAAACCCATTTGTTAGCCATAAAGTATCCCCTTAGGATGCTTAAATTAAACACGGTAGAATGTGGGGCATAAGGAGCACAAAATGCCCCCCAGAATCAACTTATTTCCGGAGTTTTCCACAGGCGTGAATATACGGATATGCGAATGGTTTTTAACAAACCTAGGCAAATCAACTGGATATCTGAACCTATTGAATATTTGCTATTTTAACGATTTTGGAGAATGCTTTACATCATAATTTTAAAACAACGCGCAATGCCTTGTTAAATCGAGAATGCTTCATGAACAACCCGCCCATTCCTTCCCACAAGATGCAAGCGCATATCGCGTATGCCATAGGAACACAGGCGGAAGCAGCCAATGAGTTGGACAAGGCAAAGCAAGCCTACATGTTTGCCTTACGTTCAGATCCAACCTACACGCAGGCCATAGCGCGCCTTGGGCATCTTCGTTTTGTTGAACCAGCACAACCTATTTTGGGTGGCTTGCGCAAGGAAACGCCGGATGTGCCAGGAATTATTACGGTTCAAGTTCGCAACCCTTGCAATTTTCGCTGCTTTTATTGTGCGGCAAAAGGTCACAACAACGAGCCAGTTGAGCGTTTCGATCTCGATGCCATGAAAGCGCAGCTGGATAAAATCAAAATCTTTTATGACAGCATAAATGTTCCATTTATCGTCTGCGATTTGGAATGCGGCGGCGGGGAACCCACGGTTCATCCGCAGTTTAAAGCATTGATGGAATTGCTTTCTAACTACGGCGCGGTATCATTTCCTAGCAATAACTCGCAAGATCCCAAACGGTGGCTACCCCAGGAACGCACGCAGCGCCTTCTCGTAATTTCATGCCTTCACCCCGAAGCCGAAGCCAATATTGACCGTTATCTAAAAAACGCGCGCTACCTTCTTGATCAAGGCTGCTGGTTCCAGGGACAATTTATCGCACATCCCGCGCGGATTGATAAGATTGCACATTACAAAAAATTATTTAGCGATGCCGGTATTCCACTGGCCATGACCAATTTCCTTGGCGAATATAATAACAAGCAATATCCGCATGCTTACACCAAAGAAGAAATCAAAAAAATTGGTTTCTCGGCCAGTGATAACTGGTGGTTTCAGCAAATTTCGCCTTATGCAAATCGAATCCGCAATTTCAGGGGCATTCCATGTCTTGCAGGAAATCGCAATATTTATCTTTATAAAGATGGCTCAATAAGCCGTTGTTTATATGATGCTAAACGCCTTGATACGCCGAATGCAAAACCCGAACCTTGCCGTATCAGCCATTGTGGGTGCGATCTTTTTCTTGAGAAGCTCAACCGCATTGATACTGTTGATTATTATAAATACCACCATCCTATCGCGCAGGGCAAACAGGCTGTGAGCCCAAAACAGCGGTGTGGTTGGCCTGAAGAGCTTTGCTATCCTATCGCGGATGAACAAAAAGCAATGTATGATGAACTGATGAAAGCTTATGGCAAAGACCAGTTTGAAGAAAAATGAGCGGACAAAATAAAAGGCCACCCATAAGCGGATGGCCTGTGCTTTAGTTGATAATCTTATATCCCCAGCTTGGCCTTCATCGCTGCAATGGTAGCTTGATCTTTCTTCATCTGCTCCTGCTGTGCGTTAATCTGTTCCTGCTGTTCCTGAATGGCTTTTACAAGCTTCCAAGGGTTTGGTTGCTCAACCAAATAAGTGCCCTTCTCGTTCGTGCGAACCATTTCAGGATGATTGGCCAGCATTTCCTGTGCAATCACACCTGTCTGATTTTGACCCGTAGACTTGATGGTGTAGTTACGCACACGCATATTGGCCAGCCACTTTAAAGCCGAACCTTCATCAACGATGTTTTTCTTCAGACGTTCATCCGAGGAACATGAAATGCCAAGCGTCCCTGCTGATGGTGTAAAGGTGCAATCCCCCGCCGAGTTTTGGAATTCAGCCACGATACCCGACACCGCAGCAGACCCAACATGCAGTAACGAGTTTGGTGCTGCAGTGCCCACCCCAAGAAACCCAGCCGTTGTTAGCACCATTTGCGGAGCGCTATGATTGGTCCAGAAAAGCAGATTATCGTTACTGTAAGTACCCAAACCGATGCCGTTGCTATCGCCGTATATATTCACTGCCTTGGCTCCATTGATGGAGAATTTGGCAATATCTCCGCCAGCACTGGTCAAGTTCACGCTAAATGGAGAAGCGGGAGACATATCGCCAACACCAAGATATCCGGCTGTTGTCAAAACCATCTGCGGCGCGCCATTATTCGTCCAAAATATCATATTATCATTCGTATAAGTACCGATGCCTATTCCGTTAACACTGCCGTATATGTTTAATGCTTTGCTGCCATTATATGAGAATCTGGCAATGTCCCCTCCAACAGGCCCCGCAGTTAGTTGCGCACTCAGTGGCGCTACTGCAGCTGACATTCCAACGGCGAGGCCGGTTGCATCAATGCGCACTACTTCAGTGCCTACACTGGATATGGATACTGCATCTGAAGCTGAGCTGAATATCCCTGTTCCTGAATTATAAGAACTGACGGGGTCTGGCGACGAGGCGGAAGTGCCCAGCGTTACCGCGTGACTTGTTGATGCCATCAACGTGATAGTCAAGAATGTAAGAAGCTTTTTCATTAGTCCTCCAAGGGTTGTGACGCGCGCACTGAATCATGGAGTGACTCCTTAGTCAAAAAATATAGTTACAAAAAAGAATACGCACGAATTCAAAAAAGCAAATTTCATATTTGTGTATGTTGCTGCTTAATTTGAATTTTATTTTCCGATTTTAAGCCAGCTTTTCGGCGATATAGGCCTTCAGCTTGTCGGCTGAAACGCGTTCCTGCTGCGCGGTGTCGCGGTGGCGCACGGTAACGGTATTATCTTTCAAACTATCGCCATCAATGGTCAGGCAGAACGGTGTGCCCGCTTCATCCATGCGCGCATAGCGCTTACCAATCGACTGCTTGGCGTCATATTGGCAGGTGAAGCTTTGGCGCAAATCCATATACAGCTTTTCAGCCATTTCCGGCATGCCATCCTTGTTCACCAATGGGAAGATACCCGCTTTAATCGGCGCAAGGCTTGGCTTGATACGCAGCCATTCCGGTGATGCACGCGATGCATCATACTCATACGCATCACACAGCACAGCCAGCACACCGCGCGTTAGCCCGCTGGCGGGTTCAATCACGTGCGGCAGGTATTTCTTGTTATTTTCCTGATCAAAATAATCAAGGTTGGTTTTGGAATGCGTGGAATGCTGCGTTAAATCGAAATTGCCGCGATGCGCGATGCCTTCCAATTCGCCGAATTTTGGCTCAGAGAACGGGTATTTATATTCAACGTCCGCGCATGCTGTTGAATAATGCGATAATTCATCGCTGGCATGTTCGCGGCGTTGCAGCTTGGCCTTTGCCAAACCAATGCGTTCTTCCCACCATTTCAGGCGGGTTTGCACCCAGAAATCATACCATGTACGGGATTCTTCCGGCGGGCAGAAGAATTCCATTTCCATCTGTTCAAATTCACGCGTTCTGAAAATGAAATTGCGCGGCGTTACTTCGTTGCGGAACGCCTTACCGATTTGCGCAATGCCAAACGGCACCTTCACGCGCGATGAATCCAGCACGTTTTTGTAATTCAGGAAAATACCTTGCGCGGTTTCGGGGCGCAGATATGCCTTGCTGTCTTCGTTTTGAAACACACCCGTATAGGTTTCAAACATCAGATTGAATTTGCGCGGTTCGGTCAGCGTGCCAGCATTTTCTGCATCTGGGCCAATGACCTTGGCGCGTTCATCCGCGCTGAGTTCTGTGTAAGCCTTCGCGGTTGCCATATCGAACGGGATGATGTCACCGCCGCCGGATTTTTGAACCATCTTCTTTGCTTTTTTAAGCAAATTGGCTTCGGCTTCATCGCCATCAAGGGTGCTGAGCCAGCCAGCGAATGACTTGGTCTGACCTGCCTTCTGGTATTGCACATCAATGCAAATGATGTGGTCAGCGCGGTAGCGACCCTTGGTTTCGCGGCAATCCGTCATCAAATCGGCAAAGCCAGCCACGTGGCCGGATGCCACCCACGTTTTGGGGTTTTGAATGATGGAGCTATCAAGGCCAACGATGGAAAGCGGCTTACCATCCGGGCCGATGGGCGGGCATTCCACCATGTCGCGCCACCATGTGTCGCGAATGTTGTTTTTAAGGGCGATGCCCAACGGGCCAAAATCCCAGAAACCGTTCAAGCCGCCGTAAATTTCGGATGCAGGAAATACAAAGCCGCGGCGCTTGGCGAGCGAGACGAGGTTTGCCATGCGCTGCGTTGCGGTAACGGGCGCGTTGTTATTTTCTTCTGGTTTCTCGTTAGATTTTAGGGCGGGTTCAGACATGAATAACTTTCCAAATATAAGCGTACAATGCACATAGAATGCACTGCATGCCCATAAAAGTGAAGTTTTTTAATTAAGCCGCGAGCTTGGTGGCTTTTCTGGCCTTGCGGATGCGCGATGCAAGGCTGAACCATGCAAGTTTCGCAGCCGCCTTGGCGACAAAACCCTGCGTATCAATGCCGCACGCTTTCAGCACCATCGACACCACGCGGTCCATGTGATGGGCGCGGTATTTGCTGTAAGCCCGCACGGTATATTCTTCGGTGAATTGCTGGCGGTTATAAACAACGCCGCCATTATCATTGGCGGCGCGGTTCTTGCTGAGGCTGGTGTGGTTTGCCGAATAATAAGCAAAGGATAATTCATCATCCTCTGTTTCATGAATGCGGGATAAACCAATCTTCAAACGCTGCATCGGGGAAAGCTTTTCAACTTCCAGATAGCGCTTCAGATTATTGTAGAAAAACTTGTAATGGCGCAATTCATCGCCCGCGATCGATTGGCAGATGTATTTCAACACTGGCTCGTTCACGGCATCGGCCAACGCGGTGTAATAGGAACTGGTACCGGTTTCAACGATGCAGCGGGAAATCAGTTCGCCTGAACGAGAGCCGCGAATGGATTCCTTCGCGCTTAAATCAATTTTGTAACCTGCGGTAAAGTTTTTGAAGCTGGCTTCGAAGTTAAAAGTCGGGTCAGCCATTTCAGCCCAGCGGCCCAATGCTTCGCCATGCTGGATTTCTTCAATCGCCCATTGCTGGATTTCCTTCAGGAATTCGTCATCGCCAGCAAAAATATTGGAAAGATAGGTTGCATAATCATGCGCATTGTATTCCACCAATGCGGCAGCCTTCACCACTTTGAGAATTTCGGGGCATACGCGGGATGCATCAAACTGTTCCCAAGGAACATCGCCCAGCGACCAATTCTTTTTTGCTTTAAGCGCTTCGCGCGAAGCAGGTGTAGTATTAGCGAGATTCAAAAGGCACCTCTCGTTTATAGGGTTTGCTTTCATACATTGGGCAGTGCAGCATTGTCAATTGGGGGTATTAATTTCTCTTGTAAAACAAGTAATTAAGTGATTTGTTTTTGAACAATTCCCCAGTCCTACCTTGAGTCTTTTCGCTTTCATCCCAACCTTTCCCAATTATATAACGAGCCTATGCGCATTGCCTTTCTTAATGTTTGGACCGCCACCAGCGCCGAGGAACAGGCCGCGCAGGCCATCCGCATTGCAGGTGAACGCATCGGGGTGGAGGTTGTTCCCTGCTTCAACAATGCGCAGGTTGAAGATGCGAAACCCGATTTCGTGATTGTGAATTCCAGAACGCAGGCAAAGCTGACCGGCTTTCCAACCTATGCGTGCTTGAATGAACCCAGCACGGTTTATTTCCGCGACCCGAAATTATTGCAGTATCTTTATTCGTTTGATGGCTACACGTCGCTATCCGACAGCCTTGCGGAATTTGCGCAGCATGCGATGTATGGCATTGGGCGGCAGGAAGATATTGGAACCTATTTCAGTACCGCGCTAAAACAAACAAGCAGCCAAGATGATATTAAAGCCGCGCTGACCAGCGGCCCAAATAATCAAGGGGCCAAACTCCCCTACTTTGGCACCAATTGGGATGGCCGACGCATTGATTTCTTCAAATCATTTGGGGCGTGGGTGTCGGGCGAGGTTTATGGCCCCGCCACCAGCTGGGCGCATTATAACCTGCCGTCTTATAAGGGTTCGGTGCCGTTTGATGGCGTGGCGGTGCAGAATGTTTACCGCAAGAACGGCATGGGCTTGAACCTGCTGGGTGACCACCATTTGCAGGAAGACGTGATTTCCAACCGCATATTCGAAATCGCATCGGTTGGTGCAGTGATTATCAGTTGCCGCATGCCTTGGCTAGAAAAGCATTTTGGCGATAGCATTTATTATTTCGACCAATCGCGTTCCAACAAACAGATGTTCGAACAGGTTCAGGATATTCATGCGCGCATCCTGAAAAATCCGGCGGAGGCTTTGGAAAAAGCCGCGCGTTCCCGCAAAATTTTTGAAGAACAATTTGCCCTGGAAGTCTTGTTAAAAAAGACGGTGGAGTTTCACAAACAACACCAAAGCAAAATTGCCGCCAAAATGCGCGGCAAGCAACCAACGGTCAGCGTGCTGATTAAAAGCGATGGCAGCCGCCCTGAATTACTGGAACGCGCGGTGAATTCCGTGGCAGCGCAGGTTCACAAGCAAACCCAAATCATTCTGGTTAAAACAAAGCCCTTTGTTTTCAAGCATAAAGCCGCCGTTCTTCAAGTGGATGGCACCAGCCTTTGGGATGGCTTGAAACAGGTGAAAGGCGATTATTTTGCCGTGCTGCGCGAATGCGATGAATGGTTCCCGCAGCATTTGCAGCGCGCGTTAGAACTTTCAAAGCCAGATCATTTTGTGCATAGCGCATTGGTGACGGAGCATTTAACGCCCGCGCCCGATACGGCGTGGATTAAGAATGATGAGAAGCGCGGTGTAAGTCACCAATTGGATTTAAAAGAAAAAGATTTTATGACGTGTCTCGAACTCATCACGCCATCGGGCTATCTTGCGCCGCGCAGTGTGATTGATGATGCGCTTTTGAAAACACCGCCGATTAAGGGCGATGAAAAAGCGCTGATGATGGATGTACTTTCACGTGCCACGCCCATTCAAAGCTTTGCAACCACAGTGCTAACCCGTGCCAGCCAGCCATATGTGACCGAGCGATTAGACACGCTGGAGCAAACCAAACTGATGCTGCGCCATTGGCGTTCCAATTCGCATACGGGGGTTCCAAATACGCTGTGGGATACAATAGTTGCCGTGGGGCACCGCGCACGCGCTTTCCGTTATGAAACCGACCGCACGGTGGAAGGCGATGTGATTATTGACCGTTTGCGTGATTGCCGCTTTGACCGTAAGCGGTTGAAGCCCATGCCGATGCCTTATATGAAAGCCAATACGGTTTTCCAGCAGGGCTGCGTGTTAGAAAACGAAACTACACTTACCGCTAATATCAATGCGGGTAATCAGAACAGTGGTGTTGCCGCTTATGTTGTATTGGCGCAGGACAATAATTTACCCAGCGAATTTCTGGTGGTGATTGAAGCCGAGATTACCGAAGGGCAAATTGGCGTTCATTTAATCCAGAATGAAAACACGCTGGAGCGTTACAGTGTTGCGCGCGCCCTACCCGCTGGTAACAGCTATATTCTGGAATTGCCGATTTATTACCGCCCGGAAATCGCAGGCATTGCGATTGATTTGCAACCCGGAACCAAGGGCCGCATCAAATCCATCACCGCTTACCGCGAAGAATAATTAAATATCGCCATACACGTGCGTTTCAGCTTTTGCGCCTGGGTGCGTGACCGCGCCCTTTTCCGCATCGCCTACTTGCTGCGCGTATTTCCACAATGCACCGGCCTGGAAATTATTGGTGCGTGGCTTCCAATCGTTCTTGCGCTTCGCCAGCTCTTCATCCGACAGCTTCACATTCAAGATGCCCTTAATCGCATCCATTTCAATAATGTCCCCGTCTTTGATGAGGCCAATCGGGCCGCCCACTGCTGCTTCAGGGCCAACATGGCCAACGCAGAAGCCGCGGGTTGCACCCGAAAAACGTCCATCGGTAATGAGCGCAACCTTATCACCCACGCCTTGTCCATAAAGCGCTGCGGTGGTGGATAGCATTTCAGGCATGCCCGGGCCGCCGCGCGGGCCAACGTAACGGATGACCAATACTTCGCCTTCCTTATAAGTGCGGGCTTCAACGGCAGCAAAAGCGTCTTCTTCGCAATCAAATACGCGTGCTGGCCCAGTGAACACTTGGTTCTTCATGCCAGCTACCTTCACAATCGCGCCTTGCGGGGCAAGATTGCCGCGCAGACCAACCACGCCGCCGGTTGGCGTAATGGGGTTTTTGGTGGTGCGAATAACGTCTTGATCTGTTCTAAACACAACGTCCTTCAAATTTTCGGCAATCGTCTTACCCGTTACCGTCATGCAATCGCCGTGCAGGTAACCGCCATCCAGCAATGCCTTCATCAGCATTTGAACGCCGCCTGCTTCGAACATGTCCTTGGCTACATACTTACCGCCGGGTTTCATGTCAGCAATATATGGTGTGCGGCGGAATACATCGGCCACAGCGTGAATGTCAAAATCGATACCGCATTCATGCGCAATGGCTGGCAAGTGAAGCGCCGCATTAGTTGAACCGCCGGATGCAGATGCGATAACCGCAGCATTTTCCAGCGCCTTGCGCGTTACAATATCACGTGGGCGGATGTTCTTCTTAATCAGTTCCATCACCGCTTTGCCGGATGCAGCGGCATATTCATCGCGTGATAAATAGGGTGCAGGTGCGCCAGCAGAACCCGGCAATGCAAGGCCAATCGCCTCGGAAACGCAGGCCATCGTATTCGCAGTGAATTGACCGCCGCATGAACCAGCGGAAGGACACGCCACGCATTCCAATTCGTGCAAATCCTCATCGCTCATTTTACCGGCGGCATGTGCGCCAACGGCTTCGAATACATTTTGAACCGTTACGTCTTGGCCGCGGAATTTACCCGGCAAGATGGAGCCGCCATACATGAACACGGATGGCACGTTTAAACGCACCATCGCCATCATCAGCCCCGGCAATGATTTATCGCAGCCCGCCAAACCCACCAGCGCGTCATAGCAATGGCCGCGCATGGTCAATTCAACCGAATCTGCAATCAGGTCACGGCTGGCCAAGGATGATTTCATGCCTTCATGGCCCATAGCGATGCCATCGGTCACGGTGATGGTAGTGAATTCGCGTGGGGTGCCAAACCCTTCCTTCACGCCCTTCTTTACCGACTGGGCTTGGCGCGAGAGGGAAATATTGCACGGCGCAGCTTCATTCCAGCAGGTGGCAACACCAACGAAAGGCTGGTTGATTTCTGCTTCGGTCATGCCCATTGCATAATAATATGAGCGGTGCGGCGCACGTTCTGGCCCTACGCTGACATGACGGCTTGGTAATTTGCTTTTATCCCACTTCACCTGATAGTCTCCTTAGATTCATCAATATAGGGTTCTTTTAATGGAAAATGACAGTAAACAGCAAGTCCTAGTCTTGGGAGGCGGTAGCCTTGTCGGAAATTACCTTTTGCCGTTACTGGCGGAGCAAGGATATCGCGGTTATGTCGTTAGCCGCAAAAAGACCGATACCGGCCTGAATTTCGCATGGCTGCCCACCAATGAGGTGCAGGATGCCTCATGGCATTTGCATGACCGTGCCGTGATTATCAGCCTGTGGCCCATCTGGCTCCTGGGCCCGGTCATGCCGCAATTCTTGGGCGCATCGCAATTGATTACCCTTAGTTCCACCAGTTTATTCGGCAAATCGAAAAGTTTAGATAAGCAGGAAAAGGAATTGGTGCGCAAAATTGGCGCTGCCGAAGAAGTCGTGCGGGTGAACAGCGAAACCTTCCGTATCCCCTATACCATTTTGCGCCCTACCCTGATTTATGATTGCGTGAATGACCAGAACATCACCTTCATCGCGCGCATGATTAAGCGCTTTGGGTTCTTCATGGTCTCTGGTGAAGCGATGGGGCTGCGCCAACCCATTCATGCGCAGGATGTGGCGCAGGCCGTCATTAACAGTATCGGCAATAAGGATGCATTCAACAAATCCATTAATGTCACGGGCGGGGAAACGGTGACGTATTTCACGATGATACGCCGCGTGGCTGAAAGCCTGGGACGTCCCATTCGCATCTTTTCATTCCCCACATACCTCTTGAAAAACCTGCTGCGCGTGGTGCGCGCGATGGGGCTGACGAATTTAAGCCCAAGTCTGTTTGAGCGCATGAACCAGGATTTGGCGTATGATGGCACGGACGCGCTGTCGATTTTGAAATTGAACGCGCGTGATTTTAAGCCGGAATTTCCAAAAGATTTGGATTAAGCCAGTTTGCTGCGCAGCACGGTTAAATAATAGCGTGCCCATATGGCGATGTTCAGCAGCCAAAGTAGCGGCGGGAATGTTGAACCTGAAAAATTCTTGTGAAAATAACGCACCATGCTCATGGCCTTATGGCGCTCAACCACCAAGGATGGCACATCGCTGGTTGCGCCAATATGCTTGACCGCCAATTGCGGCATGAAGAAAATTTTTGCGCCGCGTTGATGCAAGCTGTAACAAAAATCAACATCCTCCACATGCAGGAAATAGCCCTCATCGAGGCCGCCAACAAGCCAGAAATCGCCTGATGGCAAAAACATCGCCGCACCGCTAATGGCAGGCACTTCCTGAATATCCGTTGGCAGATTTGCTTCATGCCATTTCCAACGGCGGAAAGCATGGCTTTTAGGGAATAATCTATAAAGCGCGAGCGCTTCCACGGTGGCGCGCCACGGGGTGAGCACATCACGGCGGCTACCGCTTTGTTCATTGCCATTGGCATCCAGAATACGCGGGCCGATTAAATGCGGGCGCGGCAGCTTTTGCGACTGTGCCATCAGCTTATTCAAATCCCCGGCTTCCAGCACAGAGTCAGGATTTAAAAGAAATAGATAATCACCCGTTGCAGCTTTGGCGCCAAGATTATTGCCCTTGGCAAAGCCAACATTGCCATGACCGCTCAAAAATCTCAGACGTGGATTTTGCGCGGCCATGCCTTGCAGTTTTTCAACTACATCTGCGGGGTTACCGTTATTGACGATAACCAGTTCCGCAAGACCATCTTGCGCCAACACCGACGCAATCATCTCGAACAGCACCGCGCCCGTGTGGTACGAAACCGTTATAACGCTTGTTTTAGCTGGATTACTCATGCGCAAAGGCCTAAACCGCTATGCATAGCCTGTCAATTGAGTTTCAAAACGCCCCTGTGTAATATGCGCCATGTTTATCATACCGCTCATCATCATTCTAACTGCTGCCCTTTCATGGTTCATTTGTGGCGTGGTTCGCAAGCGATTATTGGCTGCATCCATCCTTGATAATCCGAATGAGCGCAGCATGCACACAGCGCCCGTACCACGCGGCGGCGGCATTGCGATATGGCTGACCATTCTTGCCGTATGGATTGCGTTTGACCTTTACACGCAGCAAATAACCGAACACCTTCTTTTACTCGTCGCGGTCGTCGCCCTTATCATTGTTTCATGGCTCGATGATAAAAAATCACTGCCTGCGCGGGAACGCTTTGCGGTGCATATTCTGGCGGTTGGGCTTGGGCTTGCATCACTGCCGACCGAGCAATTTGTGTTTCAAGGCGCGCTGCCCTTATGGTTAGACCGCGTGGTTGCTGGCTTTGCGTGGCTGTGGTTTATCAACCTCACCAATTTCATGGATGGCATTGACGGCATTACCGGCGCGCAAACCGTGCATATGGGCATTGGCTTTGTGATTATCGGCTTGCTGGCCGGAAACATTCCCGAATTCGGGTTTATTCTTGCATGCGCGATGATTGGCGCGTCCATCGGCTTCCTGATTTGGAATTGGCATCCTGCAAAATTATTCATGGGTGATGTGGGCAGTATTCCACTCGGCTTTATCCTTGGCTATCTGATGATGGTGCTCGCAAGTAATGGCTATCTTGGCATCGCTATCGCTTTACCGCTTTATTATGTGTTTGATGCCAGCTTCACGCTTATCCGCCGCATTCTGAAAAAGAAGAAGTTTTGGGAAGCGCACCGCGAGCATTATTACCAGAAAGCCGCCCTTGGCGCAGGCAGCCCCGTTCCCGTCGTAATCGCAATAATCCTTGCAAATGCTGGGCTTTTGGTGCTGTGCATGGCGGCGCTCACCCTTAACATTTGGCTACTTTTATTGGCCCCTTTGCTTGTTGAAGGGCTGTTGTGGTATTTAAAACGCTTAAGTAATTTAAAAGAGTGATGGCATTGCCCCGTTTTAACCGCGTCATATTTTCGTTTGTGCATGATGTATTCATGGCCGCGCTTACCTTTGCGGTGGCTATGTATCTGCGTCTTGGCGGTGGGCTGTTTGAAATTCCGGCGGAGCCTTGGTTGCTTCAAATGCTGCTTTTCGTTTCAAGCAGCATTCTTGCATTTGCGATTACCGGCGTTTACCGCGGCGTATGGCGTTATACATCGGTTCGCGATTTGGGAAATATTTTACGCGCGGTGACGATTGCGGTTGCCATTTTCCTTCCCGTTTCATTTCTGCTCACGCGCCTTGATGGCATGCCGCGTTCGGTAGCTGGCATTGTGTGGTTTGTGCTGGTGGCGTTCATGAGCGGATCGCGCCTGTTTGTGCGCCTGCTGCGCGAAGGCCGCCTTGACCGTTTCTGGAACGCCAATCACCAGGATCGCACCAATGTGCTGGTGGTGGGCGCAAGCGATGAAGCCGTGCTGTTTATCCAAAGTTCCATCGCCGACCGCGCATCGCCGTATCACGTTGTTGGGGTGCTCGATGAAAAAGGCACCCGCACGGGCCGTGAAATCCATTCGGTTTCCATTCTTGGCAACATGGCCGACCTGAAGCAGGTTGTGAATGATTTGAAGGCCAGGAACCTTGCCCCTGCCCGCTTGATTATCAGCAAGGTTGCCGGACGCAGTGCGGGGTTTGAGCAATTCCTTTCCGAGGCGCAGGCGCTTGGCCTCACGCTGTCGCGCCTGCCATCCATCACGGAACTGCATGAAAGCGCCGGGTCGCTTTCCAACGTGCGCCCGATTGCGCTGGAAGATTTGCTGGGCAGAGCAGAAACCGTCCTGGATAGAAACGCGATGACCGCATTTGTGCAGCATAAACGCGCCCTGGTAACCGGTTCCGGCGGTACGATTGGCAGCGAATTAACCCGCCAAATCGCGGCATTAAAACCAAGCGAACTGGTATTGGTGGATAGCAGCGAATTCAATTTATACGCGATTGAGCTGGAACTGCGCGAAGCATTCCCGATGCTGAACATTCAAGCACAGATTGCCGATGTGCGTGATGCGCAGCGCATCAACCAGATTTTTGCAACCTTCAAACCCAATATCGTGTTCCATGCGGCAGCGTTGAAGCATGTACCAATGGCCGAAGCCAATGTGCGCGAAACGCTCCTCACCAATGTATTGGGCACAAAGAATGTTGCTGATGCCGCTGCGCAATATAACAGCGATGTGATGGTGCTGATTTCAACCGACAAGGCCGTGCGCCCGGCGAATGTGATGGGCGCAAGCAAACGCATTGCCGAACATTATTGTCAGGCATTCGACCATGATAATTCCGGCAAGACGCGCTTTCTGACCGTGCGCTTTGGCAATGTGCTGGGTTCCACGGGTTCGGTTGTTCCGCGCTTCCAGCAGCAATTGGCAAAGGGCGGCCCGCTTACCGTTACCCACCCCGATATTACGCGCTATTTCATGACCGTACGCGAAGCAGTTGAACTGGTTTTACAAGCATCTGCGCACGCAACTACAGGCATTACCGAACGCGGTAAAATCATGGTGCTGGATATGGGTAACCCCATGAAAATTGCTGATTTAGCAAAGCAGATGATACGCCTTGCGGGTTTGAAGCCGGATGAGGATATCAAAATCGTCTATACCGGCTTGCGTCCGGGCGAAAAACTATATGAAGAATTATTTAGCGATAGTGAAAAACTGACACCGTCTGGCGCGGATGGTGTGCATTTGGCTGCCGCTGCGCCCAAACCATTTAATGATGTAAACAGCTTCATCACATCGCTTGGCGCGAAAGCGCAGGATGCAAATACCGATGAACAGCTATTGCGCAGCGAAATTGTAAATCTAGTGCCGGAATTTACTGGTGCCCAAACTGAGCAGCAAAAGAAAATCGTCAATGGATAAGGAAGCCCTACCCCTTCTCGCCCGTATTGCGGAAGCGTTGGAGCGCATGAAGCCGCCCGCGCCGCAAGCCAAGAACGTGGCCAAGGCCGATGCCTATATTTGGCAAGGCGAAACGCAACAATTGGAAGCATTATCAAGCGTTTCGCGTGTTGATTTAAAGTTGATACATGGCGTGGATTTGCAGAAAGAAATTCTGCTGAGTAACACCATGCAATTCGCCAAAGGACTTTCCGCCAATAATGCATTGCTGTGGGGCGCACGCGGGATGGGCAAAAGCTCCCTCATCAAAGCCATCCACGCGGATGTTTTAAAACAAATTCCAAACTCCATCGCGCTGATTGAAATTCACCGCGAAGATATTCTAACCCTGCCCGTGCTGCTGCGTTTGCTGCGCGGTGATAAGCGCCGCTTCGTTTTATTTTGCGATGATTTGTCATTCTCTGAAAATGAGAGCAGCTATAAATCGTTGAAAGCCGTGTTGGAAGGTGGCCTTGAAGGCCGCCCTGATAACGTGATTATTTACGCAACATCAAACCGCCGCCATTTAATGCCGCGCGATATGATTGAAAATGAACGTTCAACCGCCATCAACCCATATGAAGCGGTTGAAGAAAAAGTGTCGCTTTCCGACCGTTTTGGCCTATGGCTGGGCTTTCATCCCTGCGATCAGCAGACATTCTTTGCGATTATTGATGGCTACGCTGAGTGGCTTAAACTACCGCAATCAAAAGACGAGCTGCACGCAGCCGCGATTGAATGGTCGGTGACGCGCGGTGCGCGTTCAGGCCGTGTGGCATGGCAATTTATTCAGGATGCTGCTGGCAAAGCCGGAATTAAAATTCCGCTATAATTTATTTGTAGAGATATTTCGAGGGATCCAGCGCTTCTTTATTGCGGCGGATTTCAAAATGCAGTTGCGGTGTATCAACCCCGCCTGTTGTGCCAACACTACCCAGCAAATCACCCTTCGCTACCACAATATCTTGCTGCACAAACATGCGGTCGAGGTGGGCATAGGTGGTCATAAGACCTGTGGGGTGGCGTACCAGCACAACATTGCCATAACCCGGAATATCGCTGCCCGCATAGGCCACCGTGCCGCCATCTGCGGCCACCACGGGCGTTCCGCGTGGCACGCCAATGTTGATGCCATCATTGTTCAGGCCGTTTGATTTAGGGCCAAAGGTTGAAATAACCGTGCCATTCACAGGCCAGATGAAATTTTTTGGCTCCACGCCTTTTTCAATCCGGCTATGCATTCCGCCATCATCCTTTAGCGCCTCAACTTTCTTTGGTTCCGGTGCTTTTAGCTGCGGCGGAATAACAGCAACCTTTGGCTGCGGCAATGGTTCGCTTGCCTCATCATTCGGGTCTGGTTTTATTTTTCCGTTTTTATCGCGCGGCACATATGTGCTTGCTGATACTTTTGGCGTTACCAGTTTTTCGGCAACTGCTTTTTCGGGAAGCGTTTTATCCGGAACAGCGACATTCACGGCAGTGTTTGGATGCTTGCCCACTGCAAGGCGCTGGTTTTTTGAATCAAACACCATCGGCTGCAAATTCAGCGCGCTGGTTGGCGTTTGCGGGGCTGCATCAAATTGCTGGTTGGCTGCATCCTGCAATGCTGATGGCGAGCCATTTAAGCGCGGGGCATAGGGCGTATCATCCGCCAATTCCCCTGCCCGCTGCGACGTAATGGGCTCCGGTGCAACCTGCGTATAGGTGGTTTTGGGCTTGCCGGAATGCTTTTTCTTATAGTCTTTCTCATTCTCCGCCGCCACGGGGCCCAGTTCGACCGATGGCAAATCGCTGTCGGATGCAGGCAGGCGCAACGTGCTGCCTGACGTTAGCTGATATGGCGCTTGCAGGCGGTTTAAATCAATCAACTCGCGCATCGAGGCCTTGTTGCGGCGCGCGAAGCTGTACAGTGTTTCGCCCTGCTGCACGGTAACCGTTCGCCCGGGCTTGATGCTGACGGTTGAGGTTGGCGCGCTGCGCGGCGGCGCTGCGCATGCGGACAACACCAACACGGCAGTCATCAAGATGTATAAAGGAGCATTGCGCAACATGAGCCTTAAGGGTTAAGCGATGGAAATTTTATAACGTAATTTTTTCCAGACCGCCCATGTAAGGTTTCAAGGCAGATGGAATCAAAACGCTTCCATCATCTTGCTGATAATTTTCAAGAACCGCAATCAGCGCGCGGCCCACAGCAACGCCCGACCCGTTTAGTGTATGTAAAAACTGCGTATTTTTATCACCCTTGGCGCGGAATCGCGCCTTCATGCGGCGTGCTTGGAAATCGCCGCAATTGGAACATGACGAAATTTCGCGGTATGCATTTTGTCCCGGCAACCATGCTTCGATGTCATAGGTTTTCTTGGCCGAAAAACCTATATCGCCGGTGCACAGCAACACGGTGCGGAATGGGATTTCCAGCTTCTTTAAAATGGTTTCCGCGGCATCCGTCATGCGGTCATGCTCGGCATTCGATTGCTCTGGCGTGGTGATGCTGACCAGCTCAACCTTGTAGAATTGATGCTGGCGGATCATGCCGCGCGTATCGCGCCCCGCTGCACCCGCTTCGGCGCGGAAACACGGCGTACGCGCCACAAAACGATATGGCAGGCTTTCAGCTTCCACAATGCTGTCATAGACGATGTTGGTCAGCGGCACTTCGGCGGTTGGGATAAGCCAGAGAGGCGGCGCAACCCTGATATCACCATCATTTGCCCAATTTTTTGCTACAGCCGTAGGAATTGAAGCGTAACCTGCATAAGTTGAAAACTGATCATCTGAAAATTTAGGAAATTGCCCTGTACCAAACATCATTTCCGGGCGCACCATCAACGGCGGGGAGATTTCGGTATAGCCAAAATCACGCGTATGCACATCAAGCATGAAGTTGCCAAGCGCGCGTTCCAGCTGCGCCAATTGACCCTTTAAAATGGTAAAGCGCGCGCCCGACATTTTGGCGGCATTATCAAAATCCATCAGCTTCAATTTTTCGCCAATGTCATAATGTTCCTTGGCTGAATTCATGCGGCGGGGTTCCCCCACTTTGCGCAGTTCCAGATTAGCTTTTTCATCCTTGCCATAGGGCACATCATCTGCTGGCACATTTGGTAATGTGGAAAGCAACTTATCAATTTTTTCCGCAGCAACGAGTTCTTCATCTTCGAGTGCAGGAACAAGCGTTTTAAGCTTCGCAACCTCTTCGGTAAGCTCGGTTGCATCCCCGCCACTGCGCTTCATATAGCCAATTTGCTTAGATAATTCGTTACGTCTTGCCAGCATTTCCTGTAACTGGGTTTGGATGGCGCGGCGTTCCGCGTCCAGCTTTACAACTTCGGCGGCTTGGGGCGGCAAATTACGGCGTTCCAACCCATTATCCAGAACTTTTGGATTATCGCGGATGAGTTTTATATCGTGCATTTCAAATCAAACCTTTACTACGTCCCGGGCCTTGGCCGCCTTCTTTTTATCAATCACACCAGCAATCACTATGGCTACTTCATAAAGCAGGCAGAGCGGTATGGCTAGGGAGAGCTGACTAATCACGTCTGGCGGCGTTAAAACCGCAGCTAGGATGAAGTTGATGACAATCGCAAAACGACGAAATTTCTTTAATTGCTCCGCGCCCAATATGCCCAGATGCACCAGCAGGATAAGCCCCAGCGGCAGTTCAAACGCAAAGCCAAACGCCAAAATCATCGACATCGCCAAACTCAGGTAATCCCCCACCCGCGCTTCCAGTTGAATGGGAAGCCCAGCCGCGCCGCTGCTGTTTTCAAAGCTGAGGAAGAAATGCCATGCCGCCGGAAACACAAAATAATAAGCAGCAGCCGCGCCCGCATAAAACAGAAATGGTGTCAGGAATAAATATGGGCGGATGATATTTTTTTCATTGGCATAAAGCCCCGGTGCCATGAAGCGCCAAATTTGAATAAGGATGAATGGCGCGGTGATGAAAAAACCGGCCCATACCGCAACCCCCATATAGGTAAAGAATGCTTCGGTAAGATTTGTATAAATCAGGCGGCGCGGCATGTCCGCGCCCTGCGCTTTCATCGCCTCCGCCAGCGGGGCAACCAGAAAGCTGTAAATATCCTGCGCAACGAAATAGCTGCCGGCGATAGCAATAAATAACGCTGCTATGCACCATACCAAACGGTTGCGCAGTTCCACCAGATGCGCAAGAAGCGGCATTTCATCTTTCTTTACAGGTTCAGGCGGGAAATCGGTCATGATGAAGGCTTCTTGTCTTTTGCGGCCGCTGCAATATGCGCTTCATCTTCCTGCTGGTCGGCCTTTGCATCTACTTTTTGCACTTCGGCCTTGGTTACATCGACGCCGTATTTTTCAAAGGTCTTTTTCTGGATATCGTCGGCTTCGCGCTGCATTGATGCCATGTCAACCTGATTGGGCAAATCATCCCAGTGCTTTTGGAAATCATGCATCATCAGGCGCGCCTTGCGTGACCATGCCCCCGCCTGCCGCATCAATGGCGGAATATCCTTTGGCCCTATCGCAATAACGGCGACCGCGCCAATCAACAATAACTCTGGCCAGGCAAGTCCAAGCATGATGATGTCCGAATTATTTTACTTCTTATCGTCGGGAAGTTTCTTGTTTTCCCCGTCCTTGCCTTCAAGGCCTTCTTTGAAGCTGCGGATGCCCTTGCCCAAATCGCCCATCACGTTTGGAAGCTTTCCAGCGCCAAACACGATAAGGATGACCGCAAGAACAATCAGTAAATGCCAGAAGCTAAGACCCATGCAATTGCCTTTTCCTAATTAATCGTCACCATTAATCGTCACCGTCAGCGTAATGGCCTTTATAGCCTGCAAGCCTGTCGGCAATTTGATATGCGGCGTTACGTACAGCCTGCATGGTCATGTCATTGAGGTTGCCCCAGTTGCCTTCAAACCGCGCAAGGCCGGAGAATGTGCGCGGGCGCGACCCCGACCCTTCGGCACCGCTGATATGATCGTCGCTGTCTGCGCGGAAGGTTTCAACGGCAAGGATAGCCCCATTATTGCGAACCAGCATCGCCGTGCCTTCAACCACAACGGTACGTGTACCGCCACCAAGTATGCCTGCCAAAATCGGGCCTTCTTCACGCGGCGATAAACGCATATGCGCATCAACCAGCAAGTACGCCTCCGCACCGATGCGATGGGTGATTTCGCCGATGGCGCGGCGCATTGGCTGGGTTGCCCAGCGGTTGTCATCCGCGCCGCCCAGAACCGTCATGGATGGGGTTGATAAATTTGTGCCAAATTCAAGCTGCGGGAATATGCGGGTGTTCGCGCTGCTTACGATATCCTGCTGGTCTTGATTGATGGTGGGCGTGCGGTTCAGCGACGGCATCAGGTTATATTGCGATGGCGTGCGTTCATTCGACGTAAACGTGCCGGCTGGCTTTTGGGTGTGCAGCATCGTCAGTTTCTTCATATTATTCGCAAGGAACTTGAACTCCGCGCCGCTTTGCAGATTGGTCAGGATTTCAGGATTATTGGCGATATACAAATCTTCGTAATCGGTTTCACGCGTATAGGCCACACGGCTTACGGCAGGATTCACAACATTAAAGCCCTTAAGCAGCAGGTATTCGAAAATTTCATTTTCAAGCTTGGTGAGCGCGCGAACAATATGCCCCTGCGCCAAGGGCAGCATTTCATGCGTTTCACTTGGGCGCGCGGTGACCGATGCCAGCGCAATGCTGCGAACCGCGGCGACTTCGCGCGGTGATGCATCGAGTGTGATGTTGCGATAACCGGAACCACATGCAGTCAGACTTGCCAAAAAAACGATACTGAAAATCACACGTATCGGGCGAAGCGTTAAGCGAATAGACATGGGATCCTCATCAAATTTTACTGGGATTTAGGGAAACAAACTGAAAAAGCTTACGAAGGCAACGGAATCAGATACATCAAGGCGGTAACTAGCTATGGCATTCGCATAATGCACAGGCAAGAAAATTATGTATTTTTTGCAGGCCGATTTGCGCGGAAGCCTTTGATTCACTAACCTATTTACATCTTGTTAATAATTGAAGCCCATAGTTTAGGATAAGGACTGTCAGATTTATTGGGCTATATTGATTTCAATTAGTCAGGAAAGAAACACGCCATGCCTTATGTAATTCGCGATGCAGACGGTAAAGTATCAAAAGTAAGCGTTCGCCCTATTCCCGGCGCAGATATGCTGCCCCATGATCATGCTGATGTGCTGACTTTCATGCAGGCCAAAGGCATTGAAACCAAGATTATCGCAGAATCCATCAGCGAATTGCGCAGAACCGACAGTGAAATGTCCCGCGCCGTTGAAGACGTGATTACCGCCCTGCTGAAAAAAAATATCCTGAAGATGACGGATTTGCCAAAAGCGGTTCAAGACCGCATCGCCTTCCGCGTGAAGATGCGCATGCAAATCCAGGAAACCTACGACCGCGCATCGCAAAGATAATTCGGGGCTAATCAATAAAGCAAATATCGTTGGCGTTTGGTTGCCCTGCATGACGCATGTGTACCGGGCGTACTGCAACGCGCGGTTGCGCATCCTTGATTACGGCAGCAAGTTTATCATGGACATCCTGCTGGCTGCTTTTATTGCGGCGTTTATTGGCTGCTTCCAACCCGCTTAATAAATCATGGGAAATCATTCCCTTTTCCAGCATCACATCTAATAGCTCAGTGTATTTCATGCCCTTGGGGTCTACTCCTGCTGGGTGGTGATAAAGCTTATGTACAAGGCCCTTTATGGCAGCAGGCCCTAAATCTGCGCGCACAGTCACCACATCAATCGCTTGCTTCACCAGCATACCGCCATCGCCTTGCGGTGAATTTTCGCGGAAGCAATAACGTTCAAACTCATCATACGTAAACGCATCAGGATTTAGCGTGACGACCGCGCTGAATAAATTGAAGGCCTGCGTTTCTTCGGTGGTGCGCGTTGAATGCGCCAGCCCATCAAACACATATTTGCTGATGTTGTCGGTAAAGACTTTCGTGAAGGCAAGTGCGGGGTTTTGATAAAGTGCCGCAGCAATATTACCCAAGACCGCGCGGTATTCATGGCGGTAATTATTGATGCGGTTTTGCGTCTGGTTGGCCTTAGCCAGTGCAATCATCCATTCGGCTTTAAAATGCCCCGCATCCACTTCAGCAAAATATTTGGCCAGCACATCCACATCCTTGGGATGTTCCAGCATGTCTGTAATCAGCGCCGCGAGTTCGCGGTTCTTGGCATCCGCAATCTCGGTATACAGCATGGGGTGCTTGATAACCGTTGCAGCACCGGGGTTTTTAGCCTCCGCGCGGAAGCTTTGCGCAGATGATTTCGCAAGGTCTTGTTCCTGCTCTATCAACCGGTTTTTTCTAATGGCATACATCGCGCTTAAAATATCATCCGGCGTCATGGTGGACATGACCACTTCTGCATCCGCATGGCTTTCCAACGGATGCAGGCGTGATAATTCGGCGCTAATCCATTCCACTTCCTGACGCGTCACGCCAAATTCAACGGCAATGCGCTTAAAGGTGATTTCCAGCTTGTTGGTAAGTTCGCCGTCCTTATCAACCGGCTGCGCAATGCCAAGACCCACTTCGACCAGCAAGCGCACAACTTCCAGAATGGCTTCGGCGCGCAGCGGTAGATAAACCGCGTCATACCCCGCGTGGGTCGCTTCGTTGCGCAAGATTTCATATGCATCGGCTTTCTGGCGGAATTCGGCGTAACCTTCGATGGTGCTTAAGTCACGGTTGGCTTTGGCCAAGCGGAATGCTTCGTGAATCTCGGCGCGTGACGCGTAGGGGTGCGTACCCAGCACCGCATAATATGACCTTTGTTCCGACATTTATGCTCGCAAGGCATGTGTGGAAATATGTAATTGTGTCGGTAATCGTATGCTTAAAGTTTTTCTTAAATACTACCAAACATGGTTAACTAAACAGTTAACCGAAGAATTTGTTGGTAAGCGGATAACGGCGTTCACGGCCAAAGCTATGCGCGGTAATTTTAACACCCGGTGGTGCCTGGCGGCGTTTATATTCGGAAAACTTCAGCATCTTAAGCACTTTGGTTACTGTCGCTTCATCATGCCCGCGGCCAATAACATCTTTAATGCTCATTTCGCGTTCCACAAGGCATTGGATAATGTCATCTAACTGTGGATAAGGCGGCAACGTATCTTGATCCACCTGATTAGGCTTTAATTCTGCGCTTGGCGGGCGGGTAATAATGCGTTCGGGCATGACAAACCCCTGCGGCCCAAGGCCAATCGCGGGCTTATTCACGTTGCGCCATTTGCACAGGCGGAAGACCAGCGTTTTATACACGTCTTTAATCAAGGCAAAGCCGCCGCACATATCGCCATAGAGCGTCGCATAGCCCGTCGCCATTTCCGATTTATTTCCGGTTGCCACCACCATGTGACCATAGGTGTTGGATAGCGTCATCAAAATCAAACCGCGCAACCGTGATTGCACGTTTTGGTCAGCAATATCCGTATTGAAACCTTTGCTGTGCGGCTTCACGGCATTGCCCAAAGCCTTCATGCCTTCTTCAATTGAAATGGTTTTGTATTCACAGCCAAGCATGGTGCTAGCTTTCTGCGCATCTTCCAGACTGTCTTTCGATGTATAGGGTGATGGCATCATCACATTGATGACTTTGTCTTTGCCCAGCGCATCAACCGCCAGCGCGGAAACCAGCGCGCTATCAATCCCGCCGGACATACCAATCAGCACACCGGGAAAGTTATTTTTCTGTACATAATCGCGCAGCGCCAAAGTGAGCGCGGAATAAATGCTTTCTTCTTCGCTTAATGGTTTTGGTAATTCCTCTTGGCGCGGAATCCAATGCTCGCCCTGCTTATTCCAATAGGTAAGCTGCACTTTTTCCTGATACTGACCCAGATTGGCGCATTCATCGCCCTTCGTATTCATCACGAACGAACCGCCGTCAAACAGCAATTCATCCTGCCCGCCCAGTTGGTTGACATAGACAATCGGCAAGCCCGTTTCCTTGATGCGTGCAGTCATAATCGCGCGTCGTACAAGTGGCTTATCGGTTTCAAACGGGCTGGCATTAATTGTAATCAAAATATTTGCGCCGCGACGTTTTAGGGAAGCCGCGCGTTCCTTGCTCCACATATCTTCGCATATGGTCACGCCAATGCGCGCGCCTTTAATCAGGAACGGCTCGCCATCATCCTTGCCGCCAAAACTGAAGACGCGCTTATCATCAAACACGCCGTAATTCGGCAAATCGAATTTGTACCAGACCTGTTCAATCCTGCCGTTCATCAGCAGCGCAGCCGCATTATACGGATTGCCACCTTCCGGATTTTTCCAAGGCAAGCCAACAATCATCGCAGCAGAATTTTTGGTAACGAGCGCCAATGCTTCGGCAGCTTTCATGCACGCATCGACATAGGACGGACGCAGCGTTAAATCTTCGGGCGGATAAGCGCTGATCGATAATTCGGAGGTCACAATCAAATCAGCGCCTCGCGCTGCTGCGTTTTGATGCGCGACTTTGATTTTTCCGGCATTCGCCTCAATCCCCCCGATGGTGAGGTTTAATTGGGCCAGCGCGATGATGAGGGGTTCTGACATAAGGATATATTAGAGATGCGTAATGCTTTAACACCTGTATTTAAAACTATTTTGGCGCATTTATCAAAATGATGTTTGGATTTGCGTATTTTTTTGCTAGTGTGACATCTCGCAATTGCTTAATACGCTGCCGTAAAGACACAGTGCAATTGCGAGATATAAGTCACACTAACTTTACAATTCTTCTAGTGTCCTAACCTCCAAATTGCCTTAACATTCTGGCACTACCTGTGAAGGCAATTTGGAGGGGACACTAGAAATCGCCCATAAAGTCACACATCTCCAAGGCTCGTTCCATGTCCGATCGCGAACATTCAAATCCGCCACAAACACAGATTGAAGACCACATCAAAAGCCAGGTTCAGGATACCAGCACATGGGTTCGCCTGTTCTTCATGATCTTGTTCATGGTGATTTTCTATATCGTATTCGCGATTACGGGCGTGGTGGCCATCATCCAATTCGTGACGCGCATTTTAACTGGCAAACCGCTTGGCAGCTTGCAGGATTTTAATGCGAAGCTCGCGGAATATGCGCGTGACCTTGTGGCCTACATCACCTACGCATCCGATGCGAAGCCGTTTCCCTTCAAGGAATAACTAGCCGTTATTCTTTTCGGAAATACCCAGCCACTTCTTCAGAATTCTATTCACAGGCGCTGGCTGTTCCAATGGCGCGAGATGCCCCGCGCCAGGGATAATGTGCAGTTCCGCGCCTTTAATATAATTTGCCATTTCCTGCGCATGTTCGGGCGGGGTTAGTGCATCCTGCTCCCCGCAGATAATCACAGTTGGCACGGTGATAAGCGATAGATGCGGGCGGCTATCAATGCGGCCAAGAATTGCCGTCTGCTGATTTAAGAAAGCATGCATCCCCACCCTGCCTGCCATGTCGATAATCAATTTGGTAAGTTCTTCATCCTGCAAACGGGATGCGGCAATCAGCATCGGAAGCAAGCGTGGCGTTACGCCTTTGAAGTCGCCTTTTTGCGCGAGTTGAATAAGCCCACGACGCTTGCGGCGGCTTTCATCCGTATCGGGGCGCGCGGATGTATCGATAAGCGCAAGCTGGGTGATTCGTTGCGGCGCTTGGCGCATCAGCTCCATCGCCACATAGCCACCCATAGAAAGCCCTGCCAAGGCAAAGCTTTCGGGTGCTATGGAAAGCACACTCTTTGCCAATTCGCGCATGTTATCGCTGGCCGTTAAATCGGGCACAATCACGTCAACATATGCCTCTAAGGCATTGATTTGATGCTGCCAAAGGGCCTTATCACACAAAAGGCCGGGCAGTAGGATAAGCGTTGGTTTCACGTGTTAAAATGCTCCTTTTCCTTGGAATGCGGGATTGAAGAGTACAGGGGCTTTATGCTAAGTCATGCCGCGATGCAAGAGACTTTGCATCTGAAAAAGCCGAAAGATGTGAAAGCCCATAGCGGCTTTTGAAGAAATTGCGAGGAAGAGTTGTTATTTAGCGAGTTGGGCTTGAAGCCCGAGATATTAGCCGCGCTTGAAGAGCGTGGATATAAAGAACCCACCCCCATCCAGGAATTAGCCATCCCCTATGTACTCATGGGCCGGGATGTCCTTGGCTGCGCGCAAACAGGCACGGGGAAGACCGCAGGCTTTGCCCTGCCGATGATTGAAATTCTGTCATCCGGAAAGGCAAAGGCGCGCATGCCGCGCTCCATCATTCTGGAGCCTACCCGCGAATTGGCCGCGCAGGTTGCCGAAAACTTTGCGTATTATGGGAAAGGCCTGAATTTATCTGTCGCCTTGCTCACCGGCGGCCAAGGCATGGAAGACCAGATCAAGAAGCTGGAACGCGGCGTGGACGTTCTGATTGTAACGCCGGGCCGCATGCTTGATTTATACGAGCGCGGCAACGTCATGCTGCACGACATTAAAATTTTCGTGATTGATGAAGCCGACCGCATGCTGGACATGGGATTCATTCCCGATATTGAAAAAATTGCGGGCATTCTGCCAAAAATCCGCCAGACCTTGTTCTTCTCGGCAACCATGCCCGCAGAAATCAAGAAGCTGGCTGACAAGTTCCTGATGAACCCCAAGGAAATATCGGTGGCTGCGCCAGCAACAACCGCCAGCACGGTTGAGCAAAGCATTGTGCGCCTTGGTGTCAGGCAAAAGCGCGAAGCGCTGCGCACACTGCTGAAGCAGCATGAATTCAAGAGCGCATTCGTGTTCTGCAACCGCAAGAAAGACATCAACATCCTGGTTGAATCCCTGCAACGGCATGGCTTTTCTGCCGCTGGCCTGCACGGCGATATGGTTCAAACCAAGCGCAACGAAGCCCTGGATAAATTTAAAAAAGGCGAAATTGCATTATTGATTTGCAGCGATGTGGCTGCGCGCGGCCTTGATATCAAAGGCGTTGATGCCGTGTTCAATTTCGATGTGCCATTTGATGCGGATAGCTATGTTCACCGCATTGGCCGTACTGGCCGCGCGGGCGCAGATGGCAAGGCATTCACGTTTGTCACATCAGATGATGACAAGTTGCTGGCCAATATCGTCGCACTCATCAAAAAGGAAATTCCTGAAGCAACGGTTGAAGGATTGACGGAGCAAGGCGATGCCCGGCATCCGCATTTCAAGTCCCGCCATGAGCGCGGCGAAGGCCGCAATGAAGGCAGGGGCGACAACCGCCGTGAATCCCGCTCTGAACGCAACCGTGACCGCAATAGAGGCGAACGCAATAACCGCCGCAGCCAGAATCGCGAACAGCGCCAGGAACAGACCAGCGATAGCGCAGGTTCAAATGTGGTGGGCTTTGGCGATGATTTGCCCGCTTTCCTTCGCGGCACACGCCAGAAAATGGCTTCGCTTGCCCCTATGATTTCCAAGGAAAAAATCGTTTAATCAATCCCTTATCTAGGTTTCTTCAGGTTTAGGGCATGCGGTTATATTCAAAACACATCATGGGGAGGATTACGGCGTTCGCCTCGCTATGTGTTTTGTTATACCCGCTGGCGGCTAATGCGGACGGCGAAGTAAAGCGAACCCCAAAACCCGCCATCACCAAATCTACCAAAGCGGATGCAGAAAAGGAACAATATCTGCTCTCCGCCAATGAAATTACCAATGACGATCCGAATGGAATTGTGACTGCCAGCGGCGCCGTTGAAATCCATAATGATAAAAAAATCCTGCAAGCCGAACATGTCGAATACCAGCAAAAACTGGATATTGTAAAAGCCAATGGCAATATCGCGCTGATTAGCGAAGACAACAATGTCATCTATGCCAAGCAAAGCACGCTGAGCACCGATTTCGCCAATGGCAGTGCCGAGCATGTGGCGATGCTGATGACCGATAACTCGCGCTTTGTTGCCAATGACGCACGGCGGCTTGATAACCGTTACATGCTGTTTGGCATGGGCATGTTCTCGCCATGCAATCTCTGCGCAACCAATCCGCGCAAAGCGCCCATCTGGCAGGTGAAGGCCGCCAAAGCAACCCATGATAATGTTGAGAAAAATATCATCTACCGTGATGCGACGCTGGAAATGTGGGGCATCCCCATTATATACACGCCCTACATGTCGCACCCCGACCCGACGGTAAAACGACGCCAAGGTCTGCTGAATATGCGCTACGTGAATTCGCCGGATCTGGGTTCGCAGGTTGTTGTCCCCTACTATTTCGATATTGCGCCGGACATGGATTACACTTTCAAGCCTAATTTCAACGGCAAGGACGGCATGCGGTTTGCGGGTATATTGCGCAAACGCTATGAACGCGGCGATATCAACATCGACCACTCGCTGGTTGTCACTGATCGCGTGGATGATGATGGCATCACCAAAAAAGACCAAATCCGCGGGCACTTGGCAGGCTATGCGCATTTCGACATTGATAATATTTTCAGAACCGGCGCTGATTTTGCCATGCAAACCGATAAAAATTATCTTGCTCGCTATAACGAGAAAAAAGACGACGTGCTGACCAATCGCCTTTTCCTTGAAGGGTTTAAAGGCCGCGGGTTTGGCGCGGTAGAAATGTTCTATTTCCAGGATAACCGCCCGGGCGGCAGGCCACAGCAACCCCTGGTACTGCCACGCTTGCGCATATCCCAGGTGGGTGAGCCGAACATGACGCTTGGCGGCCGCTGGTCATTTGATGGCGAAGCCGTTTCGCTGAAACGGGATAGCGGACAGGACATTAAAAAATTCGGCGTTGATTTCGGCTGGGAACGCCGCGATGTGCTGCCGCTTGGCTTTGTAAGCACGATTAAAGGCTCCGTGCGCAACGACACATTCCTTGTGAACAATCTGGCTTCGACCGATGTGCCTGGCCGCATTTACAATGATGATGCGACCAACCGCTTATTCCCGCAAGGCCAGGTAACCTTGAGTTATCCGCTAGCCGGTTACGCCGAAACATTCACGCATACGATCGAGCCCATTTTTGCCCTTAGCGCATCGCCAACCCGTAAGCATGACCCGCGCATTCCGAATGAAGATAGCCTGGATGTCGATTTTGACACGACCAATTTGTTTGATCTGAACCGCTATCCCGGCACGGATAGCATGGAGCAAGGCATACGCACCAGTTATGGCTTTAAAACAGGGTTTTATAACCATTCCGGCGGCTTTAGTGAATTCACCTTTGGGCAAAGCTATCGCATCAGCGATGACCCGCTCTTTCCAAAAGGCACCGGATTTGACGCGCCGCTTTCCGATTATGTGGGCCAGTTGAAGCTTGACCCCGGACGATGGATGACGATGGATTATAACTTCCGCATTGACAAGGATTTGGCAACATCGCGCCGCCATGAAATTTATACCAGCTTTGGCATTCCGGAATTCCGCCCGCGCTTTACGTATACCTATAGCGACCCTGCTCTATTTGTTCCCGGCGTTTCCAACCGCGTGGAAGAGCTTAAATTCGGATTCACAACGCAGTTCGCGCAATTCTGGGCATTCAACTTTGACCAGACAAATGACTTACGCCCTCTCACCAATGGCCCGCGCACTACGGCGGCATCGCTTACCTATCAGGATGAATGCTTTACGACGTACCTTAGCATGACGCGCGACCATACCGTTCGCACTGGCGTGCGATCGGGCGATACGTTCTTTTTTCGTATCCTATTTAAGCATTTGGGCGGCATTGACGGTTAACAGCCGCAAACTATATCCTATCTGCCCTAACCCCTTATCGGAGGCATCCTTATGTATAAACTCTATTATTCTCCCGGCAGCTGTTCGATGGCCATTCACGTGCTGCTCAACGAAATCGGGGCAGATTTCCAGCTTGAAAACACCGCCATTCGCGAAGGCAAAAACAAAAGCGAAGCATTCTTAAAAATCAACCCGCGTGGCCAGGTTCCTGCGCTTGCCGAAGACGGCAAGGCGATGCTCGAAGGCGGCGCGATCCTCACCTATCTTGCCGACAAGCATTCCAGCCATTTACTGCCAAGCGAAGGCTGGGCGCGCGCGCAAGCATTGCAATGGCTGATGTTCTGCAATTCAACCCTGCACCCTGCCTATAGCCGTTGCTTCTGGCTGATGCGCAGCGAAGAGCCAGGCAAAGACGCATTCCTGAAAAAATCCGCCGAATGGGTCAACCGCTTGTGGCAGGACGTTGAACATCAACTGCAAAACCAGCTTTATCTATGCGGTGAAGAATGCACGATTGGCGATATTCTGCTGACGGTGATTGCGAACTGGAGCGGTAACATTCCAGTGCCCATCACGATTGGCCCAAAAGCACGCGCATTATTCGCACGCGTGATTGCCCGCCCTGCTTACCAAAAAGCGCTGGCAACGGAGCAGGTTGAATACAAAATGGCGTCATAACACCTGAAAAGAAAAACCCCATTCTATGCAGCAGAAACAAAAGATTATCGGCATCGTCCTTCTTGTGATTGTGCTGGGATGGGGAATTTTCACGCTTGCCAATAAGGGCCGTGAGTCAACCGATGATGCCGCGATTGAAGCGCATGTTATCCCTGTCAGCTCCCGCATCAGCGGTTATATTTCCAAGCTCAACATCAAGGACAATCAGGCCATTAAAAAAGGCGATGTGCTGGTTGAAATTGACCCTTTGGATTACCAGCTCCGCCTTGATGCGCAGCGCGCATTAGTGGCATCCGCCGACGTACTGGCAAAGAATGCGAGCATCAATGCCAAGCGCCAGCAGGCCATTGGCGAAGCCGCAGGCAGCCGCCGTGAAATTGACAACGCCATTGCCAATGAGCAATCGGCGATTGCTGTGCTCAACAACGCCAAATCGCAATTGGCGATTGCCGAAAAAGATTTTGCAGATACCAAAATCACCGCACCGGATGACGGCGTGATTACCATGCGTACCGCTGAGGCAGGCGCCTACATCACGCCGGGCAAGGAGCTGTTCAGCATCGTCACGCCGCCGCGCTGGGTCGTCGCCAATTTCAAGGAAGTGCAAATCACCCGTATGCGCAGCGGCCAAAAAGTGGATATTCATATCGATGCCTATCCCGATTTAAAATTAAAAGGCGTGGTAGACAGTATTATGAATGGCACGGGCGGGCGCTTCTCCGCTTTTCCGCCTGAAAATGCAACGGGCAATTTCGTGAAAATCGTGCAGCGCGTTCCGGTAAAAATTCTTTTTCATACGCCGCCTGAAGGCAGCGAAGTGCTGGGCGCTGGGCTCTCGGTGATTGCGACGGTTTATGTTGACGAAGAAAAACCATCTGCCGAAGAACCCGCCAAAAAATGACCGACGCAGCGCAGCCAGCAGCCAAACCAGTTGTCAATAAATGGCTGGTGGCGTTTGTGGTCAGCCTTGCCACGTTTATGGAAGTGCTGGATACCACCATCACCAACGTATCGCTGCGGCACATTGCAGGTTCGCTTGGTGCGGGGCAGGAAGAAAGCACATGGGTGCTAACGTCATACCTTGTTGCCAACGGCATCATCCTGCCGCTTTCGGGATGGCTGTCGGACGTAATGGGGCGTAAACGGTTTTTCATCACCTGCATTCTTGGCTTTACCATCGCGTCATTCGCTTGCGGTGCGGCGACATCACTGATTGGTCTGGTTATCTTCCGCATTATTCAGGGCGCAGCGGGCGGCGGTCTGCAACCCACACAGCAAGCAATCATTCTGGACAGCTTCCCGCCCAAAGAACGCGGCGCGGTGTTCACCATTACTGGCCTTACCATGATTGTTGCGCCCGTGCTTGGGCCAACGCTTGGCGGATTAATCACCGATAACATCGACTGGCGCTGGATTTTTTATATCAACATTCCCGTTGGGTTGGCGGCGGCATTTTTCGTGTGGCGTTTGGTGGACGACCCGCCGCATGCCAAGGCCAAAGGCTTCCGGCAGATTGATTTTGTCGGCCTTGGGCTTGTTTCATTGGGTTTGGCCGCGCTGCAAATTGTGTTGGATAAAGGCCAGACGGAAGACTGGTTCAGCAGCGCGTTTATTCAAAGCTGGGGCATTGTCAGCTTTACCTGCTTATGCATTGCAGGTATTTGGTTGTGGAAACGCGCGGAACCGATTGTTGATTTATCGCTGCTGACCAATCGCGCTTTTTTGTCATCCTGCATCCTGATTTTCCTGACCGGCTTTGCGCTGTATTCCAGCAGCGCCTTGTTGCCGCTGATGCTGCAAACCGAATACGGTTATAACGCCACATGGGCTGGGTTTATTCTGTCGCCCGGAGCGCTGTGCATCATCTTCATCATGCCGTTTGTCGGCAGGATGGTGAGCAAGGTGCAGGCGCGTTACCTGATTGCGATTGGGCTTACGCTGTGCAGCATCGGCATGTTCGCGACGATGCGTTTCACGCCGGAAACCGATTTTCATACCTTTGTGATATTCCGCATTATGCAGGTTGTGGGCTTGCCGTTCCTCTTTATCCCTGTCAGCACGCTTGCCTTCGCCAATATCGAAAAGGAACGAAGTAACAAGGCGTCCGCGCTGTTTTCACTCTCGCGCAATCTGGGCGGCAGCATCGGCATTGCGATTGCGCAGGCGTTTATCTCGCACGGGCAGCAGGTGCACCGTTACTTCCTTTCCGAGCATCTGGTGCCCGGAAGCCAGAATTACGAACGGCTGTTATCGCAAACACAAAAGGTGATACCGGATACGCATAGCGCCTTGGGGCATATCAACCAGACATTGCAGCAGCAAGCCAATATCCTCGCCTACTCCGACACCTTTGCATTGATGGGAACGTTAATGGCCGTTGCGCTGGTGATTTCGCTGTTCGTATTGCCCGCCAATAAACCCGGCGGCGCGCCAGCAGGCAACGGACACTGAAACCTAGTATGAACTTATTAGTAAGAACCGGGCGCGATTTTGACCTTCAGGCCATTGGTCGCTTCGCTGCAAAACAACTGGCATGACAAACGGGATTGGTCATTGACATTGAATGCGCCATCCAGCATGCCAATTTCTTCTTCGGTTGGCTCGGGAATGCGTTCAATCCATTCCGGGTCAACATACACGTGGCAGGTTGCGCATGCGCAGGAGCCGCCGCATTGCGCGAGCATTTCCAAGCCGCTGTCACGAATAACTTCCATCACGCTCCAGTCCGTAACCGCGTCGAGTTCGTGTTCTTTTCCGTCTTTATCGGTAACTAGGATTTTCATGCGGCTTGTTCCTGTTTTTCTTCTACGCCCAGCTTGTTTTGCAAATCGGAGCTGGAGGTTGTGTACTGGAAGCGGTATTTGCGGCCAGGGTGCACATATTCAAATGCCTTCTTCGACATCAATGCGGCTTCGTGGAAGCCGGATAAAATCAGCTTCATCTTGCCGGGGTAGGTGTTGATATCGCCAATGGCGAATACGCCGGGCACGCTGGTTTCGAATGTTGCGGTGTTCACCGGAATAACTTCGTTCTGGAATTCCATACCGAATGTTGCCACAGGGCCCAGCTTCATGGTGAGGCCATAGAATGCCAGCAAGGTATCGCAGGGATATTCGTATTCGCCTGTTTCATCTTTCAGCTTCAATGCTTCAATCTGGCTGCCCTGCCCTTTAAGGCTGGTGATTTGTGCGATTTTCAGCGTCATTTTCTTTTCAGCAACCAGCGCGCGCATCTTTGCAACCGTATCTGGGGCTGCGCGGAAATCATCGCGGCGGTGAATAAGGGTCAGTTCTTTGACGATTGGCTGCAAGTTCACAACCCAATCCAGCGCGCTATCGCCGCCGCCAGCAATCACAACGCTCTTGCCGCGGAACTGCTCCATCTTCTTAACGGCATAGAACAGCGAAATGCCTTCGTATTCTTCAATCCCTTTAATGGGTGGCTTTTTAGGAACAAAGCTTCCGCCGCCTGCTGCAACTACAACAACCTTGCAGTTAATCAGCGTGCCGCGGTCAGTCGTCACATTCCATGAACCATCTTCTTGCTTTTCAATTTTTTCTGCCATTTGCGATAAATGGAACACCGGATGGAATGGCTTGATTTGTTCCATCAAGCGGTCGGTCAATTCCTGGCCCGTGCACATGGGAATGGCGGGAATATCGTAAATCGGTTTTTCCGGATACAGCTCTGCGCACTGCCCGCCCGGACGGTCGAGAATGTCGATGAGGTGGCACTTCATATCATTGAGGCCAAGTTCGAATACGGCAAAGAGACCTGTAGGGCCTGCGCCGATAATAACAACGTCTGTCTGTTGGGCTGCTTCAGTCATAATGAACACGTTTCTAATGCAGTTTTCGAAGGATTAAGAGGGCTTAATTAGAACAATACGCCCAGCCTTGCAAGTTTGATGTAGGGGGCCTAATTTGAGGCTTGGTATTCCAACGGTTAATACGCCGTTAACCATATTTCCCTATGGTTTGATTATAGAATCTTCCCTTGTTTTTGGAGAGTACCCGCATGTCAAATTTGCCGCCATCACCCCCTTTTGTACCTGCAAAACCGTCGGGTGAAACGGTGACTCTCACCGAAGACGCAACGGGCAAAAGCTTCAAGATGAACATGATCAATGGTTCGGTTGGGCCAAAGGTTATCGACATCAGCAAATTGTATGCAGAGACCGGTCACTTCACATTTGACCCCGGCTTCACATCAACTGGAAGCTGCGAGTCAAAAATCACCTTCATCGACGGTGAAAAAGGAATTCTGCTGCACCGCGGTTACGCGATTGAAGATTTGGCAACCAAAAGCGATTTCATGGAAGTCGCGTTCCTGTTGCAGCACGGCGAATTGCCAACCGCGCCGCAGAAAACCGAATTCGTCAAGCACATTACCTATCATACTATGGTGCATGAACAGCTGATGAAATTCTATTCCGGCTTCCGCCGCGATGCGCATCCAATGGCTGTTATGACAGGCGTTGTGGGCGCTTTATCCGCGTTCTATCATGACAGCCTGGATATCAACGACCCCGTGCAGCGCGAAATATCGATGCACCGCCTGATTGCAAAAATGCCAACGATTGCGGCAATGGCCTATAAATACTCGGTTGGCCAGCCATTCGTGTATCCAAAGAATGAGCTCAGCTACACCGAAAACTTCCTGAACATGACGTTCTCCGTTCCGGCAGAGCCTTATAAAATCAACCCGATTTTGGCAAAGGCGATGGACAGGATTTTCATCCTTCATGCTGACCATGAACAGAACGCATCGACATCAACCGTTCGTCTTGCGGGTTCATCGGGCGCGAACCCGTTTGCATGCATTGCATCAGGCATTGCATCGCTTTGGGGCGCAGCCCATGGCGGCGCAAACGAAGCCGTGCTGACCATGCTTGCCGAAATTGGCAGCGTGGCGAACATTCCAAACTGCATCGCACGCGCCAAGGACAAGAGCGATAATTTCCGCCTGATGGGCTTTGGTCACCGCGTTTATAAGAACTTTGACCCGCGCGCTACCATCATGCGCCAAACCTGCCATGAAGTCTTAAGCGATTTGGGCGTGAAAGATCCGTTGCTGGATATCGCGATGGAGCTGGAAAAGATTGCGTTGCAGGATGATTACTTCGTCACGCGCAAGCTGTACCCGAATGTGGATTTCTATTCCGGCATCATCCTTCGCGCGATGGGCTTCCCGACCAAGATGTTTACGCCGCTATTCGCATTGGCGCGCACCACGGGCTGGGTTGCACATTGGGCCGAAATGCTGTCTGACCCGACACAAAAGATTGGCCGCCCGCGCCAGCTTTATACGGGCGCACCGCAACGTTCATTCGTGGCACTCGCATCGCGCAAGTAAGCCGCAAGCAAATAAGTGCTTGCCGCCATCTGTACCGCAAAAGATAATGCGGCATGGACGAAAAAGCGCTGTTTTTCTCGATATTATGCGGATGCTTTATCCTGCTCCCCTACGCCATCATGAATTGGCGCGAGGGCAATAAGCGCATCTACAAGCATGTGCTGTATTGGACGATGATTATGCTGATGATGTTTATCATCGGCAAAACTATCAAGGGCACGTTTATTCCTGATGAACAGCCGGATCACCCCCGTGGTGCCTTAATAGAAGACACAGATCCTGCGTCGCGGCGGAAATCGCAGATTCTTCCCGCCCCCTTATAACAAGGCTAAGGCCAAACCCGCCCGGGCGGTAATACGGATATGACCCAATATCCAAATCGGGATACTTGGCGGCAATCTCCCCCAATTCTTTCGCGATGATGCTTTCCGGAACCAGTGATGATACGGTGCGGCTGATAATAGGCGGCCCGCCTTGCAACTTGGCCACCACGCCATCCAGCATGCCTTGCATCACGGATGGCACGCCCGCCAGCACATAGACATTGCCCATGCAAAATCCGGGCGCCGAGCTAACCGGATTGGGAATAAGGCTTGCGCCCTTGGGGATACGCGCCATGCGCAGCCGGCCTTCGTTCAGATGCTCCGCGCCCTTGTAATGCTTGATGAGGATTCGGCGGGCTTCTTCATTCACTTCGATATCAACCCCGAAGGCCTTGGCGATGCAATCCGCGGTAATATCATCATGCGTGGGGCCAATGCCGCCAGTCGTAAACACATAATCGTATTTTGCGCGAACGTCGTTCACGGTCGCGACAATATCGGCTTCGATATCGCAGATGACCCGCGCATGCATCAACCGGATGCCTTTGGCCAAAAGCTTCTTGCCGATATAGCCAAGGTTCACATCCTGGGTACGGCCTGTCAGGATTTCATTCCCGATAATAATCGCACATGCTGTTTTGCTACCCTCTGCCATGCGCGTATCTTAACAAAAAGAAAACCCCTTATCCATTTCTGAATAAGGGGCTTTCAAACAGTTATGCTTGGCAATTAACCAGCGATGAACTTCGACAAGATTGCGAGCAAGAGCAGCGCAACGATGTTGATAATCTTAATCATCGGGTTAACGGCCGGGCCAGCGGTGTCCTTGTAAGGATCGCCAACCGTATCGCCTGTTACAGCGGCCTTGTGGGCATCGCTGCCCTTGCCGCCAAAATTGCCTTCTTCGATGTACTTTTTGGCGTTATCCCATGCGCCGCCGCCCGAGGTCATCGAGATAGCAACGAATACGCCCGTTACGATGGTGCCGAGCAACATCGCGCCAAGTGCGGTGAACGCGGATGCAAGGCCGTTTACGAAGTAAATCACGCCAAACAATACAACCGGTGCGAACACTGGGAGAAGCGAAGGAACAACCATTTCGCCAATCGCGGCTTTGGTCAGCATATCTACAGCCTTGCCGTATTCGGGCTTGGCGGTGCCTTCCATAATGCCTTTGATTTCCTTGAACTGGCGGCGAACTTCAACCACTACGGAACCTGCGGCACGGCCCACAGCAGTCATGCCCATAGCACCGAACAGGTATGGCAGCAAACCACCCACCAGCAAGCCCACAACAACGTATGGATTTTGCAATTCAAACGTTACGGATGTTTTCGGGAAGTAATGCTTCAAATCCTGAATGTAGGATGCAAACAATACCAGCGCCGCCAAACCGGCAGAACCGATGGCATAGCCTTTGGTCACCGCCTTGGTGGTGTTGCCAACCGCATCAAGCGCGTCGGTTACCACGCGAACTTCTTTTGGCAGGCTCGACATTTCAGCAATGCCGCCAGCGTTATCGGTCACAGGGCCGTAAGCATCAAGCGCTACGACCATGCCCGCCAGAGCAAGCATAGTGGTTGCGGCAATACCAATGCCGTAGAGACCGCCAAACGTATAGGCAACCAGGATACCTGCGCAAATCACGATCACGGGCAATGCGGTGGATTCCATGGAAACCGCAAGACCTTGAATGACGTTGGTGCCGTGACCGGTTTGCGAAGCAGCAGCCACTGAACGCACAGGGCGGAAATTAGTGCCCGTGTAGTATTCAGTGATGACAATGAGCGCCCATGTCACGCCAAGACCGGTGAGAACGCAGATAATCAAATCCTTCATGTCGATGGTACGGCCATCGGTCAACGCAATGCTTGCGCCGTTGAAGGATTGATAGGTCAAGCCAATGATGAGCACGGCGGAGATAACAGCCGACACCGTAAAGCCCTTATACAAAGCGCCCATGATGTTGTTGTCTTTGCCAAGCTTCACGAAGAAGCTGCCGATAACCGATGCCACGATGCAAAGCGCACCAATCAGCAAAGGGTACATCATCATAATGCCGCGTGCATCACCGGTGAAGAACATCGCGCCCAGCAACATGGTCGCAACCATGGTTACGGCGTATGTTTCGAACAAGTCGGCAGCCATACCTGCGCAATCGCCCACATTGTCACCAACGTTATCTGCGATAACGGCTGGGTTACGTGGATCATCTTCTGGAATGCCTGCTTCAACCTTACCAACCAAATCAGCGCCTACGTCCGCGCCCTTGGTGAAGATACCGCCGCCAAGACGGGCGAAAATGGAAATCAGCGATGAACCGAAGCTAAGCGCAACCAATGCTTCAATCGTCGGGCGAATATCTTCGCTGCCGCCGGTTGCCAGCAAGTAGTAGTAATAGCCAGCCACGCCGAAGAGGCCCAAGCCAACAACCAGCATACCGGTTACTGCGCCCGATTTGAATGCGATGCTAAGCGCTGGCGCCAAACCGCCCGTTGCCGCTTGCGAGGTGCGCACGTTCGCGCGAACCGACACATACATACCGATGTAACCAGCGATGCCCGAAAGCACCGCGCCAATCACGAAGCCGATGCAGACTTTAGGGCCGAGAACAAAGAAAAGGATAATCGCAACAACCACACCCACAATACCGATGGTGGTGTATTGGCGGTTCAGGTAAGCGCCCGCGCCTTCCTGAATGGCTTTGGCAATTTCCTGCATTTTTGCATTGCCAGCGGATGCCTTGAAGATGCTGCTTGCGGTGAAAAGGCTGTATAAAATAGCCAGCGCCACGCACGCCAAAATAATAATAAACGACTGTTCCATAAGCATGGAAATGTCCCTTTCTTTGTGAAACCTATTGTAGAACTAGGAAATGAGCCAAGCGAATGCAGGCCCAATTAAGAAGCGGCAAGTTTCAACGCATGTGCGGGGGTTGGTCAAGGGGCAAATAAGGCAGAAATGCGTGTTATGGCGCGTAATGCGGCTTAAAAGACGCACTCTGCCATCAAATTGTGGGGATTAATTGGGTCTAGTTAAAGCGACGCTGGCTCACGCCCTGAATAAGCACGTCTTGAATGACTTTCTTATCCGCAAAGCCTTCCGTCACCATCACCAGCTTGTTCTTGACCTTGTTGATATCAAGAAACTGGCCGTTGCGGTAGGAAGCCTTGTTCAAATTGCCATAGAGGGCGCTCATATAAGCATCCTTGATTTTTGGAACCAAATGGCTGACCTCAGCAATATTTTTCTGTTCCGAAACCTGTAGCGCAACAATCATCGAAACCACTTCCTGCACATTGTCCTTGCCCAGCACAGGCATAATCATCGGATCAAGCTTCAGGTAGAAGGAATTGGAGGGGCCATCGGAAACGTCGATGCCCGGGCCTTTGCTTTTTTTCTTTTCTTCTTTTTTCTCGCTTTTGCCGCTTTCGGCTTTTTTTTCACCGCCACCACCCGACGCGTAAGCAGGCGAAGCAACAAACAGCGTTGCGGCAAGCAGCATGCAAAGGGCGATTAAAAACGTGCGCATATAAAATCTCAATATCTTTTGAATATGTCTTCAACGAATAAGGAGAGTTTACACTGCAATGCAATAACATCCGTTTAACATTGCACGGCTTTTTAGCTAAATATGCGTGGTGGTAGAAGGGCTTAACGGCTGCGAAACGCGTTTTAGAAGTGCTGCCAGCCCTTTTGCTTGAGCATCATCATCCGCTTATTGGCATCTAAAACCTGAATACCGCCCTCGCCATACTTTAATTGGCCGATTTTGGTTAATGGCACATTAATCTTAGTAGCTGCGATTTTTAACAGGCTGGCTTCGCGCTCATCAATAATAAAAGCGAGTTCATAATCTTCGCCGCCCGTCAAAATCGCTTCCATATGTTCGGGCCATGCATCCAGCGCTTTTTTGGCGGCAGGTGACAGTGGAATTTTATCGGCTTCGATAATCGCCTGCGCTTGCGATGCAACGGCCATGTGGCCGATATCCGCCGCCAGGCCATCGGAAATATCAATTGCCGCCAAAGCAAAAGTGCGGATGGTGCGCGCCAATTCCAAGCGTGGTTCGGGTGCATAATGGCGCTGCTTTAAAAATTCGATATCGTCGGAATTGACGCCGTATAGCTTTTTACCCTGTGCGGCCATTAGGCCAAGCGTTGAATCCCCAATCGTGCCGCTGACATAAATGTCATACACATCGCTGGGCATCATTGCACGTTTCAGCGTGCGGCGCATGAGCTGGCCATGCGGCACCACGCCGAATGCGGTGATTGAAAAATGCATCGCGCCTTCGCTGCGCACGGTGTCGCCGCCCATTAAGTGAATGGCGTATTTTTTCTGATCACCCTGCAAAGTTTCAGAAAAGGCCTGCAACCAATCATCGGTCACATCCTTGTTCAGCGCGGTAACCAGCGTATAGCTGACGGGCTGCGCGCCCATCGCAGCTAAATCTGACAGATTGCTGCGCAATAAACGCTGCGCGATGCTTTGCGGGGTATCAGTGCCCAGAAAATGCACGCCTTCCATCATCGCATCCGTCGTCACCACCAAATCAACGCCTGGCGGTGTCTGCATAATCGCCGCATCATCCGTCAAGCCCAATGCGCCCGGAAAATCCTTGGCGAGCGGTTTAAAGAAACGCGCGATACGGTCAAATTCATTCATGGATTGGCCTTAATGTGATTAGCTGCGGAGGGATTTGGAAACTTTATCAAGCACGGCGTTGACCAATGCAGGCTCTTTTCCTGCAAAGAAGCCATGCGCAACATTGACGTAATCATTGATGATAATGGCGGTATCGGTTTTGGCATTATTGAGCAATTCCCCGACGCCTGCACGCAAAATGCTTTTGATGATTTTTTCTAATCTGTCCATCGGCCATTTGGGGTCAAGGCCGCCGGCGACCATATCATCAATATCTTTCTGGCGAGCCAGCGTTCCATCAACGATGGATTTGAATAATTCCGCATCAAAATCTTCCGGCCACATTTTATTATCTTTTGGCGCATCCACATCAACCGGCATGTTACGTTGCAAGAAATCCTGCACGGTTGTGCCTGATGCATTGCCCGTATAATCGATGGTGTACAGCGCCTGCACGGCGGCCATGCGCGCGGCAGATTTCTGCGCGGGAGATGAGGGTTTTACTTTTTCTAATGCTTCGGACATTTATAACTTTCTTCTTACTTATTCGCGTATTTATTCTCTGGGCCACAGGCCAAGTTTTGCTTTTAATGAAATCATATCAAGGCAGGTTTGCGCCGCAGCGCCGCCTTTGTTTTCGCCGGTGATGCTGGCGCGTTCCCATGCTTGTTCTTCGGTATAAGTGGTGAGAATGCCATTGCCAAGCGCGAGTGAATAATTGGCGGTTAAATCGCTAAGCGCACGGCTGCTTTCATTGGATACCACTTCAAAGTGATAGGTATCACCTTTAATCACGCAGCCAAGGGTAATAAAGCCATCAAAGCGCCGACGCGCCGGATGGTATTGCTTCATTTTAATGCCGTATAAAACACCCGCTGGAATTTCCAATGCGCCGGGCACTTCAAATTTTTCAAACGTCGCGCCATTGGCGTTCAGCACAATCAATGCACCCTTCAACAACTCCGCAGAGATGTCTTTATAAAATGGTGCCTCGACAATCATGATGTGCGGTTTTTTATCAGCCATAATTTACGAACCTTTGATGGGTCTGTGGCCTTCAACGGATAATCCATATCCATCAAGTCCAACCACCAGCTTCTTAGGGGAGTTGGTGAGCAAAATCATCTTCTTAATGCCTAAATCGAGCAGAATTTGGGCACCCACCCCGTAATCACGCAAGCTTTGCGCGGGTTTTTCGCCTGCTTCTTCGGCCATTAAACGCTGTGACAGAGTGCTGGGTTGCGGTTCGCGCAGCAATACAATCGCGCCGCGGCCTTCTTTTGCAATCGCCTGCATGGCGGCTTGAATCTCCCCGCCCCGGCCATCGCTGTGATCGCCCAATACATCTTCCAGAACATTGATTGCGTGCATACGCACCAGCACGGGCGCATCGCCGCTTAAATCGCCCTTCACTAATGCAATGTGCTCGGCATATGAAACCTTGTTGGCATAGACATGCATTTGGAATTCGCCGCCGAATACCGAATGGAATGGCTGGCTGATACGCTTTTCAATTATCGTTTCCTTGCGGCGGCGGTATGCGATTAAATCAGCAATCGTACCAACCTTCATATTATGCAATTGCGCAAATGCAATCAGATCAGGAAGACGCGCCATGCTGCCATCATCCTTCATGATTTCGCAAATTACGCCCGCTGGCAGCAGCCCCGCCAGGCGCGCAATATCAACCGCGGCTTCGGTGTGGCCTGTGCGCACCAATACGCCGCCATCCTTTGCAATCAGCGGGAATACGTGGCCGGGCGTCACGATATCTTCGGGGCGCGTTTCGGGGTCAATCGCAACCGCAATCGTTCGCGCGCGGTCGGCGGCGGAAATGCCTGTGGTAACGCCTTCGCGCGCTTCAATCGAAACCGTGAATGCCGTTTGATGGCGCGTGCCATTATTCGAACTCATCGGCGGGATGTTGAGGCGTTCGACCATTTGCCTATCCATCGCCAGACAAATCAAACCACGCGCATGTTTTGCCATGAAATTCACGGCATCGGCATTGCACATTTGGGCGGGCATAATAATGTCGCCTTCGTTTTCACGGTTTTCATCATCCGCCAAAATGAACATGCGGCCCGCTTTTGCTTCGGCAATAATTTCTTCGGGCGTTGATAACGCCTTATGCCATTCCATGTTTACCGCTGCGTTTGCCATTATGAAGCCTTATAGTTTTGAAGGCGCGCGACATAGCGCGCCAGCATATCAATTTCAATATTCACTGATGTGCCAGCTTTTACATGCTGGATACCGGTGTTGGTAAAGGTGTGCGGAATAATCATCACACCAAAGCGGTTACCTTCCACGCTGTTTACTGTAAGCGAAATTCCGTCAATCGTAATGCACCCCTTTGTCGCAATGTAGGGGGCCAAATCCTTAGAAACCGTAAAGTCAAAGCGCCAGCCATCGCCCTCTTCCCGCACGCTTACGCACTCACCCACGCCGTCCACATGGCCATAAACCAGATGCCCGCCCAGCTCATCGCCCAGTTTAAGCGAACCTTCCAGATTAACGGCGGTATGGAATGCCCATTTGCCAACGGTTGTCTTGGCAAGTGTTTCTGCCGACACCTGAACCTTAAACGTATCACCGGTTTTTTCGGTGAGCGTTAGGCACACGCCGTTGCACGCAATGGACGCGCCGATTTTGGCAGCATTCAGATTCAAATTTTTGGTTTGGATAGCAAGCTCCACATCGCACTCGGTTTTTTCAACCGCGACAATCAGCCCCACATCCTGAATTAACCCTGTAAACATTGCACTCTTCTATCCTGCCCGAACGAAGCTTTCCAGCCTGTCATTGCCAAGCATCTTGCACGCATATGGCTTGAATTGGTGGCGCTGCACCAAGGTTTCAACCCCCAATGGCTTCAGGCTTGGCTTGCCATCATCGCCAATCAGCGACGGCGCAGTAATCCATTCCAGCCTATCAATCACGCCGTCTTTAATCAGCGCAGCCGCCAGATACGCGCCGCCTTCGACCAGCACGCGCGTTAATCCGCGTTCGCCCAATTTGCGCGCAGCAACGCCCAAATCAATATAGCCATCATCATTGGTTGGAACGGTGAGCACAATTGCGCCGCGCTTTTCCAATTCCTTGATTTTCCCGGCATCGCTTTTTTCGCGCGTGATAATCCAAAGCGGTTTTTCACCCGCGGCTGTGACCATTTTTCCGGTCATTGGAATATTCAATTGCCTGTCCACCACAATGCGGATGGGTGATGCTTTTTCAAGGCCCGCCAAACGGCAAGTCAGTTCAGGGTCATCCGCCAACACCGTGCCAATGCCCACCATTACAGCGTCATTCGATGCGCGCAGCGTATGCACATATTGGCGCGCGGTTTCGCCGGTTATCCAGCGGCTTTCGCCGCTTTCGGTGGCGATGCGGCCATCGAGTGTGCTGGCCAATTTCAATGTGAACATGGGCCGGCCATGCTTCACGCGCTTTAAAAAACCTTCCTGCTGGAATGCGGCTTCTTCGGCCAGCACACCCGAAACCACTTCAATGCCCGCAGCGCGCAGCATCGTAAAACCTTTACCACTCACACGTGGATCCGGATCTTCCATCGTTGCGACTACACGCGCAATGCCCGCGTTAATTAAAGCTTCGGAACATGGAGGGGTTTTACCGTGATGGGAGCAAGGCTCTAAGGTCACATACGCAGTTGCGCCTTTGGCTTTATCTCCCGCTTGCGCAATCGCTTGCGTTTCCGCATGCGGGCGGCCCCCCGGCTGCGTTACGCCGCGGCCAACAATCATGCCGTCTTTGACAAGCACGCAGCCAACCGATGGGTTTGGCGCCACCTGCCCTAACATGCGCGCGCCCATATTCAGCGCGATTTTCATATAGTCGATGTCGTTGTGCATTTAGGTGCCGGATTTCTGGTTATCTTGGCGCAGATTATCAATGAATTCATTGAAATCATCTGGCTCACGGAAATCTTTATAAACCGATGCGTAACGCACATAGCCAACGTGGTCGAGCGTCAATAACGCATCCATCACATATTCGCCGATTTGTTTGGTGGTGATTTCGTTTTCACCCAAAGATTCCAACTGGCGCACGATGCTGTTCACCACGGCTTCAATGCGTTCTTCATCAATCGGGCGTTTGCGAAGCGCAAGACGAAGCGAGCGTTCAACCTTGCTGCGTTCAAAGGGCTGGCGTTCGCCATCCGATTTCTTGATAACGATGAGTTCGCGCAATTGCACGCGCTCAAACGTCGTGAAGCGCGCACCGCATTGATTGCACTGACGGCGACGACGAATAGCCGCATCATCATCCGTTGAACGGCTGTCTTTTACTTGGCTATCTTCATGTCCGCAGAACGGGCAGCGCATAAATGCTCCTACCTTGTTTCAGCCTGGTAAATCGGGAAACGATCGCACAGGGCTTTCACCTCCGCCTTTACCTTGGCTTCGACCAAATTGTTGCCATCAGGATTTTGTGCAAGCGTAGCAACGGTTTCCGCAATCCAGTTTGCAATCTGCTTGAACTCGGCCTTAGTGAATCCGCGCGTTGTTGCGGCGGGTGAACCCAAACGCACGCCCGAAGTCACGGTTGGCGGTTTGGTATCAAACGGAATGCCGTTCTTGTTCGATGTCATGCCTGCGTTTTCCAAAGCAGTCGTCGCATCCTTACCCGTGATGTTCTTTGATGTTAAATCGACGAGCACAATGTGGCTGTCGGTTCCGCCCGATACAACGCCGAAGCCGTGGCTTACAAGGGTGTCAGCAAGAATGCGTGCGTTATCAAGAACATTTTGCGCATAGGTTTTAAATGCAGGTTGCAATGCTTCACCAAACGCAACCGCCTTTGCAGCAATCACATGCATGAGTGGGCCGCCCTGAATACCCGGGAAGATAGCGGAGTTGAATTTTTTACCGAGTTCCGGGTCGTTCGATAAAATCATGCCGCCACGTGGGCCGCGCAATGTTTTATGCGTGGTGGTGGTTGCAACATGCGCATGCGGGAACGGGCTTGGGTACACGCCGCCAGCAATCAAACCGGCATAATGCGCCATATCCACCATAAACACTGCACCAACTTCATCGGCAATGTTGCGGAAACGTGCGAAGTCGATGGTGCGCGGGTAAGCCGAGCCACCAGCGATAATCATCTTCGGTTTATGCTTGCGTGCCAATTCTTCCATTTGTTCGTAATCAATCAAATGCGTATCGCGCTTCACGCCGTAGCTGACCACGTTAAACCATTTGCCGGATTGATTGACGGATGCGCCGTGGGTTAAGTGACCACCAGCAGCTAAATCCAAACCCATGAACGTATCACCGGGCTTCATCACCGCCATGAACACGGCCTGGTTTGCTTGGGAGCCGGAATTGGGTTGCACGTTGGCATAGGTGCAGCCGAATAATTTGCAGGCGCGGTCAATCGCCAGTTTTTCGGCGATATCGACATATTCGCAGCCATTGTAATAACGCTTGCCCGGATAACCTTCGGCGTATTTGTTGGTGAGCACGGAACCTTGCGCTTCCAATACCGCGCGGGACACGATGTTTTCCGAGGCAATCAATTCAATCTGGTCTTGCTGGCGGACAAGTTCGCCGCGCAGCGCTTCAAACAATTCAGGGTCGGATTTACGAACAGATTCTTCAAAGAACCGGTTACGAATTCCTGCAACGCTGTCATTTGCGGGTTGTGCTAAAGCCATTGGTCTTACCTTTCTTATAATTTATTCGGATCAAGTTTGTTTAATTTTTCAACGCGTTCGGCATATCGCCCGCCCAGAAATTCGGTTTTCAAAAAGACTTCCACGCAATCTCTGATAAGGTCATAGCCCATGAAATCAGCCGCAAGGCTGAGGATATTCGCATCATTATGCTGGCGCGCCATTTTGGCGGCGGTCACGTGCGGGCAAAGCGCTGCGCGCACATGCTGAAAACGATTGGCTGCCATCGCAATGCCATTGCCAGAGCCGCAGATGATAATTGCCTTACCTGCTTTGCCGTCTTTTAAGGCCAGCGCAGCAGCGACGCCAAAGTCCTGGCTATCTACGCGGTCGGCGCTTTTTGTTCCGAGATCAAGCGTCATGAAACCGAGGCTCTCGATGAACTTAATCAGCTCGCCCTTATAGGCAAAACCGCGATGGTCGGATGCAAGTGCGATAGTTTCCATAATTGTTAAAAACCCGGTCTTTGGCAGAAATTTAAAGGAGGCAAAGACTATCAAAAATGGGGCTTTAAACAAAGCCTTTCTGAAAACATTATTTTTATGCTGAAATGCCCTTATGAACAGCAAAAACGGCACGAAAACTACCAAGGAAATCCTCTTCGAAATCACGCACATGGGCGCCGTTGCAAGGGTTACGGCCATTGACCCTATCACTGGCACCGAAGTGGTTATCCAAGGCCCTGCCAGCGCAGGCGATGCCGTTTTAAAGCAAAACGCCGCCCGAAAACTGATGTTCGTGCTCAACAAAGAAAAGAAAAAATGAACCTGCAATCTGTCACGTTGGAAAACGAAATTGTCCGCCTTGTTCCACTTACACTTGACCATGCAAAGGAACTGGGCGCAGCCGCTGCCGATGGCGCGTTATGGGAACCGCAATATTCATCCATCCCATTGCCTAATGAAGAAACAAAATATATCCAAAACGCATTGAATGCCTGTGATGCAAAAATTTGCATTGCATTCGCAGTCATCGAGCAACAATCGGGCGATTTAATCGGCACCACGCGGCTTTATCACTACGATGAGGAAAACGAACGTATTATGCTTGGCTACACATGGTATGCGAAACGCGCACAGGGTTCGAAAATCAACCCTTCATGTAAATTATTAGTGTTAGCGCACGCGTTTGAAATGTTGAATTGCGGCGCTGTTGAATTCCAAGTAGACAGCACCAATGAACGATCATTGGCGGCAGTCAAAAAACTTGGTGCAAAACAGGATGGCATTTTGCGCAATCACAAAAAACGCCGTGATGGCAGCTATAGAGACACGGTATCTTTCAGCATCACACGTGAAGAATGGCCACATATCAAACAACAGCTACAACAGAGAGTGGCCTGATGCCCGCCCCTTTAATTATGGGAATTCTAAACGTCACACCGGATAGTTTTTCCGATGGCGGGAAGTTTGTGTTGGTTGATGCGGCGATAAAACACGGCGTTCAGTTGATGAATGACGGCGCGAATATTCTGGATATTGGCGGGGAATCCACACGACCAAACGCAACACCTGTTTCACCAAATGAAGAACAGAAACGCGTATTGCCCATTATAACCACATTAAAAGCAGAGGCACAAAAACGCGGCGTAAAAATTTCCGTTGATACGCGCAATGCCAGCACGATGCGCGAAGCGGTGAAAGCTGGCGCGGATATCATCAATGACGTCAGCGCTCTCACCCACACGCCTGAGAGCATGAAGGTTGCCGCCGAATGTGATGCGCAGATTGTGCTGATGCATATGCAAGGTAACCCGCAAACCATGCAAAACAATCCAACCTATAAAGATGTCGTGCAGGATGTTTATGATTATCTGGAACAACGCATTGATGCATGCATGATGGCGGGCATTCAAAAATCACGCCTTATTGCCGATCCGGGCTTGGGGTTTGGCAAAACGGCGGAGCACAGTATCGCGCTGTTGAATAATGCACGGATATTCCAAAATCTTGGCGTTCCCATACTTATCGGTGCCTCACGCAAAAGCTTTCTTGCCAAACTTGCCAAGCTGGCAGAAGGCGAAGACCGACTGCAAATATCGCTAATTGCGGCAGTAATGGCCGTGGAGCACGGCGCACAAATCCTACGTGTGCATGATGTGGCCGAAACCAAAGAAGCCTTAATGATTTGGCAAGGTTTGGACCGTATTGATAACAGCCATTAAAGGGATTATTGTCTAAATCCCTTCTTCTTCCGCCCATTTATCGGAGTTTTCAAACATGGCTTCTCGCAAAAAAATCGCTCTTATCGGTGCTGGTCAAATTGGTGGCACGCTTGCCATGCTCGCAGGTATCAAGGAATTGGGCGATATTGTTATGCTCGACATCATGGAAGGCACGCCTGAAGGTAAGACGCTGGATATTCTCCAAGCCTCAACCGTTGAAGGGTTTGATGCGAAACTTTCCGGCGGCACCGATTATTCCCTCATTAAAGACAGCGATGTGATTATCGTCACCGCAGGTATTCCACGTAAGCCCGGCATGAGCCGCGATGATCTCATCGGCATCAATACCGGCATTATCAAAACCGTTGCCGAAGGCATTAAAAAGAATGCGCCAAACGCATTCGTGATTGTTATCACCAACCCGCTCGACGTGATGGTATGGGTAATGCGCGAAGTTTCCGGCCTTCCAGCCAATAAGGTTGTGGGCATGGCTGGTGTGCTGGATAGCGCGCGTTTCCGCGCGTTTTTGGCAACTGAATTCAATGTTTCCGTTGAAGACGTTACCGCATTTGTTCTGGGCGGCCACGGCGACACCATGGTGCCATTGCCACGCTTCACAACGGTTTCCGGCATTCCATTGCCGGAACTGGTGAAGATGGGCTGGACCACGCAAGCGCGGCTTGATGAAATCGTGCAGCGCACCCGTGACGGCGGCGCAGAAATCGTGAAACTTTTGAAAACAGGCTCGGCATTCTATGCCCCTGCTTCTTCTGCGATTGCGATGGCTGAAAGCTATCTGCGTGACAAGAAGCGCGTTCTGCCATGCGCGGCTTACCTGAACGGTCAATACGGCGTGAAGGATTTGTATGTGGGCGTTCCGGTGATTATCGGCGCAGGCGGCATTGAAAAAATCGTCGAACTGAAATTAACAACCGAAGAACAAGCCGCGTTTGACGCATCGGTTAACGCCGTTCGCGGGTTAATGGATGTAACCAAGCCAATCCTCGCTAAAGCAGCCTAAAAAACAGCGCTTATTGCACTGCAACCTTGCGCCCTTGTGCGAAAGGCCATGGTCATGTCTAATTCCCCCATAATTTAGGGAATTTAAAATATGACGATGGAAATTGCAGGAAGCGAACCTAAGGCAAAATCACATATCGGTGATATTGCATTTTTATTTGGCTATGCTGCGGCAACGCTCGCGGTAGTCAGCGGTGTTCGTTATATTCAATCACTTCCTGATCATAACGCCCATCAGGCGTTACGCGAAGTTGTCGGCACGCAAAATCTTCACCCCAAGGGCGGGCTTAATCAGGAATTTGCGGCAAGCCTGCGTTCCAAAGTCATGCCGCATGTCACGCAAACCGGCCTTCCCGGATTTGACCGCGAGCGGGTTTTTATTCATCCGGTCAGGACATTCAATATCGAAATGCTGGACACGCCCGAACGCAGCGTTCCTGTTAGCGTTACGTCCGCATTCCCGAATGCAGGTAATTTATACTATTCCATTCCCTATAATGGCCGCCAAACGCTGGTTCAATGCGATTGGCGGCAATGGGTGCGCGTGCAGATTGCGGGGTTTGTGTCGCAGCAACCTGCAACCTTGAGCGAAGTAATGAATGGCTGTAATATAGTTGGCAATACAACGAACCCGATGCATGCCAAACGCATGGCTGCAAGCCAGTTTGAAACGCCAACCGGCCTGCGCGATGAAGCGGCCAATGCACTCCAGCAAATCGTGCAATATGGCGATGTGTTAAGCAGCGACCCAGCGCGCATTAATGTGCTGCTGGATGGATTTGGCATTGGCAATGTGGTGACGGAACCCATGAAGACCACCAATGTTCAAGTGCAGTTGTTCATGGATGGCAAATTGCTGACCTGCGAAAAAAGAACCGCCAACATCACTGAAGTAAAATTACCGGGCCGCAAAACCGTTGCCGATATGGCCGATGGGTTCCGCGTGCGCGACTTCGTCACGCTGCAATTTTGTGGTTAGTTTTTGGAGCTAATCTTCAATCGTAATTTTTGGTGCGGCGCGCTGCGGGCTGCCTGACAGCTTTTCCCATACCTTGCCGGCTATTGCTTGATAGCTTTGTGAAATCACATCGGCGGGCTCAATCGCGGTAATCGGCGTACCCGCATCCGATGTTTCACGAAGGCGCATGGTCAGTGGTATTTCGCCAAGGAATGGCTCGCCAATGCGTTCCGCTTCATGCTTTGCGCCGCCATGCCCGAAAATATCGCTCTGCGTTCCGCAGCTTGGGCAGATGAAGCTGCTCATATTCTCAATCAAACCCAAAATCGGAATTTCCACGCGGCGGAACATGGCAATGGCTTTACGCGCATCAATCAATGCCAAATCCTGCGGCGTTGAAACAATCACCGCGCCGGCCATCGGCACATTCTGCGCAAGCGTCAATTGCGCATCGCCCGTGCCCGGCGGCATATCAATCACCAGCGTGTCCAATGGCCCCCAATTCACGTCATTCAGCATTTGTTTTAGCGCAGTCTGTACCATTGCGCCACGCCAAATCACGGGCGTTTCTTCTTCCACCATGAAGCCGATGGACATAATTTTCAGGCCGTATTTTTCAAGCGGGACAAGCTTGTTATCCTTCGTTTCCGGTTTGCTGGTGAGGCCGAATAAACGCGGCACCGATGGGCCGTACACATCGGCATCGAGCAATCCGACGCGCAATCCTTTTTGCGCCAATGCGCAGGCAAGGTTTGCAGCCGTGGTTGATTTTCCCACCCCGCCCTTGCCCGAAAGCACGGCAATAATTTTTCCAAGATGCCTGGTTTCCATGTGCGGGCGGCCATGTGGCTTTGCCGAATGCGGCGCAGGTGCTGGCGCGTGGTGCCGCGCCACAGGCATATCATTATTTGACGATGTAAAAATCGCGCGTGCGCCGGTCACGCCTTTAATCGACAGCACTGCTTTTTCAGAAACTTCGCGCAGGCGTTCCATCAATGCTTCATCGCCATCGCGCATATCGACCACGAAAGTTACAACTGTGTCTTTTTCTTGGCGCTTGAGCACAATGCCTGAAATCATCTTAAGTGCCATCAGGCTTTGCCCTTTTACAGGGTGCAACACGGCATTTAGTGCTTTTTCTATATCCGCCTTCGTAAGGTTTTTAGATTTGAAGAACATGAAACTCTGCTTTAACTTTTTGTGCTGAAGCACTATATTCGTGCCCTTAAACTTATAAAGCAAACATGCTTCGTAACAAAGAGGTTCTGATGAGTTGGAATAATGGTGGCCCTTGGGGTAATAACGGGGGCAATAATTCGCCAAACAATTCAAGTGGCGGCAATCGTGGCCCCAACCGCCCGATGGGCAATAATAATCAAGACCCTGATATTGACGAATGGCTGCGCAAAAGCCGTGAGCAAATCCGCCAGGCCTTCCCCGGCAACCAGGGCAGCCCGCGCCGCCTGATTAGCATCGGCATTGTCGCCATCATTCTGCTATGGCTGGCCAGCGGATTTTATCAGGTGTCCACCAACCAGATTGGTGTCGTCTTGCGCTTTGGCCAAGTGGTGCGCACGGAGCAAGCGGGGTTGCGCTATCACCTTCCTGAACCCATCGAAATGGTGCTGCTGCCTGACGTAAAAAGCATTCATCAAATCAAAATCGGGTTTCGCGATACCGGCAATGACAGCGACAGCAATTTAAGCGTGGATGGTGAAAGCCGCATGCTGACGGGCGATGAAAACATCGTTGATATCGGCTTTTCCGTGTTCTGGAGCGTGAAGAACCCCGAAGATTATCTGTTTAACATGCGCAATCCTGATTTAACTGTGCGCTTGGCTTCGGAAAGCGCCATTCGCGAAATTGTGGGCCGTATGCAAATCCAGCCCATCCTGACCGAAAAACGCTCGGAGATTGAACGTGAAACAACAGCACTGGTTCAAGCCATGCTCGATGAATACAAGGCAGGGATTGTGGTGACGCAGGTTCAACTGCTTAACGTCACACCCCCGCTTCCGGTTGTGGATGCATTTAATGATGTGCAGCGCGCACGGGCAGATGGCGAGCGTTTAAGAAACGAGGCCGAAGCCTACCGCAATGACATTATTCCGCGCGCGCGCGGTGAAGCAGCCAAAATGCTGCAAGAAGCGGAAGGTTATCATGATCAGGTCATCAGCTTTGCCAAGGGTGATGCCGCGCGTTTCGAAAGCGTGCTGGCGGCTTACCAGCAGGCACGTGAAGTAACGGCAACCCGCCTCTACTTCGAAGCGATGGAAAACGTTTTGAAAAACGCCAATAAGGTTCTGATTGACCCTGCGATCAGCAAAGGCGGCGCGATGCCTATTTTGCCATTGCAGGACTTCGTTCGCAACCGCGCCAGCACACCATAATACGGGCCATAAGGATAAGCGCCATGACACCTAAACAAGTTTTTATAGCCATCGTAATCTTCCTTGGATACATGCTCGTCTCCGACAGCATTTTTGTCGTGAACCAGCAGCAGCAAGCCTTGGTATTGCAATTCCGTGATGTGGTGCGCACCATTCACGACCCTGGCCTTAATTTCAAAATCCCGTTCTTCCAGACGATTGCCTATTTCGATAAGCGCGTGCTGCCATTGGAAGCGCCGGAACAGGAAGCGATTTTGGCTGACCAAAAGCGTTTGGTGGTTGACGCATTTGCGCGTTACCGCATCACCGATCCGCTTAAATTCTTCCAGCGCCTGAACAACGAACGCGTAGCGAATGACCAATTGGGTATTCTGGTGAATTCATCCATGCGCCAAATTCTTGGCACGCTCAGCATGACCGATGTGTTGTCGGAACAGCGCGCGAAAATCATGATTGCGATTCGTGATGAAATGAATGAAAAGGCAAAATCCGCCGATTACGGTGTTGAAATCGTGGATGTGCGCATTCGCAGCGCCAATCTGCCGAATGAAACCAGCCAGTCAATCTTCGCCCGCATGATTTCCGAGCGCAAACGTGAAGCCGCCGAGTTCCGCGCCAAGGGCCAGGAATTATCGCAAGAAATTAAAGCAAAAGCCGAACGTGAAAAGACCGTTCTGCTTGCCGAAGCGCAACGCAAGGCCGAGACCAAGCGCGGGGATGGCGACCAGGAAGCCTTGCGAATTGTTTCACAGGCAACCGGCAAGGATGCGCAGTTTTATAATTTCTACCGCAGTTTGCAGGCCTACCGCGAAACAATGGCGAATAAGGACACATCGATTATCCTCAGTCCCGATAGCGATTTCTTCCGTTATTTCGGCAAAGTTTTGACAAAATAGGCGGTAAGACTGCGCGGTCATGATTGCATGTTGCGGTTACAAAGGCGTTTCATCACGTAAAGGATTGATTATGAAGCAGGTTTCGATATTGGGTCTTGCCTTTCTGTTTTGTGCATCACTTTTTACTTCGGCCTTTGCCGAAACGCCACCTACCGCGCCAACATCTGCGCCATCCTTCCCGCATGAAGGCTTTGCCGATGAAGCCGAACGTTTGCTGCCTGCGGTCGTCAACATCTCCACCACGCAAATCATTAAAGATGATAAGGGTGTAAAAGAACTTCCTGATTTCCCGCAATTCCAGCCCGGTTCCCCGTTTGAAGATTTCTTCAAAGACTTCATGGAAAAACACAAAGGAGCGCCCGGCCTTCCCAAGCAGCGCAAAAGCACATCGCTGGGTTCGGGCTATATCATCACCGCGGATGGCCTGGTTGTAACCAATAACCACGTGATTGAAGATGCCGATGAAATCACGGTTATTTTGCATGATGATACAAATTTAAAAGCCGAAGTGGTTGGCCGCGATAAAAAGACCGATGTTGCGTTGCTGCGCGTGAAAAGCAAAACGCCCCTGCCTTTTGTGACCTTTGGGGACAGCGATAAAATGCGCATTGGTGACTGGATTTTGGTGATTGGCAACCCATTCGGCCTTGGCGGCACAGTAACGACAGGTATTATTTCCGCCCGTGCGCGCGATATTAATTCAGGCCCCTATGATGATTACATTCAAACTGACGCGCCGATTAACCGCGGCAATTCCGGCGGCCCGATGTTCAACATGAAGGGCGAAGTGATTGGCATGAACACGGCCATCTTCTCCCCATCCGGCGGCTCCGTGGGTATTGGCTTTGCCATTCCATCCACGCTTGTAAAAAATGTGGTGGAGCAGTTAAAGGGCGGCGGCAAAATCCGTCGTGGCTGGCTGGGCGTGCGTATCCAAAACGTGACCGAGGAAATCGCCAAATCGCTGAACCTTGACAAAGCACGCGGCGCGCTGGTTTCAAGCCTCACCACGGACAGCCCTGCCGGGAAAGGCGGCGTAAAAGCGGGTGACGTTATCATCGCCTTTGACAACAAGCCGGTGAACGAAATGCGCCGCTTGCCGCGCATTGTGGCTGAAGCAGCAATTAATCAAAAAGTGCCGATGGTTGTGTGGCGCGATGGCAAGGAAGTTACCCTCAGTGTCATGGTTGGCGAATTGAAGGAAGATGAAAAAGCCGATGGCCAAGATGAAAAGCAGGAAGATGAAAAAGCACCCAAGGTTGCCAAGTCCATCAGCATTCCTGAATTCGACATGAAGGTTGGCAATCTGACCGCCGAAGCGCGCAAGGCGTTCGAGATTGATGAGAAGACCAAAGGCATCATCATCACCGAACTGGGCGATAATAGCCCGCTGATTGATAAAGGCATTAAACCAGGTGATTTGATTGTCGAAGCTGGCCAAAAAGAAATGAAGGATGCCAAGGATTTGGTGGAGTTAGCCAAGAACGCCGCAACCGACAAAAAACCGCTTCTGCTCCTCCTCAACCGCGCGGGTGATTTGCGCTTTGTAGCGGTGAACACGATTGATCCAAGCGCGAAGAAGGACAAGCCGAAAAAGGATGATGCGCCGCAATAATCAGGCGGCCAAGTCTTTGGCGTGATAGCCCTGCGCCCATAGCAATGCGCGCAAATTGGCAAAGCGGATATTGAAATGTGCCTGTTTTTGCACGGCGGGTTTTGCGTGATATGCAATACCAAGGCCTGCCGCCAATAGCATCGGCACATCATTTGCCCCATCGCCCACTGCGCAGACATCTGCTTCGCTGATATTCAGTTTCTTGGCAGTTTCCGCGAGTGTATTACGCTTGCTGGTTTTATCGAGAACAGGTTCCAGCATTTCGCCGGTGATTTTTCCGTCTTTGATATCCAGCGCGTTTCCATAATTTTCATGGAAGCCCAGCTTATCGGCAATGTATTGTGTGAAGATTTTAAAGCCGCCGGAAACGATGATGCAGCGCGCATCATGCTTGCGCATGGTTGCCACTAATTCTTTTGCGCCGCCGGTAATAGTTGCCTTCTGGCATAACTCATCAAGAATTTTGGCATCAAGGCCCTTCAGCAGCAGCAGGCGTTCTTTAAGCGCTGCCTTGAAGTCCAGCTCGCCATTCATGGCTCTTGTGGTGATTTCCTCCACCTTTGCGCGCAGGCCGACAAAATCGGCTAATTCTTCCAGCATTTCTTCTTTAATCAGGGTGGATTCCATATCCGCCAGCAGGACTTTTTTACGCCGTCCCGCAATGGGCTGCACCACAATATCAATGCCGTGGTCGATGACCCATTCATGCAGCATGGTTTTCAATTCATCGCTGCCGCCATCGAAATAGATATCAACGGCTTCGTTTTCAGAGAGCCAGCTGTGGCGAATGACCTTTCCGCCCTGCTCGGTGATAAGGTCAATCACAAGGCTTAGCGCCAGTTCATTAATAGGTGATGTGCTGCTGCCGATAATCGTCGCGACGTTTTCCATAAGGCCTTATTATCTATTTTGTGCAACGGCATCGCTTTCGGTGTCGGGAATATATTCCAAATCTTCATCTTCGATTTCAACGTCGCTGGCATTTTCAGCATCGTCAGAACCAAACGGCGCAAGCACAGGACGGCTATCGAGCAAGCCGGACTCGCGTAAGTCTTGAACACCCGGCAGGTCTTTCAGACTGCCTAAACCAAAATGGCGCAGGAATTCATCGGATGTAATCCATGTTAATGGGCGGCCCACTGTTTCGCGGCGCTTGCCGGGGCGCACCCAGCCAAGTTCCATGAGCATATCAAGCGTTTCACGCGCGGTTGCAACGCCGCGAATGCTTTCGATTTCCGCACGGGAAATCGGCTGGTGATACGCAATAATCGCCAAAGTTTCTGCGGCAACGCGCGGCAATTTGCGACGCACCTGAATGGTGATGTTAAGCTGCGCAGATAAATCGGGCGCGGTGCGGAACATCCAGCCACCTGCGATTTCAACCAATTCAACGCCGCCGCCTTTAAATTCTTCGCGCAATTTTTCCATGATGGGCGCAACCGGCTGGCTTGGCCCTACTTTTTGCTGCAACAATTCATTGGTCACAGGCATGGTGGAAGCAAAAATCACCGCTTCGCACAAACGCTTTGCCTGATCAAACGTATATTCTTGTTCATTTTCTTTTTGAGCTGTCTTACTCATCTTACTCACCTGACTGTTCTTGTTGTTCTGTTGTTGGCGCGTCATTATTATTTGATACCGGGCGCACATAAATGGAGCCAAAACTACCGTCCTGGCGCAGTTCAATCACGCCTTGCTTTGCAAGTTCCAGGCTTGCCGCAAAGGTGGATGCCAGCGCGGAGCGCAGCACGACTTCGCCGCTGCCATCGCCTTCGGCCAGATTAATATCTTCCCATTCTTCGGGCATGAACAGGCTGAGTTCCGACCATTGCGGCATGAAGCCGAGCATTTTTTTCATGCGTTCACGCGCTTCATCCATGCTGAACAGCTTGGTTGGCGTGATGCGGTATTCGCCCTGATTGTTACGTTGCAACGGCGCCTTCACCGCTTTGAGCAAATCGTAAAGGCCGAGCGTATAAACAGGCACGATGTGTTTGATATCTGGTTCGCGCATGCCGCGGAACACAAAGCCGCGACCTTCCTGCGGTAAATCCTGCAACCAGCCGGATGCCTTCTGCATCGCTTCCAGACGCTTCAATTGGAATGCCAATGCTTCGGCCAGTTCAATCGCGGTTGGTTCTTCCGCTTTTGGCGGCGAAGGAATGAGCAAACGGGATTTAAGGTAAGCAAGCCATGCGGCCATCACCAAATAATCGGCGGCGATTTCAAGGCGCAATTTGCGCGCTTCATTCACGAATGAAAGATATTGTTCAGCCAGCGCCAGAACGGAGATTTGCGCCAAATCCACCTTTTGCTCGCGCGCCAGCATCAGCAACAGGTCAATCGGGCCTTCAAACGCGTTCAATTTCAAAAACAGGTCGGCCGCGCCGCCGGCAGCGTTGCCGCGCGCCTCAGCCGTCATTTCATCAATATTAAGGGCTTCTTCCATGGTTTTCTAATGTGTTTTAAACGTTCCGATTCAGTAATAAGCCTCGTAAAGAGATTGGGATTTTAGACGTTAAGTGGTGATAGCCGCAACACCTAAAAGCATGTCCAAGCGGTCTAAAAGGCCACCCTTATCCACAAACATGGGGGGCGTACCAAGGCGTAATTGCGCCCTATCCCACCTATCCATTGCCGCATCGGTCATGGGTGGGCATGCGCCCGATACCAGCACCATCTCCGACATATTGCCATTGCAGTGAAGCGCGATGTCACTTCCTGCCTTTAAACAATTAATCACCAGATCTTCGATGCGTCCATAGACGCCCTTCATGTTCAAATCATCGGACATCAGCAAGCCATCAAAGCCGATTTCCTTGCGGATGATGTCGTGCATCACGGACGACAGGCTGCATGGCAATTGATCGAACGCCTCAAAAATAATGTGGCATGTCATGCCCAGCGGCATATCGCGCAGCGCGCGGAATGGCGCAAAATCAATATCGTGCAATTCTTGCGCGCTGGCTTTCACAACCGATTGCGTGTGGTGCGGGTCAACCACAGTGCGGCCATGCCCCGGAATGTGCTTGATGATTGGCAAAACACCCGCCCATAACAGGCCTTCGGCGGCGGCGCGCGCGCATTCGCTGACAATGGCGGTATCGGATGAATAGGCGCGGTCGCCAATCGCGTTATCGGTCACATCGAACAAGGTATCAGCCAGCGGCGCGCAGTTCACGCTAATGCCGAGTTCGGCAAGTTCAAGGCCGATAAGCTGTGAATTTATTTTGGCGGCTTCTAAACCTAAATCCAAACCCTGCTCCACCATTTTGCCAATCATGCGCGCGGGCGGAAATTCCGGCCAGTGCGGCGGCTTTAATCGCGCAACACGTCCGCCTTCCTGATCGATTAAAATGGGAGCATGCGGGCGCCCAACCGCATCGCGCAATTCTTTAATCAGGCTTTTGGTTTGCTGCGGGTTGACGCAATTGCGCTGGAACAAAATAAAACCCAGCGGATTGGAGTACGCAAAAAATTTTTTCTCCGCATCGGTCAGTGCGATGCCGGAAACGCCCAAAATCATGGCCTTGGGCGGCTTGTCGCGGTTTAATTCGCGGCCTTCGGTTTTATTGCCGCCATCTTTACTGCCTGATGATAACACACGTGCCGCCTTTGGCCTTTATGTCACTGCATATATCGGATGCGGTTGCAGCGCTTGCTGCGCTTCCTTGAATGCGGAACACCTGCTTGCCGCCATTGATGGTTGCGGATGCGATGTTGAGCCATGCGCCCCGCAATTCACCCGCATATTTCGATTTGAATTGCGCCAATCCCTTATCGGCCGATGGCTTGTCAAAAAAGCTGGCCAATTGGAAATGCGCCTTGCCGTTTGCCGCTTCTTTTTTGGATTCAGGTGCCGCATCGTCGTCATCTTGCGCGGCCAAGGCAGCCGTGTCTTTTACCCGTACTTTTGATTTTGGCCCTGATGTATCCACTGCCGGCTCTTCTTCGGCTGCGGTTTCTTTTACAAACGGTTCTTTTACCGTTGGCTCTTTAGCGGCGGGTTCTGCGGCCTGGGGTTCTTCTTCCGGCGCGGCTTCGGGAATGGGCGTTGGCTTTACCAATGGTTGCGGTTCTCCTTTTGACATATCAAAGGCTGCCGATGGTTTTGCTGACTGCACAGGCGGTTTTACAGCATTTGGCGCTGCTTCCACAACGCGGCCCATCGCCGCAACAGCAACGGGCGCATCAACCGCCTTGCCAGCCGCGGCTGGCGTTGGAAGCGGCGCGGTTTTTTCAACCTGCTTGTCGTCTGGCTGATCGTTTTGTTTGTCTGCCGGCCTGCCCGCTTTGGCATCTGGCGCGGGAACAGGCACAGGAATGTCTGCCGCAACAGGCTGTGTGTTGAGCGGGGTTTCAGGGCCGGGCAAAATGCGTTCAACCGTCACCATTTTTCCATCGGATGAAACGGTATTGAAAATCAATTTATCCTGATGCGGGATTTGCATGCCGCCTGGTTGATCTGGCTTCACCTTATAGGGTGTGTTGTCTGCTTTCAGAATTGCGATTTGCCCATTGTCTTCCGGCCAGATGAAACCGGCCACGAGCCACAGCGCGCCGACAATCACCAGTAACGTCACCAGTCCGAATATAATCCGTAACCGCGGATTATGTTCATCAAAATCACGCATCAACGCATCTCCTCTAACGGCTTAACGCCAATCACGGCAAGGCCGCTGGCGATTACAGTAGTTATTCCTTTTAGCAATGCAAGCCTTGCCATCGTGAGCGGCAAATTATCCTCGATAATAAAACGAAGCTGCGCGTCGTCCTTGCCTTTATTCCAGAAGGAGTGGAACAGCGCCGCAAGGTCATAAAGGTAAAAACTGATACGATGCGGCTCGCGTGTTTGTGCAGCAGCTTCTACCATTTTCGGCCAATTGCACAGGAAACGGATGAGCGCGATGTCATCTTCGCTGGTCAGCAAACTTAAATCCAGATTGCTGAGCGTGTTAACGCTTATGTCGGCTTTAGGGAATAATTCCGCAGCTTTTCTGAATACCGAATAGCACCGCGCATGCGCGTATTGAATATAGAATACGGGATTATCACGCGACTGCTCCTTGGTTTTGGCAAAATCAAATTCAAACTGGCTGTCAAAGCTGCGGGTTAGAATGGTGAAGCGCACGCTGTCCGCGCCCACCTCCTCTACCATTTCGCGAAGGGTGATGATATTGCCTGAACGCTTGGAAAGCTTAACGGCTTCACCGTTATTAAACACCTTCACCATCTGGCAAAACAGTACATCGAGTTTGGCCGAACCATCTGAAATCGCAGCAATCGCGGGACGCATGCGTTCCAGGTAGCCACCATGATCCGCGCCAAGCACGTTGATCATCAACTTAAACCCGCGCTGGATTTTCGTATAGTGATACGCAATATCCGGCATGATGTACGACCATGTGCCATCACGCTTTTTCAATGAGCGGTCGCTGCTATCGCCAAATTGCGATGAACGGAACAATGTCAGTGGCTCCGGTTTCCAATCTTCCATTTCCTTGCCGCGTGGCGGCGGCAATGTGCCGACATAAATCAGGCCTTTGTCTTCGAGTGACTTGAATACTTTATCCAGCGTGCCGTTTTCAATCACATCGCGTTCATTGCTGAACACATCATGTTTGATGCCAATCATGTTCAAATCTTCGCGAATGGCCTGCATCATTTCCGCAACCGCAAATTCGCGCAGCGGCTTCAGCCATTCAGCTTCATCTTTGCCTTGCCATTTTTTGCCGTCACGCGCCACCAGCTTTTCAGCAACTGGCTTTAAATAATCACCGGGATATAAGCCTGCGGGAATTTCACCAATGCTTTCGCCCAATGCTTCGCGGTAGCGTAAATGCACGGTTCTGGCCAATACATCAACCTGCGTACCCGCGTCGTTAAAGTAGTATTCGCGCGTTACATCATAACCCGCTTTTTGCATCAAATTGGAAAGCGCATCCCCAAACACTGCGCCGCGCACGTGACCCGCATGCATCGGGCCAGTTGGGTTTGCAGAAACATATTCGACAACCACTTTTTCGTGATTACCAAGATTCAAATCGCCGTAATGCGTTCCGGCATTCAAAATTGTTTTAAGTTGTTCCTGCCAGATGGATGACGCAAGACGCAGATTGATGAAACCCGGGCCTGCAACTTCTACACTTGTGTATGAGGTATCTTTTTTAAGCGCTGCGACCATCGCATCTGCAATCGCGCGCGGTGGCTTGCCAATAAGTTTCGTCAGCGTCATCGCCAAATTGGTTGCGATGTCTCCGTGTTTTGTATCGCGCGGCGCTTCAACTGTGAAGTCAGGAAGTTCTGCTGGTAATGTCCAGCCTTCGGCCTTGGCAACATCGGCCAGCGTGCTTTTCAAAAGTGTTTTAATATGTTCGTAAATCATCATCTGTCTTGGTCTTATTTATAATGGTTTATCTGGATATAACCGTTTGAATTCCAGCACCGCGAAGCTGTCCGTCATCCCCGCAATATAATCCGCAACCATTCTGGCGCGGCTGGGCAAGTCTTCAAGTGTTGTTTTATCGGCAAAACGCTCTACCCATGTAACAGGCAGTAATGACGGGTTGTTGAAAAAGGAATCAAACAGGCCTTTCACCAGCTGGTCGGCCTGCCGATTCATCAATTTCACTTTTTCGGCGCGGTACATGTGCTTGAACAAGAAATCACGAAGCACATTCAGGCTCGCTTCAACCTTTTCGCTGAAGGCGACAACGGGCTGTTTGGCGGCGCGAATATCTTCCGCGCTTTTGGGGTTCAGCTTTGCCAAACGTGATTTGGTTTCGTTTAGCAAATCCGCCACCAGCACGCCAATTGCTTCGCGCACAATTTCATTCATCAACCGGCGTTCTTCGATATTGGGGTAGCGCTGACGGGTTTCCTTTACAATCGTATCGAAAATCGGCAAGGCTGCCAATTCATCCATCGTGAACATGCCGGCATTAAACCCATCATCAAAATCATGGGTGTTATAGGCAATATCATCCGACAGCGCGGCAATCTGCGCTTCAATGCCAGCATAGCTGCCCAGTTCCAAATCATATTCGTTTTGGAATGCGCGAATGGTTGGCGGAATTTTTTCGCCCACCAATGGGCCGTTGTGTTTGGCAACGCCTTCCAACATTTCCCAGGTTAAATTCAACCCATCAAAGGCTGCGTATTTTTTTTCCAATATGGTCAGCAAACGAAACGTCTGGTCATTATGATAGAACCCTCCATAAGGTTTCATCGCTTCATTCAATGCTTTTTCACCTGCATGACCAAAGCAGGTATGGCCCAAATCATGCGCCAGCGCCATGGCTTCCGCCAAATCTTCATCCACATTTAAAACACGCGCGATGGTGCGCGCGATTTGCGCGACTTCCAATGAATGGGTTAAACGCGTGCGGAAATAATCGCCTTCGTTTGCAATGAACACCTGCGTTTTATTGCGCAGGCGGCGAAACGCGCTGGAATGGATGATGCGGTCACGGTCGCGCTGGAACGGGCCGCGCGTCGGGCTTGCGCTTTGGACAAAAAGACGACCACGGCTTTTATCGGGATGGGTTGCAAATGGGGCTAAATCAGGCATATGAAATGTTTACCCTAACTGCCGGAAAAATCATCTGAAATAATGTCCGAAAACGTCATGTTGCTAAAGTATTTTTGCTTGGTAAAGTAGCACCTCTTTTACTCCCTCCTTCCGTTAATAAAGGTTCTTTCCATGTCCGCTGTTGCTGCACCTGCCAAAAACACATCCGTTCGCTCCGAAACCGATAGCTTCGGCCCGATTGATGTAGCCTCTGATAAATATTGGGGCGCGCAAACGCAGCGCAGCTTGCAGAATTTTAAAATCGGCGGACAGCGTATGCCCGAAGCGCTTATTCGCGCATTTGGCATTTTGAAAAAGGCCGCGGCTGAAACCAACGCGGAACTAGGCGCACTGGATAAAGCATTATGCGATGGGATCTGCAAAGCGGCTGATGAAGTGATTAGCGGCAAATTGGAAGGCCATTTCCCATTGGTTGTATGGCAAACGGGTTCCGGCACCCAAACCAATATGAATGTGAATGAAGTGATTTCCAACCGCGCCATTGAAATCATGGGCGGCGTGGTGGGCAGCAAAAAGCCCGTTCACCCCAATGACCATGTGAATATGGGCCAATCATCGAATGATAGTTTCCCAACGGCCATGCATATTGCGGCGGCAATGGAGATTGTGAATAGCCTTCTGCCTGCCCTCGCGCATCTGCATGGCGCACTGAATAAAAAGGCCAAGGATTTCGAAAATATAGTCAAAATCGGCCGCACCCATTTGCAAGATGCAACGCCCGTAACACTGGGGCAGGAATTCTCCGGCTATGCCATGCAGGTGCATTTGGCGATGGTGCGCGCCAAGGAATGCCTGTACCGCATTTACCCGCTCGCGCAAGGCGGCACTGCCGTGGGTACGGGTTTGAACTGCAAAAAAGGGTTTGCAGAATTGTTTGCGAAGAAGGTTGCAGCAATGACCAGCCTTCCCTTCATCACCGCGCCAAATAAATTTGAAGCGATGGCCGCGCATGACGCGATGGTGGAAGCATCGGGCGTCATGAACACGATTGCCGTGTCATTCATGAAGATTGCGAACGATATCCGATTGCTGGGTTCGGGCCCACGCTGCGGTATTGGCGAAATTTCATTGCCGGAAAATGAACCCGGTTCATCCATTATGCCGGGCAAGGTAAACCCAACCCAATCCGAAGCGATGACGATGGTTTGCGCGCAAATCATGGGCAACCATGTTGCGGTAACGGTTGGCGGCAGCAACGGCCATTTTGAACTCAACGTGTTCAAGCCGGTTATCATTCATAACTTGCTGCAATCCATCCGTTTGCTGGCCGATAGCGCGAACAGCTTCACTGATAATTGTGTGGTTGGCATTACCGCGAATGAAGACCGCATCAAGAAGATTGTGAATGAAAGCCTGATGCTGGTAACGGCGCTGAACCCCCATATCGGTTACGACAACGCCGCGAAGATTGCCAAGAAAGCGCACGCTGAAGGCAAGACGCTGAAGGAAGTCACGCTGGAACTTGGCCTGCTGACATCAGAAAAGTTTGATGAAGTGGTTCGCCCCGAACAAATGGTTGGCGAAAAATAGTGCGCCTGAAGAAGCATTCCCTGACATTGCGCGGTCATCGCACCAGCATCAGCCTCGAGGAAATCTTCTGGGCGCAATTGCAAGGGATTGCAAAAAAGCAAAACCAATCGGTTCAGGAACTCATTGAAAGCATCGATAAAACGCGCAAAGGAAATCTTTCCAGCGCCATCCGCGTTTATATTGTCGAGAGCCTGCTCAAGACTTAAAGAACGCAGCCGCTGCGGATTTATGCGATTGCTTGCGCGCGATTTCTTCGCGCACGCGCGCAATCTCCCCTTCCAGCATGGCGATATATTCTTCCAAATCGCCAACCGAAATCGCTGACAAATCCTTGGGTTTTGGCTTTTGTTTACGGGGCTCGAAGTCTTCTAAATCCATGCTTAACCTTTATTTGCTAGGAATATTGACCTTACCCCTTCAGGAAAACCTTGTAAATGAAGCTGGATAATCTCACGCCAGAACAGCAAAAGGAATGGAAAGCGCTTCAGCATGAAAATGACATGCTGCGGGAAAAGCTGCGCCAGATGGAAACCACCAATCCCGGCGAAGCGACCACTATTCTGCCCCGCCCTGAATTTATCCGCGAAATTGCACGCCTTGTTGCTCATGATGAACGCTACGGCGGTATCTCCAGCCTGCTGGTGCTTAGCTTTAACCGCTTGCTTGAGTCAAAACCAACGCTTGGTAATGCAACTTACGGCGCAATCATCATTGCCATTTCTGATTGTATTCTTGCCAATGTTCGTTCATGCGATTTGGTGGGCAGGACAGGCAGCAATGATTTCAGCATCATGCTGACCCGCTGCAAAATCCTCGATGCGGAAACGAAAGCCAAATCACTCACCGCTGCTATCAAGGCGAAATTAGACCCATTGCTGCAAGGCAAGGCGGCCATCGATTTAAGCTATACGATTAGTATTCTGAACAGCCGGGATGACATAAAAAAGGCTTAGGCGATAATATCGGGGATCAGCATCCCTTCGATTTTCACGATATCATCCTTCAATTGCAGCTTCCGCTTTTTCAGGCGGCGCATTTGCAGCTCATCCCGTGGATAAGTCTCCTCAAGCCGCGTGAGGATGTCATCAAGGTCGCGGTGCTCCTGCTTTAACGCCGAAAGCCTGTCACGCAATTGGTTTAGGTGGTCCATGAGCAAAGAACGAGCCTTAATCCCGATTAAAGGGGGTATGAAGGGAGGGCAATATAACGCTTTATAGCCAATCACATCAATAATAATTAATGCGATTGGCTATAACGGATATGACCATATCCGCGCCCACTTATGTGGGCGAACTGCAACGAAGTCCGGCCAAAATACATAAAATTCTTAAAGATTTGGTAACCCGCCATATGCGTAAATTATTGGCTAAATTCGCCTTTGTTTGACCCCACGCCGCCCAAGAGTTACCCGCATGGCTGAACCTTCCAAACAAACACCTAAGAAACTGGGGCTTTTGACCAGCGGCGGCGACTGCGCCGGCTTAAACGCCGTTATCCGCGCTGTGGTGACCCATGCGATCCGCCATTATGGTTGGGAAGTGATTGGCATTTGCGAAGGCACGCACGGCCTCATCTACAGCCCGCCGCATATCTTGCCTCTTACCCTCGATAAAATGGACAGTGAATTGCTGCGCCGTGGCGGCACGATTTTGGGTACCACGAATAAGGGTGACCCGTTTGCCTTCCCGACCCCTGTCGGTAAAAAAGATTTATCAGATGATATTCTGCGCGGCTTCAAAAGCCTTGGGCTTGATATGCTCATCGGCGTTGGAGGCGATGGCAGCTTAAGCATTCTAAAGCGCCTGGCAGATAAGGGCGGCATCAAGCTGATTGGCATTCCCAAAACCATTGATAACGATGTGGGCGCGACCGAAATGTCGGTTGGGTTCTCAACCGCCGTAGACATCGCAACCGAAGCGCTCGATCGCTTGCAACCTACGGCCGCAAGCCATAATCGCGTGATGGTTCTGGAAGTCATGGGGCGCGATGCCGGGCACATCGCCCTGCACTGCGGCATTGCGGGCGGCGCAGACGTCATTCTGATGCCAGAAATTCCCTATGACATAGAAAAAGTTGCCCACCACATCAACACCATCCGCAAAAATGGCCGTAACTTTTCATTAGTTATTGTGTCGGAGGCGGTGACGACAACGACCGGCAAGAAAATCAGCAAGGTATTTAACGACCAGCAAAAACGTTTGGGCGGCATTGGCGATTATATCGGCCAGCAGATTGCCGAAAAATGTAATGCGGAAGTGCGCGTAACGGTGCTTGGCCACGTGCAGCGCGGCGGCCAGCCCAGTGCGCAAGACCGCGTTATTGCTTCAGCGATGGGAGTTCATGCGGTTGATTGTTTGGCGCAAGGCAAGCATGACCGCATGGTATGCTGGCGTTACCGCCGCGTGGAGGATGTTCCACTTGCCGACGCCATTGCCACCTATCGCGATGTGGAACTGGATGGCCCGTTAGTTGCAACGGCCAGAGCACTGGGCATTTGTCTCGGTGACTAAACTCACGGATGATTAAGTTCGCATGTGACTGAATCATGATTGAAAATTTACGGTTCAATCCGTCATGCTTAATCGGTTCCTAATTGCGGAAAAAATATCGTGCAAGTAAATTAAGATTGTATTTACCGCACTGCGTCATGATGTTCATTCCGCGATTGAATAGTGGACTCCAATCACTTGAAAAACATAGGAACAATCGCCCGGTTACTTCAAAAATCGATGCAATTTTAGAGGTAAATTTTTAGTAAACATGGACTTATAAAGCGATCAAGAATCGGCTATAGTAGATTCTAGTTCCAGGCAAAGATTCTTTCCTTGTCTGTTGCTGAAAAGTCCAAGGAAACAATCCAACCAAGGAGGAAATCATGGCATTAGGTCAGCGTATAGTAGCCCTACACAAGCGTCACGAATGGTTAGATGAAGTTTTAACAGAGGAAATGCATCACCCACATCCCGATGAAGTCAGAATGGCTCAGATTAAAAAATCGAAGCTACGGGTAAAAGACGAAATTCAACAACTTGAAAAAATGGAAGGCCGCTATCTTCGTGCGATTAGTACCGAAGAACAATTTCAGAAAAAAGCGGTGAGGCACTAGCAGCTAACTCTGCACGCTCCCCGCCTTTTCAAATCCTCCTGGCTTTATGCGGGAGGTAAGCGCCCCAAAAACCAACCCCGCTCATGCCATTGAGCGGGGTTTTTATTTTACTAATAATTAAATAGTACCGATACTATAGTGGTTCCCGTAACCACGCCCCGACCATCCCCTTCGATAGCAAGCACATGAAAATACTATTTGTCGATTGCGTTGCGTATAAGGCCTACAACTACGCCACGCCCAAAAAGGAAGGGCTTGGTGGATCAGAGTCGACCGTGATGCGCATCGCGCACGGGCTTTCCCAGCGAAACCACGAAGTATTCCACTATAACCGCATTGATAGCGCGCGAACCCAGATTGAATATAGCTATGGGATTGGCCATTTGGGTGCGAACACGCCCTATCCAACCCCCGATGTCGTCATTCACATCAGATGCTATACCGACCCGGCAAGTTGGAAAGCACGCTTTCCAAATGCCAAGCATTTAATCTGGTATCACGATTTTCCAAGCCAGTGGATTACTCCGGCGGACTCTGACATCGACGGCGTTTGCGTCAGTCACAGCCATAAAATAAATCTTGAGCGGTATATGGCAACTGTTCCCGGTTTTATAAAAAGGCCTATTCGCGTTATTTATAATCCTGTCGTCTCCTACCCTGTTCGTCACGCAAAAATTCCTGGGCGTCTGGGCTTCTTTTCTTCACCAGAAAGGGGGTTAGACCGCTGCTACGAGCTTTATTCAATGGCCAAGAAAATCAGGCCGCATCTTAGTTTCGCCTATTCCAACCCGGGATATTTTGCAGATGGCACATTGCCTGATGATGCCATCAATATGGGGCAGATGGCGCACCCGCAGGTATGCGAAGAAATCAGCAAATGCGAGGTTCTATTTTACCCGCTCGCGCGGGTGGTTGAAGCATTCGGAATTGTATATGGGGAAGCCAACGCCATGGGCACGCCTGTTCTCGCCTGCGATTTGGGCGCAGTGCGTGAAGTATTGGGTAATGGCAATACAATATTGCCAACGGATGCGTCAGAAGAACAAATTATCACCGCACTATTTGAAATGATGGATAAGAAACCACTGGTTAAAGCCGATGCGCGTTTTGCCATTGAAAATGTGATCGACCAATGGGAATACCTTTTATCCCAATAACCTAAACACGAAGCCCCAACCGTTAAGCTGTGTTTTCATTTGCCTTATTATTTTAGTATTTACTTAATCAAGCTGGTGAATGTTGAGATTAACGCGCAGCAGCGTATTTATTCGCTTAATCAGCATGGTATTGCAGAAATTGAACTTTGGGCTTCTAAAATAAAGCAGCTATGGGAAATGCGCTTTGATGCCCTTGATGAATTTTTGAAAACTGAAGTTAAAAAAACCAAAAAGAGGAGAAAAAAGAAATGACCCAACAAAATATAAACGAGCCAAAATTCAACATCACCCGCACCTTTGATGCGCCGCGCGAAACCGTATGGAATGCATGGACAGATCAAAAGCAGTTCGGCCAATGGTTTGGGCCGCGCGGCTTCACGGCCACCTGCAAAACCTTTGATTTACGCCCTGGCGGTATCAATCATTCATGCCTTTCCAATGGCGAGGGCGTGGAGATGTGGGCCAAATTTGTGTACCGCGAAGTTATCGCGCCAGAAAAACTGGTTTGGGAACATTCCTTTTCTGATGCCGCCGGTGGCATTACCCGCCACCCGATGAGCCCGACATGGCCGCTGAAAATGCTGACCACTGTTCTATTCATCAGCGAAGGCAACAAAACCAAAATCGACCTGACATGGAACTTGCTGGAAGCATCAGAAATCGAAACCGCCACCTTCATCGCTGGCTTGCCAGGCATGAATATGGGCTGGACGGGAACCTTCGATCAGCTCAGCGATTTCTTGAAAGTTGCTAAAGCAGCCTAATTATTCTTCCCCGTATTTGATGCTGCAACCATACGCGCGCGAAGATGGCGTTGTTAGCTTCTTTTCAGCTTTCAATTCAGCAATTGCTTCGCTCACGTAATTGGTTGCGGTTTTAATGTCTTCAGGATTGGCTGACTCTTTGCTGTCAATTGCGCCTTGATATGCAAGGTTGCCATCACGGTTGATGATGAACATATGCGGCGTTGTCTTTGCGCCATACATTCTGCCGATATTGCCATGCGGGTCGAGAATATAGGCCGTGCCTGCCCAGCCGCGTTCTTTGTTGATTTTTATTGCTTGCTCAGGGGTCAGTGAACCCTGCTTTCCATCCGCTGATGAATTGATGGTCAGCCAAATTACGCCATCCGCCACTGCGGCTTTTTGTAATTCCTGCATCTTGCCGGCACCGTAGAATTTCTTGACGAACGGGCATTCCGGATTGTTCCATTCCAGAACAATAATCTTGTGATTGTATTCAGATGGCGACACGCGGCGGCCATTAATATCCTGCACGGCGAATGCTGGTGCGGTCTGGCCGATTTCCAGCGCAGCGGCGGAATCTGCAAAGCCACCAGAAAAAAATAAGCCCGCTAATAAAGCCAAGGCAAAACGCAGCATGATAACCCCCATATGAAAAGTGATGGTCAAAGATGAACTGCAATTATGGCTTTGATAAGCCCA
>JAKFVN010000007.1:87500-88712 GCA_021732145.1 Alphaproteobacteria bacterium
TAACTCGCTGACCCATTATACAAAAGGTACGCTCTCACACCTTGCGGTGCTTGAACTGCTTGTAAGCATTCGATTTCAGATTCTTTTTCACTCCCCTCGTCGGGGTTCTTTTTACCTTTCCCTCACGGTACTTGTTCACTATCGGTCAAAAAGGAGTACTTAGGCTTGGAGGGTGGTCCCCCCATGTTCAGACAGAATTTCTCGTGTTCCGCCTTACTCGGTCAAATAACAATATATCTATGCCTACGGGACTATCACCCACTATGGTCAACCTTTCCAGGTTGTTCTGCTTTATATTGCCATTCAAATGGCCTGTTCCGCGTTCGCTCGCCACTACTAGCGGAGTCTCGGTTGATGTCCTTTCCTCTGGTTACTTAGATGTTTCAGTTCACCAGGTTCGCTTCGCTACCCTATGAATTCAGGTAGAGATCACATTACTGTGGGGTTGCCCCATTCGGAAATCTTCGGATCAAGGGATATTCGCACCTCCCCGAAGCTTATCGCAGCGTATTACGTCCTTCATCGCCTCTTTTTGCCAAGGCATCCATCAAATGCTCTTAGTCTGCTTGATCCTTATCAGAAAACAGGATTTGGTTAGAACTGTTCTCTTTCGTTACTCACATCTCGGCTCGAGATGCTTTCGTGATGATTTGGAATACCATGCGGCTGACGTGTTCCGCTGAATAAAAGTTTTTTGTCGTGTCTCCATAGAGTTGGAGACGACTTTTATTTAGCCCCTTCGAATAGCTAACCGAAGGCCCCACTACCTTTTGCGCCCTTACTTTTTTACCGATTTCTTTGTGCCCATCTGAAGGGCCACAACAAAAACCATAAGGACAATACTAGCGGGTCGCATGATGTCTGAAGCAGACGAAAGATAATCCCGAATTATGCACAACCAACCACTCGTAGGCCGAAGTGTCTGCGGATGTTGGAAGCAGAACTTCATGAGTGTACTCAGGCGTTAGCCATACATACCGGGATATCTTCCCATTCAATCACAAACCTATTTACAATGTTAAAGAACAACGTTCTCTACAACATGTGCGGAGAACGAGAGAAGAGATGCGCGCTAAAAGCGGAATTCATTTGAGCGATTGATGGTGAACCCTAACGGGATCGAACCCGCCAGCTTCGCTGGCTGACATATAAAACGGTTCGATTCACCCGTAGCTACCAGATCAGAAGAAATTGATGGTGGACCCTAACGGG
>JAKFVN010000005.1 GCA_021732145.1 Alphaproteobacteria bacterium
AAGGCAATCGCCAGTAAAAAGGAAAACACGCCAAGAAAGACATAGCCAAATACCTTGCGGTCAATCGGCGTTTTGCGGCTGATGTTTTCCAGCTCCGTTATCACAACGCTTTTAAGCCTCGGCAGAGGTTTCAAAGCATCAGAGATATCGGGCAGCTTTATATCCAAAACAATCCTCCAAAGTCTAACTGCGTCGTTGGCTTTTCACCGATTTCTCCGCTTCCGGTGCTTGCGACCTTACACGTGCGCTGCACTTTGGTTCTCGACATGCATCAAAAATCCTTAGCCGCAGCGACTTTCAAATAACCTCTATGTTACGGCGCGGCTTTCGCTGGTTTTTCTTTACTGCCATCGGATGCAGGTACAGGCGTTACCGGATTGCCGCGTTTTTCATAGAGTGAAATGCCGCGCAGCAAGTCGAGGGCACGGGCCAATTGATAATCAAATGGCTTCTTTACTTCCTTGCCATCCTTGTCCTTGGCATCCTTGTCCTTGGCATCGGCGTTATCATCTTCGATATCGCCCATAGCCCCATCGCTGGCGCTCTTCTTTTCCTTGTTTTCATCTTTTTTGTCAGCGTTATCGTTGGCTGCCTTCTCGTCTTTCTTCTTTTGGTCGTTGACGAGCGCGCCCTTCAAGTCGGCTTCGGTCAGGCCTTTCTTGGGCTTGATTTCTTCAACCTTGGCAGGCTGAACCTCGATATCGGGCTTGATGCCTTCGGCCTGGATGGAACGGCCGGATGGCGTGTAGTAACGCGCAGTGGTCAAGCGCATCGCGCCGCCATTTTGCAGCGGGATTATGGTTTGCACGGAACCCTTGCCGAATGATTTGGTGCCAATCACAATTGAACGGCGGTGGTCTTGCAAGGCACCTGCAACAATTTCAGATGCCGAAGCCGAGCCGCCATTCACCATCAGCACGATGGGCTTGCTGCCAGTGCGGTCGCCGCCACGTGAGAGGAAGGATTGGTTGTCTTCGCTGTGGCGACCCTTGGTTGAAACCACGGGAACGCCCGCCGGCAGGAAGGTTGAGGAAACGGAAATCGCCTGTTCCAGCAAGCCGCCGGGGTTGTTGCGTAAATCGAGCACATAGCCAATCAGCTTGTCGCCCGCTGTCTTTTCAAAGTCAGCCAGCGCGGCATCAAGGCCGATTTGGGTTTGTTCGTTAAAGGTGGTGATACGGATATAGCCAATCACGTTTTCCTTCACTTCAAACTTAACAGACTTAATCTTGATGATGGCGCGAACAATCGACACATCGAACGGAACGCCGGAAAGGCCGCCGCGGCGGATGGTCAGCTTAATCTTGCTGCCGGGGGTGCCGCGCATTTTATCAACGGCTTCGGATAATGTGAGTTCGGTGACCGGATGTTCATCAATATGCGTGATTAAATCCCCGGATTGCAGGCCAGCCTTTGCTGCCGGTGTATCGTCAATGGGGGATACAACCTTTACAATATTGTCTTCCATCGTAACTTCGATGCCAAGGCCGCCGAATTCACCGCGGGTTTGGGTTTGCATTTCGGTAAAGCTTTTCTTCGTCATGTAGCCCGAATGCGGGTCGAGCGACATGAGCATGCCGTTGAGCGAGGATTCAACGAGCTTTTCGTCGGTGACGCTATCCACATAATCCGCTCTGACGCGTTCCATCACATCGCTGAACAGGCTTAGGTATTTAAAGGTGTCGCGTGCATCGGGCGACTCTTCTTCTTTTTCCTTCTTGCTGTCTTCAGCGGCGTGAAGCAGGGCGGGAACGCCAAAACCAAGACCGGATGCGAAGATGATGGCAACCAAGGAAACGAAAAGCGATTTTTTACGCATTGTTTTAAAATGATTTGGCATCAGATGAATTTCCTTGTTTGAAATGCGAACCCTCTGAGCTTCGCTCAACCGGGCCTGCATAGAATGGGTTATTAATTAGTAGCGACGTTAGTGACTTTAACATATTGCGCAGGGTTAATCGGTGCGCCTTTATATCGCAGCTCGAAATAAAGCTGCGTGTTGTTGCCTTGCTCCATCGAGCTGCGGCCTAAAGGTTCACCTGCATTAACGACCTGCCCAACGGCAGAATCAAGCCGACCAAAACCGGCTAGGAAGGAATGATAGTCGTCTCCGTGCCGGATAATCAAGATATTGCCGTAACCTTTAAATGGCCCCGCAAAGACCACCTGCCCATCCGCTGGCGCAACAATCATTTCGCCGCCACGAACCCGCATGGTTAGGCCGCGGCTGGAGGAGCCCACATCATCCGCATCGCCAAAGCCGTAGAGAATCTTCCCCTTGGCGGGTGCCATAAAGGCGACGTGGCCGCCTTTTTTCAGTTTTTGTGGGACGGGGATAATGCCGGACGACGTGACCTTCTGAACAAGGTCTTGGACGTTCTGCGCTTCCTTTGTCAGGTCGGCAATTTGCGCCTGTAAATCGCCGCGCTGGCTTTCGGTTGCTTTCAGCCATGCCTGACGCTGGTTCAATAATTTGTTCAGCTCATCTTGTTTGGATGCAAAAGTTTTTTGCGCGTCTTGCAGCGCGGCTTGCTTATCGAGAATATCTGCACGGGTGATTTGCAATTTATCAAGCTGCGCGGAAAGGCGCTGCGCTTCCAGCGCGTATTGCGGCAATGCCTCGCGCAGCAAAATGGCGCTGCGGATATTATCGACCGGTTTTTCGGGGCGGATAATCATGAGTTCGGATGGCGTGCGCGCCATGCGCAGCAGCGCTACCAGCACTTCCTCCATATGGCGTTTTTGCTGGTTTAAATCGGCCTGTTGCTGGGTTTCGGCGCGTTGCAGTGTTTCCAGCTTTTGGTGGTAATTCAACAATATATCTTCGCTGTTTTCCTGTTCGCGCGCGGCGCTGACCAGTTTTGCCCGCAAATCCGATAGTTCGGATTCCGTGGTGTCGAGCTGCTTTTTTAATTCGGCATCCTTGGCGCGTTTGGCGTTTAAATCCTGCTTTAGTTTTTCAAGCTCAGGCGGGATGGCCGCGCGGACAGGATTGGCGCAGAGTAAAATCAGGATGATGAGCGCAATGTGCTTCATTCGCTGTCTCATTCGCTAATAATCGTTTTTCCATTCATGGTTACGGGTTGCGGCAGGCCTAAAAAATGCAGCAAGGTCGGCGCGACATCGGCGAGCTTGCCATCATGGATTTTTTTAACATCCGGCGCATTAATCAGGATGGCGGGAACAAGGTTGAGCGTGTGCGCGGTGTGGGGGCCGTGCGTATCATCATCGTGCATGCGCTCGCAATTGCCGTGATCTGCAGTCAGTAATATAACGCCGCCTTGCTTCTTCACGGCGGCTTCCACGCGGCCAATGCAGGTATCCAATGCTTCCACGGCCTTAATCGCCGCGTTTAAATCACCCGTATGGCCAACCATATCGCCATTTGCATAGTTCACCACAATCATATCAAACGTGCCGCTATCAATTGCGGCAACCAGCTTATCGGTGACTTCAGGCGCGGACATTTCCGGTTGTAAATCATAGGTCGCAACCTTGGGGGATGGCACCAAAATGCGTTCTTCGCCCGCATAAGGTTCTTCGCGCCCGCCATTAAAGAAGAAGGTGACATGCGGGTATTTTTCGGTTTCGGCAATGCGCAATTGCTTCATGCCAGCTTTCGATACCATTTCGCCCAAGGTATCGGTGATAATCTTTGGCGGGAAGAGCGCCGACATCAGCACTTTTAATTTATCGGAATATTCCACCATGCCGGTGATGCCAGCGAACTTCACCAGTCTATCGCGCTTAAAGCCATCAAAGGCAGGGTCAATCAGCGTGTGCAGAATTTCACGTGCGCGGTCGGCGCGGAAGTTGATGAACAAAATACCATCGCCGTCTTTGGTGCCTGCGTAACCGTTTAATGCAACGGGTAGCACGAATTCATCGTACACTTTTTCGGCGTAGCTTTCCTTAATCGCGGCCAGCGCGTCATTGCTTTTCTTGCCTTCGCCGTTCGCGACAAGACGGTATGCTTTTTCAACGCGTTCCCAACGTTTATCACGATCCATCGCGTAATAGCGGCCGCATAAAGTAACCATCTTCACATTGCTCAGACCTGAAATATCTTTTTGCAGCTTGGCAATTTGGTCAATCGAACTTTGCGGCGGCATATCGCGGCCGTCTAAAAACGCATGAATGGCAACGGGTACGCCCGCAGCAGAAAGAATTTTAGAAACCGCGACAATATGGTCTTGATGCGAATGCACGCCGCCGGGCGACGCAAGGCCCATTAAATGGCATGTACCCTTCGATGCCTGCAGCTTCTTGATTAAATCAACAAGCGCAGCGGTGGTTTTGAGTTCGTCATTTTTAATGACGCGATCAATCATCGGCAAATCTTGGAAGATGACTTGGCCTGCGCCCAAATTCATATGGCCCACTTCGGAATTACCCATCTGTCCGTGCGGCAAGCCAACATGTTCTTCACTGGCATCAAGTAGTGAATGCGGGCAGGTCGCAAAATAACGGTCGATGTTTGGGGTGTTCGCCAATGACACGGCATTATCGGGCGCATCGGGGCGGTGGCCGAAGCCATCGAATACGCACAACACAACAGGACGAGGCTTTAGAGAAGACATAATAAAACGGAACCTTATTTATTCGCGGTGATAGGGATGCCCAGCCATAATTTGCTGGGCGCGGTAAAGCTGTTCTACCAGCATTACCCGCGCCATCATATGGGGCCATGTCATTCTGCCAAAACTGAGCAAAAAGTCAGCCTTTTTCCGCACAAAATCGGTATGTCCGTTCGCGCCGCCAATCAGGAAAGCGAGGTTGTGTGATTCGTTATCCTGCCAATGTTCGATTTTATGGGCAAAATCCATGCTGCTGGTTTCCTTGCCGCGTTCGTCGCACGCAATGACGCGGTAGCCTTCCGGAATGGCAGCGAGCAAGGCTTGTGACTCCTTATCCCGCAACTTGTTCGCGTTGAGGTCCTTAAAATCAAATTCCCGAACAGTCAGTTTCCAGCGCAGGCGTTTTTGATATTCCGCAAAGGCATCCGTCATCGGGCCTTGCTTCATTTTACCAATGGCGAGGATAAGGATGTTGGGCAAAGCAGCAGTTCACTTAACGGTGGAACACAACGCCAACTAGGCCGATGGCCAGCATGATGCCGCCAATGGCAACCAGCGCTTGCGCCGCATAACCCCAATAGACATTAGGATTTGCTGCGTTGTAATTCACGGCGCTGCGCCACACGGAAACGATTTGCAGCACGGTAAGCGGAACCGTGATGATGAACACGACAATGCCCAGCAATGATAAGAACAGCGGGATGGGAATAAGCGCCGCAATCAATTTCACAAGCAGGTTGAGCAATACGTTGGGAAGAACGGTTAGCCCCCAGAATGCCTGCCATAATGGCAAGTCACCATGCCATGCTCTTGCGACAAACGCCTTCAGATTTTCCGGCTGGAAAAAAGTCTTGAGGTTTTCGGGCTGGAAAAAATTCTTCACTTCATCGATGCTGAAATCGTCGCTCATGATAGCCTCACTTAACAGTTAGAGTGAATTATAAATCTTTAAACGTTTGTTGCAGCGGGGGTTCCAGGCCCCATACTTCCTCGAGACGGTAGAATGCGCGCACTTCCGGGCGGAAGACATGCACAATCACATCGCCGCCATCCACAACCGCCCAATCGCCCGCCGCCTTGCCTTCGTTGCGCACATTTTTTGCGCCGGATTCACGCAACGCTTTGTCTACTGTTTCGGACAGCGCATTCACGGAACGCGATGAACGGCCAGTGGTAATAATAAGAAAATCGCAAATGGGGGATTGCCCGCGCACATCAATGCAGATGGTGTCTTCGGCCTTGCCGTCATCCAATGCTTTCATAACCTTATCGCGCATGAACTCCTGCAAATCCTTTACCTTGCTTTCCTTCGCGGCAGGCTTTTTCGATTTAACCGGCGCGGCGGTGCGCGCAACAATCTTCATTTGCTTTTGTGGGTGCTTTTGCGGTGCGGCTTTTTTCGGCGCAGCTTTCTTGTTTTTTTGCAGTGCAGCCTTTTTTGCGGTTGGTTTCTTTGATTTTGGTTTAGCCACTTTATTTCCCTTTGGTGCGGTTACGAATTTGCGTTGCGGATTCAGAATTTAAACGGTTGCTGAATAATATCCATTTCCTGGGCTTACATTTTCCAAGCTGTTTTGCTTTGGCGGGCGGAATGCGGTTCTTGTAAAACCGCTGCGCCGCCTTGCCGCGCAATACGCCCACAGCATAGGGCGGGCGGCGGTAAACAGCAACATCGCATCGCTTGAATATCTCGTGCCAGCGCTGCCAGCGGGGGATTTGAATGAGATTATCAGCCCCCATCATCCATATGAAACGGGTGCGCGGGAAGCGGCGGGTAAGCTGTTTTAACGTATCGGCGGTAAAGCGCGTGCCCAATTTGCTTTCCATATCGCTGACAATAATATTGGGGCAGTCGCGGGTCAGCAGCTTCGCGCCTTCAAAGCGTTCCTTGAAGCTGGCCATGCCTTTATCACTTTTTAATGGGTTTTGCGGGGAGACGAACCACCACACCGCATCGAGCTTCATGTTTTTGAGCGCGAGCATGCTGATATGCAGATGCCCTTCGTGTGCAGGATTAAACGAGCCGCCCAATAATCCGATACGCAGTTTCCGGTATGATGCACTGCCGAGAAGGGAGGGGGAGATGGGAAGCAAAACAAATTCCTTTAGGGACGCGGCCTATGGTCGTGTTTGGCCGTTGCCCAATACGATGTATTTATAGCTGACAAGTTGCGCAGCGCCAATGGGCCCGCGTGCGTGAAGGCGGCCCGTGGCAATGCCCAATTCACCGCCAAAACCGAATTCGCCGCCATCGGCAAACTGGGTGGATGCGTTGACCATCACAATCGCGCTGTCAACCTGGCGGGTGAAGCTTTCCGCTGCCGCTTTGTCTTCGGTAACAATGCAATCGGTGTGATGCGATGAATAGGTGTCAATATGTTCCATCGCTTCCTGCATGCCCGCAACAACACGGGCGGCAACGATGTGGTCAAGGTATTCCTTGCCCCAATCAGCTTGTTCAGCTTTCTTCACGCGCGCATCGATGGATTGAATGGCATCATCGCCGCGCACTTCGCAGCCCGCATCCAGCAATGCTGTGATGGATGCGGTGGCAATGGTTTTCAGCGTGCTGGCTTCAAACAGCAGGCATTCCACCGCGCCGCAAATGCTGCAACGGCGCATCTTTGCGTTTTGAATAATGGCCTTCGCCTTTTCGCCATCGGCGTTGGCATCCACATAAATGTGATTCACGCCTTCATACTGGCGCAGCAAGGGGATTTTGCTTTCGCGTTCGACGCGTTCAATGAGTTCGCGCCCACCACGTGGCACAATCACATCCACATATTGGCTCATGGTGAGCAGCGCGCCGACCGCAGCGCGGTCTGTTGTAGGCACCAATTGAATAGCAGTTTTTGGCAAGCCGCTTTCGCTGAGACCTTCTTGCAGGGCATTGGCAATTGCCAGTGAACTTTCAAAACAATCCGAACCGCAGCGCAAAATAATCGCGTTACCTCCGCGCAGCGCAATGGATGCAGCTTCTGCTGTTACATTCGGGCGGCTTTCGTAAATCATACCAATGACGCCAAGGGGCGCGGAGACGCGCTGGATTTTCAAACCGTTTGGGCGCGCCCATTCTTCCAGAACTTTTCCAACAGGGTCGGGTTGCTTCGCCACTTCCTCCAACCCCTTCGCAATTCCTTCGAGCCGTTCGGGGGTGAGGGTGAGGCGGTCAACCATCGCCTTGCTAATCGTGGTTTGGCCGCGCGCAACATCAAGCGCGTTGGCTTTTAAAATCGCATCCTTATTACTGCGAAGTTTTTGCGCGCAGATTTGCAGGGCTTTGGTGCGCTGCGCAGCGGTCGCGTTGGCAAGCAAAGGCAGGGCAGCCTTGGCATTTAAACCAATCGCTTCCAATTCCTTTACCCAGTCCGTTGTGTCTTTTGTTGCTGTTTGCATAAGGCATAATTTAGAGCCCCGCGCGGTACTTTTCCAGCGCCTTTTGCAATGCTTCCGGGCTTATTCCAAGGGGTTCCGGGTCAATCACGAGGACATTTTCGCGTTCCACGAGAGATTTGACCTGCGCCACATCATTTTCTTCCGATGGTTCATAAAGCCATGTGATGGGCGGGGCGAGCTTGGTATGCACGCGGATTTCATAGGTCGTCTGTTCAATCGACTGTTTTTTGAAGGTGGTATTGGTTTTTAATTCAACCGATGTGACATACGTCCACGGAATAATCCAGCCATTGCGGCGCACATCATATTGCAGTTTTTGCGCGGTGATGGCGATAACCGGTTTGCTGTCATCAATCGCGCGGAATGCTTCGGCTTTTTGATGCAGCATGAATGCGCCAATGCCGCACATGATGGCCAGCGCGAGCGCGATGAGTGAACGTTTGGCAGCGCCAAATAACCCCAATGTGCAGAACAGGTAATAAACGCAGGCCGTTGCGGCAAGAATGGCGGCGATGGTTAAGCCGGATTTGCCGATTTGAATGGCAGTGGCATCGCTGAAAAACTGCGCATCGGAACCTGGTCTTAAATTCTCAAGAACCTGAACTGTGCTGTTATCCATATATTGCCCTATTTATTCATAACCATGTTGTCGCGGTGAATCATTTCCTCCTGTCCTGCATAACCCAGCAGGCGTTCAATATCATCGCTGCGCTTGCCGCAGATTTTATCGGCCTCATCACGGTCGAACGCAATCAACCCGCAGCCAACGCTGTGGCCGGAGAGTGTTTTAATCGCAACGGCATCGCCCGCAACAAAACTTCCTTCGCAGGATTTAACGCCCGCCGGCAAAAGGCTGCGCCCGTCTTGCAACGCTTTGGCCGCGCCATCATCGATGATGATTGCGCCTTTCATGCTCATATGCGCGGCAATCCAGCGCTTGCGCGCTGCCAACGGAGTGGTGGACGGCGTGAACCATGTGCAACGCAATGTGCCTTCATCCAGTTTGCGTAATGGATTTTCTTCCGTGCCTTTTAAAATCGCCATGCGGCAGCCAGAGGTAACCGCGATTTTTGCCGCCATGATTTTGGTTTTCATGCCGCCGCTGCTGACCCCCGGTTGTGGGTCGCCCGCCATCGCTTCGATATCAGTGGTAATTTCTTTTACTTCGGGAATAAAGGTGGCGGATGGGTTGGTTTTGGGGTCTGCCGTATAAAGCCCATCGATATCCGATAATAATATAAGCGTATCGGCGCTCATCATCTGCGCAACACGCGCGGCGAGGCGGTCATTATCACCAATGCGGATTTCAGCGGTGCTGACAGTATCGTTTTCATTGATAATCGGCAGCGCATTGAGCTTTAAAATTTTTTCAATCGCGCCGCGGCAGGTTAAATGGCGCTGGCGGTCTTCGGTATCATCCAAGGTCAGCAGCACTTGCGCGGTGAGGGTGTTACTGCCTTTAAAAACTTCTTCCCATGCTTGCATCAAAATGGGTTGGCCAACGGCGGTTGCCGCCTGTTTTTCTTCCATGCTTAAATTGCGTTTGATTTTATCGCGCGATAAACCAACAAGGCTGCGGCCCAGTGCGCCAGCGCCGGATGTGACAATAATCACTTCGCGGCCTTTGGTGCGCCAACCTGCGATGTCGCTGGCCAAGGCCTTCATCCATGCAAGGCGCGCCTTGCCGTCGCCGTCAGCAATAAGTGCGGAGCCAATTTTGATGATGATGCGGTGGGCGTTATTCAACACGTTCAAAACCTTCATATGAATAAGGTCTTGATACTGCCTTTAGATTCCAAATAAGGCAACTGCCAGCGAAGGTGCTATTTCGCGATATTCACGGCATTGCGCACCAGCTTCAGCAGCTTGGCGGGCTGCACATTCACGCCTGCATTATAGGATTCCCTGAAATAGGTCTGTGCGATGACACGCCATGCAATGAGCCGTTCTTCTTTTTCCGCGGCGGGCAGGGTAATCAGCTCATAGCCCGCGCCCTGCATTTCTGCAAGGAAAGTGTTGGTGGAAGAAGTGGGCCATGTATCCGCATCAATATCCTGAATGGTCAGGCGGTATTTTTTTCCGTAGATGAGAAAAATATTGATGTAGGCTTCACGCCCCGTGAGCTGATACGCGCCAAGATTATAGGCAGCGCACATCGCCGCGATTTGCTTGCGCGTGGGCGGCGACAACGCTTCGCCTTCGGGCGAAAGACCCGCACCCGTACAAAGCTCCGTTTTCATTTCAGTGAACGTATCGGTATTCGTCCAGCTTTTTACATGCCCGACGATATAGATGATACTGATGATGAGGACGAGCCAAAGGAAGAATTTTAGTAAATCGAGCATGGGGGTACGCTAATCCACCCCGTATAAATAACGTATATGTTCTTGAGGCTATTCGCGTGCGCTTTTGATAACTTTAAAGAGTTCCCACAGGACATCCTTAACGCCTTGCTGGGTGGCGGCGGAGATTTGATAAATCGGTGTCTTTTTCGCGGCTTTTTTCAGCTTTGCCATTTTGTCTTTTATTTCATCCGGCGATAACGCATCGCATTTATTGAGCGCGATGATTTCCGGCTTTGCAACCAAACCGTTGCCGTAGGCTTTCAATTCCTTGCGGATGGTTTTGTAGCTGGCAACGACATCATCCGCTGTTGCATCAATCAGGTGCAGCAATATTTTGGTGCGTTCAACGTGACCAAGGAAACGGTCACCAAGGCCGTGGCCTTCATGCGCGCCTTCGATTAAACCCGGAATATCCGCGAGCACGAATTCAACGCCGTCTTGCGGATTGCCAAGGCGCACCACGCCAAGACCGGGCGAAAGGGTGGTGAAGGGGTAATCGGCAATCTTTGGTTTGGCGGCCGTGCATGCCGCAAGGAAGGTGGATTTACCGGCATTGGGCAGCCCGATTAATCCAGAATCCGCAATCAGCTTAAGGCGGAGGATGATGGTGTGTTCTTCACCTTTCCAACCCGGTGTATTTTTGCGCGGTGAACGGTTGGTGGATGTTTTGAAATAATCATTTCCAAAACCGCCATCGCCGCCCTTTAGCAGCACGATGCGTTGGCCAACTTCCTGCATATCGGCAAGAACCGTTTCTTCAAACTCGTCATAAATCTGCGTGCCGACGGGAACTTTCAACACCACATCATTGCCTTGCGCGCCGGAACGCAAGCGGCCTTCACCGTGATGGCCATTGCCGGCTTTGAAATGCTGCTGATAGCGGAAGTCGATAAGTGTGTTGAGATTATCAGCAGCTTCCACAATCACATCGCCGCCGCGGCCGCCATTGCCGCCATCGGGGCCGCCATATTCAATGAACTTCTCACGGCGGAAGCTGATGCAGCCGGGGCCGCCATCGCCGCTTTTCACATAGATTTTTGCTTGGTCTAAGAATTTCATTTTATCAGCTCTAAAAACAATACCCCCGCTGTAATCAGTCGGGGGTATTATTAAATCGTAACGTTAAAGGCGCGATTAAGCAGCCTTAATGCTTACATACTTCTTGCCACCCTTACCGGTGTGGAATTCTACGCGGCCAGTGATGAGCGCGAATAGTGTGTGATCCTTACCCATGCCAACATTGTCTGCCGGGTGAACATCGGTACCGCGTTGACGCAGGATGATGTTGCCTGCAAGTGCAACTTCGGAACCAAAACGCTTTACGCCCAAACGGCGACCAGCTGAATCGCGGCCATTTCGTGAACTACCGCCTGCTTTTTTATGTGCCATGACTTAATCTCCTGAAAACCCTGATTGATTTGATTACGCGCTCTTGATGCCGGTGATGCGCAGAACGGTGAGATTCTGGCGGTGACCGTTCTTGCGGCGGTAATTTTGACGGCGCTTTTTCTTGAACACGATGACTTTATCGTCCTTCTCGTGGCGCACAACTTCGGCGCTTACGCTTGCGCCCTTAACGGTCGGGTTGCCAGAAGTGGTCTTGGAAGCATCGGCAACCAGCAGAACTTCTTTCAGTTCAATGGTCTTGCCTGCTTCAACGTCCAGCTTTTCAACGCGCAGAACATCGTCTTGCGCAACTTTGTATTGCTTGCCGCCAGTTTGAATAATCGCGAACATGATACCTAATCCTAATCCAAAAATAAAAAAACCAGCTTTACGTCCGTGGAAATCCACGGGGTTTAAAGCTGCCTGAACTCTTTAGCGTGCTGTTTTGTAGTGGATTGGGTGGGGCTTTGTCAAATAAATAGCAGGTTCTTAATGGCTTATTTTGAGCCGTTTTTACCAATAAAATCAGCCAAAGCCGCTTTAACGCGGGCTAATACTTGGCTCCAATCGCCTGCGTTTTCCTGCCGGAACAGGCGCATGGTGGGGTACCACGGGCTGTCATCCCGCCCCAATAGCCAGCGCCAATCGGGGTTTTTGGTGATTAATGTCCAGACGGGCAGCCCAAGGGCCCCCGCCAAATGGGCCGGCGCGGAATCGATGGTGATGAGTAAATCGAGCTCCGCCAGCGTCGCGGCAGTGTCCGCCAGATTTTTGATGTTGGGCGCAATATCCAGCACACCGAATTTTTGCATGCGCTGCGCATCACCTTCCTTCGGCTGATATTGCAGCGAATAAAACGTCATGCCCTTCATTCCCAAAATATCATCCCACATTTCAAAAGGTATCGAGCGTTCATGGTCACGCTTATGCATGGGATTGCCCGCCCATACCAAACCAATTTTGATACCGCTGCCTTGCAGTTTAAATTTTGGGTCGCCCTTTTTGGGATTAGGCAAATAAGGAACATTGCCAGGAATGTTATTCAAACCGGTGCCGAGCATGCCGGGCAAATCCATCGTGCCGCACACCGCATCCACTTCCGGTGGAACGGTTTTATCTTCCACATTCCATGAGACAACTTTATCCGCGCCATCCCAATTTTCTAAAAGCGAATACAAAACCGGACGGACATAGGCATAAACCTTCGCGCCGCGTGCGCGCAGAATGGGCACATAGCGCAGCATGTGAATGGTATCGCCAAAGCCTTGCTCTTCCTGAACCAGAATAGTTTTACCTGCGGGATTGCTGCCATCCCATACTTCGCCGTTCATGCGCATGGCCTTGAATTTTTCCATCGCGGCCCAGCGCCAGCGATAGCGGCGGAAGCCTTCATGCAATTGGCCCGCGACCAATAAATTCATGGAACGGTTCCACGGCGCAGACAATTCGGTGGGGTTCAGCATAAACGTCTGGCTGTAATAATCATCCGCATCATCAAACTTGCATTGATTGAGCGCGAGGGAGCCGAGCGTGACGGAAACATCAGCAAGGTCGGGTTCCAATGTGAACAGCGTGCGCAAAATATAACTCGCCTTCGCATTATCGCCCTTCAGCAAATAACTGGTGCCAAGGGAAAAGATGCAATTGCGGATGCGTTCATCCTTGGTGTTCATCGAATACGCGTCCGACAGATAATCAATAATCCCGTCTTCCTTCAGGCCCAGAATTTGCTGCGCGGAACGCTGCGCGGCATCGAACATGGTTGGCTGGTCGTTATGTTCAATCGCGATGTCGTAAAGGCTGAACAGCATTTCAGAATGTTCGGGGTGGAGTTTTAAGCCCAGTTCCAGTTGCTGCTTTGCGGATTTATAATCCAAAAGCGCGCTATATATATGTGCAAGGTTGTTATGGGTAAGGGCGTGCGTGCTATCGATGCTTAGCACTTTCGCATAGCTTTCCTTGGCTTCCTTATACTTTTTCTGCTCACGCTGGGCATTGCCAAGATTGTAATATGCCTCCACCCAATCGGGCATCAGCCGCGCGGCGTTTTGAAATGCATTTTCGGCCAAGGCAAAGCGTTTTGATTTTTGACAGGCATTGCCAAGATAGAAATAGAAAAGACCGGAGTTACTATCAATCGCAATCGCTTGCTTGATATAATCAATCGCTGCATCATATTCTTTTTTATCGCAGAGCAGGGAGCCAAGCAGCGCGAGCGCATCCGCATTTTTTGGTTCAAATTTTAAAATGAGACGATAGCCGTTTTCGGCCTCGTTCAACTGGCCGGATTGATGCAACGCTGTTGCGCCTTTTAATAATCCGCTTGTTGAAGATTCAGGCGCGCTCATGCTGCGATTGCCTTGCTATTCTGGAATTCGAGAAGCGATTGCTGGACTTGTTTTAAGACAGGTGCCCAATCGCCCGAAACCGTTTGGCGGAACAGGCGCATGGTGGGGTACCACGGGCTGTCGGCTCTACCTAATAAATAGCGCCAATCGGCATCAACCGTTAGTAATGTCCACACCGGCAGGCCCAGCGCGCCAGCCAAATGGGCGGGCGCGCTATCCACCGTTATCAGCAAATCAAGTTCAGCCAATGTCGCAGCACTGTCGGCCAACGTGTTGATTTTCTGTGCAAGATTGATGACACCGTATTGCTTCATCGTCTGCATATCTTTTTGTTCCGGTTTGAACTGCAAGCCATAAAAAGTGAACCCTTGCATCGCCGTAATGTCTTTTAAAAGTTCAGGCGAATATGACCGCGCAAAGTTGCGTTTATGCGCAGGGTTGCCTGACCAGACGAGGCCAATTTTGAGGCCAGCACCTTCCAGCTTGTATTTTGCATCTCCCTTTTTGGGGTTGGGAATATAAGGTGCGTTTGCCGGAAGATTATTCATGGTGATGCCAAGATAACCCGGCAAATCCATCACGCCGCAGGCGCAGTCAACCTCCGGTGGAACATTTTTATTGTCGGCTTTCCATGACACAACTTGGCTTGGGCCATCCCAACCTTCCAATAGCGAATAAAGTTCCGGGCGCACATAAGCGAGCACATTCGCGCCGCGTTCTTTCAACAGCGGCATGAAGCGCAGCATTTGAAGAGTGTCGCCAAAGCCTTGCTCTTCCTGAACGGCAATCGTCTTGCCGTTTGGATTTTCGCCGTCCCAGCGTTCCACGTTTAAACGCATGCGCTTATATTTTTCCATCGCCGACCAGCGCCAGCCATAACGGCGGAACCCTTCCTGCAAATTGCCGTTAATCAGCAATGACATGGAACGGTTCCACGGCGCATCAATCTGCGCAGGGTTCATCATGAAGGTTTGCGCGTAATAGCAATCCGCCAGTTCCGGATTGTTGCGCGATAGCTGGACGGAACCCAGCATCAACTGCACTTCTTCCAAATCGGGTTCGTGTTGGTTGATTAAGCGCAGCACATAGCTGGCGCGTTGCAAATCAACGGTCAGGAAATAACTGGCCGCCACCGCCAGCAAACAATTGCGCGTTTGTTCATCGCGTGTATCCAGTTTGGGAATGCTTTCCAGATAATCGATAATATCCATGCCATTTGGCACGCCCAGTTTGATGCGCGCAATGCGCTGCGCGGCATCGAACGCGCCAAGGAAATCATTGTGTTCCAGCGCAATGTCATGCGCGCTGAACAGCAATTCCAGATTGGCAGGTTCCATCTTCAGCGCCATGTGCAATTGCGTTTTGGCGGATGGGTAATCGCTTAATTCGCTATACACCTGTGCCAGATTATTGTGGCATTGGATATGGCGCGGGGATTGTTGCAGCGCTTTCTTGTAGCTTTCCTTGGCAAAGGCGGGTTTGCCCAGTTTGCGTTGCGCATTGCCAAGATTATAAAGCGCGGCATCCCATTTCGGGGCGTAAGTGGTTGCTTTGGTGAACGAAGCTTCCGCGCTCACCACATCGCCCGATTTTTCATAGGCATTGCCGAGATGAAAATGAAACAGCGGTGCCTTCGCATCGATGGTGAGCGCTTGTTTAATCAGAGCAATCGCGTCTTGATGTTGGTTTTTGTACGAGAGGACGGAACCAAGCAGCGCCATGCCATCCGCATTGCGCGGTTCCTGATGCAGTAACAGACGATACGCGTTTTCCGCGTCATCCATCATGCCAGCTTGATGCAGGGCCATAGCACTCTGAAGTATATTCATAAAATGAATCTACACCGCGCTTAACCGCACGAAAACGTGATTCTATCGGGCGGCGTGTTCGCGGCGGGGAACGTCGGCTGTCGTGTCGGCAATGGTCACGATTTCAATGCTTTGTTCATTGCGCGCTTTATAGCGGGTTTGCAGCCACATCACGCCGAATAAATCCATGATGCTGTCCAGTGCGCGTTTGAAATTGGTGTATTTCGATTGGCCGTGCGTGCGCTGGCGGTCATTGACCGGAATATAAACGACATCATGCCCATACAGTTTGAACAAGGTGGGTTCATAACGGTGGATATTATCGAAATAGGGAAGGGCCAAATACGCATCGCGGCGGAATACTTTTAATGCGCAGCCGGTATCGGGGCAGTCGTCTTGCAATAATGCGCGGCGAACTGCATTGGCGAATTTGCTGGCGATGCGTTTGGAACCTGTTGCAGCGCGGTTCACGCGCACGCCGGAAACCAGAATGTTCTTATATGGATTGCTTTCCAGCGCAGTGGAAAGAAGGCGCGGAATATCGGCAGGGTCATTTTGCCCGTCGCCATCCATCGTAATAATCCATTCGCCGCGCGCATGACGAATGCCCGTCCACACGCCCTGGCTTTTTCCATAACGCGCCTGATGGCAGATAAGGCGGATGTTTGGGAAGCGGCGCATCGCGGTTTGAATTTCATCCGCTGTCGGGTCAGCGCTGTGGTCATCCACGAAAATGATTTCATAATTATTCTTTGTCCCATCTTTTTTAAAAAGAGGCAGGGTTTCCAAAACAGTGGTGATTTCCTGCGCCAGCGGCAGAATATTTCCCGCCTCATCCGCTACGGAAATAACAACCGATACCAAACGGTCATGCGCTGCCCCGTTATGTGAAGGCGGAAAACCGGGGCGGTTTAATTGATGGGTTAAGGATTGAAAGGGGGCCATTTTATTTGACATGGTCAATATATAATAACCGAAATATGAAATTACTAGGGCAATAGGCGGTAAAACGGGAACTTATGGGCTTGCAAAGAGTCCTGTTTTTGATTAGGTTGCGGCCTCTTAAAAAGTTGCACCCGTAGCTCAACTGGATAGAGCATCTGACTACGGATCAGAAGGTTAGAGATTCGAATTCTCTCGGGTGCACCATTTCCATTGAACAACTTGCATCGTTACAAAAGCGGTTTGTGCTATTCAAATCGACTTGTGCTATTCAATTGCTTTTTGGTGTAATTTTTCTCAATAAAATCAAATAGCCTTAAAGGCAAAATCTGTGAAATACAGATGCTCTAAATTTCCGTATAAAAGTTCGTTTGAACGAGTTGTTTAATGGTGTGCCTTACAAAGCACAATCTGTAGTCGGTTAGACTGCATGCAAAGGCATCCTTAAAACCCATTTAATTTGAGGTTTTTGATATCTTCTAAAGAAAAGTTAACTGGACGCTGTTTTTCTGCTCAGAATCTCAAAATATTTTTGGCTTTATAACTCAAATATGTATTACCATTTATTTATAAATAACCCGCGCCGTGCTGTGCTATGACCCGTAAGATATCTCTATTAAAAACACAGACCAGATCTCCGTTTGAGTATGCATACGATAAGTCTGGCTATGTTGTATTAGAAGGTTTAGTAAGAAGAGATGCTAATACTGGGCAATTAATTGCTAAAGCTTCCAGAGTTCTAAAAGATCCACCTAAAAACAAAAAAAAGTAACTTAGCTATGCCAAACATCGCAATCGTTTGGGATTTTGATGGCACGTTGTCGCCTGATGATTCAACGACAAAAGTCGTGGAAACATTACAAGGCGATGGTAAGGGCGGTCCTTTTTGGGATTATATTCATTCTCTGCGTGGAGATAAAAATGATCCAGCAGAATGGGAGCATATTTTAGCCATGGATGCTCCTATTTGGATGTATTCACTTTCTAGATTGGCAGTACAAAAAAAAGTTCCGCTCAATAAAGAATTCTTTCAAAAATTTGTACTACCAAAAATCAAATTATTTCCAGAAGTCCCAAGTTTTCTTAAGGCTATAAAAAAGCTGGAAGAAGCGCCTGAATTTAAAAAAGTGAATCTGGAAATACATCACTTTATTGTTTCGGCTGGTTTAAAAGAATTAATTGAACAAGTTTTTCCAGAAGGGCTTATTAAATGGACCTTTGGATGTAGGTACACAGTTGTAATCGATAAGTTGCATCCAGATGAGCCAGAAAGCGTCCCTGTATTTTGTATGGATGAAACGGTTAAGACCAGATCGTTATTTGAAATATCTAAAGGCGCATTTTGCAATCCAGAAATAAAAGTTAACTCACGAGTTGAGGATTCAAAATTGTGGGCTTCGTTTAATAACTTCATATACATTGGAGATGGCGATACAGATATCCCAGCGCTTTCATTGGTCAGAAGCAAAGGTGGAATGGGGGTGGCGTTGTATAATCCCGATGCACCAAAAGAAAAAGTTAAAGCAAGGCACAAATCAATGAGGCTAGATAAAAGAGCTGATATGATAACTGCGGCAGATTTTTCATCGAGCGGCGAGCTTTTTTCCTTCATAAAAACGCGATGCATGCAAATACGGTATAGATATGAAGCAGCGCAGAATTAATCTGTGCTATTCAATTAAGACCAATCCAATACAAACAATGACTTAAACGGCGTAATATTGAAAATTTGTAGCACAAATTTTTTTGGCTATCCGATTGTAACAAAATAGATAATCAGCTTTTCGTAGGCTGACTACGGATCAGAAGGTTAGAGATTCGAATTCTCTCGGGTGCACCATTCTTTCAGGCACATCACGCATAATGCTTGGATTGTTGGGGAAATTAAAACCCGCAGCAGTGCCAGAATTTTGCTAACACCAACCCTACTGCGGGCAGATCGTTCTGCTTGAACAGGAACGAAGCTTCAATATATACGCCGATTTGCATAAAAAGTCATCAGGCTAAATTGCCATGATTTGCAAATAATTAGCTGGACGATTCATGGCAAGCGCGTAGATTCGGCGGTGCTAACACCACCAACCAATCCAGTGACAGAATTCATTTTTACTCAGAATAGTTTGAACGGCGCATTGTCCATTCCGCTTTTGCGGGTTGATGGCTCACGTCTGCGCTAACCTATTCGGGTATGCATGCATCTTTCACTGGTAACAGTGCCGGGATTCCATGACCCACCATTTTACCTTCGATGACCAAGCGCGGCCGGATGCCGCGCCTGCCAAGCCGCGCAAACTGCAATTATTTTTTTTTGATGCGGGCGGCGGGCACCGCAGCGCCGCAGAAGCGTTGATTGAAAGCGCAAAGGCGACTTATCCCAACTGGGATATCGAACTGATGAATTTGCAGGAACTGCTGAAGAAGACCGATCCTGTCTATCAGGTAACGGGATATCAGGCGGAAACGCTTTATAACGCGGCGATCAAGCGCGGCTGGACGTATGGCTCGCGGCCATTCCTGCGCGCGTTGCAACGCGGCATCCGCATGAATGCAGCGCCAATGAGAAAAGTACTGCGGGAGTATTTCGCGCAGTCAAAACCCGATTTAATCGTGTCGGTGGTTCCGAATTTCAACAAGGTGATGTTCGATGCACTGCGTGCAGTGCATGCGGATGTACCCTATGTGACCATTATGACGGATATTGCAGATAGCCCGCCGAATTTCTGGATGGCAAACCAAGACCAGTACATGATTGTGGGCAGCCACAAGGCATTGTTGCAGGCGCATATGTCCGGCTTCTACAGGCCGGAGCGGATTTTTGAAACATCCGGCATGATTTTGCGGCCCGCGTTTTATAAAGATGTGTCGGATGCACCGTTGACGCATGAAACGATTGGCCTAGATCCCAATAAAAAGACAGCACTGATTATGTTTGGCGGCAATGGCGCGGTGGTTTCAAAAGAAATCGCGTTGAAGCTGCAAGCGCAGGGCATTCAAAGCATCGTGCTGTGCGGCCATAACAAGGCATTGCTGGCGGATATGCAGGGCATTGAAGGGTGCCACGCGATTGGCTTTACCCAAAAGGTTGCCGATTACATGTGCCTCGCGAACTTCTTTGTTGGTAAGCCCGGCCCCGGCAGCATGACCGAAGCGTTGCATCTGGGGCTGCCGGTGATTATCGAAAACAATTCCCGCACGATGATACAGGAACGCTACAACATCATCTGGGCGGAAGAAAACAGGCTGGGCGTTTCCATCAAAAACTTTGCCCATATCGGCCGCGCCGCCACATTCTTGTTAAACAGCGGGCGGCTTGACCAACATATATCCAACGCCAACCGCCTGAATAACCGCGCGGTCTACGAAATTCCAAACATGCTGGAAAGCATTATGAATGCAAACCCCGTTTCGCGAGATACACAGCCGATTGTGCTGCCGGAACGCATGGCCGTGCGCGCAGGTGCGCGGCTTCGCGCCATGCTTCGAAGCAGGCCACATCATCAACCCCGAACCCCTTTTATATAGAAACGAATATTCAAGACATGACTGATACGACGCCTTTACTGCTGACCGATGGTGAACTGGATGCCTTGCACCGCAGATTGGAACCATTTGCCGGTGCCGATATGCCGGATACCGATTTACCCATTCACGAATTCCGCACCGCGTTTATGTCGGATTTGCATTTGGGGCGGCCCGATAGCAAGACCGATAAACAATCCATTTTTTTAGACCGTGCGCGGCTTTCCAACAAAATCATCATCAATGGTGACTTCATTGATTACTGGTTGTTCCGCGCATCACGCCCGCAGCATCTGGGCCGCATTTTCAAAGATGATACGCATATGCGCACTGCTGTGAAATTTTTAAAGCTGGCGGCGCATGTGGGTTTTCGCCTGGTAAAGTGGGAAGTGTTCAAGCCATCGGGCGATGAAACCATGCGCTGGGAACAATCGCATAATATCCCGCTGCAAAAACTGCTGCGCATATTGCGCAAAGTGCCGGGCATTTTCGTGCCCGGAAACCATGATGAAATCTTCCGCGGCTTTACCAATGAATTGCATTTAATGGGCGGGGATGTCGCCGCATTGGCTACAGCGAAAAACGGTGCGCCAATTGACTCCAAATTGCGCAATGCGTATTTCAAAAGCCCGTCGCTGGGCAATATGGATGTGCTGGAAGAATTCGTGTATGAAACCATGTCGGGCGAGCATATGCATGTGTGCCACGGCGATAAATTCGATAATCCCATGAAAAAATCCAGCGCGCTGGGCATGATGGCAACCTGCGTTTATCACAACGGCATTGCGCCGCTGGTGCGCAATCTCGGCTTTCCTGAAACGGCATCATCCATGACTGATTATGTGAACAGCATGGATGGCAAAAAGGACATGACGAAGTATTACGATCGCTACGCTGAATTTCTGGGTAATCAAAATGCAGCTATTGTGGAGCATAACCGTGCGCATCCTGACCAAAAGCCGCGCCCATTACTGCGCGGCGGCATTCATGGCCATATTCATAATCCCGGTATTTTTCACCATCGCGGCTATGTATTTATCGATAGCGGCGATTGGGTGGATGATGCGCATTGCACCGCTGCCGTCGAGCATCGCGATGGGTCATGGCAGATTATGACGGTCAATCGGGAGAAGGGGATACATCCGCATCCTGTTACGCCGGAACGCGTGCAGCTATTCCAAAACCGCAGCGCATTATCGCCCATTCCCAAACAACGTCCGCCGCGTCCCGATGTGGGGTGGATGACGCCCGGTGCAACGATGGAGGCACGGCTATGAACCATAAGAAATCACTTATCCTGCTTTTGGATATTGATGGCACATTGGTTGATACCGATGCGCATTTAAGCCATGCGATGACCGCGCAATTTGGAAAATACGGCTTGGCATTCGAACCGCATGAATTTTTTGAGCCCAAGGCATTCACGATGCCCAATAAAGACGGGGTGATGGAGGTTAAAACCACCATGCTGTTCGGTGCATCATGGGAAATCAATTATTATTATCTGAAATCAGAAATTCCCGATGTACCGGTGGATGTGCAAACCTTCCGCAAGGAAATCGTGGAACGCGTGACCAGCAACCATGATGGCGTGATGCCGCGCCGCGATGTTATTGAAGCCGTATTGGAATTGCGCGCGCATTGCGAAGCGAATGACATAGGTTTTGCTGCTGTTGCCGTTACCAATGGCGCAGGCAGCGAAGCCAACGCAAATCTGAAAATCGTGAAAGCCGCAGGATTAGTGGTGGATGGGCTGGTTAATGCCGATGATGTGGAAATTCCATATCGCAAGCCGCACCCCAAGCCGTATCAGATGGGATATAACATTGCCCGCGCTGTATTGCGCCACAAAGGATATGATGCAGAAGGTGCATGCATTGTTGCGATGGAAGATAGCCCGCCGGGCGCGCGCAGCGCATTGGCGGCCGGCGAAATATATGACGGCGTGTGTTATTATATTCCCACAACCAAACGCAAAATGCTGATGCCGGAAATGACCGATGCGCAATTGGAGCGTTTTGTAGTGCAGCAGGATATATCAGCGCTTGGCATGCATATTAAAACGCAATTGCATGGCAGAGGGGAGCGCGCAGCAATGCAATTTGAGAAGCGTGCAGCGTTATAAATTTTATGTGGGGGAATTTAAAACCCGCAGCAGTGCCAGAATTTTGCTAACACCAACCCTACTGCGGGCAGACATTCTCGCTAAACAAGAATGAAGCAATTAGATATAAGATGATTTGCATAAAAAGTCGATGAGGTAAATTGATACGAAAGTAAAATTATTCGCTGGACGATTCAGTCAAATAATATAAATTTCATGTTGCTAACACCAACAACAACCAGTGACGGAATACCCTACTCAATTTGAAAATTATGGCATGGCAGGTTTACCCGCTTTAGCGGGGTGATTTGCATCGGCATTTTTAACAACAGAACGCGCAGGAATTGCGTTTTCTGCATGTGTGGGCGCGTGTTTTTGAACTGGCAACATTGCCGGAATACGAATGTCCCCTGATGCGAATTTACGGGAACGTGCGGAGCTTTGCCCAGAACCCAGCAGAGCATTGCCATTAGATGGGCAAGCTGCGCGTCGTCCACATGAAGTGATTTATACGCCAGCGCTCGCTGAAGCTATTCCTGATCCTCAATTGCAACGTATACCTCCGGGGCATGGGCTGGTGATGGTTGGCGAGAAGAAGCGCGCAATTGTTTTTCGTGACCATAGCAGCCGTGAAAACGTTCGCCGCACGCGCCAGACCTTGGCGCTGTGCGAACGTTATCATTATGATGTGTTGGTTGTTGACCCAGCGCGCGGGCAGCATGACGTGTTGCTGGATAAACGCGCGCAGGAATTTCTGCGCATAGACCGCGATTTACCGCTGATTACGCTGCAAACTCCGCAATTAAGCAGGGAGCAGATGCTGAGCTGGCTGTTCAGTGCCAATACCAATATGGTACTGGAAGTTGCCAAGGACGGCCTGCGTATTCTGGCGGATAGCCATGTGGATGCGCCATACGCGCAGAAAAAACTAAACCGCAATACGGATGTGATTGGCGTGAGCACGCATGAACGTTTGACGGATGATACCAAACATCATGCACTCACATCATCTTACTTGATTATCGCAATTGATGAAACGCATGCGCAGCAACTTATCCGCAGTTATGGCACGGCGCATGCGGTGGTACATGGCGGGCATTCGCATGATTGTCAGCAAATTTCCGAAATGGCAGCGCGCACAGATAAAAAAGTTGCCGTATTCCACCCCGACCCGCCGCAACGTTTACAGCATGCAGGAAAAATAAGCTTATCGCGCCTTCGCGCCGATAACGCCGTGGTGATTACCACCACGCCGGACATGATCCGCGCATTGAAAGATCTTTCCAGGCCAACGGGAGGCGCGCCGTTTTTTGCGCAGCGTCCCGGAACGCGTAACGGAGGAATGGTTCACGCCCCGCAAGTTTTATAAGGGCGTTTTTTGTTAAGTGAGGTTTGCTGATGAGTAAAACCGACCCGTTGCACATTGCAGACGCCGCGCGTGATGTTGCGCAGCGTAAAAAAGACAAATCATTCAATTTGTTTTCGCCGGATTATTGTTTGCAATTGCTGGGGCTGGATGGCGCGGTGAAGCCATTACCCAAAAACGAGCCGGTTATTCTAAGCGATGGCGCTATTGACCCGCGCACGGGCGGGGGCGTTGTCTTAAAAACAATGCTTAAGCTCGATGAACATAAGCGCCTGCGCAGCCTTGAGGCATTATATATGTCATTGCAGCCCAATGGGCGGTATGTGGTCAGCAAATTGGCAGAATTATCGTTCCGTGCTTATCCCAGCTATCTCGTATTACAGCAAGCCAGCATTCTTGGGCGCGGCATTAATCCGGATCATACCGACCGCGTGCTGCGTTTATTTGGCGCGTTGCAACGCATGCATACCGATATTCGCAATATGAATTTTCCGGATGTTGGAAAAATCATGGATGAGTTCCAGATTTCCGCATTGATTGGTGAGCGGTTGCATCTGCCCGGCATGTCCGCCAAAGGCGGATTTGATTTTCAGGCACCGATTGATTTACCGGTTAGCGCGGGCGCACCGCTATTGCCACGCGATTTCCTTCCCGAGCTGCTGGGCCTTGGCCGCAATGATTTGGAGCCGATGTATGATTTTGGCGATGGCCGTGCCAAGACAGAAATCGATAGGCAACATGGCGCTATCCATAATTTCAAGGCCAATCTGGTGGCCGATGCCACGCAAGGATCGTTGATTGCGGTAACCACGCCGCATAATGCACGGCATGGCAGTGCGATTACCGATTTGATCAAGGTAGGCTGGCGGTTGAAGGGCGATCATGCATTACTCGACCAGTTTGTATTGCTCGGCGAAGAAAGCCGCAGCCTGCCAGCCGCGCAATTGCAAAAGCGCATCGGCATTGTGAACAAGGCGATGAAGAATTTGCGCATGCGCCGTTACCCGCATGTGCTGGATTACATCGCGGAATATGACCAGCGCGATTTGGTGGATAAGCGCGCGCTGACGGGCATGGTTGATGAGCACAAGCAAATGATTGTCGTGCCCTTTGGCGGGCATAATGACCGCGAATATCTGCCGGGCTTTGGCGCGACGATTGGCGGCAATTGCAAAGGTATTTTTACCTATTGGCGCGATGCGAATGGGCAGGTGCAGCGCAAGGGCGTTATCATCGATATGGGAATTATTTTTAGTAAGAACCATGCGGTGCAAGCGAGCGAGCAAGGCAATTGGGATTACGTGGTTCCCGATATTGTGAATTACCTCAACGATATCGACCATTTTTTTGCCACGCATTTACACGCTGACCATCTGGATGGATATATCGATTACATTGCGCGCGGCTTGATGCAGGGAAAGCATCTCCACGCCACTGCCTTCGTATGCCGCGTGCTGGAACAAAAGCTGAAGAAACGCAAAGTACCGCAGGAACGCTGGCCGCACATGCACACGCTGAAAGGCAAGGGCTTTGTGCATATTGCGGCGGGCGATGAGCGCGTGATGTCGGTTTATTATGCGGCCGACAGCATTCCGCACAGCACCGATAACACGCCGTATCTCGTACTGCCCGCGCCATATCGCTGCGATACCAAAGGTGTGCCAAAAGAGAAAGCTGTCACCGTCAATCCGCATTACTGGGTTTATGGCAATATGGGCGATACCAGTTTCGGGCGTTATAATTTGCCGGATTACGAAGGTGAGAAACCGCCCGATACCGGTTTCTCGCAAGATTTGCTGCGCATCTTTAAAAAAAATCTGGGCGGCGAATACAATGGCATTGCCAAAGCATCGCAAGCTGCGTTTGGCAAAGTGCATTTCATGGAGTGCGATCCCACATCCATTCACCGTGACGGCTTTGCGCCCGATGTAGTGGATGTGGAGCAAAACCTTTGCTGTCTCAATGAATGGTTTTCGGATAAGGGGCTTATCCTGTTGGGTTTAAGTACAGCAAAGCGTCAGGATGAAATGTGCCTGCGCTTTGCCAATCATTCGCAGCGCGATGTATCGGTATTTGGTGCGTATAAGGAAGACCGCTTCACTGATATGAGCGTGATGGGCGTGAACACCAATGTGCTGGCGCGTAATCCGGCTGGAAAAAATGTGCAGGCGTATCTGGATTGGCATGGCGGCAGCAAAGGCGTGGTGCCCGTTAAATATTTCCGCCGCACCGCAAAGGAATGGCATGGCATTGTGGATGCGGATGTTAGCCGCGTGCTCATCCTTGGCACCGGCAGTCAGGGTACCGATATTGAAAAGGATGCGTTTGGCACGCAACTTGCGGAATTCCGCTCGCTTTTGCAAATGGATCCCAAATATCGCCCAACCGCGTTTGGCAAGGATTTGCGGAATTTCTTGGTTGTATATGCGCAGGGCGCCATTCCTGGGAATGAAGAAACGCAATATGCGCAAATTAAGAAAACTGCGATTGAGCTGGATATCACCGTTGCTGTTTCCGTGCATGAAGGCGCGCGGTTTTATAATGTAAAGGAATCGTATCTCTCGCGCATTGTTCAGGATTTGGAACGGCGCGGCGAACGCTTCACGCGCGAACCCAATAACGGCTTGTTCATTCAAAAATTTGCGCTCTACCCGCCGGGTCATGGCTGGAAGGAAGATTACCGCCAGGGCGTATTCCCGTGGATGAAGAAAAATGGCGTGGGCATGATTTCCGCGCAGCATTTCGGCAAATTGGAATCCCCGCGCATCACGCATGAATTAGCGCGCGAGGCGGGCTTGCGTCACCCCAATGAAGCGATTTCAAACCACACCGCCTTTTCAATGCGTGATGGCGGAAAACGCCTCGAAATTATCGGGCAGTTGCCGCCATCCTTTATTTTGGCGCGGCAAAACCGCCGCGCCGATAAATATCATGGGGGCACGGCAGAATATAAGCGCGTGGTGGTCGCAGCGGGGCAGGTGGGTGCATCGCTTGGCGGGCTATTTGCCAACACCAACACGGTCTATACGCAGGATTTCGGGAATGAAGATTACGACCGCGTGCTGTCGGAGGCGCAATGGCTGCCCGCCAAGCGCACGCGCCGCGATATTCATGCGGCACTCACCGAATTGCCGCCGGAACTCGCCGCACGGCGCAATTTGCCAACGGCGGGCATGCGCACGCCCGCGCTTCCGCAGCATGATCATCTGGAGTTTGCCTGATGGCCATGCCAGACCCGCAGATGCAGCGCCATTTTTCCATGAACTATTACCGCGGGCCAGCGCAGGAAACGTTTTACAGCGCCCATCCTGATTACAGGCCATCATATGATGATGTGCGGCATATGGTGGAAGCCGGAAAGCTCATTGAAATCTTCTATGATTTCGAAGCATCCGATAAACTGGCGGGCAGCGCCGTGCCAAAAGAATATGCTGCGCTGGCCTTTGATTTGCGCGGGCGGCTGCTGGCGCATTTACGCATTCCCATCGCTATTCCCGAGCATCAGGCCTATGCCATTGGCGCGGCATTGGTGGGCCGCATCGGCGTGCGTGATATGGCGCAAGGTTGGCCGGGCCATATGGCGGCGACCATGGTGCAAAACTTCCTTAAAGAATCCACACAGCTCAACGGAAATGTATTAGGGCTAGAAGAAGTCACCTTTGCTGATGGCAAAAAAGGCTTCCGCTATGATTTGCCAAGCGATGGCAAAGCGCCGGTTGAATTGGAAATCCACCAAAGCGGAAAAAAATTCCGTTTTGCTGGCGAGGAAGACTGGCAAAAAATCTACGGCGTATCGCAGCCATTCAACGGCGAAAATTATGATGACCCGATGGCCAGCCATTGGTATGCGCGCATGGGCATGGCGAGCCTGTTCCCCGGAAACCAGAAACGCCACGATACATTCCGCGAAGACGTGCGCGCCAAAGCCATTTGGGAATGGGCATTTGGCAAGCAAGGCAAGGATGGTTTGGTGTTGCCAGACCGCTGGCATAAAAAGACCAAACGCATGGTGCGCTCAACGCGCCTTGGCGATATTTTGCTGGCCAATAGCCGTACAGCCAACCGTGCGCGCGGTGTGGAAGGCGGGGCGGTGTTCTATGATGGCCGCGACCCAGACCCAGAAATCATGCATGCATCCGATGAAGATGCGGCGGGTACAGCCGCGCTTAGTTTTTATCTGCGCCGCCTTGACCCTGAAGGCATGCGGTTTGTTTCCAGTTTGGCAGAGCGCAATAGTTATAAGGATTTCCTGCAAGGCACGGATGATTTCACCGACCGCCCGGCGCTTGGTTTCGTGCATTATGATGAAGGGATGCTGACGCGCGGCATTGGCACGCTGCTGGCGACCGATGATGAATATGACGGCTTTGGCGACCGCAAGCGCGCGCTGCTGTTTAATTTATGCCATAATCCCGATGATTTATTGCATTTGAACCATGAACAATTGCGCCCGCTGCTGGTGCAGCGGCACAACCCGATTTTTGTGCCATTGGTTTTAAACCGCACGCCGCAAGTGTGCGAATTTGACCGCGCCTATAAGGCAGGCGCGGGCGGGCAGCACTCACCGGAAGAATATCACCGCCGCCGCCATGTTATTCTTAGCCACCGCGCATTCATTCAGCGCGTGATGGAAACGCAGCTGGATTTGGTTAGCGTAACGCGTCCGCCCAATATCGTGACGACGCGGTCATTGGAAGACGATAGTTACAGTAGATATGGCGATTTGAAATACTTTGCGTATAAGGATGCTGCGACGGGGCAAGTTATCCCCATTCGCAAAACGGAATACCCTGATGTGTATGCACGCGCGACCAATAAATGGAATTATGTGCGCCAGTTTGATTATTTGCTGCGCAGGGCAACCGAAGGTCATGCGATTGAATACAGCGATGATGACACAGCGCTGCTGGATTATCAGGAACGGCTGAAGGAAGTTGAACGCAAGTTGAAAGCGCATCAAGTCGGGTGGGATAAGCCGTTCACTTTGCCGGAAACCGGCATGGCGCTGGGCACGATTGAAGATGCGCGCATGCATTTATGGACGCTGCGCCACGCATGCCGCGCCGCATTGTTCAATTGCGTGCCGGAATTCTGGGTGATTAATTCGCGTGGGCAGCGTTTGCCGTGGGAAAAAGTGATTGCGATGGAAAGCGGCACGCGCAAAGGGCAATGGCCGCTGCGCGAAGACCGCGAAACGGGCGACCATTTGCGCATTACGTTTGAGCGCAATGATAAATTGCATGCCATTATCACCGCGCTGCGCGTTTTAGATGCCGATGCGTTTCTTGCAAAGCAGGGAAGCAGGCGCTGGCAAGAATGGTGGCGCAATTATGTGGATACGAACTACGCCGAATGGAAACCGTTTTACGAAGCGTTTATCACATTGGGCGTGCAAGGCCCGCCGAACTTAGAGGCATCCGAACAGCGCCGCATGAGCGAGCGCAAGGCATTGCTGGAAATCGACCAGTTGATGAACAAGGCGGCGGAAACACCCGCCAGCGATTACATCCGCACGGTTTTAAAAACGCCGCAGGGGCAAAAACTGCTCGCGGAGCATCACGCGCATAAAAAACGCCGCATGAAAGCGTATCGGTGGACACCGGATAAGATGGAATTGATGGGATACGATGCGCAGACGGCGTACCCAACGCTGAATACGCGTTACCGCATTGACCCGAAGAAGCTGATACGCCTGAAAGTGCCGGATGTAATGCTGGATCACCCGGATTGGGATGATCACTGGCATCGCTTCCATATTATTGAACGCCCGCACCGCGATGTGCTGCGCGCCATTGAAAAGGCCGGGCCGGATACAGTCGTGTTGCTGGAAGGCGAAGCCACAGGCATGTTCCGCCTGGCAGCAAAAGCCGTGTGTCACCGCTTGCCGCCGCAGGGCGAGCGCACCCAGCAGGCAATTGCACGCGCAAAAAGTTCATATGGCACGGTTGGCAGGCAGTTATCCGGCCTTGCCGATGGGTTGCGCCTATTGAGTTTCGAGCAAATGGCGCCCGTGCATTTTGAACGCAAGGTGGATGAGTGTATTCAGCATGTCGCACTGCCGGCGCAGGATTGGGCGGGTTTAGCCGATGCCCGCGCAGGTGGTTTGCCAAAACCGCTGAAGAAGCTGACCGGCATTATTGTGCGTGATACGGGTCAGGAATTCACCCAAGGGGATATTCGCCTGCGCCGCATGTCACGCGGGGAAGAAACGGGCGATGAGTATTCAGGGCGCCTCAAATCCGCGCAGCGCGTATCGCTCGACGATATTTGCAAGATGAGCGATGCGCAGGCGCAGCCATTCGGAAAATTATCCGCCGCCGATTTATACAGCCAATGGAAAAAACTATTTGCCGATATGCGCGTCACTGACCCCGCCAAACAAAAGCTGTGGATTTTGAAGCTGGAGCGCCCGGTTAGCAAACTGACCTACACTTATTTCAACCGCGCGCAGCAGCCGGTTGCTGCGTTTATTTCCACACGGCCATTAAAAGGCCGCCAACAAAAACCGCAAGCTAGAAGGGCCGCAGCATGAGCACAGAACCCGATTATGCAGCATTATACCGTGATGTTCATTTGTTTGGCGAGAAGCGCGGAATGTTTTCACCGTTTTATCAAGCGCATGCGCGAAAGAAAGGCCCGCGCTTTGACCAAATGCGTGCGGTGAACACGGTTGCGTTTGTAACATTGGCGCAGTTGCTGCAGGGCAAACGCACGATTTACCGCTTTGGTGCGATTTCAAAAGGCATGCGTGCCAATTATCAGGCGAAGATGAACGGCCCATTCATGGTGGAACGCGGCGACGGGTCATTAAAGCGCGGTTTTGATACGCTTGATCTCGATGAAAAAATTGGCTCGCAGCAATATGTCGCCGAAGTCATTCTGCCGAACCAGCGCACGCAGATTGAGGGTCTCAGCTTCCTGCGTTCGCTGTTTCCGGAAAGCCCGGTGATTGTGCCCGCGTTTTTGCAGGCAGCAACCGTGCTGGCTGGCCAGCCCAATTTCGACCGTGGCGTAAAGCGCAAGGACAAGGATTACATGGTGCTGTGGGACCCCGTGATTGTGGAGTTGATTAACATGCTGCCCATGCAGGGGGATTGGCATTTCTCGCGCTCATCACACCTTGAACTGGGCCGCGCCGTGTTGATTGCCGCGGGATTGGAACCACGCAGACCCGAAGCGGATATGAGCTTCCCCGATGTTGAAAAAAATGAAGTCACACTATTTGAAATGGCAAAGAAACGCCTTGAGTACCTGGTATGGGCGGCAGAAAACAAATTTGATTTGGATATAGAGCCAACGCATCTTGTTCGTGACTTGGCGATTGCGCAAATGGCGGAGCGCGGGCTGCTGCCCAATGCCAACCCCGTATTCATGGCGGGGATTGAAGCGAATATTGCAGGCCTTCGTGAGTTGCAAAAGGAAGTCGAACCGTTTTTGCTGGCGCAAATTAAAGCGGATAAGTTTGAAATTGATACAACGGATTTGAAAGCGGTTAATCCCAATTTCGCGTTTTCCGTTGAAGCGGCAAAGAGCGGTGTATTGCCCGCCTCATCCTTCAGTCTTTCGGGCATTGCGGACAGGTTCGGTTTGCGCCGCTATTCCGATGCCGATTTGCAATCGGATATTTATAACAGTGAAGAAATCCAGCGCATGAACAGGCAGGGGTTTGCGCTGGGCGCGGGGGATATTTTCCTTCCCCCCATGCGCCCCAGCGATACGGAGGCCAAATCGCTGAAAGACCATGATGGGCGCAGCATTTTCTCCCGCCCCGTCATCACCGATTTGACCGAGCGTGAGATGATGCAGGCGCAGTTTGTGCTGGGCGCGGCAGAAACATTCATGCTGCCTGCCAAGCGCACGCTGTTTATTGTCGCCGATGATAAGTACGGGCCGGAAACCGCAAAACTGAACGGGCTGGCGTATGATGATGAAGCGCCCAATGCCGCTGGCGCGGAGTTCCAAAAGAAAGTTCGCGAGCCGCATCGCGCCATCATCCGTGACTTGCAGCACCAGCTAAGCGCGCACGGCCATGTGATTAGCGCGCCGGACTTCCAACGTGTTTATGGCGTGTTCCAAGCCTTACCGGAATTTGCGGTATCGCCCGGCGAAGCCATGCCCGGAAGCGCGGCGCGGCTGGCGGCACGGCACCGTTACCTTGCGCGCAACGTGACCGATTTTGTGTTCAAGACAGGAATGTGGGAACAGTCGAATGACGGGGTGCAGGATATGATTTTGGCAACCCGCATGCAGTTGGGACTGGAATCTGGCGCAGCACATGAACCGCACACCATTCGTGTCGTTGACGAAAACGGCAAGCCGCTATCGCTGGCTGACCGTGCGATGGCGATATGGCCGCAGTTGAAGAAGGCGATTGAAGCAGGGCGTGACGCGCATGATTTGGTGGAGCCAGCAACGGCGATTGCGCAGTGTTGGGCGTTCCACCGCTTGCTCACCGATCATCCGCTGCGCCAGATGGTGTTCACCGATTTACGCGAAAAAGAAAAGCTGTTCCTCCCCGCGAATATGAATTGGCACCGCTTGCCCGTGCAACCCGGGGCCTATGGCCAGCAGGAATTTGAAAAATTATGGCATGACGAAATCAAGCCTGCGCTCGAAGGACGCATGGCAATGGCCGTGCGCACGCGTCACTTATCGCACATGGATGATTTTGCGGAATTAAAACGCAGGCAGGATGCCGCGCAAAAAATGGATATGGCTGGCACGCGGCCAGAAGCGGCGCGCGCGGCAAAAAGCGGCGGCGTGGCTGGCGTGCGCGAAGCGGCGCGCAATACCATGTGATGGATTGGGCAATCGAGTGAGTTAGGATTTTCGAGGACTAAAAACCCGCAGCAGTGCCAGAATTTTGCTAACACCAACCCTACTGCGGGTCATTGCGTTCTGAACGTTGAAGCAGAACGAACCTTCATATTTATGCTGATTTGCCTAAAGAGTCGATATGGAAAATTGATACGAAAGTAAAATAATTCGCTAGACGATTCATTTTATTCGGGTAAGTTTTGCGTCGCTAACACCACTAAACCAGTGACAGAATCACTATCTGAACATGCATGTGGCACAATGTGATTACCCGCTTTAGCGGGGTAGTCTTGCGCCAAGCTTGATGTGCATGTGGATAACTTTCTGGCATTGGCACAATTGCCGGAATATCCAATGCCCCACAAGGCACACGAAGAACCAGAACCCAAAATTGCCCAAATAAGCCCGGATGTGCTGCGTCATATTGACCGCGCCAATAATGTTGATTGGGACAGGGTTGTGCCGCTTGCCATCAATTATGGCCGTTGCAGAGCAACTGGCATAATGGTGAAAGAGTTTGCCGAAGAGCTGGCGGCGGCTGGCTTCGTAAAGCAGGCAGGCAACGGTACTTATGCGCTGAATATCGAAAAGCACCCGCTGGCCAAGGAAGATGTTGAAGCGCATATCAAGACAGTCGAGCAATACTGCATTGAAAAGAAGCATATTGCGGAGCTGCGCGGCGAGCGCCTGTATTTAACCGACAGTTTAAACCCCGAACATAAAGACCGCTATGCCACCTATGACCGCAATTTGCGCGTGATGGGCTTTTGGGTGCATTCGGTATGCGTGATTACGCATCAATGCACGGGCGAGCATAAGGGCGATCTCATTCTGGCGGAACGCCACCCGCTGATTATCGAAACCAAGAATGACAGCAAATGGGATCCGTTATCGGGCGCGATTGCCGCGGGCACAACGCCATTTGAAACATTGGTCAGCGAAGGGTTTGATGAGTACGGTTTAAGCGAGCGCCAGATGCGCCGCGCGCGACCCTTAACAACAGTGACAACGCAGCGCGTGTGCAGCGAAAACTCAAATCATATTGTGCGTGAACGTGTGCAGGTCAGCATGCTTGGCTTAACCGGAAAAGAATTCAAACGCCTGGCCTGCCATGACGTGAAAGATGTGGTGGTGCGGCACGGCGAAGGCACGCGCAAGATGGGCGTGACATCGAATGTCGGCTTTGTGCGCGTATCGCCTGGCAAGGTGATGGAGCATTTGCGCAAGCGCAAGCACTTGAAGAACGGCAAGGCCTTATCGATGCTCAGCTATTTGGTGCGTGAGGGCCATACTGCAGCAGCCGACCCCAGCGCGGCAGATATCCGCAATCGCCTTGCGCATAAGCCAAAAACCTATTGCCGCACCAGCAAAACCTGGAAAATGCATATCCGCACGCCGGTTCGCGGCGCGATGCGTCATGCGCAACCTGCACAATGCAGGCTTGCGGCATGAGTTTTATCACAACGCGTGATTTATTCATTGACGCTGCACGCATGGTTGCCAAACGGATGAAAATTATCCACCCGCGCCCATTGCTGATGCGGCTTGATTTTGAAGACGGCGTTCACCTGTTCACGCATGGCGCAAAACCAAATCTCAATACGATTGGCGTTGGCAAAATCGCCAGGGATAAGGATTTAACGGTGCGCGTTCTGGAAAATCTGGGCTTGCCCACGCCGCCATCGCATTTCGTTGAATTAACGCGCGAAAAATTTGCCAAGGCCGATGACATTACCCAGACAGCGGAATATAAGGCGTTGGATGCGTTTGCGCAGCGCGTGGGTTACCCGATTTTTCTAAAGCCCAACCAGGGTTCGCAGGGTTGCAATGTGTTCTGCGTGCCGGATGAAGATAAGCTGAAAAATATTGTGGGTTCACTGATTAAACGCGCGCCGGGTTATTTCATCGCGCAGGAAGCATCAGTGGGCGAGGAATACCGCATTGTAGTGGTGCAGGGTGAAATCCAGCTTGCCTATTACCGCCGCCCGTTATCGGTAGTGGGGGATGGCGTTGCAACCATTCAGCATTTGGTTGACCGCCAGAATAGATGGCTGCAAAAACGCGGCCGCCATACCAATTTGAAATCCAATAGCGATAAAATTAAAATGCATTTGGCAAGCCAAGGCCTGCGCCTTGATAGCGTATTGCCAATGGGCGATGTGGTGACGGTATTATCTAACCGCAATCTGTCCGATGGCAGCGAGCCCGTTGAATGCACGCAGATGATACGCGAAAAATACAGCGCGCTGTGTCGCGATGTTTATGAGCGGGGCGGCGTTGATTATTGCGGGTTGGATTTAATCGAAGATATTCGCAGCGGTCAGATTAAACCTGTAATCATCGAAATTAACAGCAGCCCCGGCTACAAGCATTTCATTCGCAGCGCGCCGGAAAACCCGCCGCTGGTGCGCAGCGTATTCATCGAAGCCATTCATGCATCGCACCGCAAGCAGGTGCTGCTGCATTCGGCATACCGCCCCAGCGTTTATCTTTTAACCAGCACCACGCCGCCGCAACCCCCGCACGCCGCACTGTTAATCCAGGGATGAAAGGATGCCCCGTATGACCGCACCCCCAAGCAATAGCCATGCAGCGCATGATTTATTTGCGCCCGCAGCGCAGCAGGTTTCCTTAAGCGATGCAATTGAATTGCACCGTTTTCAGGGCGTGAAGGACGCGCACCGCGTCGCGCTGATTGAAAGATTGCTGCACGGGCTTGCCACGGTTGTGCCCAGCAAGGCGAATAGCGACATTTTGCTGATGGTGTGCGGCAATGAAGAACATTTTCGCTTGGCCAAAAAACTGATGGCTGAATTCAGTGACATGTTCGCGGCTGTAAAAGAAAAGCATGACAATAATAAAAAATGCGTTGAAGCGATGCATGAGCGCGTGAAAACCATGCGTGAAAGCAATGGCCTGTTTAAAGACAGGGATACGAAGGTTCCAGGCTTCCTTCGTGATGTGAAGCTGCGCCCGCGCGAAGCCTTAAGCGAAGGCCAAACCCCGCTGATTGATAGCCTTGCCGATGAAACCACCAATATCATTGCCGTGCTGGGGCATTTTGGTTCGGGCAAAACCTATCTGGCGGTGGCGCAGGGGCTTGAGGATATTATCACGGGCCGCCGCACCAAGCTGATTGCGACGCGTAAAGAGTCGCCGGTGCATAAGCAAATCGGCTTTGTGCCGGGCACCCAGCACGACAAAACCAAGCGTGATAACCACGCCGTGTTTGAAAATCTGGTCAAGGTGATGATGGATTGGGGCGTGCCTGAAAAGGATGCGATTGATAAAACCGAACGCCTCATCAAGCCATCCAAATCATTATTACCGGGGCAGGAAATTGTTGAAGTGGTGCTGCCCGCGCAATTGGAAGGCCGCACCATCCACGATGCGGTGATTATCCTGGATGAAGCGCATGGCATTCCCACCGCGTTGATGCGCGGCATTCTGGGACGGCTTGGCAATAATTCGAAGCTCATTATCATGGGGGACTTCCACCAGATTAATGACAAGCGCTTGCGCCAAACCCATTATGATGAAGATGACGGATGCGGCCTTGCCTATGCGGTGTCGTTTCTGGCCGATAGCCCGAACATTGATAACATTGCCATGATTGTGAACATGGATGCCAAGGATGTGCATCGCAGCGCGGCAACGCGCGAAGTTGCCTTTGCGATGCAGGCTTACGCTAAAAAGCGCGGGCGTTTTCCCGTATGGCAGGGTGATATTGATAATGCGCTGGTGCAATATGCGGAACGCAAGCAAACCGCAATGCGTTCAAACGTGGCAACGCTGCGCAGGTCGCGCATTGCCACTGCATCCTGCGATGCCTGATTGAGTCGCAGGCATGATGCGGCTGAAATGAGGCAGCTTGTTTCGCCGGCGATGGCGGTGGTATCGTCAGCTTATGAAATTCAAAGCATTTTTATTATCGGTCATTATTTCTCTCGTCCTGTTGTGCGTCCCGGCTTTTGCCAAGGATGCGCAACCTGCTGCACCTGCCAAAGCACCCGTTGCGGCCGCGCCTGTTCAGGACAAAACCATTTTGCCGCCTAAAATCGCGCCGGATAAACTGCCAAAGAAAATCAAGCTGGCCGGCAGCGCCTATATTCCGTTCAAGACATGGGATAGGGGCAAGGAAATTCAAGGGGGCGGATTTTTATTGCTGCCGCCTAATCTCATTATCGGTAAGGACAAGGTTCCGGTTGTCATCATTATGCATGGCAGCAGGGGCGTGACGCCCGAGCATGAATATGTCTATGCGCGGGAATTGGTCGCGATGGGCGTGGCTGCCTTTGTGGTGGATAGTTATACACCGCGCGGCATTGCCACGACGCATGAAAACCAGCGCCTTATCTCCATTCGCGACTTCACGCTCGATGCGTACCGCGCGCTTTATGAACTGCGCAAGGAACCGCGCGTGGATATCAGCAGGGCAGGGATTGTCGGCTTTTCCAAGGGCGCGATTATTTCATTGCTGACCGCAATGAATGTGAAACGCAATGAATTGCGCATTGATAAAAATTTGAAGTTTAAAGCGCATTATCTGTTTTATCCCGGATGCGTGCTGCATTACCGCGATAATTCAACAACCGGCGCGCCGATTACGTTCTTCCTTGGCGAAAAGGATACGTATACCGGCGTGAAGCCATGCGTGAATTTGTCGAACGAATTATTTGCCAATGGCGCAAAAACGCAGAGCATTATTTACAAAGACGCCGTGCATGCATGGGATTTTCCCGGCGAAGAAGCGCACCCCGAAGCGGAAGTATTTATGAATTGTGATTTTTACCAGCAGCCCGATAACACATGGATCGAAAAGAAATCCGGCGTGACGGGCATTCGGGGATTGGAAGGCCCCACTTATGAAAAAGCGCTGAAGGGTTGCCTGACCTTTGGCGAAGTTTCAAAAGAAAACGCGAAAGCCAATGCGCAATCGATGGCGGATTTCAAGCGCCTGGTGAAAGAGCAGCTTTTTAAATAGCGCCCGTTGCTAAGGGTGTTGCATCGCAACAGGTTATTCACATGTTTTTTGGAAATTGCCCAAAAAACTGCTAAACACAAATCAAATTTGGCAATACGATTCAAAGCTTGTTCGTCGCACTTATATATATGTGTTCACATAGATAGGGTTATTAGTTGCTGGCACCCTTGGACAAAGTTTTAGCTTTTTCTCCCGCTGGTGCAGCGGCGCCTGCCAGCCGCCTAGAGCGAAGCAACGAAGCCAAATACAAAACTGGCAAAGAACTGGCAGAATTCTGCAAAAAGCATAATATTCCCCATGTGCTTGATGCCACCAGCATGGTGTTGCCAACGCGCGAATTGCAGGATTTGTTCAGCAAAGAATATCCAATTTCGTGGTTTCCGGATATTGGCCTGCGCCAGGAAGGTGCATCCACCGTTATTGCGCTGGAAAGCAAGAACAAGGACAGCCCCGATAGTCTGCACGGCCATGTGATGTCGGCGATTTCCGGTTATGTCGCCAAGAAATTGGGGATGGTGACGGATAGCGTTTATATCCAAGCCGACCCCGAACTGGAATACCGCGTGGCGTTTCAACCGGCATTGGTTGACCCCATGACCACGCTGCTCAAAGACCAAGGCGCGGCGGTTATTTCATCCTGCGTTGAATGGAATGACTTGTTTCTTGATTTTGGTCACAAGGCCGACAGCCAATACGAATTATTCTGGCATACAACGGCGTTTGCGTTTACTTCGGCTGGGAATAACGGCCTTTATGGGCCTGATGGCGATATTAAAGTTCCAACACAAAAGCACATGGCGTTTTGTCATGCGCCCCCGCTTGCCGCCAGTGTCGGCGCGGTGGAGTGGGGCGAACGTACGTCGATGCTGACCGAAGGTTTTTATATTCCGGGTTATAGCTCGGCAAATGGGCCGACATTCTTGGCGCCGGTTGCGCCGCTGGCCAAAGTGAAATGGAAAAATGACAAAGAACCGGAAGCGATTACTGGTTCATCCGCGGCAGAGCCTTATGCGGCGGGTGTGTTTGCGGCGCTGAACAAACGCTTTGGCCCATATTTAACGCGTGAACAGATTTTGTTCGCGGTGATTGCGACCTGCGATAAGACCACGCAGGTGCATAAATTCGATAAGCAAACGCCGGATGATTACTCCATTATCTACAAGCCAAATGCGGCGGGGCATACTTTTAACGACGGGCCGGGCGGCTTTGGTATGATTAACCCATACAAGGCGCATCGTTTATTGGCGCATATGGTTCTGTTGACACAGAACAATCCGGATTTAATTACCGAGCCAACGGAAGTACGCGCGGAATTGCCCATTCCAAAAAATCCTGCCAGCTATGCGGCGAAGGATGGTTTTTATTATTATGAGATTGAATTGCCAGCGGGCTATGCATTGAAGACCACGATTGAAGCGCAATTCACCAACGCAGAGGGCGTTGATGTGGCGCATGGTCAATTGCGCATGACCAGCCCATCGGGAACGGAGTTTGCGATGGTGACCAGCCGTTCCTATAAGGATGGTGTGTTTAATGGTGTATCCACAACGCATGGCTTTACGGGCGAGCAAACCGCAGGCACATGGCGCGTGCGCAGCACCGAACCCATCAGCCATCTGCGCATTAGCGCGCATCGCTTCATGGAAGGCGATGTTGTTCATCAATTGGATATTAAACGGCTAATGAATACACCAGAGCCGTATATTCAGAATGCGGTGCCATTGGTTGAATTGAAAAATGATTTGCGCGCGGTGCAAACGGTTGCCATGCAACCGCGCCGTCCGCAGCATGCCGCAAAAGGGGCAGAAAGAATGCCTCATGCTTCTGCGTTTCCGCAGGTTGCTGTCGCAGCGATGTAGGGGGAGTTAATCATTGGAGCGGGGATGAGGATTCGAACCCTGTGCCGCTTTGCGGCACGTATAAATTTGTCGAGGGTTCCTGACAACTACCGCTAGCTCTCAATGGAGCGGGGATGAGGATTCGAACCCTGTGCCGCTTTGCGGCACGTATAAATTTGTCGAGGGTTCCTGACAACTACCGCTAGCTCTCAATGGAGCGGGCGAAGGGATTCGAACCCTCGACCCTAACCTTGGCAAGGTTATGCTCTACCCCTGAGCTACGCCCGCTTCCTGTTGAGTGGCGCGATAATACGGAATACGCGCTACTTTGCAAGTATCTTTAATAAATGCCCTAAAACACTTGCCGTTAGGCCATAACTGCACCATCTTATAACCATTCAACAAACCTTTTAACGAATAGCCCCATGCAATCGCCTGCACAATCACTTGCGCCTAATCCGCAAATCCCGAATGTCATCAAAGATGGCACGACGGAGTCGTTCATGACGGATGTGATTGAGGCATCCCAGGAACGCCCCGTGATTGTGGATTTTTGGGCGGAATGGTGCGGCCCGTGCAAGCAATTAATCCCATCACTTGAAAAAGCGGTGAAGGCACAAAATGGCAAGGTGCACCTCGTGAAGGTGAATGTTGACCAGAACCGTGAATTGGCTGCGGGCCTTCGCGTGCAATCCATCCCAGCTGTATTCGTGTTTTTCCAAGGCCAGCCAATTGACGCGTTTGTGGGTGCGCTCCCTGACAGCGAAATTAAAAAAATGGTAGATAGCCTTGCCAATGTGAACGCCAAAAACCCTGAAGGCGCAAATGTGGCATCGATGCTGAAACAGGCGGAAGGGTTTGTAGCAGAAGGTAAGCTCGACCACGCGCAGGCGCTGTATAGCGCCGTATTGGAAATTGAAGGCGAAAACGCCACTGCTTACACAGGTTTAATCAAGGCATTCCTCGCGGCCGATAATGCGGAAGAAGCGACGTATTTATATGAAAACGCACCCGATGCGGTGAAGGCCGATAAAGCGTGGGCATCGGTGCAAACCGCGTTTGAATTGAAGGAAAAAATGGCGAAGTCTGCGCTGGGCGCGGATGCAACGCGAGGTTTAAAGGCAAAGGTGGACGCAGAACCCACAAACCATCAGGCGCGGTTTGATTATGCGCTGGCGCTTTTTGCCGAAGGCAACCGCGAAAACGCAATAGATGAATTGCTGGAAATCATCAAGCGTGACCGCAAATGGAATGAAGAAGCTGCGCGCAAGGAACTGGTAACAATATTTGAAGCGCTAGGCCCGATGGATCCGTTGGTGATTGCGGCGCGCAAGCGCATGTCATCCATTTTGTTCGCGTGAGAGGACATTATGACGGATCCGACAAAACCAAAAATTGCCGGAACACCGTTCATCACGCGGCCTGAAGATTTGCCGGAAATCATTCCCATTTTCCCGATGGCGGGCGTGTTGCTGCTGCCCGGTGGGCGTTTGCCGCTGAACATATTCGAGCCGCGCTATCTGGCGATGGTGGAAAACGCGCTGGCGCATAAGCGCATTTTTGGCATGGTGCAACCCACCGGCATTAATAATCCCGATGGTTCATCGCAGGTGTTCAAGGTTGGCTGCGCGGGGCGCATCCACTCCTTCAATGAAACCGATGATGGCCGTTTGCTGATTAGTCTCGTTGGCGTTTGCCGTTTCCGCATTCGCGAGGAAGCCGACATGCAAAACGGCTTCCGCCGCGCCAAAGCCGAATGGGATGATTATTTGCATGACTTGACCGAAACCTGCAAACCCGCCTGCGTTGACCGCGATAAACTGATGCAGCACATGAAATGCTACTTCAAATTGCAGGGCGTGGCAGGGGACTGGGATGTGATTGAAAAAACCAATGACAATAAGTTGATTACATCGCTGGCGATGATTTGCCCGTTCCAGCCAAGCGAAAAGCAGGCGTTACTGGAAGCCAAAACGATTGAAGAACGTTGCCGTTTATTGACAACGCTGATGGATATGGCATTGCTGGGCGAAGACGATGATGATTGCGATATGATAAAGCATTAGGGGATAGCATGAGCCAGAAGGACGAATTGCCAAACACCCATACCCGCGTTGACCCGCGTTTGCTGGAAGTGTTGGTATGCCCCATTACCAAATCATCACTGCGCTATGACGCAGCGGCGCAGGAACTGATTTCCGATGCGGCCAAGCTGGCATTCCCCATTCGCGATGGCATTCCCATTATGTTGATTGATGATGCGCGCCGTATCGATGAGTAAAGAGCCTTGGCCAACCGATATTAAATTAAAGAAAAGCGAGAACACGCTTTCCATCACCTTTGATGATGGGAAGGTTTTGGTATTTAGCGCAAAGAACCTGCGTGAAAACAGCCCATCTGCCGAAGTGCAGGGGCATGGTGGGCAAAAGCCAGAAGTTCATATTAATCCAAACGTGCGCATCGCCAGCATCGAAGCAGTGGGCAATTATGCCGTGCGTATTTTGTTTGATGATGGGCATGCCACGGGCCTTTATAGCTGGGCGTGGCTTTATAATTTGAAAAAAGAATAAACGTTCACGTCATTGCGAGGAGGGCGTTAGCCCGACGCGGCAATCCATTTTAAAATACGTTTAGTGTAAGGATTCTGGATTGCTTCGCTACGCTCGCAATGACGAAGTTACGCTGATTTACGCGGCGTGTTACTAGCATTATCCTCATCATCATAATCTTGCGCGAGCTCACGCGTTTCGATGAGGGTTTCTTCGGCTTTCTGCGCAGGTGATTTCTGGCGTTGTCCGCCTTTGCCGTTCTTATTCAATGCATCCAGCATCAATGAAATCATGCTGGTGGTGGTGTTAAAGAAAATGGTCGCATCGCTGATGCTGATATGGGCATCGGCATTGTGCCCATTGGTATTAGTTAGGGCAGGGCGAATGCGGCCTTCGATATCGCTGAGCATTCCAACAATACGTGCATCAGGGGCATTGGGGTTCTTACCCTTGCTCATTGCAACGAGACGCGGCAGCGCTTCATGCCACAAAACGTCGGATTTGCTGGCGGTTCCGCCGCCAAAGGCTTCGCTGTACTTGCTGAGCAAATCTTCAGCTGCGCGTACCAAATGAAAGCAGCATGCGCTGGCAAGGCCGAATGCAAGGGCGCGGCCAGCCGCGCGAATATCGGCACGCACGCCCTGCGGCATGATGCGCAGGGTTTCTTCGGCAAATTGATTATCTGCATGTTCGGTCAGTTCATAGGTATCGAACAAGCCGCGCTTTGGCACCGTGAACACGGCCTTGCGGCTCAGTTCGGATGCAAACGCGGTTTCAAATTTTTCAACGAGGGAGCGGAGCAGGGTAAGCTCGTGCGCATCAATCACTTCTTCGCGGCCGGGGAAACGGAATTGGCGCGTGTTCAAATCAATAAAGTTCTTATCAAAAATCGCGCCAAGCTTGTTCAGCAGCGCGTTGGCTTCTGGCTTTGAATGTTCCAGTTGAATGGGGTCGCCCTTGATCAGGGTGTCGAGCGCGGTTTGCGCTTCCATCAGCGGAACGAACATCTCCGCCGCGCCAACGGCAGTGCGGTTGGCGACTACGCGATATAATTTCGCGCCGAGATCATAAAATTTATACTGGCTAATTGGGTTCATATTTTTCTACTGGCCCACAACTTATATATGCCAAATGCGTTTTAAAATTGGTGCGCTCGCATAAGCTCGCGGGCGGCTTTGTCACCTTGCTGCTGAATCGAATTCAGCACCAAAATGGTCGCTCTGTTTAGCAAGCGCTCCGTAATCGAGGCAAGCAGAATGTTACGGTATAGCAAAGAAACAAGTGTATATTAACGTTTAGAGCATGGAGTGGACTAGTTGGTTTAGCGCAATAACCACGGTAGCTAAACGCCTCTTAACAAAAAAACATAAAAATACCTCTTTAGTTTCGCACCCGGCAGTGTATAACGCTGCACCGCACAAAATGTGGATAAGTTGTGGATATAAACGGAACGGAAGTAACAGAGATGAGTCAGCAACAACAACGTTTGAGATCAGTAGGCAGAGGCGTAGCAGAAACGCCAGACGCATATGCAGATCTGCATGCATATGATGCGCGCTCGCGGAGAACACCGCGCCCCGCAAATGATGCTGCATCCGTTCGTGTTGTGCGCGACGAAACACCAGTTCAGGAAATTGAATTTGTTGCATCGGGTTCCGGCAACCAACAACAGCAGCAACGCATGCAACGCCAAGTGCAGCAACGCCATACCGGCGCATTGCTTACGCCGCGCACATAACAACCCCAAATAAAAAAGAGAAAGTAGTTAGTTAAGGTAATGTCCAGTCAGCAGCAAGTACAAGTCCAGTCCCGTAAATTAGGCCAACGTGTTCGTACTACCCCAGACAAACACGAAGTCGTATTATTCCCAGGCGTAACACGTGCGCCCGTGCCAGCAAAAAAAGAAGCGCCAATTCCAGCCGAGCAGCGCCGCATGGTACAATTAGGTTTCCAAACCTATCAAACTGGAACCAGCCTTAAGGTTATTGCAGAAAATCTTGCGGAACTGGATGCCGCAATTCGCAATCCGGAAAATGAAAAATTGTACAAAGTTGATGAAGAAGATACCGGTTCAACGGTAAAAGGTGTTGCTCTGACAGCCTATGCCAATGCTTACCGCAACCTTGCCTATATTGCGCAGGATCTTGCGAACAAGGACAAGCATGAAGCGGCCAACGAATTGAAGGCCGTGTTAGCGAATTCCAAAGCGGATAGAGAGCGTCCTGTTGATATTCAACAACAGCAGCGCCCAGACCCGAACCGTCAAGAAAAAGACAGACAAGCCGGCCAGCAGCAACCGCAGCTTTAATGAAGCCGATGAGTCATTAGGCGATTAATGCTGATCGGCTTTTTGTGGTGCGCTGCCTGTAGGCGGCGTCGCAAATTGCGGATGTTCCTTCATCCATTTCTCGCGGCGTTCTTGCATGTTTTTTTCAAATGCCTTGCGTTCCTCCGGTGTCATTGCATCCAGCTTGGCTTTCATTATTTTTTGATGATCTTCAATTATCGCCTTCATTTGCTCGGTCGTTATGTTTTGCATGGGAACGGGCTGCTGCTGTGCATCCGTCCTGGCGGCTACAGGCGGCACATTATTTTCAGCATGCGCCGCGCCGCATAGTAACAACCCGAATAAGGAAAGCAGGGCGAGCGATTTCAGATTGGTCATGCAGACTCCATCAGTGAATTCAGTGAATTCACTCTGGCGCAAGCATATGGCTTTGTCAGGCAGATTGTGTGCGCTTTTTCTGCGCGGTTTCAGGCAAATAGGGCTTCAGGTATTTGCCGGTATAGCTGGCTTCACATGCCGCTACATCTTCGGGTGTGCCTTCGGCAACGATTTCACCGCCGCGATCACCGCCATCCGGGCCTAGATCAATAATCCAGTCGGCGGTTTTAATCACTTCCAGATTATGTTCGATGACCACAACTGTGTTGCCTTGGTCAACCAGCGTATGCAGCACTTCCAGTAAACGTTTCACGTCTTCGAAGTGCAGGCCCGTTGTGGGTTCATCCAAGATATAGAATGTTTTGCCCGTTGAACGGCGTGATAATTCCTTGGCCAGCTTCACGCGTTGCGCTTCGCCGCCCGAAAGCGTCGTTGCGTTCTGGCCGATGGCCATATAGCTGAGGCCAACCTGGTTTAGCGTCGCAATCTTATCGCGGATGGACGGGATGCTTTCAAAGAACATCAGGCCTTCTTCCACATTCATGTTCAATACATCGCTGATGGATTTGTCTTTCCACGTCACTTGCAGCGTTTCGCGGTTATAGCGCTTGCCATTGCATTCATCACACGTCACATACACATCCGGCAGGAAGTGCATTTCGATTTTGATAACGCCGTCACCTTCGCAGGCTTCGCAGCGGCCGCCCTTTACGTTGAATGAAAAACGGCCGGGGCCATACCCGCGCGCCTTTGCTTCGGGCAGCCCCGCAAACCAATCGCGGATTGGCGCAAATGCGCCGGTATAGGTGGCGGGGTTCGAACGCGGCGTGCGGCCAATGGGCGATTGGTCGATATCAATCACCTTGTCAATCAGGCTGAGGCCTTTAATCGATTTGTGCGGGCCTGGAATATCCCGTGCATCGTTCAATTCCTGCGCAATACCACGGAAGAGTGTTTCAAGAATAAGCGTCGATTTACCCGAACCCGACACGCCGGTAACACAGGTGAACGTACCCTGCGGAATTTTGGTGGAAACATTTTTCAGATTGTTGCCCGATGCGCCGGTGATTTCAATGAATTCACCCTTGCGGCCCGCGCGGCGTTTTTCCGGCAATGGAATTTTGCGTTTGCCGGATAGATAAAGCGCGGTGAGGCTGTGCGGATTTTTAGTGACTTCATCCGGTGTGCCTTGCGCAATTACCTTGCCGCCGTGAATACCTGCGCCCGGGCCGATATCCACCAAATGATCTGCGGCGCGAATGGCGTCTTCATCATGTTCCACCACAATTACGGTGTTCCCCAGTTCACGAAGACGGCGTAGCGTTTCCAGCAAGCGGTCGTTATCGCGTTGATGGAGGCCGATACTGGGTTCATCAAGCACATATAATACACCCGTAAGGCCCGAACCAATTTGCGATGCAAGCCGAATGCGCTGGCTTTCTCCGCCGGATAATGTGCCGGAATGGCGCGATAGCGATAGGTAATCAAGCCCCACATTCACAAGGAACCCAAGGCGTTCATTGATTTCCTTTAAAATACGCGCGGCGATTTCTTTTTCTTTTGGTTTTAATGCGGTGTGCAGATTTTTAAACCATGCGGCGGCGTTTAAAATGGAAAGGTCGCCAATCTCGGCAATATTTTTCTTGTCAATCTTTACTGCCAGCGCTTCAGCCTTCAACCGTTGACCGTGACACGCATCGCAAGGGCGCGTGTTCTGATACTTGCTCATATCCTCGCGCTTCCAGTTGCTTTCGGTTTCCTTAAAGCGGCGCTCCAGATTTGCCAGTACACCTTCAAACGGCTTGTTGACCTTTAAATACCCATTCGCGCTTTCCCATGTGTAGGGAAGCGGTTCATCACCCGTGCCGTTTAAAATAATGTCCTTGGTTTTTTCAGGCAGCTTTTTCCACGGGTCGTTTATCTTCCCGCCGAATTTCTTACAAATCGCCTCCAGCACTGATGTATAATACGTCTTCCACGGTGCAATCGCGCCATCTGCCAAACTGATATTCTCATTCGGGATGACCAGTTTGGGGTCGAAAATCATTTTCTCGCCGAGGCCATCGCAATTCGGGCATGCGCCATGCGGGTTGTTGAAGGAGAATAAGCGCGGTTCGATTTCTTCAATCGTGAAGCCGCTGACGGGGCAGGCGAATTTCGCGGAGTACACATGGCGTTTGCCGCCATCTACTTCTTCCACGAACACCAAGCCTTCGCCCATCTTCAATGCGGTTTCGATGGAGTCAGCTACGCGATTCCCCCCATTTTTTTCTGGGCCATCTTTCTTCACCACCAAACGGTCAACGACGACTTCGATATCGTGTTTGAGTTTTTTATCCAGCTTTGGCAAATCATCGGCTTCGTAAAGTTTTCCATCAATCTTGAAGCGCTGAAATCCTTTTTTATGAAGTTCGACCAGTTCCTTTTTATATTCACCCTTGCGGCCACGCACGATGGGCGCGAGGAGGAGTAGCTTCGTTCCTTCCTTCATCGCCGCGATGCGGTCAACCATTTGGCTCACCGTCTGGCTTTCAATCGGCAGGCCTGTTGCAGGTGAATAGGGAACGCCCACGCGTGCCCACAGCAAACGCATATAGTCGTAAATTTCGGTAACGGTACCAACAGTGGAACGCGGATTGCGCGATGTGGTTTTTTGTTCAATGGAGATGGCGGGCGATAGGCCTTCGATAGAGTCCACATCCGGCTTTTGCATCATTTCCAAAAACTGGCGCGCATAGGCCGAAAGGCTTTCCACGTAACGGCGCTGGCCTTCGGCATAAATGGTATCGAAGGCGAGGGAGGATTTGCCAGAACCAGACAAGCCCGTTATCACCACCAACTTGTTCTTTGGCAGTGATATATCAATGTTCTTCAGGTTATGTTCGCGCGCACCTTTAATAACAATTTGCGGTTCGCTGCTTTGCTTACTTGCCATGACTTATCCACAGTTTATCGGTGAACACATCATATAACGTAGGCTTTGATAAAAACAAGAACTTGTCGTGAACAAAATTGTGCAATAAGGTCGGGGTCTCACATTTTAAAAATAGGTGCAACATGGCAGGCAGCGTTAATAAAGTTATTTTAGTAGGTAATTTGGGCAAAGACCCTGAAGTTCGTTCATTCCAGAATGGCGGGCGCGTAGCCAATTTCTCCGTTGCGACGTCAGAGAACTGGAAAGACAAGGCAACCGGTGAGAGAAAAGAAAAAACCGAGTGGCACAAGATTGAAATTTACAATGACCGCATCGTGGATGTTGCCGAAAAATACCTAAGAAAAGGCAGCAAGGTATACATTGAAGGCGCATTGGAAACCCGCAAATACACCGATAAGGAAGGCCAGGAACGCTACACAACCGCAGTTGTGATTAAGCAGTTCAGGGGCGAGCTGACCATGCTGGATGGCAAGAGCGGCGGCGGTTCGGGCGCAGGTGATTATTCCGTTGATGATGCATCAAATGACAGCGGTTCATCATTCGCGCCAGCGCAAAAGCGCGTGGCATCAGGCGGCTCAATGTCCGGTGGGGGCGGCGCATCAGACCTCGATGATGAAATTCCGTTTTAGATTCTAATAACGTCGTTAACAGAGGAGGGAAGCATGAAGAACTTTGTATTTTTGCTTATTCTGCTAATGCCAATGGCTGCCTATGCTGATAGCTATTATAACGGTTATATTAATAGGAATGGCAACTATGTGCAGCCGCACTATCAAACTGCACCTGACAACACCATGTTCAATAATTATTCAACCAAAGGAAATGTTAATCCTTATAACGGTAATTTAGGAACAGTTAATCCATATCAGCCACACAATAACGGCTTAGGCACACATAACAGCTTTAATAATTCGCACAGCTTATATGGTTCGCATGGAGGTCGCCGTAGCAGGTAACCTGTCTGTGCATGTTCATCCATCTCCGCACCCATTCGGCCTATTCGCTTCTTGAAGGCGCGATAAAGGTCAAAGACGTTGTCAAACTGGCAAAGCATAACCACATGCCTGCCGTTGCGATTACCGATACCAACAATATGTTTGGGGCGCTGGAATTCGCACTGGAAGCGGTGGAAAACGGCATTCAACCGATTATGGGTTGCCAGCTTCGCTTGCTCGATAAATCCATTAAAGGGTTTGATAAAATTGCCGATGCATCGTTATTGCTGCTCGCGCAAAATGAGAAGGGGTATAAAAACCTCACACAGCTGGTCAGCGCCGCGTATTTGGATGCACCCGAAGATGTATCGCCGCATATTACATTGGCGAAGCTGGAAAAATACAATGAAGGTATCATCGTTTTAACGGGCGGCGTGAATGGCCCCGTTGGCCAGTTGATTTTGACAGGGCAGGCCGCCAGCGCGGATGAGCTTATCCAGCGTGTGAATAAAGCGTTCAAAGGGCGGCTATACATTGAGCTGCAACGCCACAAGGAAGGCGATATCGGCGATAAGGAAGAGCGTACCGAAGGGCACTTTTTAGATTTAGCCTATAAATATAACGTGCCGATTGTTGCGACGAATGATGTGCAATTCGCGATTGAAGAAATGAATGAAGCGCATGATGCGTTGCTGTGCATTGCATCCAAAGGTTATGTCAGCGATACCGACCGCGCACGCGTGACAACTAACCATTATTTCAAAACCGCGGAGGAGATGGAAAATCTGTTTGATGATTTGCCGGAAGCCATCGTGAACACTGGCATCATCGCGCAGCGTTGCGCCTTCTGGCCAAAGAAACACAAACCGATTTTGCCGCCGTTTAAAACCGCATCTGGCTTGGATGAAGTGGGCGAATTAAAACGCCAAGCGGAAGAAGGTTTAAAGAAACGCTACGTCACCAACACCTATATTACTGACAAGAAGCTGTATGAAGACCGCCTGAATTTCGAACTCGGCGTGATTACCAATATGGGTTTCGCGGGTTACTTCCTGATTGTTGCGGATTTCATTCAATGGGCGAAGGCGAATAATATTCCGGTTGGCCCCGGCCGTGGTTCGGGTGTGGGCTCGCTGGTTGCGTGGGCGCTGACGATTACCGACCTTGACCCCATTCCATTTGGCTTGCTGTTCGAGCGTTTCCTCAACCCCGAACGCGTATCGATGCCCGATTTCGATATCGACTTTTGCCAGGAACGCCGCGACGAAGTGATTGGCTATGTGCAGCAGCGTTATGGTAATGACCGCGTCGCGCAGATTATCACGTTTGGTAAGTTGCAAGCGCGCGCGGTGCTGCGCAATGTTGGCCGCGTATTGGGCATGCCGCTGGGTTACGTTGACAAAATTTGCAAGCTTGTGCCGTTTAATCCCGCCAACCCTGTCACGCTGAAAGATGCGGTGAAGGTTGAGCCGCAATTGAAAGCGCTGCGCGATGAAGATGCCAGCGTGGCGCAGTTGATTGATATTGCGCTGAAACTCGAAGGGTTATATGCGCACGCATCAACCCACGCGGCGGGTCTGGTGATTGGCGACAGGCCATTGCAGGAATTAATCCCCATGTACCGCGATCCGCGCTCCCCATTGCCGGTCACGCAGTTTAATATGAAAACGGTTGAGCAGGCGGGGCTGGTGAAGTTCGACTTTTTGGGCTTGAAAACGCTGGACGTATTGCAGCTTGCGGAAAAGATGGCGAAGGCGCAGGGCGCCGTCATTGATATCGGCAATCTGCCGCTCGATGATGCCAAGACGTATGAGATGATTGCCAAGGGCGACACGCTGGGCATCTTCCAGCTTGAAAGCGCGGGCATGCGCGACACGTTGCGCCGCATGAAGCCCAACCGCTTTGAAGACATCATCGCGCTGGTGGCGCTGTACCGCCCCGGCCCGATGGATAATATTCCCAAATACATCAAGGTGAAGGCGGGCGAAGAACAGCCGGATTATTTGCATCCATTGCTGGAACCGGTTTTAAAAGAAACTTATGGCATTGCGATTTATCAGGAACAAGTCATGCAAATTGCGCAGGTGCTGGCGGGTTATACGCTGGGCGGCGCTGACTTGCTGCGCCGCGCGATGGGTAAAAAGATCAAGGAAGAAATGGCCGCGCAGCGCCAAAGCTTTGTTGAAGGCGCCGCGAAAAAAGGCGTGGACGGCGAGCAGGCATCGATGATTTTTGATCAGGTCGATAAGTTTGCAGGCTATGGCTTCAATAAATCCCACGCGGCTGCTTATGCGCTCATTGCCTATCAAACCGCGTATATGAAGGCGAATTATCCGGTCGCGTTCTATGCGGCATCGATGACATTCGAAATGGGCGCAGTCGATAAATTGAATTTATTCCGTCAGGAATTAACGCGCAAATCCATTCCATTACTGCCGCCCGATGTGAACAAAAGCCATGATGTGTTCGCGATGGAAGATGTGGGTGAGGGTAAGCAGGGCATTCGTTATGCATTGGCCGCGATTAAGGGCGTGGGGAGTGCAGCGATGAAAGCGCTGGTCGCGGAGCGCGAAGCACAAGGAAAATTCAAAGACATGTTCGAATTTGCATCACGGCTTGATAACCGCGTGATGAATAAACGCCAGATGGAAAACCTGATTAACGCCGGCGCGTTCGATGGCATGCACAAAAACCGCGCGCAGCTGATTGACCATGTTGAAATGTTCACGCGGCTTGCCAGCGCGGCATCGCAGGAACGTGAAAGCGGCCAGGTCAGCATGTTTGGCAATGCGCAGAACATCAGCAAGCCGCAAATGCAGGATGTGAAGCCGTGGGATGAGCTGGTAAAACTGCAAAACGAATTCTCCGCGCTGGGTTTCTTCCTTTCATCGCATCCACTCGATGCATACCGCCCGCTGTTAGATAGATTGGGCGCGATTAAAGCATCGGGCCTTGCGGGTGCAGCAGGTTCATCGGGTTCCACGCGGCGCAAGATTGCGGGCATTGTGATTTCAAAGCAGGAACGCACGGCAAAATCGGGCAACCGTTTTGCGTTTGTGCAGCTTTCCGATAATTCCGGTATGTTTGAAGCAACATTATTCTCCGAAACACTTTCTGTTCACCGTGATAGTCTGGTGGCAGGAACACCGTTGCTGCTGAGCGTGGATGTGCAGGGCAAGCCCGATGAATACCGTTTGACGGTGCAGGGTTTGGAAAAACTGGAGATGGTCGCGGCGCGCGAAAGCCAAGGGCTTGCGCTGGTGCTCGGCATGGATAGGGCGGTTGGGCCATTACAGGCAATCGCAGCCAAGCTGCCCAAGGGCAAAAGCCGTATCCAGATTAAAATCGACATTGATGGGGAAGAGGAGGCGGAGATTGAACTGGCGGGCCGCTATACCATTGCGCCGGAAATGCGCAGTGAAATCAAATCGCTGAACGGAATTCTTGAGGTGCAGGATTTATAGGTTCTGCCCAAATCTTCTGGGTTATGTACAATTATTAATGAACCAAATATCTGCTTGCAATCGGGGCGGAACATCCCTAGAACATCGCTCACAACTTCATTAAGAAGTTTAACTTTAAATCACACGTAAACATATCACAGGCAAGTTTAGGCCTATGGGTGGACAAAAAAACTACCCTGCTGCCGTCCGGTGTTAGAAAACTCTTTTTCATTAAAGAGGGCTAATCACAACAGACTTGCCGACGTATTAACCGGAGAAAGGGAACACCATATGGCAATGCCATCATTCAGCATGCGTCAGCTCATGGAAGCAGGCGTACATTTCGGACATAACACGCGCCGTTGGAATCCGAAGATGTCTTCGTATCTTTTCGGCGTTCGTAATAACGTGCACATCATCGATTTGGAACAAACCGTTCCATTGCTTTACCGTGGCCTGAACGCCATTCGCGATGTGGTATCGCAAGGCGGCCGCGTTCTTTTCGTTGGCACCAAGCACCAGGCCCAGGAAAAAATCGCAGCTTCTGCCCGTCAATGCGGCCAGTACTTCGTCAACAGCCGCTGGCTGGGCGGCATGCTCACCAACTGGAAGACCATTTCATACTCCATTAAGCGCCTGCGCGATTTGGAAACCGAAATCGTTGAGCAAGCTGCAAAGCTGACCAAGAAAGAACTTTTGGAAAAGACCCGTGAACGCAACAAGCTGGAACAGGCTTTGGGCGGCATTAAAGACATGGGCGGCTTGCCAGATATCATCTTCATCATCGATACCAACAAGGAAGATATCGCGGTGAAGGAAGCGCAAAAGCTTGGCATCCCCGTGGTTGCCGTTCTTGACAGCAACTCCGATCCATCGGGCATTGCATACCCCGTTCCAGGTAACGATGACGCGCTGCGCGCCATTGAATTCTACTGCGATGTGGTTGCGCAATCCGTTCTTGATGGCCTGCAAAAAGAAATGGTTGCCAGCGGTATTGATTTGGGCGCGGCAGAAAAGCCAGCTGAAATCCTGCTGCCAACCGGCGTAGCAAACGACACCAAGACTGCTTAAGACTTAACGACCTACCATATATAAGAGGAACTCATGGCGGAAATTTCTGCAAATGCGGTAAAGGAACTGCGCGAAAAAACGGGCGCAGGCATGATGGATTGCAAGAAGGCTTTGACTGAAAGCTCTGGCGACATGGAAGCAGCGGTTGATTGGCTGCGCAAAAAGGGCCTTTCCGCAGCTGCCAAGAAAGCTGGCCGTGTTGCGGCAGAAGGCCTCGTTGCAGTTGTTGCTTCCGGCACCAAGGGCACCGCGGTGGAAGTGAATGCGGAAACCGACTTCGTTGGCCGCAATGAAGGCTTCCAATCCTATGTTCGCACGGTTGCTGATGTTGCGCACACCACCACAACCGACATTGAAAAGCTGAAGACCCAAGCATACCCCGGCACAGGCCGCGACGTGTTTGGCGAAATCACCAACCTGATTGCAACCGTGGGTGAAAACATGAACCTTCGCCGTGCCACGCAAGTCAGCGTGAAGGAAGGCATTGTTGCCAGCTATATGCACAACGCAATCGCCCCCGGCATTGGTAAGATTGGCGTGCTCGTTGCGCTGGAATCCAAGGCGGATGTGAGCAAGCTGCAAGCATTGGGCAAGCAAATTGCCATGCACATTGCGGCGGCGCGTCCTGAATTCCTCGATGCAAGCAGCGTGGATGCCAAGGCATTGGAACGTGAACGCGCGATTTTCACCGAACAAGCGCAAGCCGCAGGCAAGCCAGCCGAAATCATCGCCAAGATGGTCGATGGCCGCATCAAGAAGTACTACGAAGAAGTATGCCTGCTTGAGCAGACCTTTGTCGTGGACGGCGAAACCAAGATTAAGGCTGTTGTTGAAAAAGCAGCCAAAGACCTTGGTACACCCGTGCAATTGACCGCTTTTGTTCGTTATCACCTTGGTGAAGGAATCGAGAAAGAACAGACGGACTTTGCCGCTGAAGTTGCTAAGATGGCTAGCTAGTACGTCGCTGCTTTCTGGCGTTGGTTTTTTTCAGGTGGTTTGGATGGGGAGAAATACATGGCTGATAATCTCGCACGTAAAAATGTTAAGGATGATGCCATGAATTCTTCTGGGAATACTTCCATCAAGCCCGCAAAATACCAGCGCATTCTTCTCAAGCTTTCCGGTGAAGCCTTGATGGGCGAGCGCGATTACGGCCTTGACCAAACGGTGCTTGACCGCGTTGCCGAGGAAATCAAGGACGTTGTATCCAAGGGCATTCAGGTATGCGTGGTAATTGGCGGCGGAAATATTTTCCGCGGCGTATCCGGCGCAGCCAGCGGCATGGAGCGCGCCACCGCCGATTACATGGGTATGCTTGCCACGATGATGAATGCGCTGGCGATGCAAAATGCCTTGGAAAAAGTTTCCGTTCAAACCCGCGTGCAATCCGCCATTCCGATGGCGGCTGTGTGCGAACCCTATATTCGCCGTCGCGCCATCCGCCACATGGAAAAAGGCCGCGTGGTGATTTTCGCAGCCGGTACCGGCAACCCGTTCTTTACAACCGACACAGCCGCCGCGCTTCGTGCATCCGAAATGGGCTGCGATGCGCTGATTAAAGCAACCAAGGTGGATGGTGTTTATTCCGCCGACCCACGCAAGGATAAGAACGCGACCCGCTTTGAACGCCTGACATATCTGGATGTTCTGACCAAGGATCTGGAAGTGATGGATGCATCCGCCATTTCATTGGCACGGCAAAGCCGCATTCCGATTATCGTATTCTCCATCTTCTCGCATGGCGAACTTGCCGAAGTTGTTCAAGGCAAGGGACGCTTCACCATCATTACCGAAAACTAGGAAGACACATCATGGCTATTCTCGATGATTTGAAGCACCGCATGGACGGTTCGCTCGACAGCTTTAAAAAAGAACTCGCTGGCCTGCGCACCGGCCGCGCCAATGTCGGCATGCTGGAACCGGTGATGGTGGAAGCGTATGGCAACATGATGCCGCTCAATCAGGTTGCAACCATCAGCGTTGCCGAACCGCGTTTGCTGACCGTGCAGGTGTGGGATAAGGGCATGGGCAAGAATGTTGAAAAAGCCATTCGTGACGCTGGGCTGGGCTTGAACCCGCAAGGCGACGGCCAACTTATCCGCGTGCCGGTGCCTGATTTAACGCAGGAACGCCGCACTGAACTTTCCAAAGTTGCCGGCAAATACGCCGAAGCCGCGCGCGTCGCCGTGCGCAACGTGCGCCGTGATGGCATGGATGATTTGAAGAAGCAGGAAAAAGAAAAGAAGATTGGCGAGGACGAGCACAAGTCGCTGTCTGAAAAAATCCAGAAGCTGACCGATGAAGTCATCAAGAAAATTGATGAAGCATTGGCGCACAAAGAAAAAGACATCATGGTTGTTTAAGCGACAATTGGGGCTAGACGCATGAGCACTCCTCCCGCGATCACAACGCCTCGGCATGTCGCGATTATCATGGATGGCAATGGCCGCTGGGCTGCTGCGCGCCATGTGCCGCGCGTGATGGGGCACAAGGCCGGCATTGATGCGGTGCGCCGCGCCCTGCAATCGGCGGCGGATGCGGGCATTCCTTATTTAACCTTATATGGTTTCTCATCGGAAAACTGGAAACGCCCCAGCGATGAAGTGCAGGATTTGATGGGGTTGCTGCGCCTTTATCTGCAAGGCGAACTCGCGCAGCTTCATAAAGAACAGGTTCGCCTGCGCATTATTGGTGACCGCAGCCGGTTTGACGCGGACATTATCGGCCTGATTGAAAAAGCTGAGGAGCTGACCGCCAAGAACACGCGGCTGAATTTAACCGTGGCGCTCAGCTATGGCGGACGGCAGGAAATGGTGCGCGCGGTGCAGATGCTGGCCGAAAAAGCCGCCGCAGGCGTGATTGCACCCGAAGCGATTGATGAAGCGGCGGTATCGTCGCAGCTTTATACGCAGGATATTCCAGATCCTGATTTAATCATCCGCACATCGGGTGAAAAGCGCATCAGCAATTTTTTGCTGTGGCAATCGGCATATGCGGAATTTGTCTTCCTTGATACGCTATGGCCGGATTTCACCGCCGAAGACATGAACCGCGCCCTGGATGAATTCAACAAGCGCGAGCGCCGCTACGGTGCGCGTGCATCATGAGTTTGTTTCGTGTTTCGAAGAATTTGCTGATCCGCATTGCAAGCGCATTGGTGCTTGCGCCATCGTTCTTGGCGTTGCTTGCGCTGAACGGGTTGCCGTTTCAAAGCCTGATGCTGCTGGGCTGCCTGTTCGCCGGCTATGAATGGCTCGCGATGCTGAACCCGCAACAACAAAAACGCGTATGGGTAAGCGTGCTGTTTTCGCTTGCGCTGACATGGGGGATTGCGTTGCAGGCCGATACCACGACAGCATTCATTTTGTGCCTGTCGCTCAGCCTGGTTTTGATGGTTGGCTTCTGGCTCGGCAAGGTTCAAAAGCCCGTATTGTTATCGATGGGTGTTTCGTATCTCGGCTCCGCGATGCTTGGCTTGCTTGATCTTCGGAATGTCGGGGGCTTTAGTCTGGCGGCGACGGTGGTGGTGGTTGTGTGGTTCACCGATATTGGTGCGTTTTTTTCGGGCAAGATGCTGCGCGGGGCAAAGCTTGCTCCCGATATCAGCCCAAGCAAGACATGGACGGGGTTCATGGGCGGGCTGATTTGCGCGGCTGCTATCGCATATGCCTGCGCATGGCTGTTTTCTGCAAAAAACCCCCTGATTGCGCTGTACGCGGGGCTTGGCTTGTCATTGGCCGCCCATTGTGGTGACCTGTTCGAATCCTGGGTAAAACGCCAGGCCGGCGTTAAGGATAGCGGCGTGATTTTCCCGGGACATGGCGGTATGCTCGACCGTGTCGATGGATTAATAATGGCCGTTCTGCTATCTTCGGTCGCCCTGTGGGCCAGTGGATTTGATTTGTCCTGGTGGGATGTACAATAGATGAGTGATAACGTGAAGGCATTGAAGCAACCGATTGATTACCCAGAAAAAAATATGGGGCCAAAACAAGACACTGCGCTGCGCAGTGTGACGGTGCTTGGCTCGACCGGTTCCGTGGGCACGCAAACGCTGGAACTGATTGAAGCGAACCCGAACCAGTTTAATGTCGTTGCCCTGACCGCCAATCAGAACGTTGAACTCCTCATCAAGCAGGCATTGGCGCTGCGCCCTGAACTGGTCGTCATTGGCGATGAAAGCAAGTACAAGGCATTAAAAGATGGCTTGTCCGGTAAGGGCATTGAAGTCGCCGCAGGCGCGGGGGCCGTCACGCAAGCCGCCCAACGCAAAAGCGATTGGGTGATGGCCGCGATTGTCGGCGCGGCAGGCTTGCCGCCAACCTTGGCAGCCGTGAAGCGCGGCGCAACGGTTGCGTTTGCGAATAAGGAATGCTTGGTATGCGCGGGGCCGTTGATGATGCGTGAAGTGCGCGATCACGGCGCGTATCTGCTGCCAGTGGATAGCGAGCACAACGCCATCTATCAGGTGTTTGATGATGAAGGCCGTGACGGTATTGAACGGTTAATTCTTACAGCTTCAGGTGGCCCGTTCCGCCACACCAGTTTGGAAGACATGGCGAATGTCACGCCGCAGGAAGCGGTGAAGCATCCGGTTTGGTCGATGGGCTCCAAGATTTCCATCGATAGCGCGACGATGATGAATAAGGGGCTGGAAATTATCGAGGCAAGCTTCCTGTTCGATATGCCGGAAGATAAAATTGGCGTGATTGTCCACCCGCAATCGGTCATTCACAGCATGGTGGAATATAAGGATGGTTCGGTGCTCGCCCAGCTTGGCAGTCCCGATATGCGCACGCCGATTGCCTATGCGCTTGCCTACCCCAAGCGCATGACAACGCCGGCTGCGCGCCTGAACCTTGCGCAAATTGGTTCATTAACATTCGAAGAACCAGACCCGACCCGTTTCCGCGCGCTGGTGTTGACCAGAGAAGCCTTAAAGCGCGGCGGCACAGCCCCCACCATTTTGAATGCCGCCAATGAAGTAGCGGTAGATGCGTTTTTAAACAGCCGGATTGGCTTCCTTGATATTGCCAAAATTGTAGAGGAGACTCTTTCGGCCATAACTATCCAGCCGCTTGATACACTTGAAGCGGTGACGACCAGCGATGCAGCGGCGCGCCGCATTGCATCGGAAAAAGTTAAGGCTTGCGGTAAGTAAGCCGACTAAACCAATTAATAGGAACTTGAATGTTAGATATTTTGCTCCATACCTTGCCATCCTTCCTGCTCGTGCTCGGCATTGTCGTGTTCGTGCATGAATTCGGCCATTACATCGTTGCCAAAATGTGCGGCGTTAAAATTGAATCCTTCTCGCTCGGCTTTGGCCCTGAAATTGTCGGCTTCAACGATAAATCGGGCACGCGCTGGCGCTTCAGCATTTTGCCCTTGGGCGGTTATGTAAAAATGTTCGGCGATGCCGATCCATCCAGCACACCGGATGCAAAAGTGCATGTGATGACTGAAAGTGAAAAGAAGCAGGCGTTTTTCCATAAAACCGTTGGCCAGCGCGCAGCGATTGTTGCGGCGGGCCCTGCTATCAACTTTCTCTTCACCTTTATTGTGTTTGTTGGCCTGTTCACCACTGAAGGCCAGCCATTCACCCCGCCGCGCATAGGCGACGTAGTAAAGGATGGCCCTGCGGCAATGGCGGGTATTTTGCCCGGCGATACATTCCTGAAAATCAACACGGTTGCGGTGACTCGCTTTGAAGATATTCGTTTGGAAATTTCCACCAGTCGCGCCGAACCGATGGTCATCTCCCTTGACCGCGGCGGCGTGGTAATGGAAAAGACCATCACGCCAAAAATGGCAGAAGTAAAAGACCGTTTTGGCGCGGTGCATCAGGTGGGACAAATTGGCGTGAAAGCCGAAACCGGCAAGATGACCTACCGCAAGCTGGAATTTGTTCCAGCGGTGAATGCCGCCGTAACCGAAATGGGCAGCATGGTTGGAACAACACTGAAAGCCATCGGCCAGATTATTGTGGGCACCAGAGGCACCGAAGAACTGGGCGGGCCATTACGCATTGCCGAAATGTCAGGAAAAATTGGCAAGGAAGGCCTTGTGCCACTGATTTGGTTCATGGCGGTGATTTCGCTTAGCCTGGGCTTGTTCAACTTATTTCCCATCCCCTTGCTGGATGGCGGACATTTGTTCTTCTATGCAATTGAAGCGATTAAAGGCGGGCCTGTGAATGAATCCATCATGGAATTCACATCAAAGGTTGGCTTCTTCTTCATCATCAGCATGATGCTGTTCTTTACATGGAACGACATTAATCAGCTACAGATCTTTAATTATGTTAAAGGTCTCTTTTCCTAATTCAACCTATCCCGCCTGAATGAATTTATTGGTTCGTTATCTTCTTAGTGCGTTGCTTGTGCTGCTGTTGCCAGCGCAAGCGTTTGCGTTCCAGTCATTCACGCCGGAAGCGCAAAGTCTTGATGCCGGGCCGGTATTTGGCGCAGAGCCTGCTGCGCCGCCAGCGGAAAGCGCGCCGATTATTTCCGATGTACGGGTAGAAGGCGTGCAGCGTATTGAAGCCGACACGGTGCGTTCATACCTGTCGCTGACCAAGGGCGATGCCGCCACAACCGCCAAAATGAATGATAGCGTGAAAGTATTATTCTCAACCGGATTTTTCTCCGATGTGCATGTCAGCCTCGCCGAAGGCAATGTACTGCTGGTGAAGGTAGCGGAAAACCCCGTGATTAACCGCGTGGTATTTGAAGGCAACCATGCGATTGAAACGAAGGATCTGGAAAAGGAAATCCAGTTAAAGGTGCGCCAAGTTTATACCAAAAGCCGCGTTAAGAGCGATACGCAGCGTATCTTGGACGTGTACCGCCGTTCCGGCCGCTTTGCCGTATTGGTGGAGCCAAAGGTAATTAGCCTTGAGCAAAACCGCGTGGATTTGGTGTTTGAAGTAACCGAAGGCGCGCGCACGGGCGTGCGCCGCATCAACTTCATTGGCAATAAGGTGTTTGATGATGAGGAATTGCGCGCCGCAGTGAATACCCGTGAAACCGAATGGTGGCGTTTCTTCAGCAATTCCGATTTTTATGACCCCGACCGTTTGAACTATGACAAGGAATTGCTGCGCAGATTTTATCTGAACAACGGCTATGTCGATTTCCGCGTGCTGTCATCCCATGCCGAATTGACGCCAGACCGCAAGGATTTCCTTATCACCTTCGCGATTGAAGAAGGGGAGAAATACACCTTTGGCAAGGTTGAGTTGCGCACAACGCTGAAGCGCATTAATCTTGATGCGCTGCGCGCGAAAATTACCACCGCCACTGGCGATACCTATAGTGCGGAAAAGATTGAGAAAAGCGTTGCGCAACTGACCGCTGCGATTGGCGATTTGCAATATGGCTTCGCGCAGGTGCAGCCCAAACTGAACCCCGATAAGGCGAAGCGCATGGTGGATATTAATTATGCGGTGAATGAAGGGCCGCGTGTATTCGTGCAGCGTATCGATATTGCCGGCAATACCCGCACGCTTGACCGCGTTATCCGCCGCCAGATGCGATTATCGGAAGGTGACCCGTTCCTGAACAGCAAGGTCAAGAAATCCGAGCAAAACATTCGCGATTTGGGCTTCTTTGAGGATGTGAAGGTAACGCCAAGCGAAGGCGGGCAGCCTGACCAATCCGTCATTGCGGTGGATGTAAAGGAAAAATCAACCGGCGATTTCTCTATTGGCGCGGGATTCTCGTCAACCGACGGGCCTTTGGGCGACTTCAGCATTAATGAACGAAACCTGCTGGGCAAGGGTCAGAACCTGCGCTTTGGCATTCAGGCATCTGCCCGTACGCAGCAATATGACATCAGCTTTACCGAGCCGTATTTCCTTGGAAAGGACTTAGCGACGGGCTTGGACTTGTTCCGCATCACCCGAGATAATCAGAATTCAAGCTCGTTCAATGAAGCGCGCAATGGCTTTAACCTGCGTGCGGGCTATGCGCTGTCAGACGTGCTTAATGAAAAATGGAATTACGGTTTAACGCAAACCAAGATTACCAACGTACCTATTACCGCATCGCGCTTTGTTCGCGAACAGCAGGGCTCCAGCATCACATCCCTGATTGGCCATGAATTGCTGTATGATAAGCGCAACAGCAAGCTGAATCCGACCGAAGGCTTTTATTTGAAAATGAATAATGATCTGGCGGGGCTTGGCGGCAATGTGCAGTTCTTGCGCGCCAAGCTGGGCGGCGCATATTATACCCCATTATTCAATAAGTGGACATTGACCCTGGGCGGCGAGGTTGGCTACATCTTCGGCCTTGGCCAGAATGTGCGCATCAACGACCGTTTCTATCTGGGGGGCGAAAACCTGCGCGGCTTTAAGTTTGCCGGCGTTGGCCCGCGTGACTTGACGCGCGGCGTGAACGATGCTTTGGGCGGCAACCGCTTTGGGCGTACCCGCGTGGAAGTCAGTTTCCCGACAGGCCTACCCGAAGAGTTTGGCGTGCGCGGCCGCGTATTTAACGATGCCGGCATTCTTGATCAGGTGGATGCAACCCCGCTGCCGGGTGAAAATTTCAAATCTGCCACTAAACTTCGCATGAGTGCTGGTATTGGTATTACATGGCAATCGCCGTTCGGCCCAATCGGGGTGGATTTGGCGCAGCCCATTCTTAAAGAATCCTATGACGTAACTGAATTCTTCCGCTTCAGCTTTGGTACACGCTTCTAGCATTTGGGTTTCTCATGACACGGTTACTGGCAATCATCATCGCATTTTGGGCATTCACGGCAATGGCTGAAGTGGCCCCGGCGCCGCCCGGCGCGCCCGCAACGCCGCGCTTCCCGATTTTGATTGTGGATGTAAAGCACGTGCTGGATGATTCAAAGGCAGCCATCAGCGCGCAAAAGAAAATTGAAGTGCAGCGCAGCGCGTTCCAGGATGAAATCTCGTCGCAGGAAAAGAAAATCCGGGAAGCGGAACAGGAACTGGTACAGCAGCGCGGCAAGCTGGATGAAAAAGCCTATGCCGAAAAAGAAACCCAGCTGCGCCAGAAATTCCGTGACGTTGAAAAATACGTTCAGGAACGCCGCGCGACATTGGAAAAGGCAACCAGCCAATCCTTGGGCAAGGTGCATGATGTGATGCAGGGGATAGTTTCCGACATCGCCAAGAAGCGCGGCGCGCAATTGGTGCTGGCAAAGCAGGGCAATCAGGCTGTGCTATGGACCATTGACGGCAACGATATTACCGCGGAAGTCAGCGCCCGTTTGAACGCGCAATTGCCGGATATCGCTGTCAACATTGATGTTCCGGATGCAAAAAAAGACCCCGCTAAATAAAGATTTTTGAAGCCTGTTTTTGTCGCATTTTCTAAGGAAAACCGGTGCCGTCTTTTCCCGAAAATGCTATATCACCTTGATTTTACATTGATTTGCAGGACGAAATAAGGCATTGATAAACGCTCTTCATTTTCCAAGAGCCGTGCCGAGACCCACCATGACTGACGCAAAAGCAAAATCCAGCACCACGATTGATATCCAAGGGATTATGAACCGCATCCCGCATCGTTACCCGATGCTGCTGATTGACCGCGTGATTGATGTGGTAACGGGCGAAAGTGCCACAGGCGTTAAGAACGTGACGGTGAATGAACCATTTTTCCAAGGCCATTTCCCCGGCCACCCGATTATGCCGGGCGTGTTGATTGTGGAGGCGATGGCGCAGACCTCTGCCGTGCTCGTCGTCGATATGCTCGATGAAATCGAGGAAGGCCGCCATATGGTGTATTTCATGACAATTGATGAGGCGCGCTTCCGTCGCCCGGTATTCCCCGGCGATACGCTGCACATTAAGGTCAAGAAAGATCGCCAGCGCGGCAATGTATGGAAGTTCAGGGGCGAAGCCTATGTGGGCAGCGACAAGGTTGCCGAAGCGATGTATAGCGCCATGCTGATTGATACCAAGCGCGAAAGCATGCTTGGCCAGGATAAACAATAGGAACAACCGTGGCGCAGGAACTTCATAAAACCGCAATCATTGACCCTGCCGCGAGCATCGCGGATGGCGTGAGCATTGGCCCGTATTGCGTGATTGGCCCGGATGTAAAGCTTAGCTGGAATGTGAAGCTGCACAGCCATGTAGTGATTGATGGCAATACCAGCATTGGCGAAGGCACCGAAATTTACCCCTTCGCATCCATCGGCACCGCGCCGCAGGATAAGAAATTCAAGGGCGAGCATTCGCGCCTTGAAATCGGCAAGCGCAATTCCATCCGCGAGCATGTGACGATTAACCCCGGCACCGAAGGTGGCGGGCTTGTTACCAAAATCGGCGATGATTGCCTGATTATGATTGGCGCGCATGTGGCGCATGATTGCCAGATTGGCAATAACGTTATTCTGGTCAACAACGCGACGCTGGCGGGCCATGTGCATGTGGGCCACCACGCGATTATTGGCGGCAATTCCGCCGTGCACCAATTTGTGCGCATTGGCGCGCATGCGATGATTGGCGGCATGTCGGGCGTTGAAAACGATGTTATTCCGTATGGCACCGTAATGGGCGAACGCGCACGTCTGGCCGGATTAAATCTGGTTGGCCTTGAACGCCGCGGTTTCAAGAAAGAACAAATCAATGAACTGCGTAATGCGTACCGCATGCTGTTTGCACCGGAAGGCACATTCTCCGAGCGCCTGGAAGGCGTTGCGGATAATTATGCGGCATCGGAAGTTGTCAAAGACATCGTCGCTTTCATTCGCAACAAATCTTCGCGGCCCATTTGCCAGCCGCGCAGTGATCAAGCTGCATAATTCTGCATGGAAAAGCCACTCGGTATCATTGCTGGTGGTGGGGAAGCCCCAAAACGCTTGATTGCGCAATGCCTGCGCATGAACAAGCCATTCCATGTTCTGGCGCTGGAAGGCCAGACCGATAAAGACATTATCGATATCGCCGATGATTTGCCCATTAGCTGGCTGCCGCTTGGCGCTGCCGCTGCCGCCATCGCGCTCGGCAAGGAAAAAGGCGTAACCGATGTGGTGTTGCTGGGCCGCGTTCGCCGCCCAAGCCTTGCCGAATTAAAACCCGATTGGCTGATGGTGCAAAAGCTGGCGCGCATTGGCTTTGGTGTTTTGGGTGATGATGGGCTTTTGAAAGCCATCGCCAAGGAATTTGAAATGGAAGGCTTCCATATTGTCGCTGTGCAGGATGTATTCGCGGATGTGCTGTTTCCTGAAGGCCAGCTTGGCAAGCATGCAGCCAATGAAACCGCGCAAACCGATATTAAGCGCGGCATTGAAATTGCGCGCACCCTTGGCGCGCTGGATGTAGGCCAAGCGGTGGTGGTGCAGCAGGGCATTGTGCTGGGCATTGAAGCGATTGAAGGCACCGATGCGCTGATTGGCCGCGCGGGCGTATTAAAACGCGAAGGCGCAGCGCCGGTATTGGTGAAATTGAAAAAACCGCAGCAGGATATGCGCCTTGATTTGCCAGCCATCGGCATTTCCACGGTGCGCGAAGCGCGCGCCGCCGGGTTTTGTGGCATTGCCGCGCAAGCGGGCGGTTGCCTGTTGATTGATCGCGAGGAAGCGATTAAAGCCGCAGATGCCGCCGGCATGTTTATTATCGGGCTGAAGCTATGAACCAAGGAACAGCCGATAAGGTGCCGTGTTTTTTTTTGGTGGCCTGCGAACCATCGGGTGATTTGCTCGGCGCGCGGTTGATGTCGGCTTTAAAAAAGCTGTTTAATGGCCAGGTGCGGTTTGAAGGCGTGGGCGGTGAACGCATGCAGGCGGAAGGGCTTAATACCCTGTTCCAGCAATCGGAACTGGCGCTGTTTGGCCTGGTTGAATTGCTGCCAAAAATCCCGCATGTGCTCAAACGCCTTGAAGAAACAGTGGAGGCCGCCAAGCGCATCAAGCCCGATGCCGTGATTACGATTGATGGCCCTGATTTTTGTTTTCGTCTGGCAAAAAAGCTAAAAGGTCAGAAAATTCCGCTCATTCATTATGTCGCGCCAACCGTGTGGGCATGGCGACCCGGGCGCGCGAAAAAAATTGCCAAACTGTATGACCATTTGCTGGCGATTTTGCCATTTGAACCGCCGTATTTTGAAAAGGTTGGCCTGCCATGCACCTTTGTGGGGCACACCGTGATGGAGCAGGGCGCGGATAAGGGCGACGCGGAACGCTTTTATAAGGAAATGAATGTTCCGCGTAATATGAAAATCATCACGGTGCTGCCCGGCAGCCGCCGCAGTGAAATTAAACGCCTTGCGCCTGTGTTTGCCGAAACGCTGAAGCATCTTCAGCCATTGACCGAAGGGTTTAAGGTCATTGTGCCGACCGTGCCGCAGGTTCTGGATTTTCTTGGGCCATATTTAAAAAACTGGCCCATTAAGCCGTTGGTATTAATTGGCGACCAGCAAAAATACGATGCCTTCGCGGCAAGCCATGTGTCACTCGCGGCATCGGGCACGGTTGCGCTGGAGCTCGCGCTTGCCAAAACGCCGCATATTATCGCGTATAAACTGAACCCGATTACCGTGTTGCTGTATCGCTGGTTCATCAAGGTCAAATACGCGAATTTGACCAATTTACTGCTGAACCGCCTGGTTGTGCCGGAATTCTTGCAGGAATTCTGCGCGCCCGAAGCGATGTCGAAGAAATTATTTGAATTATGGAGCGATGCATCGGCGCGCAACAACCAGCGCAAGGCGTTTGATGAAATAAAAACCATGCTGATTAACGGCGATATGCCTCCATCTGAAAAAGCCGCGCGCGTGGTATGCGAGGTTGCGAATGTCCGCATCCGATAAGCTCACCGTATTGCAGGTTATTCCAAGCCTTGAAGCAGGCGGGGCAGAACGCGCGACCGTGGATATTTCCGTAGCGCTGATTAAAGCAGGGCATGAAGCAATTGTGGTGAGCAAAGGCGGGTATTTGCAGGCGGAATTGCAGGCCAAGCATGCGCGGCATATCCGCCACGATGTCGCGAGCAAGAACCTGTTCCGCATGCTATTTAACGCATTTTTCCTGGCATACATCATCATCAAGGAAGAAGTGGATGTTATTCATGCGCGCAGCCGCGCCCCGGCATGGAGCGCATTATGGGCATCGCGCATGACGGGCATTCCGTTTATCACGACATTCCATGCGGCATATAAGGGCAGTTTCTTTTTAAAAAAATGGTATAACAGCGTGATGACGAAGTCTGACCGCATCATCGCGATTTCGGAATTCATCGCGCGGCACATCAAAAAGAATTACGGCGTGAACGCATCACGCATCACGGTCATTCCGCGCGGAATTGACATGGGCGTATATGATGCCGCCAGCATTTCCGATGAACGCAAGCAGAAATTGCTGAATAGCTGGAATAATAAAGCGGGCGTGCCGGTGATGATCATGCCAGGGCGCTTATCGCCGATTAAGGGGCATGAATTGGTGCTGGATGCCTTAAGCACCCTGAAGCAGCACCCGTTTATATGCGTATTTATTGGCCCCGACCAAGGCCGCAGCAAATACAGCGAACGCCTGCGCGGTTTAGTTGAGGAATATGGTTTGAAAGACAAAATCATGTGGATGGATGGCGGTGATGTGCCCGCCGCCTATTCGCTGGCGCAACTGGTGTTAAGCCCCAGCCAGGTTGCGGAAGGGTTCGGGCGCGTGCCCGTGGAAGCGCAGGCGATGGGCGTGCCCGTGATTGCAACGGCGCTTGGCGCAACCGATGAAACGATAATGGATGGTCAAACCGGATGGCTGGTGCCACCTGGTGATGCGCAGGCGCTAAGCAACGCGATTTTAAAATGCCTACTGCTCAGCGCGGATGAACGCGCCGTCATGTCAAAGCGCGCAAAAGATTACGTGCATGGCAAATTCCAGCTGCAGCACATGTGCGCCGCCACATTGCAGGTCTATGCGGAGATCGTGAAGTGAGCAGTCCCAAAAATATCATGGTCATTCGCTTGGGCGCGCTTGGCGATATTCTGCTGTGCATGAAGCCGTTTCAGGATATCCGCGCGGCGCAGAACAATGCGAAAGTGACGTTATTGACCATGCCGGCCTTTGCGGGGCTTGCGCGCCAGATGCCGTGGTTTGATGCAGTCATTGAGGATAAGCGCCCAAGCTGGTGGCAATGGGATGAATGGAAAAAATTATACCATGCCATGCGCTCGCAGAATTTTGATTGCGTGATTGATTTGCAGAACAAGCCGCGCTCCCGTTTTTACAAACCATTTTTCTTTGCTAAAGACGTGCAATGGTCAAGCACCGCCAGCAATTCCACATTCCCGCCAACGACTTTTCCGTTGAAAATCCACCGCCAGCAGGAATTGCTGGTGCAATTGCGTAATGCAGGTATTGGCGATAGCGGCCCGTTAAATCTGGATTGGCTGGCAGCGCCGATTAATGATTTAAATTTGCCTGCGCGCTATGTGGTGTTTATTCCGGGCTGTTCGCCGCATCTCCTGCATAAACGCTGGCCGCCCGCGCATTACGCCAAATTGGCAAAAAGCTTTGCTGATATGGGCTGCGGCGTGGTGGTGGTGGGCACCAAGGCCGATGCCGTATCCATCGCCGCGATTAAGGAAGCAGCGGGCTTTATTATTGATGTATCTGGCCGCACCAGCTTCGCGCAATTGGCAAGCCTGGTGCGCAAGGCCGAAGGCGTGGTGGGTAATGACACAGGCCCCACATTCCTGGCGGCAATGGTGGGCGCGCCAACGCTTACCCTTATGTCGCATCACACCGACCCCGTGCGGTCTGGCCCGGTTGGCCCGCGTTGTGCATGGCTGAAGGAAAACAATATCGCGGATATCAGCGTTGAAGCGGTTCAGCGCGAAATGGCCAAGTTAATTAAATAGGCTTCTCATTTAATAATGAAGATGGTCGCAAGGCCAAGGAACGCCAGATAACCGCATACATCGGTTACGGTGGTTACCAATGCGCTGGATGAAATTGCAGGGTCGATTTTGAATTTATTGAGAATAATGGGGATAAGCGCGCCCGCAAGCCCCGCCGCAATCATATTGATAATCATGGCGAGCGCGATGACCAGCGCAATCATCCAGTTATGATACCAAAGGCCTGCGCAGATGCTGATAATGCCCGCGAACAATAAACCATTGAATGCGCCAACCGATGCTTCCTTGGCAAGGAAGGCGACGGCGTTGACCGATGTTAACTCGCGCAGTGCAAGCCCGCGCACGGCAACCGCGAGGGTTTGCGTGCCTGCATTGCCGCCTTGCGAAGCCACAATCGGCATCAGCACGGCAAGCGCAACAACCGATTGCAGCGTGCCTTCGAAAAAGGAAATAACATAGGATGCCAGCATCGCGGTGATTAAATTCACAAACAGCCATGTAAAGCGCGAGCGCGTGGTAGTAACAATGTCGCGATAGAAGTCGGGCTCGCTCACGCCGCTGAGGTGAACCAGTTCTTCGGTAGCGCGTTCCTCGATGATGTCGATGACATCATCAATCGTAATCATGCCGACCAGGCGGTGCTGTTCATCTTCCACTGGCGCGGAAACAAGGCCGTAGCGCTGGAATAAGTACGCGACTTCCTTTTGGTCCATCATCACCGGCATGCGCTGGCTTTGCTCATCCATGATTTCTTTGATGGGCGTCGTCGATTTTGCAGTCAGCAAGCGGTGCAGCGGCACAGCGCCAAGGGTATGGCCTTCGCTATCGACTACGAACACGTCGTAAAACGCTTCCGGCAATTCCTGGCGGCTGCGGATGTAATCCACGCATTGCTGGCTGTTCCAATCATCGGGCACCGCGAGCAATTCGCGCTGCATCAAGCGGCCTGCGCTGTCTTCCGGATAGGAAAGGGCAGTGCGCAGCGCATCGCGTTCTTCGGCAGGCAGCGCGGATAGAACCTCGCGCTGCGTTTGACGGTCGAGGTTTTCCATAACCTCCACCGCGTCATCGGTTTCAAGATTGGTGATGGCTTCGGCAAGCTGGCCGGGTTCCATCTGTTCCACGACATCTTCGCGCACATTTTCATCAAGCAGCGGAAGCACATCCGGGTTTAATTTTGTCTTTGTTAAATCAAATAACTGCTCGCGCTGTTCGGCCGAGCAAAAATGCAAAAGGTCTGCGTAGTCTTCGGGTTCTAAGGGATCAATCAGCGCCAGCAATGCCACAGAATCATGGGCATCCAGCGCATCAAACACACGCAGCAAAAATCCATCCGTCAACACGGCGTGTTTATTGCCCGTTTTCTCTGTTGGGTTGATGGGGTCGGCCATTTGGTTCAACTATGGGGTCAAGACTCTGGTTTTCGCGTAAATCCTTCTCGCGTTTTATGCTGTGCAGTCTGTTTTCACAAGCAAATAAATCATTGAAATGGAAGTGATTTGCGGCCCCGCTTGACCTATGGTTGCAGCCTTGCGCAACGGCCATTATGGGCAGTATAGTTAGGCGCGATTTACACGCCATTTTCTGGGGATAAACAGGCATGATTTTGGTAACGGGCGGCGCGGGATTTATCGGTGCGAATTTTGTCCTTGATTGGCTGGCAGGGAATGCCGAGCCCGTTGTGAACCTTGATAAGCTGACCTATGCCGGCAATGCCGAGAACCTGTCGGCGCTGCAAGGCGATAAGCGCCATGTGTTTGTGCAGGGCGATATCGGAAATTATGCGCTGGTCGCCAAATTGCTGGCGGAGCATAAACCCCGCGCGATTGTGCATTTTGCTGCGGAATCGCACGTAGACCGCTCCATTCACAGCCCTGATGCGTTCATTGAAACCAACGTGATGGGCACCTTCCGCCTGCTGGAAGCGGCCCTGGCCTATTGGCGGGAATTGCAGGGTGAGGCATCGGGTGCCTTTCGCTTCCTGCATGTCTCCACCGATGAGGTTTATGGCTCATTAGGGCCAACAGAGCCTGCTTTTACAGAAAATCACCCGCACCAGCCCAACAGCCCATATTCGGCCAGCAAGGCTGCCGCAGACCATTTGGTGCGCGCATACCACCACACTTATGGGCTGCCGGTGCTGACCACCCATTGCTCGAATAATTACGGGCCGTATCATTTTCCTGAAAAGCTTATCCCGCTGATGATTGTCAATGCGCTGGCGGGAAAAGCGCTGCCGGTTTATGGCGATGGGCTGCAAATCCGCGACTGGCTGTATGTGACCGACCATTGTGCCGCTATTCGCCGCGTGCTCCAAGCAGGCAGAGTGGGGGAGGCTTATAATATCGGCGGCAATAATGAACGCGCCAATATCGAACTTGTGAAAGCCATTTGCGCGTTGCTGGATAAGGAACGTCCATTGGCAGGCGGCAAATCCTATGCACAGCAAATCACCCATGTGACCGACCGCCCCGGCCATGACCGCCGCTATGCGATTAATGCAGGAAAGATTGCGCGCGAGCTGGGATGGAAACCGACCGAGACGTTTGAGACGGGCCTGCGCAAAACAGTAGACTGGGTTTTGAAAAACCCGCAATGGATTGCCAATGTGCAATCGGGTGCCTACCGCGAATGGATAAAGAAGAATTATCTCGGACAAGTGGCATGAAGATTTTACTGTTTGGTAAAAACGGCAATCTGGGCAGTGATCTGCAACGCAGCCTTGCGCCGCTGGGTACGCTGGTGGCATTGAACAGGGGCAGCACGGAGCATTGCGGCGATTTGGGTAATCTGGATGGCATTGCGCACACCATCGCCGCCGTAAGGCCGGATGTGATTGTGAATGCAGCGGCATATACGGCCGTTGATAAGGCTGAAAGCGAAAAGCCGGTTGCCAAGCTGATAAACACATCAGCGCCCGAAGTAATGGCGGCGGAAGCAAAGCGGTTTAACGCCAAGCTCATCCACTTCTCGACCGATTATGTGTTTGATGGCGCGGGCAATAAACCATACCGCGAAACGGATACGCCAAACCCTATCAACACTTACGGGCAAACCAAGAAGGATGGGGAAGATGCGATTATCGCATCCGGCGCGCAGCATATTATTTTGCGTACGTCGTGGGTGTATGGTGCGGCGGGGCGTAATTTTGCCAAGACGATTATTGAATTAGCCAAGGCGCGTGAAACATTGAATGTCGTCAATGACCAGATTGGCGCGCCAACCGGCGCAGCGATGCTGGCGGATTGCACGGCGCAGGTGGTGCGTCATGGCCGCGCCGCCAACGGCATTTATCATGTAACGGCGGCGGGCGAGACATCATGGTACCATTACGCGCAATTTGTCGTGCAAAGCCTGCACAGCATGGGCATGGAATTGCGTCTGCCATTTGAGGGCATTAAACCCATTCCCAGCAGCGACTACCCAACGCCCGCGCAGCGCCCGCTTAATTCACGCCTTGATACAACGGCGTTTAAAGAAACATTTGGCATTGCGTTGCCACAATGGCAAAACGGTGTCACGGCATTGCTAAAACAACTTCACGGAAAACAGGCATGACTAAACGTAAAGGCATAATTCTGGCGGGCGGCAGTGGCACACGGCTTTATCCGGTGACCAAGGTTGTCTCCAAGCAGCTGTTGCCGGTTTATGACAAGCCGATGATTTATTATCCGCTCACCACGCTGATGTTGGCGGGTATTCGCGATATTCTTATTATTTCAACTCCGCAGGATTTGCCGCGCTTTGAACAATTGCTGGGCAATGGCGATGATTGGGGAATTAATTTGTCATACGCTGTGCAGCCATCACCCGATGGGCTGGCGCAGGCCTTTATTATCGGCAAAAGTTTTGTCGGCAATGACCCATCGGCGCTTATCCTGGGTGACAACATTTTCTATGGCACCGATTTGCAGGATAAGCTGGGCAAAGCCGATAAGAATGAAAAAGGTGCAACGGTATTTGCCTATCACGTGAATGAGCCAAAGCGTTATGGCGTGCTGGGCTTTGATAAAAACGGCAAGGCCAATTCGCTGGAAGAAAAACCCGAAAAGCCGAAAAGCAATTATGCGGTGACGGGTTTGTATTTTTATGACAATCAGGTTTGCGATATTGCGGTCGCCTTAAAGCCATCAACGCGCGGCGAATTGGAAATCTCTGACGTCAACCGCACCTATCTGGAAAAGAACCAGCTCAATGTGCAAACCATGGGCCGTGGCTATGCGTGGCTGGATACCGGAACGCATGAAAGCCTGATTGAAGCGAGCAATTTCATTGAAACCATCGAACATCGCCAGGGATTAAAGGTCGCGTGTCCCGAGGAAATCGCTTACGGGCAAGGCTTTATTAATGCGATGCAACTGGAAAAACTGGCGCAGCCATTGGCAAAAAGCGCGTATGGCGAATATCTGCTGAACCTTTTAAAAGAAAAATAAAATTATGCAGATCACTCCAACGGCTATTCCCGACGTGTTGATTGTCATGCCCAAGGTGCATGGCGATGCGCGCGGTTTCTTTTTTGAAAGCTTCAACGCGCGTGATTTTAAAACGCTGACGGGCTTCACGCCAAATTTCGTTCAGGATAATCATAGCCATTCAGCGAAAAACATTTTGCGCGGCATGCATTACCAACTGACCAAGCCGCAGGGCAAATTGGTGCGCGTGGTGCGCGGCGCGGTGTTTGATGTGGCGGTGGATATGCGTAAATCATCGCCTACCTATGGAAAGTATGTGGGGACGGAGTTGAGCGAAGAAAATCACCGCCAGTTATGGGTACCGCCGGGCTTTGCGCATGGCTTTCTAACGCTCACCGATTCGGCGGATTTCTTATACAAGACGACCGATTACTACACGCCGGAAGACGAGCATTGCGTAGCATGGAACGATAAAGACCTGGGCATCAACTGGCCATTAAACGGCGAACCGACCATATCGGCGCGTGATGCCAAGGGCGTAGCATTTGCCAGCGCGCCTGCATTTGCATAAGGTGTTTGTAACCTTATTCAAATTAACGAGTGCAATGAATGGCCAGAAAAAAAGTCGCGCTAATTACAGGCATCACCGGACAGGATGGCGCGTATCTTGCCGAATTTCTGTTGAAAAAAGATTACGAGGTGCATGGCATTAAGCGCCCTGTATCGCTGTTTAATACCGACCGTATTGATCACCTTTATCAAGACCCGCTGCTGCCCGGTGCGCAATTATTTTTGCATTACGGTGATATGACCGAAAGCATGAGCCTGATGCGCATTGTGCAAATGGTGCAGCCGGATGAAATTTATAATCTCGCGGCGCAAAGCCATGTGGCGGTATCGTTTGAAGAGCCCGAATATACGGCGAATGCCGATGCGTTAGGCCCCTTGCGGTTATTGGAAGCTATTCGCACGATGGGGCTGAAAGACAAGACGCGGTTTTATCAGGCATCCACATCAGAACTGTTCGGGAAGGTGCATGAAACCCCGCAAAAAGAAACCACGCCGTTCCATCCGCGCAGCCCATATGGCGTTGCCAAGCTGTATGCACATTGGATAACCGTGAATTACCGCGAAGCCTATGGCATCTATGCGTGCAACGGCATTTTGTTCAACCATGAAAGCCCAATTCGCGGCGAAACATTTGTCACGCGCAAAATCACGCGTGCGCTGGCGCGGATTAAATTGGGATTGCAGCAATGCCTGTTCCTTGGAAACCTTGATGCCAAGCGCGATTGGGGCCACGCCAAGGATTATATCCGCATGCAATGGATGATTTTGCAGCAGGACACGCCCGATGATTACGTGATTGCGAGCGGCGAGCAGCACAGCGTGCGCGAATTCGTGGAAGCGACCGCCAAGGTGCTGGATATGAAAATCCGCTGGGACGGCAAGGCCAGCGATGAAAAAGGCTATGATGAAAAAGGCCGCTGCATTGTTGCCATCAGCAACCGTTATTTCCGCCCTGCGGAAGTGGACAGCCTGATTGGCGATGCCAGCAAGGCCAAGCAAAAGCTCGGCTGGAAGCCGGACGTATCCTTCGAACAATTGGTGAAGGAAATGGCGCTATCCGATTTTGAATTGGCAAAACGTGACCACTTGACGGTTGAGCACGATAAAAAAGCGAAGCTGGAGCGCATGAAGAACAGTTGGTTCAATACGTCGAAAGATTAAGCGCTAAGACCGGGCAATCTTTTGGCGGTTTTTCCAGATAACGCCGATAAAAAAGCCCTTGGCACGCGGCAACACCAGCAGCATCAGTATCAGTGCAGCAGATACCCATACGGTCATCGATAGCCATTGCGGCCATGTGGAATGTGGGCCAACCGTAAAGATGATGGGCAGCAGAATATGCCCGACAATTAAGATGGTGAGCCAGGGCGGGCCATCATCCGCGCGGATATTGCCCAGCGCTTCGCCGCATACCGCGCAGTTTGCAACCGGCTTGATGAAGGAGGCGAGCAGCTTGCCTTCGCCGCATTTTGGGCAACGCCCCGCAACACAGCGCATGATGGCGGTGAGCATGCTAACGGCAGCGGGGTCTTGTGCAGGATTGTCTTCAGGCATTATCTTCCAGCAGCTTTCAGCTCGTCCTTGGCAGCTTTCATGTCGCTTTGGAAGTCATCGTTTTGCAGCATCGCGCCCAGCAGAATGCCGCCCAGCTTCTTGCCTGCCTCAATATCTTCGGGGTAGTGCATGCCCGCCTGAATGCGGTGCAGTGCGATTTTCTCCGCTTGCAGGCGAAGGGCAGGGCGCTGGTCGGGCACAAGCAGGCCAAGCACTTCCGCTAATATATAGGAAAGGGCGGTATGGCCACTGGGGTAGGTATTGTTATTTGCGGCGTTGAGCAGCAGCTTGACCTGCTTTGGCGCGGCATCATAGGGGCGTTGCGCGCCCCAGAATTGCTTGGTGGTTTCAACCACAATGCCTGTGTCGTTATATATCTGCTTTAGCACTACAAAGGTTTTTGGAAATTTTTCTGGCGTGAAGTCGGGGCCCAAACCATCGCTAACCAGTTGCACGCTCACCGCTTGCTCCTTTTCGATGGCGGCCTTGTCTTGCTTGGTAAGACGGCGCTGCGCCTGGACAATTATGGCCACTTGCTTCTTCCATTCCGCGCTGCCTTTCTTGACGGGTGGGGGAAGAATATCAGGTGAAATCAGTTTGGTGTTCAGATAGCGCGGCGGTTCAGCGCCGGGTGGCAGCGCATGCGCGGGAAATGCCATCATGACAAAAACGGCGAATAAACATTTTACAAGGCGATTAGGCATTCATTTCTCCATATTTAACAAGCGTGGGTTAGGGTAACGTAAATACAATAGGCTACGTAAATACAATAAATAAACCTGCGGCACCTATCGCCGATCCGTGAAAAAGGCTGATCGGCAATGGTCATATTGATGTCTGCAATATATCACGGCCGGCACTATATCACGGATTGTCCCGGTTTGTAGCCCTGATTGATGGGCGGCCATCGTGCCCGCAACGCCTAAATTAAGCCGTTGTTCCATTTTTCATTCCTTCAGTAGGGCTATTTTTTTGTGCAATAAAATAAAAGCCAGAATGGTCATGGCAAAGCATGCGAGCAAGCTGTCATCCCAGAAGCTGTAAGCAACAGAACCTATGCACAGGCCTGCCGCCCATGCGCCCAATGCAAATGGCGCAATGGCTGCGGGCAGGCGCGCCGCTTTGCCAAGCAAAGTTGTGATGGCTGCAATGCACATCACAAGACCGCCAATGCCCAATTCCACCCAGCATTGCAGGATGAAGTTATGCGGATGACCTGTGGAAAGCCTTGGCACATATTCATACATCTGCCCATGCGGTTGCGCGTATGACAATAAATGGCTGCTGCCAATGCCCCAGCCCGCCCAGGGCTTCTCGAAAATGCGATAGGACATGTAATCCCAAATCTCGACGCGGTGATGCCATGACAGTGGCAGGCGCTTCACCCAATCGTGATGTTCCACAAAAATCTGCGTCACCAGAAACGGCATCATCACCATCATGCCAAGAATGATAACCCATGCGCGCTGCGTCAGGCGCAGGGATAAATGCGCGGCCATCGTTACCACGCCGCCGACAACGAATGCCATGCGCGTTGCCCGCGATTCCGTGAGCAGCACGGGAATAAGCATCAGCAGAATGAACACTGCACATTGCCAACGCGGGCGCTTGAGGCATAAATACGCCATCAGCGGGAATGAAAACACCGCAAGGTATGACACGCCGCGGTTATATTCAGTGAAGCTGACCAGCGGCCCGCGCATTGCATGTAATAAAGGGGTGCCCAGCATGACTTCCGCGCCAAAGGCGAGCGCGGCAAGGGCGGCAGCACCCGTGACCACTGGAAAAAACCGTTGCTGGTCGAACTGCGCAATAACATCTGGATGAAACAGCAATGCCAGCGGCAGCATGATGGATGCCTGCTGCAATACCATGTGCCATGACACGTCAGGATATTCGGCTTGTGTCGTGATGAGCGCCATAATGCCAAGCACAACCAGCACAACAATCATCAGCGGTTTGTTGATGGGCGGCTTGCCGCGCTGGCTTGCCCATGTGGCAAGGAATGTAATAATTCCGCCCACAATGCCAATCGCCCCCCAGCTTCCGCCCGCGAATGTGCCTAACGACACCGCCAAAACGAACATAAAAATGGCAAATAGGCTTATCATGCGGCGTTGTTTTTCGATTGTTTGAATTTGCTGAGCAGATGCTGGTAATGGGCAAGCCAACGTTGCGTCACCGCTTCCTTGGTGAAGCTTGCGATATATTCGGCATAGCCATTGGCGACCATTTTTTCCTGCAATGCGTTGTCATCTAATACGCGGCGAATGGCCGCGCCCAGCGCAGGCGCATCATTAATCGGCACCATCATGCCGTTATGTTCGTTCACAATATGCGCTGCTGGGCCCGCGCTTTCGCATGCCACGAAAGGCACCTTCGCGCTCCATGCCTCCAGAATAACTGTGCCAAATGGTTCGTAATTCGATGGCATGGCGCAGATATCTGCCGCCTTTAACAAAGCGCCGCGGTCGGTGCGCCAGCCTAGAAACCGCACACGGCTTTCGATGCCAAGCTTTGCGGCCAATGTTTCCAATTCCTTTTGCATCGGGCCATCACCCGCAAGCCATAGATAGCAATCGGCAAAATCTTTTGTCGCATGCATCAATGTATCCAGCCCTTTTTTGGGATGCAGGCGCGACAAAGTGAGAATAACTTTTGCGTTTGCAGGCGTATTTAAGGTGGCACGGTCAAGCGCCGGCGCATCAATAACCGAAGGGAAGGTTGGGATATAGGTGGCATCTTCCGGCTTTACGCCTTCGCGGATGGTGTGTGCGATAATGTCTTTGGTAACGCCCACATAATCGGTGCAATGCGCATAATGCTTGATAACCTCGTAATTGCCAAACCAACCAATCAGCGGGCCGTTTTTTGCAGCCAATGCGGGAACCAGGCTCGCCGCGCGGCGCATCCAGCAATGGATGATGTCCGGCTTTTCACGCGCAATCACCTGTTTCATTTTGTGGCGTTGCCACGGACGGAAGGGGTTATGAAGCGCTTCCGGTGCCATGCGAATACCGGCGGCCTTTAATTCCTGATAGCGCGGCGCGGTTTCACGCATCACGACACATTGGTCGATATTGTGGCCGATACCTTTTTCATGCAGGGCAAGCATCACGTCGGTGGAGTAAACCTCCGCCCCGCCATTTCCGTTACCCGCCATGATGTGAAGAATGCGCACCAAAATTCCTGCCAGCTGTTCGCGGCAGATTGGCATGGCGCGGCCCGATTTCTCTAATCTTTTTTTGACTCTTTGTTTTGATTGGCGGGATGGCTTGTGATATAGAACATACCATGAACAATGCCCCGTTGCAAGATAACCAAGTTGGCTGGCTGTTGCTGGATTTAAACTCGTTTTTTGCATCCTGCGAGCAGCAGGAGCAGCCGCATCTGCGCGGCAAGCCCATTATTATTGTGCCGATGATGAGCGATGGCACCTGCGCCATCGCCGCAAGTTATGAAGCCAAAAAATTCGGCATCAAAACCGGCACCAAAGTATGGGAGGCAAAGCAACGCTGCCCCGGGTTGATAGTGGTGCAGGCGCGCCATAAAATTTACACCGCATATCATCATAAAATTATTGCGGCGGTGGATACCTGCATTCCGGTTGAAAAAGTTTTATCGGTCGATGAAATGGCATGCCGTTTGGAACCGCAGGAACGCAATGTGGAGGTGGCCAAAGCGCTCGCCCATAAAATTAAACGCGTCATCAAGGAACAGGTGGGCGAATGTCTCACATGCTCCATCGGTCTTGCGCCCAATATGTTCCTCGCCAAGGTTGCCAGCGATATGCAAAAGCCCAACGGCCTTACGGTAATTACGAAGAACGATTTGCCGCATGCGTTATATAAACTGAAATTGATTGAGATTTGCGGCATTGGCCGCCAAATGGAAAAACGCCTGAACCACGCAGGCATATGGAATGTGCCGGATTTAATGGCATGCCCGCGCGGGCAAATGCGTTTGATATGGGGCGGGGCGCATGGCGTATTGTTCCATGAATTGCTGCGCGGCGCGGATTTGCAACTGCCGTCATCCGGCCTTACGCAAAGCATGAGTCATCAACATGTGCTGGAACCCAAATTGCGCACCATGCTGGGTGCGATGGATTTTTCGCACCATTTATTGGCCAAAGCAGCGGAGCGATTGCGCAAGGGTGATTATTATTGCAGCCGTTTGATGTTGCATGTTTCGTTTAAAAACAACGAACCCAATTCCGAAATCAACCAATGGGGCAATTGGGCAGGGTGGGCGATGAAACATCCTTTCCCCAAACGCAGGAGACGAATTACTTGATGCGCCGCC
>JAKFVN010000002.1 GCA_021732145.1 Alphaproteobacteria bacterium
GTACTGTTCTGCCCCAACCTGCAACACGATCCATAACACCAGGGCTTTGTTCAGCTTGCTGGGGTGCAGCAGTTAGTGTCGAGCTTGGTATCGATTGATTGCGCGTGCTGCTTGGCGCGGTTGAGCGTGGTGCTTCGCTTGGCATTTCGCTAGGCGCTGCCAAACCGGGCGTTGAAAAATTCTTCGGGCCCTTAAACGGCTTCAGCAGGTTTGGCACGGTTGGTGCCGGGGTCAATGTTGCGCGCGGGCGTGACATCGGCGCGCCATTCGGGCCAATATCGGTAACGTTTTCCGGCAATTGCTCAACGCCTTGTTCACGCTCAACGCGCTCGGCTTCGCGGCGGCGCTCAAGGCTGCGCGGGTCGGTATCAAGGCGCTCCGAGCGCGGGGCATTATTGCCCGGATCAACGCGTGTGATTACGCCCGGGCGCGGTGTCAGGCCATATCTGCGTTCATATTCTTCAGCCCTGCGGATTTCTTCTGGGTTTCGATTATCGCCTTGTTCTCTCTGGCGCACTGAATACGGCGCATTATTTTCCGGATGAACGCGCGTTACCACGCCTGGAACTACATGCTCAACGCCGCGGTTCTGCTCAAGCTCCGCAGCCTTGCGCTTTTCCTCTTCCGTGCGCGGGTCAACGTAAATCGGCGGCACATACGCAGGTTCGTGGTGATGATGCGAAATATCGCGCGGCGGTGAAACATCGGTCATCGCGGCGATTGCTGGAATAATCACGCTGCTTGATCCTGCATCATCGTCAACGCCGCGCGCCATATTGCCACTGCGCGTGCTGGTGGCGGGCGCAAACGAAGCGGCGACAATCATAGCGCCGGAATCCGCATCAAGGTTACGGCGGCGGCGCTCGTAATTCGCCCATGCCTGTGCAATGTTTTGCGTTCCGCTCAGCAATACCGCAGCGGCCGCCAATGCTTCGGCAGAGCCGATATTTGCAGATTTGATGCGCAGCCATGCCGCGAGGATTTTGTTTTCCTGAATATTGTCCTGCTGCAAGCGCTCTTGCTGCGCCCTGCGGGTCATGTCTTCCTGCTTTAAAAGCTCGTTTTCAATTGCGTTATCAGTAATCGCTACCGCATTGGCGGATTGTGAATTTCGCAGCAAGGCACCAAGGAATTCTTGCGCATTCTTGGGATTCATGCCGCGCAGCAATCCTTGCACGGCGCTGACCACGTGCGGAATATGGGAATGCTGCGAAAGCGGCAATCGCGCCGTTACCGCCTTGGTGATTTCGTTTGTGTTGGCATTGCTGTCGGGATCTTCTTCACGCTGATGCCACAACGCATCGACGACACCGCGCGAACGATATCTATTCTGGTCGAGGCTATGCGGTCCTAACATTGGCGGCATCACGTCTCGTAAAAAATAAAATCTAAAATTTTATCTACTGTGCTTATTCACAGCGAAAATTTGTCGGCACAAAAATATGGCCAAATGCCCTAAGTGCCTTTAAATTATGCGTTATATTGCTAACCAAGATGTTAATTTAACCGCGCATTCATTTTGTTTTAACGCTATATTAACCGCGATAGCGCAAGGCGCGATTACGATGCCTCCACAGAGGCTTTAATCGCGTGAATTTGCAAACGTTTTAATTTTAGCGGCCAAAACCATGTCGATCATTTTCACCAAGAACAAGCTGGTTATCGCAACCCATAACGCCGGTAAGGTTAAAGAATTCGCGGTTCTTATTAACCAAGAAGGTCTTTCGCTGCTCAGCGCGGGCGAACTGAATTTACCCGAGCCAGAGGAAACAGGCCTAACCTTTGCCGCCAATGCGGAGCTAAAATCACGTGCCGCCGCATCAGCGTCTGGGCTTCCCGCACTTGCAGATGATAGCGGATTGAGCGTGGATGCATTGGATGGCGCACCAGGAATTTATTCCGCAAGGTGGATGAGAGAAACAGGCGCAGTCGCGGTTGTTCCGCACAGCGGAACAGAGCAGTCGCGCCAAACAAATCCAGCGTTTGATAAAATCAAAAAGCTTCTCATCGATAAAAACATCAATCCGAATGGTGCGCGGGCGGCCTTTATTTGCGTGCTATCCCTCACCTTGCCTGATGGAAAAACCATACTGGCAGAAGGAAACGTTGCGGGGCAATTGTGCTTTCCGCCGCGCGGCGCGGGCGGGTTTGGCTATGACCCGATTTTTATTCCGGATGGAGACACCCGAAGTTTTTCCGAGATGCCGCAGAATGAAAAAAACAAATACAGCCACCGCGCACGCGCTGTTATGGAATTGAAAAAGCATATCGGATGAAACTGGGGATGAAACCACTTGCCTTATACATCCATTGGCCGTTTTGTTTAGCAAAATGCCCCTATTGCGACTTCAACAGCCATGTGAATGCACGCGCCCAAAATAAACAAGAACATGAAACGCGCATGGTGAATGCGCTGCTTTCCGAAATGCGGTATTGGCATGAACGCGTTACGCCGCGTCCCCTCACCTCCATCTTTTTTGGTGGCGGCACGCCTTCCCTGCTCGCGCCGTCCAATGTCGCGCTGCTTTTGAATGAGGCAAATAAGCTGTTTGGCTTCTCGCCCACCATCGAAATCACGCTCGAAGCCAACCCGACCAGCAGCGAAGCCGAAAAATTCAAAGGCTTTGCCGATGCCGGCATCAACCGTTTATCCATCGGCGTTCAATCGCTCAATGATGCGGATTTAAAGGCATTGGGGCGTGAACACACAGTTTCGGAGGCTATTGGTGCGATTGAAATGGCGCAGCGTATGTTCAAGCGCCATTCCTTTGATTTGATCTATGCCCGTAAAGGGCAGTCATTGAACCAATGGGAAAACGAACTCCGCGCAGCGCTGAAACTCGCTGCTGCGCATCTATCGCTTTATCAACTCACCATCGAACCCGGCACAGTGTTTGCGCAGAAAACCGCTGCGGGTCATACATTCACCGCGCTGGATGATGTGGCAGATGAAATGTACGCACTAACCCAAAGCATCTGCGAAGATGCCGGTTTGCCGGCCTATGAGGTTTCCAACCATGCAAGGGTGGGGGAGGAAAGCCGCCATAATCTTTCCTACTGGCATTACGATGAATATATGGGCATTGGCCCCGGCGCGCATGGCAGGGTACACATGAATGATAATTATTTTTCTACCAATACGCTGCGTCCACCCGAACAATGGCTGCGCGACGTGGAAGCCAAAAAAGTCGGGTTGGAAAGCCAAGCTGAATTATCCAGAAACGACCAGAAAACCGAGCATGTATTGATGAATTTGCGTTTATTCAACGGCATTAACAAAGCCGATTGGCAGGCGCGTTACGCTGAACCGCTCTACACTTTTTTGAATACCAAAAACAAAGAATTTTATATTGCGGAAAATCTTCTGGCAGAAGACACGCATGTTTTACGCGCGACCAAAAACGGCATGATGATGCTGAACCGCTTAACGGAAAAACTGGTGGCTTGAGCTACGCCATTTGAGGATGGGCAAGGCCATCCCGTTCCATCTTCCTGGAACGTACGCTGCCCTGGCCATATTGCATCGCCATCTGCGCCTTGAGCTGCGCTGCATGCGCTTCCGACAGAACCGAGAATACATGGTTCGGCGTACCCAAACGCGCATCGCGCTGCAACGCGGCGTGCTGAATGGATGTTCTGCTTGGCATGCCGTAATAATCTTGCGGGCCGGTAAATACTTCATTGGTTGCATGAAGTGCGGCGGCATGCGAAATGCTGGATAGTTTGACGCGGTTGATGGTCGGGTTGCCATGCACGCCCGCCATGCTGGCTTCGCCTGACTGAACCGTAATCGAACCCGGCATATAGGAATTGTTCATGCTGACATTACCCACCATCCGTGCGCGAATGGAGCCGATAACATTCATGCGTTCATGATTATAGGTATCGAAGGTGACGTTAGCACCCCTTACGCCGCTGCCAAAATTGACAAAGCCATGGGCAACGATGCTTGCGCCCGGTTTCGAGCTATTGAAATTGACAAGACCCGCACCCTTGGTGGCAAGGCGGATATCGGCTGGCAGCCCGCTTACATTCATGCCGCGGTTGGTGGTAAGGCGGCCGGGTTTACGTAACTTGGAACCAGCCTCGGCAATCGCTCTCAAATTTTGTACAGGATCCGATATGTCGTAAGGCTGACTTGTTGGAACATTCTTTTGCATCGTTCCATCATCAAGCATAATATCGGTTTTATACATGTAGCTGGAAGGGCGGTTAAATCCGATTGGATTAAACGGGTTCCATCCGCGCATTTGCAAATGCACAAGATCGACATTCGATGGGCTTGCGGAATCGTCCGAGGAACCGCGTCCAAGATACGCTGCTCTGCTTCCAATTCTTTGCGCGCTTCTCATATACATCAGCGACCCAAATCGGGTTTTGAAAATATCACTGGCACCATGACTGTGGTTAAGTGCCGCGCGGCGACATTTCCTAAACCATTGAAATAAAAAAACTAATCAAACCAATATCGTAAACTTTTAGTACTAATATTGGTATACTAGACCAAAATCATAGGAATTGCAAAACTTTCATGGTGAATATTTTAAGCGCTTGATAAGGCAAAGAAATTCGAACTGCCTTTATTAAGGAAGGTGCGAAAAGGGTAGACAATTTACAGAGGCCATAATCCTGCTGCGGCTAAGGATTTTTATGCAGTTTGAAAACCGAAGCGCAGCGTACGCATAAGTACGTGAGCACCAGAAGGGCACAGAGGCGTAAAAAGCCACCGCCGCAGTCAGGGATTATTATACTGAAGGGCCATACATGTAATTTGCGCGAAGCTTCATCGCGCGCGCCATGTAAGATGGCATTGGCTTGCCGGGCTGCATTTGCTTCAGGTTCAACGCGCCTTGCGCGCCTTCCATGTTTACGCCTGCCATCTGGCTGCCACCAAAATTTGCGTTTGCAACCTTTGCGCCAGAGAAATCGGAATTGGTAAGGTGCGCGCCGCCAAGGTTAGTACCTTGCAGCTTCACGTTCTTTGCCTTCAAATTGGTGGCTGAATTTTCGCCAATGAAGTTTGCGCCGGAAAGATTTGCGCCAGTAAAGGTCGAACCATCCAGACGGCTGTCACGTACGGTTACGTTTTCCATATCGGCATTGGTTGCATTAAGCGGAGCAGAGATGCCAACCAAGGTTGCATCTTTCATCTTTGCATTGGAAAGGTTGATGGAGCCAACGCCGCCGGTTAAAACCATGCCCGACAAATCCATGCCGGATAAATCGGCGTTGCGTTCGGTGATGTTGATGATGGGGGTGCGCTTGATTTTCAATTCGGCCATCTTGCCCTTTACGGCTTCGATTAAACCGCGTGTGGTGCCTGAAGGATTTTGCACCAGCAATTCACCGCCACCAGCGAGTTGCACTTTTTGCAAACGTGCCGCATTGGAAGTTGGAGCAGGTTTAAGATCATCAAAACGGATGCTGGATTTTTGTGGCTTCAACCCATCCAAAGCGAAGTTCATCACTGGATTTTTTTGGGGCTTTGGAGCAGCCGCAAACAGCTCGGACTTAAGTCCTTGGTAATTTCTGCGTGATGCTGTGTAGGTCTGCAAACTCATAGATACAAACGTACCCGAAACGAGTTAACGAGACCTTGAAATTGTCCGGTATCTTATTGATATTACTATGTAATTTTGGATTTAGGCTAAATATGTTTTGAATTTTATATGTCTGAGAAAGCCCAATTTTGACTAGGTTTAGGCGAAAATCATGGATTTCGAGAACCGGAGCGCAGTGTACGTTTGAGTACATGAGCACCGGAAGCGCAGAAATACGCGATTTGCAGACAGACCTAGTTAAAATTTACGCGGCGCCGGGTCAACAACCTTCGTGCCGCCAGCGGTTACTTCGAGTACCGCAAGGCCGCGCTCGGCTACCCCGTCATGATTAAGCCTGAAAATTCCATCCAATCCGGCGAAACCACTTGGATTGGTTAATGCGTTTTCATCATAACCTTGCCCCTGTTTTGCCAGAACCGCCACCAACGCGGTTGCATCGTAAGCTAGGCTGGCAAGACGCACGGGCTTTGCGCCATATGCTTTTTGATAACGCGATACGAATTTGGAACGCTGCGCAGGGTCGCTCGTTGCAAAAAATCCGCCGACCAGAACATTGTATTGCTGCACATTCTGTTCATCCCATAATCCGGTGCCGATAATAGGAATATCATGCGCCGACAAAGCAACAGCGGTTAACTCTGCCGCAACACTTCCCAAGGCCGCGCCGCCATCCGGCAATAAAATGCCTTGTATTTCGCCGCGCTTTGCAGAGATGGCAGCTACTGCTTTTTTGATGCTGTCCTTGCTGTTTGCGTAACGCTGCGTTTCAACAATGCTGATGCCGGAATTTTGCGCAGCCGCCACGGCCATGTCACCATAAATGGATGATGGCGCAAGGATGGCGATGCTGCGCACGCCCTTTGCCGATGCATATTGCAAGGCGCGTTGCACTTGCTGCATTGGGCTGAAGCCCAGCACATAGGTGCCGCCGCCCGCCACATTCGCATCATTGGTCAGCGCCAGAACGGGCACGCGGCCAGCGATGAATGTTTTTACTTCGGCTGCGCTTTCGGAAAAGACGGGGCCGATGATGACCTGCGCGCCTTCTTCCATTGCCAGCGTGGCCGCGCGCACCGCGTCGGTAGCACTCGAGCCGCTATCGCGCGGAATAAGTTCAAAATTATCTGCCGATAAATCATTCACCGCCATTTGCGCAGCGTCCTGGAATGACTTGCCCATGCTGGCGTTTTTGCCCGAAAGCGGCAGCAGCAATGCAACCTTCACCGCACGCGCATTCGTTGGCTTTCCGGCCATGCTTTGGGGTTGTTGTGCAGGCAATGTTCCATCCAGCGTGCCTTGCTGCACTCCATTATTTCCTGCGCTATCCAATGGCTGGCTGGTCACTTCGCCGGCTGGGGCGGGCGCTTCGGCAGTGCCGTTTTGCTGGCCACCTGCCTTATAGCCGCCGGATGCGCGGTCGGTTCGAAACCAGCTGCCCACTTCACGCGACATATTGGAGGCGGTGTTGCAACCGCCAAGCGTTAACAGAAAAACGGCAAGAAGCGCAGCGCATGAAATACGTTGCCCGAACTGACCAGCGAGGCGGCGGTTTATGCCGCCGAATAAACAATTTTTATTTGGGGTTCGCATGGCGCAATGGCTCGTGTAAGTTGTGGTCAGTCAAGGAGAAAAGCGTGGCTAGCGGTAAAAAATATAAGGGCGAACCAGCAAAAAAGCAAGAACGCGCAGGCGCGGGTGCGCCCAGTTCGTCCGAGCGGGTGCGCGATAGCGCAGAGCGAATGACGAATAGGGGCGCAGAGCGTTCGCGCAAAAATACTTCTGGGAGCTTGGCTTTAATAGCCACTCCTATCGGCAATTCTGCGGATATTTCGCTGCGCGCGCTCGATACGCTGCGCAAGGCCGAACTCATCTTTTGCGAGGATACGCGGCAAACCCAGAAGCTGCTGATGATGCATGGCATAACCGGCAAGAAACTGGTGGCAGCGCACCAGCATAATGAAGCCGCGGCCGCCAAAAAAATCCTTGAAGAAATCAATGCCGGCAAGACCATTGCCTATGCCAGCGATGCGGGCTTGCCTCTCATTTCTGATCCTGGCGAAACCATCATGCAGGTGATGATAGAAGAGGGCGTGAATGTCACCAGCATTCCCGGCGCGAATGCGGCGCTGACCGCATTGCAACTTTCCGGCCTGCCGCCACTGCCGTTTTATTTCGCGGGATTTTTGCCGCCCAAAACCAAAGCGCGCAAAGACGCGCTGAAACTATTGCACTCCATTCCAGCGACGCTGGTGTTTTATGAAGCGCCGCATCGCCTGGCCGAAACGCTAGCCGATATGCTGGCCGTGCTGGGTAACCGCCATGCCGCCTATGCGCGCGAGCTAACGAAAATGCATGAAGAAGTGCAACGCGGCACCTTATCGGAGCTTTCAAAGCACACCGAAAAACAGGAACGCATTCGCGGCGAATGCGTGATTTGCATTGCGCCGCCAGATGCAGAAACCGCGCAGCATGATGATGCGGATGAAATTGATAAACTGCTTTTAAGCGCGCTCCAAACACTCAGCCCGCGCGATGCCGCCTTTGATGTTGCCGCCAAAACCGGGCAGCAACGCCGCGCATTATATCAACGCATCTTGGAATTGAAATCAAACACGCGGTAAGGGCACATCCGCCAACAGGCTATCGTGGCTGCGGCGTTGGGGCGGCACCATTGATCGTTCTCTCAAGATTCTGCTTAACGTAAGACCCCGTCTCCAGCTTGAGCACGTCACCTGTAGGGGTTGTAAGATCCACTCTCGGCATAAACCCGCCTGTTGAGTTAAACGTTCCCAAATCTGTTTTAATGGTGCCGCCGGAACGGTGGTCATACTGCGATATATCCGCATTATAAAACTGGGGCTGCATCCCTGGTCTTGCCACAACAATTTGTGCTTTTCTGTCTGGCGTAGCCATCAAGCCATACATGTTATTGCCGTTTGACCATGCGCCATATAACGTCATGTTTGGTTGCCGTGCCACAGGTTGCGGGTCTGCCATGATTATTTTTCCTAATCCTGTAAATTTTTTTATTAACCTAACAACTATTTATAAAAATCTGCTTAATTGGCTATTTACCTATTCTTTTCAACGCTAAAGGGACAATAAAAAACATCGCTGTTGAAAAAGCAGTCCTTCATTGGAATGATATCCATTAACATTTAATCAGGCAGGTTCGCGGTTACTGCCTTTGCTGGCATGACTTAAACATGAAACCATTCTCTAAGCAAAAAATGGGCAGTCAATCTTACGCTTATGGCTTATGGGCCGAAAAATGCGCCGAACTTATCCTGCGCATGAAGGGTTACCGCATTTTGGGCCAGCGCATCAAAACGCCGTCCGGGGAAATTGACATTCTGGCGGCCAAGCAAAAAACGCTTGTTGTCGTGGAAGTAAAAAAACGCGGTGATGATTTTTCGGCGGCTGCCGCCATCCGCCCCGCGCAGCAAGCGCGCCTCATTGCATCGGGTAGTTACATGATGGGGCAGTATCAGGGCTTTAACACGGTGCGCTTTGATGCCCTGCTGTTTGCCCCCAAAACCATGCCCAAACACATTAAAAACGCGTTTTTTGCTGCATATTAATATATTTTTACTGTTCTCGATTAGACTAGCTGATGATGCAAGTAGAGCAGGATCAAGCATTGCGCATTTTAATGTCGGCAGGCGAAGCGCCGGATGAGAAGCTTGATATTGGCGAAGTGGCGCTCGCGCTCGCCGCGATTGAAGAAAATGCGCAGGACAATATCGCGGCGCTGCCATCCTACCGTTCATTCCTTGATATGATTGTGCGCGACATCATGCGCAAGGGCGGCGATTTATCATCCGCTAAGCCAACCCTTGATGAGCAGATTTTATTATTGCGCAACACGCTGGTGCATAATTACGGCTTCACCGGCGACCGCGACAGTTACAATAGTTTGGAAAACGCGAACCTGATGCGCGTGATTGACCGGCGCAAAGGGCTGCCCGTGGCGCTCGGTATTCTCTACTTACACATTGCGCGCAAGCTTGAATGGAAGATGGTGGGACTTAGCTTTCCCGGGCATTTTTTGCTGCGATTGGAAGTGGGCAGTGACCGCGTCATTCTAGACCCGTTCGATAATTGCGTGGTGCGCCACACGATTGATTTGCGCGAGCTTTTGAAATCAACCCAGGGGCTGGATGCCGAGCTATTGCCCGAACATTATGAACCGGTGAGCGACCGCCAGGTGCTGCTGCGCTTGCAGAACAACATCAAGATGCGCCGCTTGCAGCATGGCGCATTGGAAAAGGCGGTTGACTGCTTGCAAACGATGGTGCTGTTCGCGCCCGCCGAAGCGATGCTGTGGCGCGAGCTTGGGTTATTTCATGGCAAGATAGGCAACATCAAAAGCGCGGTCACCGCGCTGGAAACCTTCATGAAACTGGGCGTGCCGGAAAGTTTGAAACACCAAACCGCGCTCATCCTGCAAAAGCTGCGTTCAGGATTGCAATAAAATTTACTGAAGGCGGCTGTTTCCGGGGCTGGTGTGCCATGCCTTTTCAATCAAGGCTGCTCTGGCGGCATCACCGTTGGCGGCGGCCTTGCGGTTATCCAATACGGGCGCAGCCGCCGATGCATCGCTGCGGTTATCTTCCAGCACGCGTTTCACAGCGCCGTTTAAAACACCGATGGTGTATTCATCATATCCCGTCAAACTGCGGCGAACGGTTTCCTGCCCCAAAAAGGTTCTGGTTCTGAATGTACCCGCTGCTTCATCCTGCGCCATCAACGCCGTAATTTGCTTATGCCACACGGCCATCAACTGGCCGCGCACGCCAAAACTTTGCGTGAAGTTTCCATTTAATACGCTGAATATATCCAATGCACGGCTGGCAATGCCTTCAGGGCCAATGCCTGGAGAAGATGGGCGTTGCTCACACTTACGCTCGCCCGCTGCTTCGCAAAGCGCTTTCACCGCAGCATCAACCGCTTTGGTTTTTTGCTGGGCATTTTTGGTATGGCTTGCAACAAAACTGTAAAAATCGGTGCGCACTAACGGGTCAGCAACATGCTTGGCGATTTTTTCTGCATAGGCTAAAATGCTGTCGCGCTCATCGTATTTAAAAGCTTCTTTTAATTCCGCCAAGGCGGCTGCGGGATTATCCGGCAAACGTGCGGCGACTTCCACATGCGCATCGGCAAATTCAGCGTCTGTAATGTCGCGGCTTGGGGGTGTAGTCTTGTTGCTCATATCCTATTTCCTTGGCAATGAAACTAAGCCTTGGTTTTACTTTCAAAAAGTGTTTTTTGGCCTTTCTTTTTTAAGATTTGCGTCTAACGTTATGCCTTATGAGTAAAAAATTACGCATCGCACTGCAAATGGATCCCCTTCAGGGGATTAACGTACATGGCGACAGCACTTTTGTGCTGGGCCTGGGCGCTCAGGAACTGGGCCACACCCTTTACGGTTACCAGCCCAAAGACATGTTCTGGCAAAATGGGCGGGTGGTTGCGCGCGCGCAGGAAGTGATTTTCCGCCGCGAAGCGGGGAACCACTTCACGATTGTCGGCGACAGAATCCTGAACATGAACCAGGATGTCGATGTGATTTTGCTGCGCCAAGACCCACCGTTTGACATGGGCTATATCACCAACACGCATTTGCTTGACCAAGTGGATGGCCCAACCATCATCAACAACCCCATGGGCGTGCGCAACGCGCCGGAAAAACTGCTGATGCTGCGCTGGCCTGATTTATTGCCGCCAACACTGATTGCGTATGATGCGCGGGATATCACTGATTTTACGAAGCAATATGGCACGGTGGTGGCCAAGAAATTATACGGCAATGCAGGTCGCGATGTATTCCGCTTTGCACTGACCGAACTGGACGAGCTTCTAAATCTCGCCAAGGCGCATCTTGAAAAAACCGGCGAACCCGTTTTGCTGCAACCGTTTTTGCCGGAAATTGCGCAGGGCGATAAGCGCATTATTTTATTCGATGGCAACCCCGTTGGCGTGATGCAACGCATGCCAAAGGCGGGGGAATTCCGCGCGAATTTGGCGCTTGGGGCCTCTGCCCATAAATGCGAATTAACGCCGCGCGATAAGGAAATTTGCAGCACCATCGCGCCAACCTTGCGCGACATGGGGCTTTATTTTGCGGGCATTGATGTCATCGGCAATCACCTGATTGAAATTAACGTCACATCCCCCACCGGCCTCCAGGGCATTAATAACCTTTATGATTTAAAGGGCGATGCGCGCATGGAAATGCTGTTCTGGAAGGGCCTCGCTTAACATACGCCTTAACCCTTTTCTGTTAATTGCTTTCAGGCCTTTGCGGTATAACTTCCCATATATTTTAAACATATTGGAATCATACGCATGCCTCTTATCCCGTCATCAACACCGCTTCCTATCACCATGCTACGCATTGTGAGCCTTGCTTCCAGTTGGACATTGGCGTCCTTGGGCGTTGCAAACCCGGCCGGCGCGCAAGATGCAGCCGAACGCCGCGAAGGCGATATCGATGTGATGGCAACCATTCCGGTGGACTGCAAATTAGATGATGCATCGCTGGCAACTGTGATTGCCGAAAAGCTGAATGCGTTTTTAACCGCAGAAAATGCAGCGGGCACATTGGGCATTAAAAAAGGCCCATATGAAGCATCCGTTTTTCCAGCCCCCATGCTGGCTTACCTAAGAGAGCGCGGCCATGTGGATATGGATGTCAGCAGCCGTGAACGCTTTAAGCGGGGCCCTCGCTTCCAGTGCGTTCGCGAACTATCCTAATTAAAAGTTCCTAGCTTAAATCTTCAAAACAGGTTTGAATGGGGCATCCCCCGCTCGAACAGGTTATTCATGCGCCACATCATTCTTGATACCGAAACCACCGGCTTTGATCCCTTGCAAGGCCACCGCATTGTCGAAATCGGCTGCGTTGAAATGGTGGGGCATATTGCCACCGGAAAAACCTATCAATGCTATTTGAACCCTGAACGCGAAGTGCCGGTTGAGGCGCAAAAGGTGCATGGCCTGACCGATGAATTCCTGGCCGATAAACCCTTATTCAGCCAATGCGTTGAAGCGTTTCTGGATTTCATCGGCGATGACCCGCTGGTCATTCATAACGCGCCGTTCGATATGGCGTTTTTAAACGCCGAATTGCAGCGCATCGGCTTTCCGCCGCTTGCCAAAAACCGCGCGATTGATACGGTAATTTTGGCGCGCAAAATGTTTCCGGGCGCGCCTGCTAGCCTCGATGCCTTATGCAAACGCTTTAAGGTCGATGCATCCAACCGCCAATTGCATGGCGCATTGCTTGACTCGCGCCTTCTTGCCGATGTGTTTGTGGAATTAACCGGCGGGAAACAAACCGGTTTGAACATCGAATTTGGCGCAAAAACCAAAACCGAAAAAACCGCCATTAAAGCCACCACGCGCGAGGAGCGCACGTTTCCGTTATCTGCCGAAGAACTCGCCGCGCATGATGCCGCCATTGCGGGTATCAAGGGACATATCTGGGATAAGAAAGCGTCCTAAAGCGGGGTAGATAAATTCACATCCAAGAACTTATAGCTGCGCTCAAACGCTTGCTTGGAAGCGGCTGCATCAAAATGTTCGCCGTTAATGCGTGAAAATGCATGTTCAACGCCAGGGTAGACATAGCTTTCGATATGCGGATTTTTTGAAACCGCATCCTTCACTTTTTTCAGAACATCGCCGTTCAGGTATTTATCGTTTTCGGCAAAATGCATCAGCAGCGGATTTTTGATATTGGGAACTTCATTCAGCAAATCGGCAAGGCCCACGCCGTAATAGCTGATATTGCAATTCGCATCGCTCTTTGCGGCCATTAAATAAGCCAGCTTTCCGCCCAGGCAAAAACCCATCGTGCCCACGCGGCCATTGCTGCTTTCCAATGTGCGCGATTTTTTGAGTGTGCTTTGCAAATCCTTCAGGCACAGCCCTAAATCCATGCCGTTCATATATCCGATCGCCTGTTGCCATTCTTCCGGCGTTTTATCGGTCAGCTCCACGCCCGGTTGCTGCCGCCAGAAAATATCCGGGCAAATGGCGTGATAGCCTTTGGCTGCCCACGCTTCGCACATGGCGCGCATCGATGCATTCACGCCAAAAATTTCCTGAATAACCAGCAAAACGGGGGCGTTGGCCTTGGTGGCTTTGGCCCAATAGGCGCCAAAGGTTTTGCCATCATGGCTTTGGATTTCAACATTAAATGGGGGCATCGGGCGCTCCTTTAAAATAGCGGGACATACCCATATATACTTCCTCATTGCCCGAGACAATAGACGAGCTTATTGTGCCCTCACCCCAATCCAGAAAGGTCTGCCCATGAAGTTTACCGTGAATATGGAATGCTCCCCTGAAGAAGCCCGCGCGTTTTTCGGACTGCCCGATGTGCAGCCCATGCAGCAGGCGATGATGAAGGAAATGCAGGAACGCATGATGTCCGGCATCAAGCAAATGGAACCGGATAAAATGATGCAGCAATGGCTGCCCATGAGCATGCAGGCCTTTGACCAATTCCAGAAAATGTTCTGGTCAAGCATGCAAGGTGGGGGGCAAACAGCAGCGCCCACCGTGCAAGCGGCGAATAAAAAATAGCGTGCGAGTGGTTGTGCCTCTTGGCACAGAACGAGCCGCAATAAAGGACTCTGATGTACTTCAACAATCATATCTTTTGCTGCACAAACTTGCGGCCCGAAGGCCATGAACGTGGTTCATGCGCTGGTAAGGGCAGCGAAAAACTGCGCAATTACATGAAGGATAAGGCCAAGGAATTGGGCATTCCATCAACCCGTGTGAACGGCGCGGGTTGCCTTGACCGCTGCGAATTAGGCCCCGTCATCGTCATTTATCCCGAAGGCGTGTGGTACCGCGCGGCGAATAAAAGCGACATCGATGAAATTCTGATTTCCCATGTTCAAAACGGCAAGCCGGTTGAACGCCTGATGCTTCCCGCCAGATAACATGTCCGGTTCTGATACCATCTATGCACTTTCATCCGCTGCGGGCAGGGCAGGGGTGGCGGTGTTCCGCGTATCGGGCGCGAATGCAAAATTCACCCTTGGCGCAATGGCGGGCGTGCAAAATCCTAAGGCCCGTCATGCGTATTTTTTGAAACTTAAAAACCAAAACGGTGAGCATCTGGATGATGCGTTAGTGCTTTATTTTACGGGGCCAAACAGCTTTACCGGCGAAGACGTTGCCGAGTTTCACGTGCATGGCGGGCGGGCAATTATCACCGCCGTTCAATCATGCTTAAGCAGCCTTGGCTGCCGCATGGCGGAACCCGGCGAATTCACGCGCCGCGCCTTTGAAAACGGCAAGCTTGATTTAACGCAGGCCGAAGGCATCGCCGATATCATTGACGCCGAAACTGAAAGCCAGCGCGCGCAGGCTTTGAAACAAATGGGCGGCGCGTTATCACTGCTGACCCACCGATGGCGCGAACAATTACTGCGCATCCTTGCGCATCTGGAAGCGGATATTGATTTTCCGGATGAAGATTTGCCACCGGAAATTACCAAACAGCGTTTGAAAAACTTAAACGAATTATCCGCCGAAATGGCCGCGCATTTATCCGATAAACGCGGCGGCGAGCGCCTGCGTGATGGCTTTTCCATTGCTGTATTGGGCGCGCCCAATGCCGGTAAATCCAGCCTTATTAACGCGCTCGCCCAGCGCGATGCCGCCATTGTTTCCGCGCGCGCGGGAACAACGCGCGACATTATCGAAGTGCATCTGGACGTGGCAGGATACCCTGTCATTCTTGCTGACACTGCGGGCCTGCGCGACACGGGCGATGAGATTGAAAGCGAAGGCATCAAGCGCGCCTTGAACCGCGCCGCGGAAGCCGATTTGAATATCGTGCTGTTTGATGCAACAGCAGCGCCCGATGAAACAAGTTTGAAACTGCTCAATGATAATAATGGGCGTGATAAAAGTTTTGCAGTGGTGAACAAAATTGATGTTGCAAACACCACCAAACTACCAAACGCATTTTACATCTCCGCGCAATCGGGCAAGGGCATTGCCGAATTGCTGGATGCCATTGCTGCGCGTTTAAAAACCATGCTGGATGAACAACCGGCCGCGCCACTCACGCGCGAACGCCACCGCGAAGCATTGACCCATTGCCAGCAGCATTTACTGCGCGCGATAACGGCATATCAAGCTGGCAAACCACCTGAATTAGTGGGCGAAGATATTCGTTTAGCCACACGCGCATTGGCACGCATTACCGGCGCGGTGGATGTGGACGACATCCTCGACATCATTTTCCGTGAGTTCTGTATCGGGAAGTAACAAACATAAAAATGGTTGTATACTTAAATATGGTGACTATCATTCATCAATAACGAACGACAAACGAAGATAAATAACAAATGGCAATTAGAGAACATCCGGAAAAAGGGTCTATTTTATATTGCGATTTCAATCAAGGATTCACCGAACCTGAAATGGTAAAACGGCGTCCAGTTATTGTGGTGAGCCCAAAAATCGCAGCACGAAAAGGGCTTTGTACAGTTGTCGGATTAAGCACCACTGCGCCAAGTCCGGTAATGCCATATCATGCACAGCTTGATGTAAACCCTCCATTACCACCTTATTTCGAAAGTAAGGGGATATGGATAAAAGGTGACATGATATATTCTGTAGGATTTCACCGACTGGATTTTATCTCTTTTGGCAAAGATACAACCGGAAAACGTATTTACTATTTGTCAACTATTTCACCTGAGCAGCTAAAAGTTGTGCAATCATGTATACTTAGGGGTATGGGCATGCAAACATTGACAAAACACCTGTAAAATATATATGATTCGTTGTGGCTCTTAGGAAACTAATCCACGTCTAAGTCCCCCACAGGGGCCGCCGTAACATCGGGTGAATGCAAATCCGGATACGGCGCAGATAGTGCGACGTTTAGCGTATATGTAGTTTTATTTCTCAACAGTCTCTTTGAGATTCTTGAGACCATCCTCAAACATACCGCCGACCATCTTTTCGCAATCCATCACGATGCTCATCATCTTCTGGATGAGGCCCATCTTGCCGGACATCGACCATGTCACATTGGTGCCTTTGCCTTCTGGCTTGAAGGTGAACACGGCGGTGCTGGTGTCTTGCATGGGCTTTTCAAACTCCAGAAGCAATACGATGCGTTCATTTGGCACGCTTTCGGTAATCGTCATTTTGCCGGTGCCGACTTCCGGCTTTTCGCTGGTCCATGCCATCACTGCGCCATTGCCCTGCGTTGCGCCGGAAAAGGTCGGGGTAGCGGCCGGGTCAAGCTTGGCCCACGGGCTCCACGCATCCCACTTATGAAGATCATTGATTTGCACAAAAACTTTCGCAACGGGGGCGTTGATCACGGTGCTGCGCGACACTTTCATGTCATCGGGCTTGGTCATCGCAATGCCAACCGCAATCAGCACAATCAAAATAAGGGCAGCAAGCAGCTTGTTAATCATGTCGGACATGAGGGGGTTTCCTTTTGAAAGCGGAAGCTTAAAGCGGGTCGCAATTAAGTGACTATTGAATAACATCTATTTGCAAAAAGTCAAAAATTGCTTCTTATGCCCATATAAACCTGCTAGATACTCCATCCATGTCCTTCTCGTTTACGCTCCCCAAATGGTATGATTTGCATACGCATATGCGCCAGGGGGCATTGCTTGCGCCGCTGATTGAGCAGCATTTGAAAATGGGCTGCGCCGGCATTCTGGCAATGCCCAACACCAAGCCCCCCGTTGCCAAGGTTTTGAAAAGCGATGCGGGCGCTGATTTATCCATCGAAGAATATGTCTCGCAATTGAACGCCGCTGGCGGTCATGCGTTTTCCGACATCATTGCTCCTTTATATCTCTCGGCTGCAACCACGGCGCAGATGATTACGGCGGGCGCGCAATCTGGTTTGCTACGCGCTGCCAAATATTACCCGCCGCATGGCACCACCAATTCTGAAAAAGCCATGTCGCTGAGCCATTTCATTCAAAACGGCGTGATTGCCGCGCTGGAAGAGCATGGCGTGGTGCTTTGCATTCACGGCGAAAAGCACGATGTGGAAGGCGAAGCGTATTTTGGCCGCGGCACCAATGCGGAAGAAGCGTTTTATGAGGAAAAAATGCATTTACTCTGCGCCAGCTTCCCGAATTTGAAAATTGTCGCCGAGCATATTACCACCAAAATCGCCGCTGATTTTGTCAATGGATGCGGGGGTAATGTCGCGGCCACCATCACGCCGCAGCATCTGTTGTATAATGTCGGGCACATGATGCAGGGGCTGAAATATCACCTTTACTGCATGCCGGTTGTGAAATTTGAGGAAGACCGCGAAGCCCTGCGCCGTGCCGTGCTTGACCCCCTTAACACCAAATTCTTTGCGGGCACCGACAGCGCGCCGCACTGCGTGAAGGCAACGCCCTGCGGCTGCGCGGCGGGTTGCTATACGGGCGGCATTGCCCCGCAACTCTACGCACAGGCATTTGAAAACGCAGGCGCGGATTTATCAAACGCGAAAACGCAGCAAGCCTTCATCCATTTCTTGTGCACCAATGGCGCGCAGTTTTATAATCTTCCTGTGCCAAGCGAAACCTTCACGCTCTCGCGCAGGCCATCGGAAGTGCACGCGCTGAAAACCGAGCTTGGCACCATCACGCCATTGCCGATTGGCATGCTATCCACCCAGGCAACCAGCACCACGCTGAACTGGAGCGTGGAATGCTGATGAAGCTGCTGCATCTTCTGCCCCCTGAAGACGCGCACGCCCTTACCATTAAAGCATTGCAGCTTGGCCTTGCGCCGGAGTTGCAAAATAATTCTGATTTAAGCCTGTCGCTGTTTGGCAAAATCATCCGCAATCCCATCGGGCTTTCAGGGGGGGCAGATAAGGAAGCGGCCGCGCTGGCGGGCTGGTCAAAAATGGGCTTTGGCATAGTGGAAGCGGGCACCGTCACCATGCATGCACGAAAGGGCAATCCGCGCCCGCGCATGTGGCGCATAAAACCAGCCCGAGCGGTTGCGCCACCTGCGTCAGCAATGGGCACAGAGCGAATGGTGCATGATTACGCAGTTGTAAACTGGCTGGGCTTGCCCGGCCAAGGCCTGCCGAATTTCGTGAAAAACCTGCGTGAATTTCATAATCACCCATCGCGCAAGAATTTATGCGTGGGCGCAAGCATCGCATCACCCGATAATGTGCTGGCTGAGTTTGAAATGCTGGCTGAAAGCATTCAGCCATATGTCGATTATATCACGCTCAATGCATCATGCCCCAATGTTGCCGATCACAGCCACCGCATTGAAGACACGGCCGCCGCGCACATCCAAAGGGTCAAGCAAGGTGCGGGCCGCATTCCAGTATTGGTCAAGCTTGGCCCGACCAATCACAAGGAATCGCTGGAGCGAATTGTCAACGCGGCATTGGCTGCAGGCATTAATGGCTTTGTTGCAACCAACACCGTTCCTTATGCGAGCAGAGAATTACTGGGCAACGTCAATTTCGAATGGCCTGAAGCATTCAAGGACGGCGACGGCCGACCTCAAAAAGACTCTGGGAGCTTGCGCGAGCGAAGCCCAGCGGCATCTGAGCGAATTAAAGTCGGCGGATATTCCGGCAAACGGCTGCTCGATATTTCCTGCTGGATGGTGAGTGAAATACGAAAACTGGTTCCAGAATCCATGCCTATTATCGGCGTGGGCGGTGTGCAAAGCGGGAATGATGCCAAGCGCTTGATGCGCAGCGGCGCGAACGCCATCCAGCTTTACACGGGCCTCATTTACAAAGGCCCCGCGCTGCTCAACGACATCGCCAGCGCGCTTTCAGAATAACTTCAAGGCTGGCAAAATAATTTCAAGGCCTGCAATACGCATAGAACGGCACGCCGCGAACTGGCACGCTATTGCCATAGCAGTACTGCGATGAAATCATGGAGATAACGCAATAATATCCTGGCATGTCGCATGGGTTATTGAGTGTCCAGCCCCGCGATGCACATGTCCCTGCATTTGGAATGCTTGGCGAAAGGAAGCACCCGGCATCCGCATTGATCAGTATTCAGCCGGTTGGATTCACAGCCATAGGCAATCAGCAGCTTAGTGCGTAAATCGCCGGAAATGGTAGAAACCTTGAATGCCAGCCATTCCTGCACGGTTCGCGTCGGCACAAAATAAGCCTTGTTGATTGCATCATAATTATCGGTATAGGGCATCAAGCTTGATTATGCCTGTTTAACCGTATTGAACGGCCTTTTGCAGCGATGCCTTGCGGCGCGCAATCGGCATTTCCGGAAAAACATTGTCCAGCTCACCGCGCAATTTCGCTTGCTCCGCATCCTGCTCATCGCCCAAATAACGCATCGCCATTTGGGTTGCCACGCGCAAATACAACATGCGTGTTTTTTGATAATCGCGGCTGGTGAAAATACCATTGGGCGTCAGATATCCTTTTTCATCAAAGCCGCGACCTTGTTCCATCGCCTTGTAATACCCGCCGCTCATATCGTAATGGCCATTTGCAAAAATGGGCGTATCGGCATTATCAAATGTTTCCAAAAATACGTCGGCTTTATCCATCGGCGCAGCATGCGCGCGGATGCGCTGAAATACTTCGCCAACGGCAGCGCGCCATGATGTGATGGTGCAGGTATTGGTGCTCGCGATGCGCGTAGTAATTTTTGAATGTGCAATCGCATCAAATTTTTCTGCAACATTATCCCACAAACCTTCGCGGCCCGCGCATGCTGCTTGCAGCTTCAAGCGGATATTCCACAGCGCCATTTGTTCCTGATTGATGGTATTACTATTGGCAAAGCCGCTCATCGGCATACGCTTGATGGGAATGTTCAGCGCAGCAGCTTGTTCCCTGCGCGTTGCGCCCGGAAACACCACATCAAAAATCTCGCCCATTGTGCCTTTTTGGGGCGGCTTTTGTTCATGGCTCGCTTGGGTTGGCGATGCTGCATACAGCTTATCGAATTCTTCTTTTGCTGCGGCAGGGTTTGCTTTCCAACCAGCGGTTTCAAACAATATTTTTTCCCAGCCCTTATCAATCAGCCAAGGCTGGCTGGGGTGAACAGTGCCAGCAAAAACTTTGATGAGGTATTTGTCGGTGACGCCAAGCAACACCGCCATGTCCGCGCGGTACATATGCGCGCCCATCATGCGTTCGATGAAATTGCCAAGCGGCGATAATTCCGACGTATCGCTTCGGGTGCCCTGACCAATCATGGGTGGCTGTTGTTTGGTTTTGTCTAACATGGACGCAACCTAACCCAAAACTTCGAAACTAATAAGGGGTGTTAGGTAAGGGGTTTGTAATGCTACAGAAAATTGCTGGGAGAGGCAGGTGGGGCAGCGCCAAGGCAGTAAATCAATAATTCATTGAATGTTGTATCTGCTTGTGCACATCACTTGGCTTAAGTATTTCATCTGGCTTTTTATCAAACAATAAAAAATTAGAAATAAATGGATAAGTAATATGGTCGATTTTCCCTAACTTTATTTCACTATACTGCTCTCGTAACTCCATTAAAAGTCGACCAAGTACATTCATCCCAGTTAATGACCCGTCATCGTTTGGTTTTGCACCCCAAAAGCTGTCCTTCATTGACTCCTCAACAATCGCTCGCTGCTCTGTCTTTTCTAACACATAGCCAAATCGTGACCAATTTTGCATTAGCTTGGCTCGCAAACACCATCTCATAATGTTTATACGTACCGCGTCCCAATCTTCTCGCGTTTTATCCCTATATTTCTTACTTTTCATTTTAGCTGTCATCGGGCTTGGCTGGTCTATTATAAGCCGCTGGATGTCAGGATAATTTGGAAATCTACAAGCTTGATAAAGCGCCTCTGCTGTTTGTACACGTACATTTATAATCAAAATTGGAAAATCTGGAGCCATATTTGAAAGCGGCCCATACTCACCTGTTGTCGTGCGGAAGTAGACAACATCTTTTTTTAGATAGGTGCGTATTTGGTTTTCGTAATTAGCCATCAATTTGTTTTTCGCGGAAAAAGTGGATACCAAGGATTCCCTGCCCAAAATGCAAGCGGGGCATTGTTGGGACAATTGCGATAAGTAACAAATGTTGACCCAAACCCCAAGGTTTGCAAAACCATATCGCCTAATGGGCGAGCATAGGTTGGCAACCGAGGGGAATCTATTCTTATTTTGCAGCCCTTCATTAGTAATTGTTGTTCTAAAAGATGGCGACCATTTTCTGTAGAAAAAATACCGAGCCTGCCAGTACTTCCTGGCCTGCGAAGTGTTGGTTCATATTTTAGACTTGCAGCATATGTTTCTGTTGGCCCATCTTTTGGAATTACAGTGGGGCGAAGAACATCAGATTCATATATGTAGTACTTTCTATCTTCAAGTATATGCATAGCCCACCAGTAGAGCTGCATTTTCTTACCCGTCTTTTCCATAGCTTTAATAAGTGATTGTTTAGCATAATACTGACCACCTGAATGACCAACAATCACAATTACATGAACAACGGTTTCATTAGGCGCAGTAGTTTCAAGCCATTTTGACAGTCCATTTATTATAGTTGTGCCTGTAAATATACCATCATCTATATATACATATTGGCTAGGACTTTTACCGCACTGAGCAAGCTCGAGACCCGTTATCTCCTTAAGTGGTTTTGCAAATAACGCGAGAAACTCGCGCTGGCTTCTACCGCGGGTTTGTACATCTAAAAATTTTGTGGCATTCCAAAAAGTTCTTGGGTTGCCTCCGGTCAACTTGTCATTAGTCACCAATGAGGAAAGAAATCTTTCAACTTTGCTTTTTGGAACATACGTACGACCAAGAACATGGTGCATCTCATTTAAAAGATCGTCCTGCACAGCTTTATCAAACTGAGATAGCCATTTTTCTACATGGGCTGCATCAGGTGCTGGTATCTCGTCGATGCGGTAATCGGAAATTATTGCTGCTGTTGCTTTAAGTAGTGCAGAAGTAGGCATTTACTTCTCCTGTAATAATTGCTGAGGTCCTAGTTTCACAAAAGCCTAATAAAACATTCAACCTTATCGCTTAGCAGTCAAACCAAAACACCTTTAAAATCAATTTTCAACTTCTGGTTGTTCATGACATGAAAATTACATACTATTGTATGTGTTTCACGTGAAACATTTTTGATAAGTCATTGTTTTAAAATATCATTTTGAAAAATACCTTGCGCCCGAGCGGTTGCGCCTTTTGGCGCAGAGCGAATGGCGAAAAAATATGCAGGTCTTGTTTTGAACCGTCAAAAAATATATGTTCCGCGCATAATGAATAGCAAACTCAAATTCGATGTCGTCGTTGTAGGCGGTGGTCATGCGGGCTGTGATGCCGCGGCTGCGGCTGCGCGCGCGGGTGCCAAAACCCTGCTTGCGACCCATAAGGTTGAAACCATCGGCGAGATGTCCTGCAACCCCGCCATCGGTGGTTTGGGCAAGGGCCATCTGGTGCGTGAGATTGACGCGCTTGACGGGGTGATGGGCAGGGTGGCTGATGCCGCGTCCATCCAGTTCCGTTTGCTGAACCGCTCCAAGGGCCCAGCCGTTAGAGGCCCACGCGCCCAAGCTGACCGCAAGCTTTACCGCCAGCATATGCAGGAAGCCCTGAACGCGCAGGAAAACCTGACTATTTTGCCTTTGGCGATTGAAGATATGCTGCTGGATGAGACAGGGAATATCCGCGCCGTAGTGGCGGCCGATGGCACTGAAATCGCCTGCGGCGCAGTGGTTTTAACAACGGGTACGTTCCTTCGCGGCCTCATCCATCAGGGGGAAACCAAGACCCCGGCAGGGCGGGTGGGCGAACAGCCGTCTATGGGTCTGTCGGACAGTTTGGAACGCTTTGGCTTTCCCTTGGGTCGCCTGAAAACGGGTACCCCAGCGCGCCTCGATTCCAAGACGATTGACTGGGCGGGCCTCGAGATGCAACCCGCTGATGATGCGCCCTATTACTTCAGCACTCTGACGACCAAAACGGCGAATCAGCAGATTGCCTGCGGGATTACCTATACCTCCCCTGAGGCACATAAAATCATCACCGATAACATCCACCGCGCGCCAATGTATTCCGGCCAAATTCAGGGAACGGGGCCGCGCTATTGCCCGTCTATCGAAGACAAGGTCGTGCGCTTTGCCGAGAAGGAACGCCACCAGATTTTCCTCGAGCCGGAAGGCTTGGATGATGACACGATTTACCCCAATGGCATTTCAACCTCCCTGCCGATTGATGTGCAGGATGCCTTTGTGCGGGCGATTGGCGGGCTGAAAAACGTGCGCTTTATCCGCTATGGCTATGCGATTGAATATGACTTTGTGGATCCGCGCGAACTCAAGCAAACCCTTGAGACCAAGCGCGTGCCGGGCCTCTTTCTAGCTGGGCAAATCAACGGCACCACCGGTTATGAAGAAGCAGCCGCGCAGGGTGTTGTGGCAGGCCTAAACGCCGCCATGAAGACCTCGGCTTCCGCCCCCGTAATCCTCGACCGCTCTCAGGCCTATATCGGGGTGATGATCGATGATCTGATTACTCGCGGGACGAACGAGCCCTACCGTATGTTCACCAGCCGCGCCGAATATCGCCTAAGCTTGCGGGCGGATAATGCTGACCAGCGCCTGACGGCTTTGGGTATGCAAATCGGCTGCATCGGGGAGGAGCGTTCGAAGGCCTTTACCCAGAAAGCCTCGGCACTGGAAGAGGCAAGGGAATTGGCGAAAAGCCTTTCCGCTACCCCGCATGAGCTGGTGAAGATGGGGCTGACCGTCAATCAGGACGGCGTGCGCCGCAACGCCTATGACCTGCTGTCTTCAGGCGTTGAATACGCCCAGCTTTGCGAAATTTGGCCACAGCTAAAAGCGCTTAGCCCAGAGATTGCGGAGCAGGTGGAGATTGACGGCAAATATGCCGGATACATGGAACGCCAGGATGCCGACATCAAAGCCTTCCTTCGCGATGAGGCGATGCTGCTGCCAGCCGATTTGAACATTGATGAGGTCGGCAGCCTATCCGCCGAAATCCGCCAGAAGCTCAAGACCGTAAAGCCCGCAACGATAGGGGCGGCAGCACGTATTCCCGGGATTACGCCCGCCGCCATTATCTCCCTTTTGCGCCACGTAAAGCGTGTGAAAAAGGCCGCTTAATATATTCAAACGCCGCCTATAATCTTTATGGGGCTTCGCTCGCATAAGCTCGCGGACGACTTCGTCGTCTTGATACACCAAAAGGTTGTATAGAAAGCGGCCAATACATACTATTGTATGTGTTTCACGTGAAACATTTTCGATAAATCATTGTTTCACAACACTATTTTAAAAAACACTCTTGTGAGTGTCAAGCGGCGTGTCTCGCCTCCAGCGTTTGGATTTTTGCCTTTGCCGCCGCCAAAGATTCTGCGCGTTTTTCAGGGCCATAGCCGACGCCTTCGATGGCCAGCGTTTCAATATCGGTGATGCCAAAGAAACCGAGGACAGCGCGCAGATAACTTTCCTGATGTTCAATTGCCTGCAACGGCCCAGATGAATAAATCCCGCCGCGACCCAGCACGAGAATGGCCTTCTTGCCCTTCAATAATCCTTCAGGGCCAACGGCGCTGTAATTGAAGGTGAGGCCCTTGCGAGCGATATGGTCAATCCACGCCTTCAATACCGAGGGCAGGCTAAAATTATACATCGGCGCTTCAATCACCAGAATATCGCTGGCTAATACTTCGCCCACAAGTTCGCGGGAAAGGGCGAGTTCCGGCGCATCCGGATTGGTGTACATCACATCAACGAAGGCGGGGGTAAGGTGGGGAACTGGGTTTTGCACAAGGTCACGGGTGATGACCTTCGCGCCCTTATGCGCGCGCTGCAACTCATCCACCGTCGCTTGGCCGATTTCACGGCTGACGGAAGTGTGGAGATTGCTGCTGGATGCGATGTGGAGAATGGTGGTCATGATACTGTCCTTCTTGCAAATGGGGTTATGAATGATTACATAGTTACAGATAGTAACTGCCAAACCCCCTGCAAGGAGGCACTTTCATGTCACCAAGTAACACGAATGTTCGTGCCAAGAGATTGCCTGAACATGATTGCGCAACCGTGCGCCGCGTGGTGGATCGCATTGGCGATAAATGGAGTTTGTACTTAATCGGCACGCTGAAAGACGGGCCGATGCGCTTTAATGAAATCGCGCGCAACATCGAAGGGATTTCACAGCGCATGTTGACGCTGACGCTGCGCGGCCTTGAACGCGATGGATTGGTATCGCGCAAAGTTTATCCAACCAAGCCGCCAAGCGTTGAATATGTGCTGACAGATTTAGGCCGTACGTTGTTGGAGCCCGTGAATGGATTAGTGTTGTGGGCGCAAAAAAATACTACGCAAATTTTACAGTCGCAGGAAAAATTCGATAAGAAAACCGCGACGTAACTTTGCTGTCAGTCAGCACAGTTAACAACAAGCAACAAGGTGTTGGATAATATTAAGCGCTTGGTCGGTTTGTAAACAGTGGTCGAAAAGCCCTATCAAACTTTTCCAAAGTATCCTGCAACCAAGCAAACTGCTCAGGCCAATCTTTTTCCTCATAAGGATCGCAAGGTTTATATAGACGAACACGAGATGCTTTTTTGTCCAGCATCTCACGCCATTCAAGTTCCGAACCAATGATAGCTTCAACATTATCTTTATGTTTGATTACTTCATTAAAAAGGATTTTTGCATCCTCAGAATTAATTGTGAGTCCGACGCCGATTTTGTCCTCACGAGTAATAATAAGCGCAGAAGTGTGAGCCTTGCTCGTACCAATTCCAAAACTATACCAATGGTCGCGTGAAGGTTTTTGTGGACGTAGTTTGCTTTTTTGCTCCTGTAAATAGCCACGGAAAGCGGTCCAATATCTAATGCGGAGGTTTTGAGAAGGAGTTTCACTGTCCTCTTCCGTTAAGCTCTCTGCTTGTTGGCGAACAGTCGCTTCCCAATCGTTTGGCTGGCAGATGATATTAAATCTAGGCGCAGCAGGAGAGTCACCGATTTTCCATAACTCAACCTCAAGACCAAAAAAGCGCACGGACTTATCTGCCATTTGGTTAAGCCAATCAAGCGCGGCCCGATGCTCTTCACAAAATTCACGGGATATCCAAACGATGGTCTTTGCTTTAAGTCCTGACCCATAAGTCAAAAGCTGACCAAGGTGTTTATGGTCGGTCTTTTCAATCTGATTTTCGATTACAACCCAATGGTCATTTTCAGCCGTGTTTTTGCAAAGTATATCTGCGCGAAACGGGCCAACAAATTGCTCTTGAGCCTCTAATTCTAGGTCAATACCAAGTGTTTCACCTAAAATTTCTAGGTTTTCCTTTTCGGCCAGCCACGGGGTAAAGCCGCGGTCTTCTGTCGTCCACACAGTGCGTAAATCTACACGTTCAATACGGCCAAGTTTTTCCATTTTTAACCCACTAGCGAAAAGCGCAATGACTAAGAAAAAAGGCTATCACACGGAATAGCTGGCAACAATCCCATAGGCACTTTTACTGTCAGTCAGCACAGTTAACAACAAGTAGGCGCCTAAATGTTATGCCGATACACGATGTGCTGATGCGCGATGCCTTGCTTGTGCAGCGTGCGGTGTGCTTCTTCCATCTCCGCTAAGCGCTTTGGCTTCATTTCATGGCGGTGCAATTTATCGCTGATAACGCGCGCAACGCCCACCTGAATAACGCCTTCCGTGCATGAATAACATGGGTCTGCGGTGGTGATGAGAATGCTGTCTTTGAAGAGGCCGCTGAGGCGTCCTTGCTTTGCGATACGGTCAAGGAATTTGAGACGGCGCTGCGCCATTTTATGCGGCGAGATAAAATCCTTATTCCGTAATTCTTCGCGGCGAAGATGTGCGCGTTTCTTGATGCTGTCTTTGCTGCGCAGAACCAAATGCGTTTTCAAAACATCATGACCAACGGCTTTGGCAATCGCTGCGGGCTCTGCGCAAATGTTGAATGCAGCGCGGCCCTGCGTATAGGTCAGGTGCTTGCGTTGCAATTTATCGGATGGCTCCATTTCATCCATCCAGAAATTCGCCGCTGCAAAACCAATCAGCTTGTTATCTGGGTTCACATAAACAACACCGGGGCCCTTGGCAGGATTATGCCGCATGCTTTGCACGACATGCGCCAGCGCCATCCATGCCTGCACGATATCATCATCTTTTTCCCAGCCCTTACCGCCGAGTGCAGATATTTTCTTGGCAATCGCTGTGAGCTTAGGTGACATCGCTTCACGCACTGTTTCCACTTCGCTGATATAGCCCATCATGGTGCTGCCATAGCTTTCCAGCGTTGCTTCATCTGGCTGCGCATCATCCGGCTTTTCCGGCATTCTGATTTTCGGCACCAGCTCGGCATAGGGCGCGAGGCGGCGCGTGATTTCTTCCTTGGCTTCCGCAAGGAGCGCTAAAATAGTGTCCAATTGGGCTTTGCGTGCTTGGGTCATGCGGGTGCCACTCGTTTAGCAGGTTGGCGCTTGGCAACGCGCGGTGATGCCTTTGATGGGCGCAGGCCATGTTCATGGCGGTGCGCGACCACACGCGCCTTACATTCAAGGGTGAGTTTTTTTAATTCATCAATTGTTGTTGCCAGCACATAGCCCTTATCGATATGCGCGCGGGGGTTGACCAGCATCGCATCCACAAATGCATCGCCATGCATTTCGCGCATCATCTGGCCATTGATGTTATCGTCGTAATCATCACGGTGAATGCCGGGCGCATAGAAAATCTTGTATTTATTGATGGCGGTTTCAGGCTTGATGATGCGCCATGCTTGGCTGTTCACGTCTTCTTCAATCGTGCCGTATCCGCCCCATGCGACCACCTCGATATCCGCAGCATCATACAGCGCGTTGCGGCGCTGGGTAATGTCAGGATACACCTCCCAGCGATGCATGCCCACCGGCACGCGGCCTTTCGATGTTTCATTGCGCAATAAATCAAAGGTTGAAACGCAGGTGATGTGATGACCCTTTTTATCGCGGTAGCCTTTGGCAAATGCGCCCATCGCATGCAAATCGCCGCCGCCATAGGCTGCTGCAAATTGATGCTCGGCAAGGAACGCACCGTAAGCATGGTTGGCATCCATGATGAATTTATTATCGTTGCTGGCGGAGGTGTAAAAGCTGACCGTGACATCATCCGGATTGATATCAGCGCCGCCAATGCGCGCTTTGGTAGGCTGGGTTTCAGCCGACACGAACGGTTCGTAATAGGAAAAGCGGAACTCCAGAATCTGGTTAATCGCGGTGCGAATTTGCTGCGTGCTGAGCTGCGCGCCGGTGTTCGATTTAATCACATCGACATAGCTGTCGGAAAAATGCGCGACATTCTTATCCGACACTACCGCATCAATGCCGCGGAACAGCGGACGGTTGAGGTAGTTTTTGACAAAGCCGCGGCGGTAAAGCTTTACGCAAAAATCAATGACGTTCGACATGGTGCCATCATCCACCACAATGATGGGGCAATGCTTGGAGCGTGAACGCGTTTGGCGGTCGACCAATGCAGCAAAGAAATGCAATAACCGCATGGTTTTTTGCTTGGGCGATAGCCCCTTCATGCTTTGGAAAATCAGCGCATCGGCTTTATCCAATAGGGGTTCGATGGTGAGGGATGATGCATCGGTTTTATTGACGCCGCTTGATAAAATCTTGAAGCGGCCAATGCGGTCATCGGTTTTACCAAAGGAATAAATCGTGGGATTTTGCAATGGCTCCGCGCGGCGGATGAATGTGTTTTGCGCAGATGCTGTCCACACCCTTCGTATATCCGCTTCAGGCGCGGCCGCGCCCAGATAGGCTGCAAGGTCGCGCACAATTTTGCTGCGCGGGCTGACATTCAACATCCAGTTCAGATAATTTGCGCTTTGCGGTTGGTCTGGGCGCTCAACATCGGAGATATAATCTTCCGCTTCATCAATCGGGATAAGCGGGCGCATGATGGGCACATCAAGCCCATTGGGCATATGTGCGCGGTAGGATGATTGACCTTCAAAAACGCGGCGCGGTTCCAATGGGTCGGCTTTCGCGCTGTTCAAAATGAAGGTGATGATGGAATTAATCTTAGGCGGCACTTTCTTGCCAAGCTGCTTGGCGGCAAGGCGCAATTCATCCATCAAGGTTTCAAGCGTGACATTAGCAAGAACGGCTGCGGTTTCAGCGGCGGGGCCTGCCTGCGTGCCGTTATTGGCAATGCCGTGCAGCAAGGCTTCCGGCACATAGGCGGAAAGGCTGTCATGCAGAATTTGCCATTCGGGTAATTCGGTCGTTAGCGTCGCATCTTCAACCGCCATGTGATAGGTGACGTTTTTATCCTTGATGCCAAAGGCGCTTAGGCGCTGGCGCAGCACTTTGCGCAAATTGGATTTGGGATCATTCAGTGCGGAGACGACCTTTTCATGGTCGACCATTTTCTGTTCCGCATTTTCAACGCGGTCACCGGTATCTTCATCGGCAACCACAAAGCCATCCATCACATCGGTGAGCTGGATGAAATGCAGCGGCACATTGCGATAGCGCGCAATCGCTTCATAGGTGACGGTTTTAAATGGCGTGGTTGTTTTGGTGATGATGACGTGTTCAATCGGCACGGGTTCGTGCGCACGCTCATCCAATGCAGCGTTGGAGCTTTTCATAGTCAATTCAGGCAATTCGTTAGTGTTAGCACCGACATGTCTATCATTCCCGTTTGAAACCAAAAAGCAAAAAGTCGCCGCGCCGCGCATTTTTTCTCAGATGTTTTATTAACTTCTAAGAGCGGCGTGTCGTTGCAACTGCGCTGCGCGGTGTTCCGGCGATACCCGGTTTTCAATTCCAACAAAGGTTTCAGCGACCGCCAGAAATTGCGATGCCTTTGAAATATCAAATACGTCATTTTCGCTGCGCACATTGGTCTCCGCATCGACCCAAATGGTTTGACCCGGCGCAACTTTTTGAATGCGCGCCATTTCGCCCGCAAGATTATGCGGGCCAAGGCCACCGGCATAGCCCGTGAAGCGGCCTTCCACGGGCGGCAGATATTCACGCGCCAGCTTGCCAGCGCCAGCCGATACATCATGGAATACCGATACGTTTGGAACATCAGCAAAGAGCGGCAGTAATGCCTTCTGGTCTTGGCCGTATTGAATAACGAATTCGATGTTCGGGTGCTTTTTAATCTGCTCAACCAAATCGCTTGGATTGATTTGATCGCCTGCATTTTCAAAACGTAAATTCAATTGCACGCGCTTGAATTGCGTTGCGAGCTTTACAGTATCCGCATCACCATTTGCAAAATCACCTAATGATGAACCGCATAAATGGATGGCGGCATGCTGTCCCTTATAGGTTTTGACGAAGCGGTTAATCCAGTCACGCGTTGGATAGCGCGGTTCGCCCGCTTCCTTGGGGTACCATAAAATACCCACTTCCATGAACGGGAAGCGCGCGGCCAGCTTGTTCAAGTCGCGGATGCGCACAGCGTCATCAACGCCGGAAACAGCGCAATATTTGAGTTTGATTTCGTTTTCATTGGTGCGCAGCGTTGGAACGCCGGCATATAAATCGCTTAACGTGACGCCGGGGACAAAGCCTGCATCCCTCGCGGCCTGAACATAATCATACACGCCGGCATGGTAGTTATCATCGGTGACTTTGCCGACCACTTCCTGCCATGCGCGCGGCGGCACACGTGAGGGCGGCAGCGCAACGCGCATGCCAACGGTGGTGCCGTTGCCAGCGATATTGGCAAACTTCGCACCATTCATCGAATAAAGAAAATGGATGTGCTTCAGGCCAAACAGCTGCGCGGTTTCGCCCAGAATTTTATGCAAGCGCACATCTTCGCCGCCCACATAATCATGCGTGTGCTGGAAATAAAATTCTGCCGTATCCGGCAATTGCTGGGACTCACGCGATGCATAAACGCCCTTCTTCACAACCGCGCCAAGCGCGCGGCCTTCAAAGCGGCGCTGCGCCAAAATGAATACGCCGCCCGCACGCGCCAATCGCACACCTTCTTCTTTTGCAAAATCCATATAGGCCTTGCAGGTGCAACGCGAGCTATCATGAATATCGGAATTGTCACACGCATCATGGATGCGAAGTCCAATTACCGTTTCCGGATTGGACAAGCGGCGGATATCGCCAATCACCTGAAAATTGATGCCTTCATAGGTTGGCAAATACACTTCCAAATCACGGCGGTTGATGAAGTCAGGATTATTGGTGCCCTTGAATAATGCTTCGCGCAGCGCGTCTTCGCTGAGTTCAAACAACTTCGCCACGCTGGGCAAATGCCACACCGCATTGGTTGAAACCTGCGTGGTTTGCACATAGACATCGCCATTCTGGTCATGACGCACCACGACGCCGTCCGGCTTCATGGTTCCGGCTTTTACTTCGCGTTCGATGCCTTCAATATGTGCTTCATCCGGCGTTGCGGAAATCATCGGTTTGATTTGCGCGCCGTCCTGCATCAAATCAGCGAAATATTCATGGGGGCGAAAACCGAATGGGTCGAGCGTTACAAGCTTGGTGGGGTCGAACGTACCAGCGCCTTCCTTGGCAGCAAGCGCTGCTTCGCTTAACGGGCGCGGCAATGGCACAAAGGTGGAGCGGGCGAGCGCCACGCTGGGATCATGCAAATCCATAATCTCGCCTTTGGCGCGCGCAATTTCATAAAAAATTCCAAAAGGCCCCGACGAATTGCCAATCACATTTTTTGCATAACCATTTCCATCGCGCACAATGAGCGGGCCGCGTTCTTGCGCGGTTGCTGCGCCCCAATGGATTGGAATATGCTTGAGCTGGGTTGCTGGGGTCATCTGGAAGGTGGCCTCGCGCTAAAAAATATAAAATGCAATCGTTCTTAAAATCGCCCCCTCTTAGCATTCCGGTGAAGAAACGAAAAGAAAAATGTCATTGATTTTCTTAATTTTTTAGCGCCCAGTTACTACCCATGTAACTCTTTACCAAATCCCCTAAATCCGTTTTAACAGTTTTAAATTAACGTCCTTAAATGGCCAGCACCTTCACAGAAAGCGACTTCCTAACCGCCACCGAGGTAAGCCCTGAGGTGATGGCGAAGCTGCGCCATTATCACGCGAAATTATTAGAGTGGAACCCGAAGATTAATTTGGTTTCAGCAAGCACCGCCGATGAAGCATGGCAACGTCACTTCATGGATAGCGCGCAGCTTTATCCCGTTTACCGCCATTCGGGCGATGAAAACATAACCCTTGCCGATATGGGCAGCGGCGCTGGCTTTCCCGGCATGGTGCTGGCGATTATGGGCGCGCCCAATGTAACCCTGATTGAAAGAGATGTAAGGAAAGCCGCCTTTTTGCGCACCATTGCAGCCGAAACCAAGACCAATATCAACCTTTTGAACCTGGACGTTAAGAATGTGCCGGGGCCATTTGACATCATCACCAGCAGGGCGTTGGCCGAGCTTTCCGAGCTGCTGGACATGTCGGAACATATGCGTAAACCATCCACACATTGCTTGTTTTTAAAGGGGAAAAACCTTGACGCTGAACTCGTAAAAGCGCAAAAAGATTGGGCAATGGAGGTGCGCAAAATGGAAAGCGTAACCGACAACGATGCCTATATCATCAGGCTCACGGATATTAAACGACTATCGCCTTAGCGCACATTATGCTGCGTTTTTAGGCAGCATTTAGGGGGCGCGCTTTGGTTGAGACTTTTCCACCCGTTAAAGTTTCTTTGGGCCGCATTATCGCATTAGCTAATCAAAAAGGCGGCGTGGGTAAAACAACCACCGCCGTAAATCTTGCAACCGCCCTTGCCGCCGTTGGCAAAAAAGTATTGGTTGTTGATGCCGACCCGCAAGGCAATGCGTCCACCGGTTTTGGCATCATGCGCTCCAAGCGCGGTATGGGTACGTATGAGTTACTCGCAGCCGAAGCGCGGGTGAGCGAAGTTGCACAAGCCACCATCATCCCGAATTTATCCATCGTCACATCATCGACCGCTCTCGCTGGCGCGGAAATTGAATTGGTGTCAGCCGAGCAACGCGAATACCGTTTGCGCAATGGATTGGAAGAAGCACGTGACACCTATGACTTCGTGCTCATCGACTGCCCGCCATCCTTGAACATGCTCACGCTGAATGCATTGGTGGCTGCTGATGACGTATTAGTGCCGCTGCAATGCGAGTTTTACGCATTGGAAGGCGTGTCGCAACTGGTGCGCACCATTGAACGCGTAAAGCAGGCATTCAACCCCGATTTGGAAATTGAAGGCGTTGTGCTGACCATGTATGACAAGCGCAACGGGCTTTCTGCCACCGTTGAACATGATGTGCGTGAATTCTTTGGCGAGAAAGTTTTTGAAACCGTTATTCCGCGCAATGTGCGTGTTTCCGAAGCGCCATCGCATGGCAAGCCTGTGCTGGTTTATGATCTGAAATGCCCCGGCAGCCAGGCCTATATGCATCTGGCGCGTGAAGTATTGCTGCGCGACCGCGCGATGCTTGCCCAAAAGAAACCAGGTCACGAACAACGCGTCGCTTAAACAAGTAGGCTTAATATTTTTAAAAAGATAAACCATGACCAATCCATTGAGGAACGATATGAACGCCCCAATTTCACAACAGAACAACCCTGCAAAGCCAGCGCGTCTGGGCAAAGGCCTTTCCGCAATTTTTGCCGATGAAGACCCGACCGCGCCCGACCAAACCGGCAATCCGCGCACGCTGCCCGTTGGCCAGATTTATCCAAATGCCAAACAGCCACGTAAGGTTTTCGACAAGCAAGCTTTGGATGATTTAACCGCCAGCATCAAGGAAAAGGGCATTTTGCAGCCCATTTTGGTGCGCCCGCATCCTGATAAATCCAACGCTTATGAAATCGTGGCAGGGGAGCGCCGTTGGCGCGCATCGCAGCAAGCGCAATTGCATGAAGTACCCGTCATCATCCGCGATATTAAAGACCGTGACGCGCTGGAATTTGCGCTCATTGAAAACATGCAGCGCGATGATTTAACGCCGATGGAAGAAGCCGAAACCTTCCAGCGTTTGACAACCGAATTTGGCCATAGCCAGGAAGAGATTGGAACGGCTTTGGGTAAAAGCCGCACCTATATTACAAACACGCTTCGCCTGTTGCAATTGCCGGATGCGGTAAAGCAATTGATGCGTGACCATAAAACGCTGACCGGAAGCCATGCGCGTGCATTGCTTTCTGCTAAAAATCCTTTGGCGCTAGCGAATGAAGTGGTGCAGGGCGGATTATCGGTGCGTCAAACCGAAAACCTTGCCAAGACCAGCCATGACGAAAAAGGCGTAGCAGCAGGGGAAGGCGGTAAGCGCAAGCCACAGCTGCAATTGCCAAAAACCGCACGCAAGGGCAGTGCCTCACAACGCAGCCAAAGCGCACGCACCATTACCAGCAATGACAGCGCTGATATCAAAGCACTGGAACGCGAAGTATCGTCATGGCTTGGTTTGAAAGTTGCGCTCACCCAAAAAGGTGATGGCGGCAAATTGCTGATTGACTATCAGACGCTCGACCAGTTGGAAGACGTGCTGAAACGCCTCTCCATCCCACCAAAAGAATAAAACTAAGATTTTATTTTGGACAGAAAATGGGGCGCAGACCAAACGCGCCGCTACGATTGACGCCTGCTGCGCCATGGCATACGCCTCTTCCGCCAACGGTTGCATAAGGCGTTGGGTTGAACGTAACGCCGCCCACAGTAACGAAATTAGCGGCATCCCAAATATTGGAAGCAAGCTGCATGGGTTCAATTTTGTCTGGCTTTGGTGCTTTGGTTTCAGTTACACTGCGGAAGTTCGCTACGTAATCGATAGACATGAAAGCACCCAATAAAAAGAAGTGAAATATGGGTGCATAATCGCAGATTATGCTTACGTAGCGCTTAACGATGCAGCAAATTTAGTTTGAATTTTATGGATTGGAATTAGGCTACGTCGGTGCCGGGTTCGCTTGGTTTTGCTTCACGTACAGCATGCGGGCGCTCGCTATGTAGATTCTCGGTGGGTGGGTGTTCTGCTGCCTTGCTTAAATGAGCGGCGGTCTTTGGCAGCAAGGCCAATACATCTTCAACGCTTTCATTTACAAACACTTTACGTTCCGCCCCATTCACCTTCCAGCTCACCACCGTTTTCTGGCCGCGACGGTAGTGATCATCTTCGGTCACCTGCGCCACATGGTAATGGGCAAAATTGGGGTTGAGGGCAACCGGCTTGGTGCCGGACACGACGACGACAAAGCCAAGCACCATCGCCAGTTCATTGACGCTTCGATGGGCAGGAATAGGGCGCTGGCTAAGGGTATGAACGGTAGCTTGGGGCGTATAACCGTTTGGGACATCTTTGATGTCAAAGAAGCTGAATTCATCAGCGCGGCGGATGAGCACGATGCCATCGACGGCAAGGGTATGGCCGTTAATCTCTGTTTTAGTGGACATTCACAATACCTTTGAAGCTTGAGGTTTTGGAAATCTGTATAAAAAGCGTAACTGCACTTTAAAAAGCGTAACCGCAAGGCACGAAATTAAAAAGGGGAAGTTCGTTAATGTGGGTGGATTTGAAAGTAAAATGGCCTCTATTCATTAACGCGTTCGGTTTTTATAAGGGATAGGACTTAATGCAAGGAGATATGAAATGGCAAAAGAACGCGTCGTGATTAAAGAAGTGCCCGCTGATGTTCAGCGCGAAATTGGCGATAAGCTGGGCGAAATACTGACCTCTACCCCGCCACAAGCGGAAGGCGAAGGATTTGAGCCACATATCAACACGGGTGCAGCGCCGCATCTTGGCCCGCGTCGCCCATCGAAATTGCCGCCAAAGGCATATGAAAAGCCTTACCGCACCTTTGATGATATTAACTAGTGATGATATCAACTAGTGACACTTCAGCGTAATCACGAAGGCACCTGCGCCGCCATATTCGCGCGGCGCCTCTCGTACCCCCGAAATATGCCGCGCACTTTCATGGCGCGCATTCAGCCAAAGAACTAAATTTTTCTTTAGCACACCGTTGCTTCCCGACGCGCTTCCCTTGCCTGTAATAATCAAAACTGTTTTGCAGTGCTGCGCATGGCTTTGCGCGATGAAGCTAATGGCCTTGCGGTGCGCGGCTTCCTGCGTCAGGCCATGCAAATCGAGGCGCGCATCAATCTTGCGTTTCTTATTTTTGATATTGGAAAATACATCCGCGGCAATCGCGGGGATTTCCGCATGGTGTTTTTTATGCGCGTGTTTTGCGGCTGGCGCATGCGCGACCGGTTCCCATTTCTTCTTTAACGGCGCGGATTGAACAACATGTTTGACGCGCGCATGCGCTGGCTCGGCATCCGTTTTGAGCTTGCGCTTTTTCTGGTGTTTTTCGGTTTTCTTATGCGGCTCAATGACGGAAGTCGCTGCTTTCCACAGCGCGCGGTCTTCATCGGTTAAATGCGTTTTTTTCTTCATCTGCGTCACATGTTTTGGGCGAACCCTCTGCGCCCTATTCGTCATTCGCTCTGCGCCTTCTTGTTAAAACAAGGCGACGCAACCGCTCGGACGAAGTTGGCGTAACCGGCCCTGCCCTATAAAAAAAACCCCGGCATTTCTACCGGGGTTTAAATTACACGATCTACGCGATCGATTAAAGGTTGTTGCGGAAGCCAATCATGATCACATGCTTGCCAAAATCGGTGGTGGATGTCGTGCCATCCATCGCTTTCAGGGTCAGGCCCGTGTTCTGCTGATAGCGGTAGCCGAAATCAACCATCGCATTGGTCGAAAGATTGATGCCAAGGCCCGCCATCGCCTGCCACACGAAACCCACATCATTGTCATCAAGAACAACGCCGGATGGGCCAGTGCCCACGCGGTCGAAATCGCTGTAGCCAATACCAATGCCGCCGCCGAGATATGGGGAGAGATAACGGTTCGCGCGGAAATCAAGATAGCCATTGGCCATCAAATCAAGGCTGCGCACAAACCCATAGGCATTAGGATCCGCGAACTTGGTGGCACCCGTGCTGATGTTTTCCACCAATGCCTGATCATAGGTGAGTTCAATTTCGGCGCGCGGGGCGAGCCAGCTGTTGAATGACTTGAACTCATAGCCTGCGGCGGTGCCAAGCTGCCAGCCGGTTTCAAATTCTTCCTGCCACGTTCTGCCCGCCAGATTAAAGCTGGCGCCCTGCGGAATGGAGAGGCCGGAGCGAATGGCGAGATACCACGGGCTGCTGGTGGTTGGGTCAAGCGCCATTGATGTATCGGATGATGGCGCTGCGGCTTGCTGCGGATAGCTGTCTTGCTGTACCGCGAATGCAGTGGATGGGGAATAGATTTGCGTTTGCGTTGTGTAACCCTGCGCCGGATAAGCTGAGGGTTGCTGTGCGCCATAGCTATACGTTTGAACCTGTGGCTGGGCTGCCGGTGCAGTCACAACAGGCGCGGTTACAACAGGCGCTTGCGCATATTGGGGGGACGCATCCGCAGGCGTTGCGGATTGGTAGCCATAGTTTGGCGCGGTGTAGCTTGGCGCTGACACAGGCGCGTTTGATGCAACCTGGTAGGATGGCTGGTAGGATGCTGCGCCATCATAATTTGGCGAAGCAGTGATGCTGCCGACTGGCGCGGAATAGGTGGGTGCCGGGTACGTGGTCACTGGCACCGATGCGGTTATCGCCGGCGTTGTAATCGATGGCGGCTGGTAGCTTGGTGGCTGCACGCTAGCCGACGGCGCGCCATATTGCGCAGATGAAGTGGGTTGCTGGGCTTGCGCCGTTATGCTTGGCGCAGCTGCGCCGCCATACGCATAGGCTTGCGTTTGCACATAGCCGGAACCCGGCGGCACAGCAATGGCCTGTGAATTTGGCGCTGCGCCGTAAGGCTGCGCGGATGCTGGCTGGCTGCCATTTACAACATAGCCTACGCTGGATGCTTGCTGCGTGGTTGTGCCGAATGATGAAGTGCGTGTTGCAGGAAGATAGGTTGGAACAACACCGTATTGCGCGGTTGCAACCGGGCGCGGTATTGCCTGGCCATAGCTGACTGCGCCCTGGCTTGCATAACCCTGCGTGCCGTATTGCGGAGCATATTGGCCCGAATATTGATTGAGCGGCGCATAACCCTGCTGCGCCTGGAAGGATGGCATCATCATCGGCTGCAACTGGGGTTGCGGTGGCGGCAATGGAACGGTGCCATATCCGTATGGGTCAACATTCGATACCGAATAATTTTGCGCGAGAGCGGCCGTATTAAAAATCACAGGAACGAATAATGAAATGGCTAAAACAGAAACAGTTTTTAGTAAGGAGCGGTGCATGATTTCCTCGTGAGTGGTGGTCAGGACGTGCGGTTTAAAGCGGATTTTCTGAATAAAAAATAGAAATTGAATTTGGCGGCGTAAGCGCCTTCGGTCAAGCGGTAGATTGGGTTTTAGGCCAAAAAAGGTGTTAATATTTAAGGGGTTAATTGGGGGAATATTTACTCCGCCCGCATAAGCGGGCGAGCCAGCAGTCGCTGGCTTTGGTTACCTGATTAAGGCTTAATCAGGCAACAACACCCACATCGAACCTTGCGCATTCATCACCCCGGCACGCGCTCCCGCAGCATCGCCGGAGCCAAAATAAATATCCCCGCGAATGGCACCGCGTATGGCGGAGCCCTTATCGGCTGTGCGTAACTTTCGAACAAAAGCTTTGTTTTGTTCAATAGGATCAGCGGTTGCCACAATTACATCGAGGCCATAGGGCCAAATGCTGTCATCAATTGCAAGGCTCGCTTCGGGCATTAACACTTCGCCGCTGGCGCCAATCGGCCCATTTATTTTGTGTGGCCCATCAATCATTTTAAAGAAGATGAAGGACGCATTGGAACAAAACACGTCCGCCTGTTTTTCGGGATTGGCGCGCAGCCAACTCTTAATCGACTGCATGGTGATGGGGAGCTGAAGCGCACCCATGTCTTTCAGCGTTTTGCCAATCGCGGTGTAGGGGTGACCGGATTTTGCGGCAAAGCCGATGCGCTGAATAGTTCCATCATCCATCTGCACCGCAGCGCTGCCCTGCACATGCGCGAAAAACAAATCCACCGCATCATCGGTATACAGCAATTCCAGATTCTGGTTTTCCAATGCGCCGTTCGCAACCTCACGGCGCGTGACGGTTGGCGTGAGGGTTGATGGCGCGTAGACCGCATGAATGAAAGGTGGTTTTTTAACGCGGCTGCCGCGCAATAACGGTTCAAAGTAGCCGGTAAACAGGCCTTTATCTGAACCGTTTTCATCAATGACATGGTATGGATTTAAGCCCGCAACCGGCGCGTGCGGAACATCATCCCATGAAACGTGTTTCAGAAATTTCCGGAAATGTTCTGCCACTTAGCGGATAAAGCCGAGCAGAATTCCGCCCAGCGTGAACTGGCATGCAACACCCACCATGAAGGCAAGCGTGCGCAGGAACGGAACGCCCAGCATGTACACAACGTAATGCGCCGCGCGCGCATAAAAATAAATCTCGCATGCCAGTGCCGATGTTGAATTGCCAACGCCGGAAAAATTCACGGTAAGGGCAAGCGTTGCAAACACCACCAGATTTTCAATGGCGTTGTAATGCGCGCGCTTGGCGCGCTGCGCCCATGTGGCCATGAGCGGCGTATCCGCGCTGCGGTCGGTGAAGGTTTTGAGGGGCCCCAATTGCACGATCAGGCGAAGGATATAGGGAACCCACATTGCCGCAGTCATCAGCGCGGTAAGGGTCAGCCAGAATAATTCAGGGGACAGGGCGGGCGCTGTTGGTGGCATAAAAACCTCCTGTTGTTATTCAGATTTTATTACTCAGATTTTGTTTCTGCCAATTGCCAGTTGGGGTTGGATGATTTGGTATCGCGCTTGAATGTCCAGACATCGGTCAGGCGTTCCAGCTCGCGGCCCGGATCCTTGATGATGCCGCCGTTTTTATCATAAACCATTTTCGCCTGGTCACTCACGCATTGCACGGTAATCAGCGCATTGCTGCCATCCATCGCTGCGCCAGTTAAATCCATATCGCGGATGATGACGGTTTTCATTTCCCAGCGCTCGCCCTGCAATTCACGCGCAGAAATCGCGCTTTCAAACGCGACATACAGCTTCGGGGTGAGCAGGTTTTTCAATGTGCCGCGCTCGCCCGCGGCAAAGGCGCGCACAATCATTTCAAAGGCAAGACGCGCGCCTTTTAAAAAGCTGCGCTCATCAAAATTGGCATCGGCGCGCTGAATAGCAAAGAGTGCGCCCGCCAAGGATTCCTGCGCAGGCTCGGTTGCAAAAGGCTGATTGGGAATGGGTTGCTGCACGCCCATAACTTTTTGCGTGGCCAGCGGCAGCGCCAGCAAGTCATCCTTGTTCGCGGGCGGCTTGTCGCCCATTTTGCCATTACGCTGCGCGTCGTGCTGCTGGCCGGGTTTTTGGGCGAAGGGATTGCCCGAACGCCAAGCCGAGCGGTTGCTTTCATTCCCGTCGCGATTGCCGAGAACGGTGTAGAGCCGGTAAATCAAAATGCCTGCAATGACTGCGTAAATCAGGGTTTCCAAGGAACCGCCTTTATGAAGATGAGGCTTTAAACTAGCGGGCGCAGCCCCCATGCGCAAGCATGGTAATGAACAGCAAATCACCCCAAATATCCTTGGGGATATCACAGTTCAGCCACATTTCGTGACTAATTTAATCTTGACCCAGCCTTGAGGAACCATGAAGCTTCACGACTGATCGTACAACGATACCCCTGACCACACGAACCTCTTCAAGGAGACACTTAAATGAAAATTGCACGCACAATGACCACCGCTTTGCTCGCCGCTGTATTGCTCGCACCGGTTGCTGCATTTGCCGCGCCCATCGCGCCAACCACCACTCCTGCCGCTCAAGCAAAAGCTGGCGTTCACAAGGCAAGCGCCAAGAAGCACCACGCCAAGAAGCACCCAACTGGCAAGAAGCATACCAAGAAAACATCCGCTTCTGAAGCGGCTCCCGCAGCATCCGAAGCCGATGCAGCAGTGCCAGAAGCCGGCGCGCCCGCAGCACAGTAAATTGCTGCTGAGCTGAAATTTAAAGGGGAGCGAATTATTGCTCCCCTTTTTTTTGCGTATTATTTTTTCGTGCCAGCTTGACGCGGGGTTGCCTTGCAACCCTTGGTCATACACGCTATGACAATCTCATGTACTTTGTTCGCCACGGCCAGTCCGAATTCAATGTTGTTTATTCCGCCACCTTGCAAGACCCGGGTATTCGCGATGCGCCAATTACCGAGCGCGGCGCAGACCAGGCCTTGGGCGCGGCAAAGCATCTTAAACATAAACACATCACCAAAATCATTTGCAGCCCCTATACGCGCGCGCTGCAAACCGCGGAGATTATTGCCAAGCATTTAGGCATCACCGCCATGATGGCCGAGCCACTGGCGGGCGAGCGCCGCTTATTCACCTGCGATATCGGAACGCCGCTCACGCAGCTCAAGAAAAAATGGCCATTGGTTGATTTCGCGCGCGTTGAGAATAAGAGCGAAGGCCGCGAGGAATGGTGGCCGGGGCATGATGAAAGCGATGATGATATTGCGCGGCGCGTCAATGCCTTTGCCAAATTGTATACAGGCGCGAATGATGCCGAGACAACGCTTGTGGTCAGCCATTGGTATTTCATTTTTACCCTTTCGGGCAAAGACACGGAAAATGCGCAAATTGTGCGCCTTGATGAAAAAGGCAGATACCACCGCGAAGGGCTCTAATTCCGCCATTCGCGCGGCCCGGGCGCAAGGTAATCCTTGTCAAACAGGCTTTGGCGACTTAAAACCTAGTCATTCCTGTTCTTCCTCTTTTATAGAAACATCCCATCATGGACGCGATTACTGAACCAGCACCCATTTCCTTCAGCATCAATGCGCAATACATCAAGGATTTATCCTTTGAAGGCCCGGCGCATCCCGGCGATGTGATCAGCCCCAACCCGCCAAAAATTGATGTGCAGGTTTCCGCCGAAACGCGCCCGCTGGAACTGAACGTGTTTGAGGTAACCTTGAAAACACGCGCAACCGCCACAGTAGAAAACAAGCATGCGTTTTTGATTGAGCTGGCCTATGCGGGCATTATTTCAACGCCACAGGGGCTTGATGAAAACGCGCTGAAATACTTGTTGCTCGTTGAAGTTGCGCGCCAATTATTCCCCTTTGCACGCAATATCATTGCGAATGCAACGCGCGATGGTGGCTTCCCGCCCTTGCTGTTGCAGCCCATTGATTTCAACGCGCTGTATAACCAGCAATTGCAGGGCGAAGCGCAGGCCGCGGCCGGCAACGCTTAACGGCCTGTCCCAGTTCGGATGGCCTAGAACTGTATGGCGTATTTCAGTTTCCATTTCAGCATGGTGTCTGGCGTGGCGGGCGTGGTGCCAAAGGTATAGACCAGTTCATAGCCCAGCTTTTGCGCCTTGTCGCCGCCGAACAATTCATCAAAGCCAAAATGGCCGGATACGGCAGGGCCGATGCCCAGCGACTGGTCGCGGAATGCGTTTTTCTTTTTGGTGTCGCCCAGTATTTCAACGCCGGGCTGGAATTGCGGCATCAGGTTGTATCTTGTTTGCCAGCGGTAGATAAAATTGATGCCGGGCTGCGCGGTATCGCCAAGATCCTTTCTGACATACAGGTTCCCCGTATGTGAAAAACTGGCGATGTCCTTGCGTGCCAGGACGCCGAAGGTTATGTCATGGCTGCTATCGGATCGATTGGCGATGGTGAAATCATTATACAGCGCGGTATCCACGAAGAAGCCGTCCTTTGCGCTGGTTGTCTGCACGATATTTTCAAAGCGCGTGCGACGATAGGTAAGGTCGCCCTTTTTATCCTCATCCGTCACCAGTTCAAACTTGGTCTTCCAGCGATCCGTCACGCCATAGGCAACGGTGTATTCAAATTCCTCGAAATGATTCTTGGGAAGCCTGGAACCGGATTGATAGCGTCCCTTTTGCTCGATTTCCAAAAGCCCTTTCTCCACATTCGGGGCTTTTACCGTCTCGCCAGCAAAGGCGGGCGCGGCAATCAGCAGCAACAAGACAATAAAAATGCAATAGAATGGTTTCATCGGTAACCTTGGCGTGAGTGAAAGCAAGAACCCACCACAATGCACTTAAATGGTCAACCAAGCTTTTGCTGCGTCCTTATAAATGCCCTTAACCGGGCAAAAGTGACGGCCTTGCCAATGCCGGTTGGAACAACCATATCCGCACGTTTACGTTTTATGGCATCGGGCATCTGGCGCGATAAAATCGCCATTAACTTGTGCGCATTCATGCCCTTGCGCGCCATGACGCGCTGCTTTTGAATAAAGGCAGGCGCTGAAACCACCATTACCGCGTCAACGCGCCTGTCGCCGCCGGTTTCATACAACAGCGGAATATCAAGTACCGCAATGCGCCTGCGCTGCGCGCGGCAACGCTTCAAGAAGGCGCGCTCGCTGGATTGCACCATCGGATGCAAAATCGCCTCCAATCTTTTCAAAAGCCGTGCATCTTCAAACACTGCCGCGCCAAGCACCGCGCGGTTGATGGCATTGGTTTTCTTATCATGCGCGGCTGCATGCAGCCTGGCGACGGCGGCAACCGCCTTGCCATTCGAGCCAAGCAGGGCGTGCACCACTTCATCCGAGCAATGCACGGGGATGCGCATGCGCCGCAACATGCGTGACGCGGTGCTTTTTCCCATTCCAATCGAACCGGTAAGGCCCAAAATGCGCATTAATTTTCCCCAAATTGATGAAACTATGTTAGCCTTTAAAACCTTGTATAATCAAACGATATTAAGGCATGACCCATTTTAAACGACGGCTATTCCATGACGGCACCCATCGATAACATCCTGCTCCATGCGCAGCTTGCCAAGGTGCCAATGTGCGGCGAATTGGAAGAAGCGGTTGCGGGCCTTAGCCGAATTTCCCCGTCGGCGGTGATGAAATGCCCGTCGGAATATCTAAGCGCCGTTGCGAATGTGGTGGATGCGGATATCCGCCAAGCCATTGAAGAAAGCCAGCAGCCCGATAGCGTTTTACGCGCCAAGCGCGCATTGCTGATGGAATACCTGCGCGAGCGCAAGAGCCGCCCGGAAGATTGCGGTGAATTCTTACAGGATGTGACAAGGCTGATTACCAATGTGCAGCGCCTATGGCTGAAGCTGGCCGCCGAAGTTCCACGCACGCGTATTTTCCAGATTGCGCCGCAATTTCCGGAACTGGTATTACCCATGAGCTTTGGGATGAAGTTTTACTTTGCGCATGAAACCATCGACCCGAATTTGGTGACGGTATTGCGTTCTGCCGCGCAATCGCCGGAAGAAGCGATGCGCCTTCGCCGCACGCCAAGCCCGCACGAGCATATTCATTTACAGTAATTATTCGGGTATCTTGGCGTTCATGATATCGGTCATGAGCAGCAGGCGCGCAGTGTCATCGACCACGGGTTTCACGCCGTACCACGCCTCGAAGCCCGGCACCGCCTGATGCAGCAGCATGCCAAGGCCATCCATAATCGCGTGACCGCGGCGTTTTGCCTCCAGCAATAATGGCGTATGCAATGGCGTGTAGACCAAATCCGTCACCAGCGCATTATCATCCAGCGCGCGCAAATCCACATCCAGGGCCGGCTGGCCCTGCATGCCTTGCGTAGTGGTATTCACCAGCAATGCGCAATCCTTCATCGCATCGTCGCGGTCTTGCCATGCAACAGGCGTGATTTTCTTCACATGCGGCTGCATTTCCCTGGAAAGCGTTATGGCGCGGTCATTGGTACGGTTGGTTAAGCGGATTTCACCGCACCCGGCTTCCGATAACGCAATAATCACCGCGCGTGATGCACCGCCCGCGCCAACGACCAAGGCCGGCTTTTTCTTTTGCCACGCCTTGCCCGCACCTTCCAGATTGGCGGTAAAGCCATAAACATCCGTATTGCTGCCAGCCAGGCTTCCCTTCTCGCCAACGACCACCGTGTTAATCGCGCCAACTTTTTTGGCGAGTTCATCCACCGTATCAACCAGCTGAATGGCGTTTTCTTTATGCGGCACGGTTATGTTGCAGCCAGCAAAACCGAGCGGCGCAAGGGAGCGAAGCGCGGATGGCAACCCCAGCGGGTCAACCGCCATCGGGACATAGGCGCCATCAATCTGATAGCGGCGCAGCCAGTAATTATGGAGCAGGGGCGAACGCGAATGCGCAACGGGAAACCCCATTACGCCTGCGATTTTTGCCTTACCGGTAATGCTGTAATCGTTCTTATCCATAATACGGCCGCATGGTCTCTTTGCCTGAAGGAAGCTAGCACTAAAAAACTACATATACACGCTATACTGCTTGGTCACTTAAATGAATTGACTCCTCCATACTATAGACGCATTGTTCGTACCACAAAAATACCGCTTTTACCTGACGATGGGGGTTTCATGAGGAAAATCAAGATCGCAGTATTGTTCGTGATGGCACTGATGCTTAATGCTTGTGCAAATACTGCCGAGGAACACCGCGCCGCCGTAAGCAACCAAGATAAAGATAGGCTGACAGTAGGAACGGCCCAACGTGAAATCCACAAAGGCATGACTTCAGAACAGGTTGCTGAGGTTCTTGGTTCGCCCAACATGGTTACAACGGATGAGTCGCGCCGCGAAAGCTGGATCTATGACAAAATCTCAACGGAAAAGGTTTATTCAACCTCATCCGGGGGTCTGGGCCTTATTTTTGGCGGTGCTGGCGGTATCGATGGTGGCGGCTTGCTTGGCGGGATTGGCGGCAGCCAGCGCAATGGTTCTGGCGCGGTAAGCACAACCCAGCGCACGCTGACAATCATCGTGAAGTTTGATAACCGTCAGCGCGTGCGTGATTACGCCTATCGCAGCTCAAGTTTCTAGGGGCCTTGCATGAACATATCCTTGCGCATCATCCTGCTTGGACTTCTTGTTGCTGTAGCCGGCTGCCAGCAGACAGTTCCAAAAGATGCCTTGCAGCTAAAGCAAGAAAGCTTGCAGGATCGTCAATCACAGACCCGCCGTTTTGACACAAAAGATGAAAGAAAGCTGCTGCGGGCGGGCGCGCAAGTACTTCAAGACCTTGGGTACACTCTGGAAGAGAGCTCTACGGATGTAGGGGTTGTCGTTGGGTCAAAAGACCGTGATGCCACCGAAGCCGGACAGGTTGTTGGGGCAGTGGTCATGGCTGCAATGTTTGGCGTTGCAACACCGATTGACGAAAAGCAGAAAATCCGTGTCAGCCTTGTAACCAAAAGCGCCGGAAAAAAAGCTACATCCTTGCGGGTTACGTTCCAACGTGTTGTATGGAATACCAAAGGCGAGATTTCAAAAACGGAAGGCCTGAACGACCCGAAAATGTACCAGGATTTTTTTGACAAGCTGTCCCAATCGGTTTTCCTAACCGGTCACGAAATCTAGAAAAGGCTGAACCATCATGAAAAAACCGCTCTTTCGCACTCTGGTGCTTGCATTCACCGCATTGCTGTTTTCCGGTTGCCAGACCGATAGCCGCGAACAGGCCTTGAGCACATCGCAAAGCCAGGTTGCCCTGCGTTCCATGCAAAGCCGCGCCTTTGATACGCGTGATACAAAGAAAATGCTGCGGACTGTTATCGCAACGTTGCAGGATCTCAGCTTTGTAATCGATAAGGCGGATGGAACGCTGGGCACGGTCAGCGCAACAAAACTTGACGGGTACTCCATGCGCATGACGGTGAGCGTGCGTGACCGTGGGAAATCACAGCTTATTGTCCGCGCCAGCGCCCAATACAATATTACAGCAATCGAAGACCCGCAACCCTATCAGCAATTCTTCACCGCCCTGGAAAAAGCGCTTTTCCTGACTGCGCATGAGGTAGACTAGTTTCAGCGCAGGAGAATGCCCTGTTCGCGAAGCGCTTCCAAAAACGCCATCAGCGGCAGGCCCAATACAACAAAGTGGTCACCTTCCACTTTTTCAAACAACTGGCTGCCAAGACCTTCCAACGCATAACAGCCCACGCTGCCCAGCAAGCGTTCACCCATTTGCGCAATATAGGCATTGATGAAATCGGGTGACAGCGTGCGCATATGCAGGGTTGCGATTTCGGTTTTTTGCCATACCGCCTTGCCATCGCGCAGCAGCACGGCGGCAGAAATAAGCTGATGTTTTTTACCCGACAATAAATTCAACTGGCTGCGCGCGATTTTCACATCACCCGCTTTATCCAGCCAATGTCCTTCGCATTCCAGCATCTGGTCACATCCCAGCACCAGCATGCCTTTGCGTTCCGCGCTTATTTTCTTTGCCTTGGCAAGCGCAAGCGCTTCAGCGGTTGCCAAAATACTTGCGCCCTCCGCCTTGCTGATTTTCTTGATGCTGTCTTCATCAACATCGGATGCATCGGCAATAAAATCGAGGCCCGCATTTTTAAGCATCGCTCTGCGCGTCTGGCTGCCGGATGCCAGGACAAAGAGTTCGCGTTGCCAAAGATTATCTTGCTGGGCTGAATGGTTTTGCTGCATGGATTAATGCTCCTTCAGGCGCTTCTTGTTCAAAAGAATAAGAATTTCAGCGGATGTTTCTTCAATCGAACGGCGCGATACGTCAATCACCGGCCAGCCGCGCTTGGAATAAAGACGGCGCGCTTGCAATACTTCTTCTTCCACCGCATCTTCATTGATGTAATCGGTTTCGCCTGTTTCATGCAGGAATCTAAGGCGATTGCGGCGGATATCAATCAGGCTTCCCGCATCACGCGTGAGGCCGATAATCAGCGGCGTTGATAAATCCTGCAAGACATCGGGCGGTTCCACGTCTTTGACCAATGGGATATTGGCAGCAAAAATGCCGCGATTGGCAAGGTATAAGCAGGTTGGCGTTTTCGATGTCCGCGATACGCCCAGCAAGATGACATCGGCTTTATAAAGCTTATCAAGCCCCTGGCCATCATCGCAGGCCAGCGCAAATTCCATCGCTTCAATGCGCGCGTAATAATCGGTATCGAGCATGTGCTGCCTGCCTGCTTCCTTGCGCGCGGTCTCGCCAAGATAGGCTGATAGCGCGCCCAACACCGGTTCGAGCACGGGAATGCAGGGGATTTGCAACGCGCGGCAATGCTCCAGCAATTTGCGGCGCGGCCCTTCATGAATAACGGTGAACAAGACAATGCCCGGCTTTTGCGAGATGCCTTCCAGCACCATGTCCATCTGGCGTTCATGACGGATGAGCGACCAGATGTGCTGATCCGCTTCCATGTCTTCAAATTGCGCAACGCATGCGCGCGCGACGTGATTCAATGTCTCCCCCGTTGAATCCGAGACCAGATGGAGGTGAAAGACTTTTTTTTGCTTGTCGTCTTTTTGGTTTTCCGGCATTTATTTTTCTTTGCTATTCCTGTTTTAAATTATTCACATTTTTACTCACGGTGCATGTGAAGGGATTCCGCGTAACTAAAAAAATTCCTGAAACCATTTTTTTGGCATCGCTTCTCGTTTTTGTTCCGCCGCTTCATGCATTCTGTATAAAAACTATAAAGCGTTTTGGCAAAGCATGGTTTCTTTTTTTAAGCGTTGCTTTTCCTCTGACTTATCCACGCCGAATTAGCGGCGGTTTCCTTTCAAAAACGATTATTTTATGGGGTTTTTATAGGATTATTCACATGCGGCATTTTGCATGCCCATCATGGTCATGAAATCATGGATAAACTGTGGGAAACCCTGTATCACCGTTATTCACAGCCATCTACTATCTACTTCTATAAAAATAAAACTAATGAAGAAGAATAAAAAACTTTTATCCATTCTGAAAAATGAACCTTCGACGCATACGCCGATCTGGCTCATGCGCCAGGCCGGGCGCTACCTTCCCGAATATCGTGACTTGCGTTCCCGCGCAGGTTCGTTTATGAACCTTTGCTTCAATCCTGAAATGGCCGCCGAAGTCACCTTGCAGCCGGTTCGCCGGTTCGGTGTTGATGGCGCGATTTTATTCTCTGACATCCTGGTGGTTCCATATGGCCTTGGTTACAAACTTGATTTCATCGAAAACGAAGGACCTCAGCTTGAAACCGCGTCCGAAGACGATGCTTCAAACCGCCATGTTCCAAACAGATTGGCCGCGTTTGAAGCCGAAAGCTTTTTCAAGCGCACTGCGCCGATTTATGAAACTGTGCGCCGAAGTAAAGCCGCCCTCCCGCCTGATGTAACGATGATCGGTTTTGCAGGCTCGCCATTCACGGTTGCCTGTTACATGCTGGGTGGAAAAGGCAAAGACGAATTTGTCACTGCCCGCCAAAAAGCCCAGGAAAACCCGAGGTTTTTCGCGCATATCCTTGAATGCCTGATAGATGCCACCAGCTTTTACTTGAAAGAGCAAATCAAGGCAGGCGCAGAAGTCGTGCAGCTTTTTGATAGCTGGTCAGGGTTGGTTCCAGCAGAGCAATTCGATGAATGGGTGATTGCCCCTACCACGAAAATCACCGCCGCGGTAAAGCAGGAATTTCCGGATATTCCCATTATCGGTTTTCCGCGCATGGCGGGCGAAAAAATCGCACGCTACGCAGAGGCAACAAAGGTGGATGCTATATCACTTGACCAAACTGTGGATTTGAACTGGGCGCAAAAGAATGTATCAGTGGCACTGCAAGGCAATCTTGACCCGGAACGGATGCTGGGCGAAAAGCAACCCATGCTGGCGGCGGCGGAGAAAATCATGCGCGACATGCAGCGCCCATTCATTTTTAATTTGGGTCATGGATTAACGCCGCACGTGCCGCCTGAAAACGTCGCGGCACTGGTTGAATTTGTGCAAGGGTTTAAGAAATGAAAACCGCAGTCATTCTTTTCAACCTTGGCGGCCCCGATAAGCTGGACAGCGTAAAGCCGTTTTTGCTCAATTTATTCAAGGATAAGGCCATTTTAAGCGTACCGTGGTTTATCCGCTATCCGCTGGCATTGCTTATTTCCACAAGCCGCGAAAAAGAAGCTAGGCATATTTATGCAGCGATTGGCGGCGGATCGCCGCTGTTGCCAAACACAATTGCGCAAGCCCAAGCTCTGGAAAAAAAACTTGGCACGAATTACAAAGTATTCACCGTGATGCGGTACTGGCACCCGTTTGCGAAAGATGTGGCCAAGGATGTGAAGGCCTATGTGCCGGACAAAATCATCTATCTGCCGCTTTACCCGCAATACTCCACCACCACTACAAAATCCTCATTCGAGGATTTTGATAAATGTTTTTTTGGGCATAATGGCTCTGCGCCAAAAGGCGCAATCGCGACCACGCCATTTGTCACCAAAATTATTTCTTACGAAACCAATGCAGGCCTGGTGAATGCTTATGCCAAACTCATCAAGCCGATTTATGAGGATGTGAAGGCCAAGGCAGGAAAAGCGCCGCGTATTTTATTCTCCGCGCATGGCTTGCCGCAAAAAACCATTGATGCGGGCGACCCCTATCAGAAACAGGTCTATGCGACGTGCAAGGCCGTGGTTGCTGCATTGAACATCCCTGGCCTGGATTGGAAAAACACCTTCCAGAGCCGCGTTGGCCCGTTGAAATGGATTGAACCCTACACCGATAAGGAAATTGAAGTGGCGGGCGGAGAAAAAATGCCGCTGCTCATTGTGCCCATCGCGTTTGTCAGCGAGCATTCCGAAACCTTGTATGAAATCGAGCAGCAATACCGCGAACTTGCCAAAGAAAAAGGCGTGTCGGTTTTTGCGCGCGTGCCCGCGGTTGCAACTCACCCTGACTTTATTGACGGGCTGGCGGAGCTGGTACGTAAGGCTTAATTCTCTGGTGGCGCTTGGCCTTTCGATTTTTTGCGCGCCACAAGCGGCCGCACAAGTCGAAGAACAGTTCTGGAAATCGGCAATGGCATGCGGCCCGATAAATCATAGCCGGTTGCAAGCACAACCGCCGGATTAAGCGTTTCATGCACACGGATAATGCCGCTGCGCTGCATGCGCTTAACGAGGCGCGGCAGATAGCGCGCCATGTCGGTCGCTTCATCAAAACGGCGCAAATCCGCATATAAAAAGCCCTGCTGCAAGTTCTGGTTGATGACGCTCATGGTGGTGCGGCGGTTGAAATGCGACACCATTGACCCGTTATAAATTTCATCCAGCCCGTCGATGACTCGTTGATGCGAGCCCATCGCGGCCAGCGCAATGTGATAGGATTGATAGGTGTCGAGCAAGTCAAGTGCGCGGCGGATTTTCTGGTCTTCTTCGCCGCTGGTGATGCCCAAAACGCGGCTGGTGTTATTCAATGCGCGAATTTTTTCGGCCAAACGAAGAATAGGATGTTCAGCCTTTACAAACCCGGTTTGTATCAAAGGCGGGGGCGGCGCATTAATCAAACTGATATGCATGCCCATGATAAAACGCCCAGTTGCGCGGTCTTCGATATGGATATCGATGCGCGGGAAGAAATGACGCAAGGCGCGGTGTTTCAAGCGTGAGCCTGCATCCCTGCGCGCGACAACATTCAATCGCAAGCCAACGTTTTTGGCGGCGCGCCCGATAAAGCGCATCATCGGCATGATGCTGGCATCGTGATAGCCGCTGTGTTTTGAATAAACGCGCAAATCAATATCGCAAATGCTGCGTATGAATAAGGGGGACTGGCCCGGCAATAAGCCATCGGCGCTGCCACGCACCACAAGCCCGTGCAAATTGGATTGCGCAATAAGCCATTCGCCGCCCCGCGTCTTGGCTAGCGCGTCCATCTCATCGAATAATTGTCTGGCGATGGCTGCTTTTTCGGGATGGTATTCGGTTTCAAGTGACATGCCTATTCACCATGCCCGAAGATATTATGGCGCAACCGCGATAGCAAATGCGCTGCCTGTTGGTAAAAGCCCGCTGGGCGTTCGCGCTGCGGCCATGTGCCTTGTTCTTCCATGATATCGATTAAATGACGCAGCATGCCGGACATAACAACTGTTTCGCTGGAACCATTGGGGTCGTTGGAATCCTGCTTTTTATCGATCAAAATCGAAAAAACGCGTTCGCCGAACGCATCATTAATCGTATCGGCGTTATCCCACAAATAGCTGGAGGCGGATGGCACAAAATGCGCTTCGCGCAGCACGTAAAATTTTGGATCAAAGGGCATGGCTAATTACCAAATCCAAGATGCGAGATGTTTCTGGCAATCCAGCGCGGAATAGTGCCCAGCGCGCCTTTGACGCCGCGCTGCCATGCGCCGCTGCGCAACAGGCCATCGGCAATCGCGTCAATCTGCGGCGATGAATCGTCGCGGCTCCAGTGCAGCATCCTTGGCGATAACAGATAGGCAGAATGCCCGCGCCGCCGGTTGATAAGGCAGGTGATTTTTCCCGTTGATTTCGGGACGCGCACCAAGCCGAGCTGCGCAAGGTTCAAGCGGCCCTGTTGTTGATGAACGATGCCCGGAATGCCGTGCAGCCTGCCGTTATTTTCGCGCAGGAGGATGCCGCGCCCGTCAAGCCCCATTGGCGCTGCGTCAATCGGTTCCAATGCAATGCGCTGTGATGGATTGCCTGATTTGCGCGTGCGTTCAAAGCGTGCGTCATTCGCGGCTTCTTCGCCCGCCATGACAAATAATCCGGTCAGGCGAATACCCGTGCTGCCCAAAAAATCGGATTCTTCAATGACATGGTAATGCGTATGAAGGTTATCCAAATCCCTGTTGGAGGATATGGGGAAGCCGGGGAGATAAAATTTGCCATCATGCGGGCTGGTCATCGCAAAGAGCTGTGGCTGGCGAATAGAAAGCGCGGGCTGGTTAAACAACACCCATTGTGCATGAAGCATGCAAAGGCCCCTTGCCTGCTCAGTGCCCGGATTTCCAAGATCGGCAAGGTGGATGTATTTGTTTGGCTCCGCATCAATCGCTTTTTTATAGGCCGATAATAGCGGGTGGACATGGCCGCGCTGTGCTTCATTGTGCAGCAGCGCCTGGAAATTCACGCCGACCTTGTCCGATAAATTGAAAATCGGGCGACCATGCTCATTCTTTAATCCTGTGTCTTCAAGCAGCGCGTGGAATAAATTGTCCGGCGCTTTGCGTCCTTCCAGCACATCGGCATTATTCCAGATGCTGGTCGAACTTTTGGGCAGGGGGTGTTTTACCTCTTTGGCGGTTACGAATTCAGCGGTCATGCGATTGTTTAAAATATCCCGTTTACGTTTAAGAATTTCGCGCCTATCTTAGCTTTTTGCAGGGTTCCCTGCACCTGCGGTAATACTTTCCCTTCACGTTTTCTGCCATTAACCCGCATTAACAACATGATGAACTATTATTCGCTAATCCTTGCATTTCATATCATCGCCATGATCGCGTGGATGGCCGGGATGCTGTATTTACCACGTTTGTTTGTCTACCACGCGGGCGCTGCTGCGGGGAGCGAGCTTTCCGAAACGTTAAAGGTGATGGAGCGCCGTTTATTAAAGTTCATCATCAACCCCGCGATGATTGCAACCTTTGTGTTCGGCATCACGCTTCTGATGCTGCAACCGGTTTACCTGCAAACCGGATGGTTTCCGGTGAAAGTCGGGCTGGTTCTGTTAATGGCAGGCGTGCACGGGTTTTATGCGGCCAGCGTGCGCCGTTTTGCAAAAGATGAAAATCAGCGCAGCGCGAAATTCTGGCGAATTATGAATGAAGTGCCAACCGTATTAATGATTGCGATTATTATTCTGGTGGTCGTGAAGCCGTTTTAGGCCAAGCAGCCAAGTTTTTTTGCTTAATACTTTCATATTTTGCGTCCTAGCATTCTTACCGCGAGACAATATTTTTAAAAAATATTCAGGAGTTCATATGCAGCAGCACCATATTGCACGCGACGTATTAGGCAATGTGACATTTGAAACCGGCACCAAGGCGGCGGATGCGCTGGAGGATGGATCACTCTTTGCCATTCGCATCAATGAACAAACCAAACACGTTACATTTTTTTATTTAAACGGAAATGAGCCGCACGAGGAAACGCAGCGCCTGCATTATGTGCATTTGCTTGGGCCCGCATTGCGTGCTGAAAACCGCAGCGAACATAGTTCCGGACAGAAAGAATTTGTTGCCTGCGGCGATGTGTTCATTCGCCCGGGCATGGTCGCCCATTTCAGGCCCGCGGCCGAACGCGTGAATGTGGTGCATTGGAACCAGAGCCATCATCCCTATAGCAGCGATTTGACCTTTACGCTGCTTGGCGGCAAGGCGGAGATGGTCATCCGCGGAATTCAGAACGGCGTGGCACGCCCGTTTAATCAGGCCGGCTATCACGTTATTCCGCGCGGCATGGCCAAGCCCTTTTTCATCGTGCAAAAGGCCGAAGACGGCGTAAAGCCGTTGCTGTTTGATCATCCGGAACGCCCGGGGCGCAATCGCATCCCGCTTGGCTCTGGCGCTGAGGTTCCGCGCCAATATGTATGTGTATAAGGAATAAGGCTGGATTTCTGCCGGAAATAATCTATTTACCTTGACAGTTAACCGGAAGTTTAGATATTCTGGGTACAGTTTTAAAGCGTTTGGTTGTTTTTGGGGCTTAACCCTTAAGTCTCAACTCTCAAAAAATACGCAATTTTGGCGTTTAGCACTTTTCTAAAAATCCCGTTCTGCAAGTTACCCTTTAGGCATCGCTGCGCATGAAGTGGTTCTTGAAAATCAGAAACCATATCGGGGCACATCGTGCAGGCGACGTAAAACTAAATCCCCTTAAACGAAACACGTAAACCCCCTGGTAATAAGCTCAGTAAAAAACATGACAGATAATAACGAAAAACCCGCAGAAAAAACCGGTCTTAAAAAAGAACGCCTCACCGTAAAGCTCGCAGAAAAACCAGCCCCCGCCCCAGTGGTAGCGGAAGAGGCTGCGCCCGCGGCTGAAACAGCCCAAAGTGCGGTCGAAGCGTTTGGCGCGCACAACGGCACCCATGATGGTGAGGGCAAGCCGATGAATTTGAAGGAATTAAAGGTCAAGAATGCCGGCGAACTTTTAAAGATTGCCGAAGAACTGCAAATTGAAAATGCAGGCACGCTGCGTAAGCAGGATATGATGTTCGCGATTTTGAAATCGCTCGCTGAAAAAGACGTGCCGATTGCCGGTGATGGCGTTTTGGAAGTATTGCAGGATGGGTTCGGCTTCCTGCGCTCCCCTGAATCCAACTATTTGCCCGGCCCGGATGATATTTACGTAAGCCCAAGCCAGGTTCGCAAATTCGGTTTGCGCACCGGTGATACGGTGGAAGGCCAAATTCGTTCCCCCAAAGACGGCGAGCGTTATTTCGCGCTGCTCAAAGTAAACTCCATCAACTTTGATGACCCGGATAAAATCCGTCACCGCATCAATTTTGATAACCTCACGCCGCTCTACCCGATGAAGAAGATTAACCTCGAAATCATCGATGCGAAGGCGAAGGATTTAACGACACGTATTATCGATTTGGTATCGCCGCTGGGTAAAGGCCAGCGCGCGCTGATTGTTGCGCCGCCGCGTACCGGTAAAACCGTGATGATGCAAAACATCGCGCATGCGATTACCGCCAACCATAAGGAAGTATATTTAATCGTACTTCTGATTGATGAACGCCCCGAAGAAGTGACCGATATGTCGCGCAGCGTGAAGGGCGAGGTTATTTCATCTACGTTCGATGAACCAGCATCCCGCCACGTTCAGGTAACGGAAATGGTGCTGGAAAAGGCGAAGCGTTTGGTGGAAGCCAAGCGTGACGTCGTGATTTTGCTGGATAGCATTACGCGCCTTGCGCGCGCTTATAACACCGTTGTTCCATCATCCGGTAAAGTGCTGACCGGCGGTGTGGACGCCAACGCCTTGCAACGCCCGAAACGCTTTTTCGGCGCGGCGCGTAACATTGAAGAAGGCGGCTCCCTCACCATTATCTCCACCGCGCTCATCGATACCGGCAGCCGTATGGACGAAGTGATCTTTGAAGAATTCAAAGGCACGGGTAACAGTGAAATTGTGCTCGACCGCAAGCTCGCCGATAAACGTACCTTCCCATCGATTGATATTTCGAAATCCGGTACGCGTAAGGAAGAATTGCTGGTCGATAAGGCAACCCTCACCAAAATGTGGGTGCTGCGCCGTATCCTTATGCCGATGGGTACATCCGACAGCATCGAGTTCCTGGTTGATAAGCTTAAGACAAGCAAATCCAACCATGATTTCTTTGATTCAATGAATACCTAAATTCTAACTAGGCCGTTGGCTTTTTGACGATTTCTGCGCTTCCGGTACGCACGTACTTAACGTACGCTGCGCTCCGGTTCTCGAAATCATTCAAAAATCCTTAGGCCTAGCGAATTTAAATATTCTGCCGCTTATCAAAAATGGAAAACAACAAATACAAAAATCGTGACTGCGCTTATTGCGGCGGGGTAGGAATATCTGAAACGGCAGACAATGTCTTTGCGAAAGGTTTTTTCTCCATTAATCGTAGAGAACACCTGCCAAAAATCCCTGCATGCGACAAATGTAATAATGCTAAATCATCCTTAGAAAATGATTTGATGCCTTATTTGGCTTTCGGCGGACGCCACGTTGATGCATATGATAATCTTTCAATTGCAACACCGCCGCGCTTAAAAAGTAATGCGAAAATAAATCAAAAAATAAGACAAGGAATGAGCGAGGAGCTAATTAGCAAAAACGGTATTCTTCAAAAAAGAATGACGGTGCCATTCGAAGGAAAAAAACTACAGGAATTATTTTCGTATATTGTAAAAGGATTGGCATGGTTTCACATGGGGGTGTTGCTGAACGAAAGCCATACCGCTCGGGCCGGATATGTCACAAGCGATGTAGAAGAATTATTTAATGGTTTTATGGCAGGCAGTGCTAAAAAACGAGCATCTAATGCTTTAGGCATTGATACTTTTAAATATGAAGGTCTGCAATTAGAGCAAAACCCTGAAATGACCATTTGGAAATTTTCAATATTTGGCGGGATTGAATTTGTAAGCAACGTAAAACAGTCAACGCATTTATGGGGAATGACAGGTTTGGCAAAGCAAATCGGTGAAATTTATAAACAATAATCTGATGCGGAAATTACTTCCCGAGCCGTGCCACATTATAAAGGGCGCGTTCGCCAAGGCGCTCGGCGGGCATGCCGGTGGTTTTGCATTTCATCTCGGCTTCCAATAATGCGCACATGGCGTCCATGACTTTGCCAAGTGTCCAGCTGCGTAGTTGTTTTTGCATTTGCGCTTCGCGCTTGAAGAAAATGGGCGGGCGCATGGTCTTTACCGCTTCCATCGCGCCCATATGCTCTTCATCCATTTTGCCGAGGCCTTCGTAAATTTTGGTCAAATGGCGCGTGGCCGCGCGAAGGAATTGAATGGGCTGCACGCCTTCTGCCGCTAATTTCGCCAGCATCGCATCAAGCTTGGCGATATCACCCGAAGCCGCGGCCCACACCGCATCATCCACTTCCTCACCCGCTGCATCGGTAATGCAGGCGGCGATATGCTCAACCGTGATATTTTTTTGGCGCGATGCCTCTGCGCCACCTGAAGAAGGTGTTGCAACCGGCCCTGCGCTTGGGTTCATCGCGTATGTGATAAGCTTATCCACTTCCATGCGAATGCCGCTGCGGTCAGGCGGTAATGCTGCGCAAAGCGCTGCCAGCGCGTCGCGGTCAATTGTGAAGCCTTCGGCCTTTATCATGCTTGAAATCGTCGCACTGAGATCCGCGCCTTCCTCCGCATAGCACGGAATGGCCATCGCCTTGGCATCATCTTCCACGCGGTTGCGCAGTTTGGAGCGTTTATCCAATTCGCCCGCTTCCAGCACCAGTACGCTGTCGCCCGATGGCAAATTTGCAAGCAAATGGTCGATGGCAGAAAAAGCAGAACCTTCACCCGCATCGCGCATGCGCACCAGTCGCCTTCCACCCATCATGGAGATGGACGACATTTCATCATGCAAGCGCGATGGATTTTCATCGAGCGAGGAGGGAGAAATTTCCGAAACCGAAAATGGGTCGTTCACATCGGGCACGCATTTCGCGGCCAGTTTTTGCGCGCGTTCACGCACCAAGCCTGCATCGGGCCCGTAGAGCAAGAAGACGCGCATGCCCATATCGGGCTTTTCAATGAACCCAGCGGATTTGTTGGCGCTCAGCTTCATTTGAAGATGCTGCCCCCTTGCAATTCCGGCCTGGTCAGCGCATCAGGGCGCGTGGCGGGGGGCGTTACGAAAGGGCGGTTTAATTGCTCTTCCGTCATGGGCGTGGGCGAAAAATCCTTCTGCCCATAGTATGCCAGCAATTGCGTAACGATGAGGTCTGATAATTCGCGGATGGCGCGCTGCGCCGAATTTTCGCGTGACGATAACGCGCCATACTGCGCATCAATCTTATTGTAACTTACGAAGGTGCGCGATGTGCCGGTATAGAGTTTTTTCTGCGTCGTGCTATCCGTCAGGATATAATTGGCGATATAGGTGATTTTCTTGCGCAATGTGGTTGCGTCCCTTTGCAGGCCCAGATTCTCCTCGGTGGTGGCGAGGCTGATTTGCAGCGTGGCATCGGTTTTTTCCGGACGGCCCTGGCCATACATGCGGTCGATCAGATGGTTGCGCAGCTGCTGGCCCAGCTCATTGCTGATATTGGCGATTGCAATGCGGTTGAGGCGCTTTTCCTGCACGGTTGCTTCTGCGCCAAAGGGGCGTTCCCCGTAAATCGGGCGGTAACAGGAGGTGAGGATGAGCGGCAGAAGAAGTACAATAAACAGGCGCATAAGCGCACATTAAACCCACAAGACCAGCTTGTCTATTTATTCATCGCGCACTTATTCATAACCCAGCTGCTTTAACTGGTATTCCATGAACAGGAACGCGGCAATGCCTGGCACCACAAAACAGCCAATCAGCAGCCAGTCCTTTAAGGTTTTTTTGCGGCCGCGCAGGCCCTTGGAATAATCACTGAGTTTCTGGCCAAAAAGAATAAGACCAATTCCCAATATGGCAAAGGCCACCAGAAAGGCAAAGCCATGCGGCATGATGATGGTTTCTTTTTCATGCGTGATGGCTTCCGACATGGCGGCGTTGTAAAACCAGACAGACCCGCCACCGCCAATCAGCAAGGCAAGAACCCCGGCGATGCGTGGTTTATCAAGTGCCATGATTACTCCTTAAGCTACTCTTTAAATTTCTGGCGCAGGATTGCTTTTGACCAACCGCTGAGGCGGGCCAAATTTTCCTCATCATGCGCATCACGCACGCTGAGGCTTTGCTGATAATTCACATCGGCGCAGGCATTGGCGGCCGGAAGATGCGTTGAAAAACGGATGCTTTGCGTTTCGCGGCTTGGCGTTTCTTCAATCGCGATATCCTGGCGCAATGTCGTTGCGTTATAACGGAAGTAAAGCCGTGTTAAATAAGGCTTGCCCGCTTGCGCGCTGCCGCGCTGCAAATGCTTGGGATAGGCGGCTTTGGGCAGCATCATCCCGCCAATCAGATTATCGTTATTGGATGTATCATAGATTGGCGCGGCGGCTTTGGGCGCTTCGTTCAGCCAGTTCACGCCGATGGATGAAAGCACATCCGCTGGCAATTGCGCTTCATCGGCATATTCCACAATGAGCGCGTTGCTTTCCGATTTCACGCGCATATTGAGAATGCGGTTATAGATGGATGGAAAATCGCGTGTGGCGTAAGACGGCATGCTCATATCCATGCGCGGGCCGTTGAGTGGAATAGAGCGCATCAGCGGGGAGCCTGCACGGCCCAATTGCGATACGACATACAGCGTAATCGCCTGACCGCCATCATTGAATACATCAACGGGCGTTACGTTGCGCTCGTAATTGGTATCGGGCGCGGCGTTCAGCGCATCAAAGCCCTTGGTGCGTGGTTTTTCTGCCGTTACCGCTGGCGCGTTAATCAGGCCAAGGCGCACAGGCAAAACCAGCTTTGGCGCATCATACGCAATTTGCAGCGGCTTTAAATAACCAGCCTCCGCGCTTGCGCGCCTGGCCTTTATCAGCAAAAACGCATTGCCGCGCTGCGTATAGGGAAGAATGATGCGGTCGGTTTTGGGCGGCAGTTTATAGCCCTTATCTTCCAGCCATTTGACCAATGTCGCGCCCTGCTCGGCGGGCAAAACGGAAATGTCATAGCTGGTATCATCCGCCACATGTTTGGTCGTCACCGCATAGGATTTTACATCCACGGCGGTTGTATTGCCTTTTTCAGTTGGGCAGGGGTCAGCATCGGTTTCTTCGCGAAGGCGCGGGGCGGTAACGGTATCGACCGCATCAAACAGCGATGCGCTCACCTCGTGTACATTTTGCGCCGTTACATTGGCGGGTACAGGGAATAGCATCGTGAATTCGCGCTCAGATGATGCAACGCTTGGCAAGATGGTAAGCGTATGATGGCCGTTATGCGTCGCGATAATCAGTTTGGTAGATGAAACCGAAAGTGGCGCGTCATTGCTGCCAACCAGAAAGCCGGTGAATGCAGAAACAGGAAAACTGAAGAGAACCAGAGCAACGAATAACGAAAGCTTTTTCATAAGTTCTCCTAAGTTACGTTCTAAGCCACCACATTCACAATCTTGTTGGGGACGATGATAACTTTCTTTGGTTGAGAGCCATTTAATGCGCGCACCACGGAATCCTGCGCCAAAGCAATGGCTTCAGCCTTGTCCTTGGCACAATCCCTAGGTAATTCAATGGTTGCGCGGAGTTTACCATTCACCTGCACCGCTATGGTTACCACGTTATCAACCAAAAGTGCGGCTTCGGGCGTTGGCCATGCTTCATCGACCAGCATGGTTTTGTGACCCAGCTTTTCCCACATTTCGGATGCGATGTGCGGCAACATGGGGGAGATAAGTTTGGCTACGGTTTCAACCCCTTCTCGGTAAATTATGCGTTGGTCTTTAGTTTCCTTGAGCATCATGCCAGCATCAGGTTGTGCGGCATCCTTATTGTTGGAAACAAGAACAGCCGCTGTTCCAACCTTGTACACATGAGATTCATACTCTTGTAAAAGATTTGTCAGTTCGCGAACCGAGGCAACAGCAGCGTTAAAAGCAAAGCGAGAAAGACAGTCAGTCACACGCGCTATTGTTTTATGAATGTGCTTTTTTAATTTGAGAGCCCCCTCTGCTGGAGCCCCTTCAATTTTTTCATTGATAGGAGGCAGGTCCAAATTTTCATCATCAACCAAACGCCACAGGCGGTTGATGTAACGCCATGCGCCGTCAATGCCGCTTTCGGTCCATTCCAGATCGCGCTCCGGCGGGCTGTCGGACAGCATGAAAAGCCGCGCCGTGTCTGCGCCGTAAGCATCAATGATGCGGCCGGGGTCAACGACATTGCGCTTGGATTTGCTCATCACCTCAACGCGGCCAACGGTTACAGGGCGGCCTGTTTTTACATTTACAGCCGTGCCATCGGGGCGCTTTTCCATTTCTTCCGGATAAAGCCATTTGCCGTCTTCGTCTTTGTAGGACTCATGGCAAACCATGCCTTGCGTAAACAATCCCGCAAAGGGTTCTTTCAAACCGACATGCCCTGTCTCATTCATCGCGCGGGTAAAGAAACGGGAATAGAGCAAATGCAAAATCGCGTGCTCCACGCCGCCCACATACTGGTCAACCGGCAACCAGTAATCGGTCGCTGACTTAGTGATTGGCGCAGCATCATTTTTTGGCGAACAGAACCGCGCGTAATACCAGCTGCTATCCACAAAGGTATCGCAGGTATCGGTTTCGCGTTGCGCATCCGCCTTACAACTTGGGCATTTCACATGCTTCCATGTGGGGTGGTTATCCAAGGGATTGCCGCCTTTTTTAAAATCGGCATCTTCCGGCAGCACCACTGGCAATTGGATTTCCGGCACGGGCACCACGCCGCACGCTTTGCAGTGAATGACCGGAATGGGGCAGCCCCAGTAACGCTGGCGTGACACGCCCCAATCGCGCAGGCGGAATTGCGTTACGCCTTCGCCAATGCCCATCGATTTCAATTTTTCAATCGCAGTTTTTTTGGCGGTGGCAACATCCAGGCCATTCAGGAATCCGGAATTTTGCAATACACCATCGCCTGTATATGGCAATGGCTGCTTCTCACCCTTTTGCGCAATGACTTCAATGACGCTCAATTTATACTTGGTCGCAAAATCGAAATCGCGCTGGTCATGCGCGGGGCAACCGAAAATTGCACCCGTGCCGTAATCCATCAGCACAAAGTTAGCGATGTATACCGGCAATGTTTTACCAGCAATGAAGGGATGCGCAACGGTGAGGCCTGTATCAAAGCCCATTTTCTCTGCGGTTTCGATGGCAGCTGCGGTGGTGCCGATGCGGTTACATTCGGTGACAAAATCCGCAAGCTTGGTGTTGTTTTTCGCAAGTTCAGCTGTAATCGGGTGGCCCGGTGAAAGCGCAATGAATGATGCGCCAAATAATGTATCAGGGCGCGTGGTGAAAACCTCGATAGTCACCATTCGCTCGGCGTCTGCCGCTGGCGCGGGTGACGCGCCCGCCCGGGCGATAGGGGCGGTTAATTTAAAAAAGACTTTTGCGCCTTCGCTTTTGCCAATCCAGTTTTCCTGCATGAGGCGGACTTTTTCCGGCCATCTATCTAAAGTGGAAAGCGACTGAAGCAAGTCTTCGGCGTAAGCGGTGATTTTGAAAAACCATTGGTTCAGCTCGCGCTTTTCAACCAGCGCGCCGGAACGCCAGCCACGGCCATCAATCACCTGTTCGTTCGCCAGCACCGTTTCATCAATCGGATCCCAGTTCACGAAGGATTTACGGCGGTAGGCGAGGCCCTTTTTATAAAAGTCCAAAAACAGTTTTTGTTGCTGCTTATAATAGGTGACATCGCAGGTCGCGAATTCGCGCGACCAATCGATGGAAAGGCCGATGCGCTTTAATTCGCCGCGCATATTGGCGATGTTGTCATACGTCCAGTCCTTTGGCGAAATGCCGCGTTCACGCGCCGCATTTTCGGCTGGCAGGCCAAAAGCATCCCAGCCCATAGGGTGAAGCACATTAAAACCCTGCGCACGGCGAAGGCGCGCCACCACATCGCCCAGCGTATAATTGCGCACATGGCCCATATGAATGCGGCCCGACGGGTAGGGGAACATCGATAAGACGTAGTACTTCTTTTTCGAGGGGTCTTCTTTGGCTTCGAAACTTTTCTTCTCGTTCCAAAGGTTCTGCCACTTTTTTTCAGTCGCGCCGTGATTGTAATTCATACCGTAAAGCTCAAATGGGAATGGGGGTTCTATAAATACCATTAATTACTTTCTTTGAAACGGTCTAAATTCACCCCCATAGAAAAAAGACCATATGTTCAAGCCGTTTTTTAAAGAATTGACCGATTTAAATGCTAGCCGAAGTTTTAGATGCCCATATTTATGAGCTGAGCTACATCGCCCATGTTTTAAATAAATGGGATTTGCTGTGCAGCCCACTCGCCACCGAATTGGTATCGCGCGCATTCCATGAACTGGCGGGCACAGGCCGTGATTTTCTAACGGCGGTATCTGCGTTCGAGGCAAGACACGGCGTGGAGTTGCGCGATAAATCAACGCCGCCGCACGTGTATTTCGAGCCCATCATGACCATGCGGAATGACCCCGTTTATGCGGGCATCAGAAACGATGTTGAAGCATTGCTGGAAGTGGATAGGCAAAAAGCAGTGGTCACGGTGGGCATTATCGAGCGCTTTGAGGATTTTTTTGAGGGCCACGGATTAGGCGATGCGTTTAAGGATGCAAGCCGTGAAACATGTGAAAAAGAGGTTTTGCGCCACGCGCTGCGCATCACGGGAAGCATTGTCAGGCAAGTGATAAATCACCTGATGGACACGCATCATGCGGAAATCAATTTCAATAAAAATCCGTGGATCCGGTCAGGCATTGCGCGGCGCGCAACAGCAGCTATTCCCGCTTGCCATCATCGCCGATTTGCTTGACACGCATCTGGCGCGCGCGCGTGAGGATGCTGTCCTCCATCGTACCTGCGGTGGCAACATTGGTATTCACGTCTACCCATGCGCTTGTTGTATCGCGCTGCTGGCGGAATACGGAAACGCGCACCGCGTCCGCGCGAAGCTCGCGCGACAGGATAAATACGTTGAGCTTGATGCGCTCATTGGGTGATGAAGGCGGTGAATACCAGTCAGTGATAATCGTGCCGCCAAACGGATCCGCCGAAGCAAGCGGCATGAACGATAACGTATCCAGCGCGGCGCGCCATAAATAGGCATTCACGCCCACGCCGCCGCTGCCGGATATTTTCTTTTCATCGCGCCCCCCCAATAATGACCAGCCGCCTTTTTCCGATGCCACGCTGCCATAGGCATAACGGGAGTTACGATCCTTATCCGTATTATAGGTGTCTTCACGGCTGACCCCGCCGCAACCCGTTAAAAACGCAGAAAATATAATCAAAACAAGTAGATAGTTCATGGTCGTTTTGTTTTTCATAAAGGTTTGGAGCGGCAGGATGCCGATGTTGGGTGAAGCTTGGCCAAGAAAACGCTATTAAATAGCTTAAGGCGATAAAAGCAAGAAATTATGGACGGGATAAGGCCAGAACTGCCTTATTCCATTTCTTACCTGCATGCTGGCCCACTAACCGTTTGGTGCATAATCGCTAAGAATGTTGCCGTAATCGTTAATTTCCGTGTTGTTTGTGCCACAGTGCGCCAGCAAGGTTCTAAATCGGGCATTTTAAACTTGCTTGGGCAGCCTCTTTGAACAACATTGTCGGCATCGGACGGGTTTCAATCTCGTCTTTTTCTCTATCAATATCTACCACCTTTTGGGGGAACAAAACATGCGTAAACTTTTACTCGCTACCACCGCTCTTGCTGGTGCTGCTCTTTGCGGCGCTGCTGAAGCGAACATGGAAGTGACAGTTGGCGGTTACAACGATTTCCGCGCAGGCTTCACTGGCCAAAATCTGTCTGCAGGCCCAGCCACTGGCCGTCGCAACAACGATTTCCAAAACGAATTCCAATTGGAAGTTGAAGCCAAGAACAAGACCAGCAATGGCTTGGAATATGGCGCAGTAGCAACCTTGTGGAACGGCGCTCAATTTGACAGAAAGCAACAAGGCAACAACGTGAACTTCCACCAAAGCTATGGTTATGTGAATGGTTCATGGGGTCAAGTACGTGGCGGTGACGAGCACGGTGCTTCAGACTTTGCAGTTGCAGCTCCATTGACCTATGACTTTGGCGCGCAAGTTGACGGCAACTACACCGAATTCCTCCGCACTCAGGACGTATTCGCGATTTCCCCAAGCTTCATCAATGATGATGAAAACTCAACCAAGATCAGCTACCTCACGCCAAAACTCGGCATGGGCGCGCACAAGGTTCAGTTGGGCGTAAGCTATGCTCCTAACTTCTACGGCCAAGGCGATCGCTTCACCGCGGTTAACAACGCCGCTGTTAACGGTTCCGCTTACAAGAACCTTATCAAGGTTGGCGGTCGTTATAACGGCAGCTTCATGGACAAGGTAAACGCAACCCTGGGCTTTGTTGTTCAGACTGCGGAAGGCACAAACGGAACCATTGGCGCAACCAATGTTACGCCACGTGACTTCACTTCATGGGATATCGGCGCTCAATTGGGTTATGCGGGCTTCACCGTTGGTGGTAACTACACCGACGCTGGCCGCTTCAACACCGGCGCTGCTCAGAACAGCGAACAAAACGTATGGTCCGTTGGTGCTACCTACAAGTTTGACCGCGCATCCGTTGGCGGCAGCTACTTGCAAGGTAAAGGCTATAACAACCAAGGTGCAGTTGGCGGCGCAACCGGCTTCAGCACACTTGCAGTTGGTGCAGCTACCGACAACTATGTTGACAGCTACACTGTATGGGGTATCGGCGCAGGTTATTCCTTGTTTGAAGGTATGACCACCAGCGTAGACACCGCGTTCTTCAAGCAAGAACGTCCAGCAGGTGTTGGCAACAGCGAAGGTCACGTTGTTATCCTCTCCAACCGCGTTGCGTTCTAAGTTAAACGCAGCTCTGTTTAAGAGTTAAAAAATTGAGGGGGCGGTTCGAAAGAACCGCCCTTTCTTTATTTGGGCTTATATCTTGGTCTGCAAATCGACTTTTTCTTTGTTTCGGGTACGCCGCTACCCAACGTAGGCTTGCGTTCCGGTTCTCGAAAAAATCGATTTTCGCCTTAAGTTATAAACCCAAAGTTTAGGGTCTGGACTAAATGTCGATTTCTGAAAACCTTATGGCCATCCGTGCCAGTATCCCCGCTTCGATCACGCTGGTGGCCGTGAGCAAGACGGTGGATGAACAGCGCCTGCGCGAGGCCATAGCAGCCGGCCAGACGGTGTTTGGCGAGAATTATGTGCAGGAAGCCAAATCGAAATGGTCGACGCTAAAGACCGAATTCAAGGGCATCAAGCTGCATCTGATTGGCCATCTGCAAAGCAATAAGGCGGATGATGCGGTGGCGCTGTTTGACCGGATTGATACGCTTGACCGCGTGAGCCTTGCCTCGGCTCTTGCCAAAGCCATGAAAAAGCAGGGGCGCAAGGTGCCATGCCTTCTGCAAGTAAACATTGGCGATGAGCCGCAAAAAGGCGGTTGTGCAATCAACGAACTGCCAGCGCTGATTGATTTCGCGCGCGGGCTATCGATTGATATCGAAGGCCTGATGGCCATACCCCCCATTGATCTCAACGCCATTCGCTCTGCGCCTTCCATTTCAGAAATGGGCGGCGTAACCGCTCGGGCGGATGGCAGTGTTGACCCGCGTCCTTATTTTGAAAAACTGGCGGAGCTTGCAAAAGCCAATAAGCTGCGCGTCATCAGCATGGGCATGTCGGGCGATTATGAAGCGGCGATTGCGTGCGGTTCAACCGAAGTGCGCATCGGCAGCGTCATATTCGGCGCGCGCAGCTAGTGCCATATAAGCCAGCCGGTTCCCAAGCCCATTAAAAACCCTGAAAAGGCAACAGCGGCATAAGCCACAATAAAAGCCGCTCTATCGCCAGTATCATCATGCATGGGAAGGAAAACCACAAAAAGACATTATGCAGGAATATGACTGACAGTCTGTGGACTGTCAGTCAAGTACATTTTTTAGTGGGGCATGGCCTCGTTCGATCAAAAATATGCGCAAAAGCGCCTTACCCTGCTTGGCAAGCGCATTAAAACCATGCGCAATGCCAGCAAGCTGACGCAAGAAAAGCTGGCTGAGCTGGCTGACTTTGACCCGACCTATTTAAGCCTGCTGGAGCGCGGCAAGCGCAACCCGCCATTCCTGACCTTATGCCGGCTTGCCGATGAAATGGATGTAAGCCTTGAGGAACTATTCAGGGGTGTTGATAATTAGCCAGCCGTCGCGCGATCCGGTTTGCGCTCTAATCCGCGCAATAACTTGGGCTCGGCTTTTCCAACATCTTTAAATGCTTTGCTGCGCTTGAAGCCGTAATATTTAATCATCTCGTATTTGCTATCAAAGCTGTTCACGCGCACAACCTGCGCCGCGTGATAAGGCAGCGCGACATTGCGGAAGAAATCGGAAATGCCATCAGGGAATGCGGCGGTAATCGCAAAATTGAGTTCGGCCAGTGCGCGTGATGGCCTTCCCGCAATCATGGAGCGTTCCCAGATGGAATTGCCGCACCCTTCAAAATCCTTGATGCCGCCCAAGGCGAGGCCGACTTTTTCAAAGAATTCGACAGGGTCTTCGTATGGGCCGGGCACTTTGCCAATTTCAACGCAGATTTTATCAAGCCGCGCCTGCAACTCACGATCAGACAGCAGATAGCCCAGGCGGCGTTCCATGCGCTCATACGGCGTTTCAAGGCCCGCATTGCGGTTGCTGATCTGTTCGCCCTTTGACTTCTTTAGCACGGCGGAAACCAGCGCGGGCGTATCGGCGTCTTGCAGCATCAAATGGCTCATATAGCTATATGATACTTTCAGCATTTTTTGCAGGGTATGAAACAATTCTTCGCGCAGGGTAAGCGCATTATTGATGCCAACGGTGAAATTGCCATCGACCTCGCGGTACATGAATAGGGCAATGCGCTGCTCGCGCGATAACGCCTGTTCGCACCCTGTCAGTTCTTCGCCCGCATGCATAACGGCATGATTAAGCAGCGCTGATGCATCGGCATAAACGCGGTGGCGCAAGGTTTCCAGATGCTGCTGGCCAGGGTAATGCGCCGCATTTAAAAACAACGGCGATAATAATCCTTCGGGCATGGCTTCATCGTTCGCAAGCAGTGATTTATAGGGAATGCGGCGCGCACGGGTCGCCACCGCTTCATTGCGAAAGCTGCGGAATTCAACGCGCTGGTCTGTCAGCACTTTTAAATCGGCATCACTTGGCGGGCACAATAAAAAACCACCCACGCCATTCCATGCGTGAAGAAAACTCACGCTCACTGCCGGGGATTCAAGCGTTGGAACAATCGGCGCTTTGCGCTGGCTATCCACGACGCGGTCAAACAGCCAATCGGCATAATGCTCGCGCAATAGAGCGCGTTCGGCAATACTGCGCTGGTCAGGTTGTATATGGGCGTTGTGGTAATTCATAAATCCTAATTGGGTGCGATGGCTCTGCGTTCTTATTCGTCACGCGCTTTGCGCTACGCGCAACCGCTTGGACGAAGAAGGTGCGACCGCCCCTGCACTAGTGTTCAGCAAAAAAGCGAAAGTAATGAATCAAAACGGCATTTCAACAAAAATAGTTGTTGCGCTGCACCAGAAACTTTAAGGTTAAGGGCATGAGTAACGCAGAAATTACCTTTACCATCGATCTTGAAGACCATCTGGGCATTTATGCAACGGGTGCTCGCTGGATGGATAATGCGTCGCGCATCCTCGACTTCTGCGTGGAAAAACACATTCGTGCCACATTCTTCACCGTGGGTAAGGTAGCTGCACACGCGCAGCTGCTAAAACGCATCGTATCGGATGGCCATGAACTCGCGCTGCATTCCTATGATCATATTGCACTGACAAACGAAAACCCCGCGACCTATGCCGCGCATTTGCTCAATGCCAAAAAAACATTTGAGGATATTACGGGCAAAGCCGTTGAAGGGTTTCGCGCGCCGATTTTTTCACTCACGCCAAAATCGGCTTGGGTAGTGGATATGCTTAAAGAACTTGGGTTTATTTATTCATCGAGCGTGATTGCGGGCAAGGGCGCAGTGAACGGGTTTGATGGCGCGCCCAACAAGCCGTTTAAATGGAAAAACGGATTAATCGAACTGCCCGTGCCGATGGTGGATTTGGGTGTGCTGGCGCTGCCATTTCTGGGCGGTGTGTATTTGCGTTATTTGCCGTTACCGCTGGTGCAGCTTATGAAAAAAAATGTTCATGCAGATGCACTCCTATGGACTTATACGCATCCGTATGATGTCCATGACAGCGAAGGCTATGTGCGCCTCACCGATGGCACACCGCTTTGGATGAATATAGTGCTGATGAATAACCGCAAGAATTTCCTGAAAAAACTGGATGCGTTATTAGCGAATAATGCCGGCGCGCCGCTGATTGAACGCGCCCGCGCGCTGGGCAATCTCGGCGAATTTTAAAGCACTAGCGTAAGGCTGCCTTTTTTAAATCCATCACGCGAAACGGCATGGGCGGCTGCGCTATTCATGCGTTCACGCGCAGGGCGGAAGGCTTGCGAGCGCAGCATGATGCGTGATTGCTGAATGCGGTCAATCAGCTGGCCATTCGCCTGCTTGCCATAGGCAATGGCGGAGCGGTAAACGGTCGCGATATCCAGCATATCCATATTAATCTGGCCCATGCTGTTACCGGTATCATTGGCAATGCGATCCCATGCAGCGCTCATGGCGGGCGGATTGCCATAAAGTTCAATGACCGTTGCGTAATCGGTTAAGCGTTCGGCAATGGTTTTGATAAGCGCGGGGCTTGGCTGTGAAAAGGATTCGCGGCCGCCTTCATTCATCAGGCAGATGGCGCGCGCTTCCATAAACAGAACAGTATCGGATGAAATGGATGGTGGCTTTGGCGACATGAAAAGTTCTTTTGAAAAAATGAATTTGAATAAGAATTTTAAAAAGCAGCTTTAAATAATGAGGCCATATTACACAGCCGCACCCTGTTGGCAAGAGGGGGTTGTGAAGAGGGGGGGGGGTGAAGAGGTCTTGGGCGGCCAGCGCGCTTCTTTAAGAATGCATTAAAAATCCGCCGCAGGATAATCATGGTGGGCGCTGCTCCGGCAAGGGGAGCAATAGGTACGTTAAATAAAAAACAACGCATTTTATTGGGGGAATGCGCAAAAGCTTAACGCGAAAACAGGCGCATTAAACATCTTGAAAGTTTTGGCTGGTAGGGTTGCCCATATTCAAAGCGTTTATTTTTTATTCTATTTTTCAGGAGATATCCCTATGTCATTTAATGCGAGAGCATTTTTATGCGCCGCCGCGATCGTTCTTTCTGTTGCATTCGCTGTTCCAGCCAATGCTGCTTACATCAGCTATCGCAGCCGTGATGCAGGTGTTGAAGCTGCGCAAATGCGCTTGAAGCAACTTGGCTATTTTGTTGGCAAGGTGGATGGCATTAATGGCCCGCGCACCAGCAACGCCTTGGCCGCATTCCAGCGCAATAATGGGTTGATGGTAACCGGCAATTACGATTACTACACCCAGGCTTCATTGTTCCCAGTTTATCAAACACCATATTACACCGCAGGCGCAGTATACCCGACAATGGCATATCCTGTTGCGTATACCGTTCCATTGAATGAATACCGCGCCGGTGCAATGTATGCGCAGCCCATTGCGTATGCTGCGCAATTGCCAACCCAGCGCCCGATTGCGCAAACCTATGCCATCTCCGAAGCTGTGCGTTATGGCAACTGGTACACGCCAGCGGGCAGCCAAATCACCACGGTTGTTCCACGCCCTTGGTAATTCATAATCCTTAGCCGCAGCAAGATTCTGAACAACTCTGAAAAATTAGAATGTTGGGGTGCTCGGCCATTTGCCGAGCATGCCCTTTTGCCCGGATAGTGCGCCGGGGATAATCTCAAGGCCAAGAAAGCGGTTTTCATCCACCCAGCCGGGCAGGGTAATGCCCAGCATCACGTCACGCACAAACCCGAAGCGGTTGTAATAAGGCGCATCACCCACAAGGATGATGGATGCGTAATGCAGCGTGCGCGCTTTTGCGAGTGAATAATTCATCAGTTCAATGCCGATGCCATCGCTCTGGCGTTGCGGTTCAACCGCGATGGGGCCCAGCAATAAGCTTGGCGTGCCATCGGGCATCACCACGGGCCAGTAACGGATGGTGCCGACCAGTTGCTTGGTGTCTTTATCTTCCACCACGAAACTTAAGGCCGTAATCGGCGCAACATTCTCGCGGAAACGATAGGCAGTTTTTTGTTGGCGGTTCGCGCCAAAGCACACATCCAAAAGCGCTTCAATGGCTTTTGCATCTTCGCCGCGTTCGGGGCGGACGATTGTCTTATCGGTAAGGGGATGTGCGTCAGGCATAAGAGCTTTTTGAATTGTGACCGTTTCAGCTAGATGTAATGGCTTTTTTGTAGAAACAAAATAAATAAATTTGCCCTTTATCTTTGGGCTTAAAACGCCTAAATCAGTATTTATGGGTTCTGTTGATTAACACTAAAACCCCGCGAGCCTCACTCGCTCTGTGCCGCTTTTTAAGTGCGATGCCTCTGCGGTTCCCGCAACCGGCCCTGCAAAAAGCGGCGCAACCGCTCGTGATGGCAAATGGGCTTCATAGGTCATCTGATAATAGGTCATCTGGTATATGTACACAGCTGTAACGCGCGACATAAAAGTTTCCGTAAAGCCGGTTTATCTGGAAGGCCAATCCACGCCCGATGACCGCCATTTCGTATGGGCGTATCAGGTCAAGATTGAAAACCAGGGCGATGTAACGGTGCAACTGATTAACCGCTATTGGCGTATCACCGATGCGCTGGGGCGCGTGCAGGAAGTGCGCGGCGAAGGCGTGGTGGGCGAGCAGCCCGTATTGAAGCCCGGAGAGGCATTTGAATATACCAGCGGCACCCCGTTGCCCACGCCATCAGGCATTATGCTGGGCCGCTATGAAATGGTTGGCGAAGGCGGTGAACGCTTTGAAATCGACGTTCCGGCCTTTTCGCTGGACGTTCCCAGCGCTGAAAAGCCTAGGCTTAACTAGGCTCAAACGCCGCCCCTTATTCTCTGGGGCTTTGCGCGCATAAGCTTGCTGGCCTTGATAATTTCGGCAGGTTTAGTTAATAACACCCCCGTTAACTAGGTAACCAATGAAGAAAGTAATTTCACATCCTGAATTCGTTTTCCCAAATGGTACTCTTCTAGTTAAGGGGAAAAAAGCTATGAGCGACAAAATTAAATCAGAAGATCAAAAATACCCGGCCGCCAGCTATATGGAAGAACTGGGCTCAGCAACTGCAGAAGCCATCTGCGCCAGCTTGAAAGCAGCCAATGATGATGCGCCATCCTTTGGCCCATCCAAGCTTGGAACATCCCTTGGCGGAATTACAGGTTTAGATGCAGGTGCGCTTGCAAATGCGTTGACCCAGCTTAGGGCGCACGTGAATCCAAAGCCTTTTTTCAAGGCCAAGTTCATGCAGAAATTTAAAGTGATTTTGGGCAAGGACGATAAATAATTTCTAACTGCGGCGTTAGCTTTTTGCCGCAGCGAAATTCCAGATTGTATATTAACCGTTAATATCAAGGCTGGAACCGCGTTCGTAGGTATTCCGCGCACCGCCTTTCATATCCTGATATTTTTGCATATTCAGCATCATCATATCTTGAATAAGCTGCGCCGGAATGGGGTTGCCGCCAGTGGTTACATTGCTGTTTGCAGCAGGCATTGGCGCGGCCATGCTTAACGGCGCGCTATTGGTCGGGTCTGGCAAGGTTGGCAATGGTAAGGTTGGCAATGGCGCGGTTGCAATGGAAGCTGTTGGTTGCTGCAAGCCCAATAAACCGCCACCATCTTTCATAGTGCCAACGGGCGCAGATTTCGCGATTTCCTTGCCATAGGTTTTCAAGCGCACATCCGGCACATCACGCTGCGGCATGCTTGTGGCAATGCTTGGGTGGCGGGCAACGCCAGCCAGCGAATACATCTTATGTCCATCCACTTCAACAGGGGCTTGTGTCATTGGCGCTTTAACGGCTTGCGCCCCTGAAATCTTGCGCGCGGCTGTTTCATCCACCGCATTTATGTCTGCATCGTCATTAGCGG